>NZ_JBIBEN010000001.1:0-249446 GCF_042955065.1 Streptomyces sp. NPDC012510
TGTCCCCCGGGGGCCCCCACCCCCCCCGCCCGTGTTAGCCCGGGGGGGGCCCCCGGGGGGGGGACAGGGGTCCACTCGACGGGGGGGCCCCCCCCGGCCCGGGGCCGCCACCACGAGCGCTGTGTGCGCGGCCACCGCGTCGTGCACGGGCGCCATGTTGAGCGCGGCGGCGTCGAGGGCGACCAGGTAGAAGGTCGGCCTGTCGGCAGTCGGCGTCGACCCGGGCGCGTTCGGCGCCGAAGGCCGCCCCGATCTGGGTGTCAGGGTGCTGACGTCCCGCGCCGAGGGGGTGCCCACGGAGTGACCCGGGGTGGCGCTTTCGGTTCGCCCCGGCGGGCGTGGAGGGCGTGGTGGTCGAGCTCGTAGGCGACCCGGATCAGCGGGACATGGGTGAACGCCTGCGGAAAGTTGCCCAGTTGACGGCCGGCCCGCGGGTCGTACTCCTCGGCGAGCAGCCCGACGTCGTTGCGCAGCCCCAGCAGCCGCTCGTACAGGGCACGGGCCTCGTCCTCGCGGCCGATCAGCCGCAGGGCGTCCGCGAGCCAGAACGAGCAGGCGAGGAAGGCGCCCTCGCCGCCGACGAGGCCGTCCGGTGAGTCGGCGGTGCCGACCGAATAGCGGGCCACGAGCCCTCCGGTGACGAGTTCACGCCGGACGGCCTCGATGGTGCCGATCACACGTGGGTCGTCCGGCGGCAGAAACCCGGTCTGCGGGATCTGCAGCAGCGCGGCGTCGAGTGCGCGGGAGCCGTACGACTGGGTGAACGTCCCCCGTACCGGGTCGAACGCGTTCTCGCATACCTCGCGATGGATACGGTCGCGGACCGCCCGCCACCGCCCCACCGGGCCGGCTCGGCCGTGGTCCTCGGCCAACCGGACCGCCCGGTCGAAGGCGACCCAGCACATCACCTTGGAGTGGGTGTAGTGGCGTGGGGCGCCGCGCATCTCCCACAGCCCCTGGTCGGGCTCACCCCATACCCGCTCCAGGTGTTCCAGGAAGACCGACTGCAGGGAGTACAGGTGCTGTCGGGGGCGCAATCCGCAGCCGACGGCCAGGTGAATGGCGTCCATCACCTCGCCGGGGACGTCGAGTTGTCGCTGACCGGCCGCGGCGTTCCCGATCCGCACCGGGCGCGAACCCTCGTAGCCGGGCAGCCAGTCGGCCTCCCACTCGGTGAGCCGCCGCTCCCCCGCGATGCCGTACATGATCTGCACGTCCTCGGGCCGCCCCGCCACCGCCCGCTCCAGCCAGCCCCGCCAGGCGTCCGCCTCGGCGGTGAACCCGCTGCGCAACAGCGCCTCCAGGGTCATGCCCGCGTCCCGTAGCCAGCAGAAGCGGTAGTCCCAGTTCCGGACGCCCCCGATCTCCTCGGGCAGAGAGGTGGTCGGGGCGGCGACGATGCCACCGGTCGGCTGGTACGTCAGCGCCTTGAGGGTGATCAGGGAGCGGGCCACGGCGTCGCGGTACGGCCCGTCGTACGTCAGCCTGCGCAGCCAGCGCCGCCAGTACGACTCCGTGGTGCGCAGTGCCTCGAACGCGTCCACCTGTTCGGGAGCGGGCAGGTGGGAGGGGTGCCAGGTCAGCACGAAAGGGATGCGTTCGCCCGCCGTGACCGGGAAGACGGCGGTGTGGGCGGTGCCGTGGGCGACCGGCCGGACGGGGGTGCGCAGCCACACCGACTCGGGTCCCGCGATGCCCGTCAACCGGCCGTCACGTCGGCGCATCCAGGGCAGGACCCGGCCGTAGTCGAAGCGGAGCCGCAGCTCCATGCGCATGTCAACGGTACCGGAGAGGCCTTCGACGATGCGTACGACGCAGGGGGCGCCGGACTTGCGGCACGGCATGAAGTCGGTGACCAGGACCTGGCCCGCGGCCGTCTCCCACTCCGTCTCCAGGACCAGGGTGTCGTCCCGGTAGCGGCGGCGGGCGTACGGGCCGTTCTCGTCCGCCGGCGCGATGCGCCAGCGGCCGTTGTCCTCGTCGCCGAGGAGGGCGGCGAAGCAGGCGGGTGAGTCGAAGCGGGGGAGACAGAGCCAGTCGACGCTGCCGTCCTTGCCCACGAGGGCGGCGCTGAGGAGGTCGCCGATGAGGGCGTAGTCCTCGATACGGCCCGGTGTGGTGGTGGGCGGGCCGGGGGCGGGTCCTGGCATGGGGTCAGTTTCGGCGGGTGCGGGGGCGAGAGCATGTGGGGTGGGGCGTTCGAGTTGCCGTCATCGGATACGGACGGTTCGTCGGGTCCGGGCGATGGGTTCCGCCGCGCGTCGTACGTGGTTGGTGGCGCGGTTCCCCACCACCCTGGAGGGGCGCTCCCGCCGACCCACGTCGTCTCGGCGCCCGGCCCCACAGGCCCGTGCGTGGGACGACTGGCCTTGCGCCATCCCGGTACTCGGCCCGCGCGGGACCGGGACGACGGCCTTGTTCCGACGGCTCGACCGCGACATCGGTGAACGCCCGTGCACGTCCCACGGAAAGGACCGGCTTTTGAAGGCCTCGGAGATCTCCCCGACCGAGCGGATCCGTCTCCTCGCGGACATCCTCTCCGGCAGGCTCACGGTCGAAGACGCCGCCCGCCACCACGGCATCCCGGTGCGGGTCGTCCAGCAGTGGCTGCGGGAGATCCCGGTGGCCACGACGTCGACGGACCGGCCTGCCGCCCCGGGGACCCGCGCCCCGGCACCCTCGCACGAGGAGGGTCGGCGGCGTCCCCTGCCCCGGTGCCGGGTCGTCGTGGACGAGATGGTCCAAGGGCTCGGGCTCTGACCTGGGAGGCGTGCGGCGTATCCGTCTTCCCGGCCTACCCTCATCGCTTTCCTCAACCCTGCGCTCCCCCGCCATGAGACCGCGGAACACCCGCCCCATGGGCATCGGTTCGGCCCATGTCGTCGTCACCGGCGGGTCGAGCGGAATCGGCCCGGCCACGGCCCGGCTCCTCGCTGCACGTGGTGCAAACTCTCGCTCATCGCGCGGGGCGCGTAACCCCCGGGCGACGGCGGCGCAGGAGGTGTCGGCCGCGGCGGCGGCAGCGAGGTCCACGGCCAAGGGCGCGAGGTCCACGGCCAAGGGCGCGAGGTCCACAGCACAGGGTGGCGGCCGGTGCGACGCGGGGGTCGGTCGCCACGCTCGCCGCCGACGTGGCCGGCCGGACGTCCCTCACCCAGGCACTCGCCGAACTCGAGGACGAGCAGGCGCAGCCTGCGACATCCTGATCGCCTCGGCCGGGCTCGCCCGCCCGGGACACTTCCTCGACCTGCCCGACGACGTCTTCCGGCAGATGATCGAGATCGACTACTTCGGCACGCTCCACGCCGTACGGGCCGTCGCGCCCGGCATGGTGGAGCGTGGGCGCGGCAGTGTGGTCGCGGTGTCGTCCGCCGGTCTGCTCGTCGTCTTCCCGCCGGACGTGGACACCCGCAGTTCGCCGAGGAGAACCGGTGGAAGCCGGCGGAGACCCGGGGGATCGGCGGCACGATCAAGCCCCTCACGGCGGAGAAGGTCGCGGCGGCCATTGTGCAGGGCATCGACCAGCGGCGTTTCATGATCTGCCCGGACTCGGGCACCCTGGCACCAGCCCGCTTCGCCTGCGTGCTCATGCCGCTGCTCAACCGCGAGTTCGACCGCCGGGTCAGGGCGGTACACCGTTCGACGACCGGCCCTGACGGGGCAGCAGGAGGGTTGGCAGCGGGGCGCGGCACGGGAAGTCGGGGCTGAACCGGTCGGCACACCTGGCGCCCCGAAGGCGCCGGCCGAGGTATTCCACCGCACTGCGCCATGTGACATAGTACTGGCGTGACCGAGCGACTGACCTGCGACGTCGTGGTTGTCGGAGCGGGAATGGTGGGCGCGGCCTGTGCGCTGTACGCGGCCCGGGCGGGCCTTTCCGTCGCCGTGGTGGACCGTGGCCCGGTGGCCGGCGGCACGACGGGCGCCGGTGAGGGCAACCTCCTGGTCTCCGACAAGAAGCCGGGTCCCGAACTCGAACTCGCCCTGCTGTCCAACCGCCTGTGGGCGGAGCTGGCCGCCGAAGGGAACCTGGGCAAGGCGTTCGAGTACGAGCCGAAGGGCGGGGTCGTCGTCGCCACCGCGCCGGAAGGCCTCGCCGCGCTGGAGGAGTTCGCCGCCGGACAGCGCGCCGCCGGAGTCCGGGCGGTCACGGTGGCCGCGCGGCAACTGTCCGACCTGGAACCGCACTTGGCGCCCGGACTGGCGGGCGGCGTGCACTACCCGCAGGACGCCCAGGTCATGCCCACCCTCGCCGCCGCCCATCTCGTACGGGCCTCCGGCGCCCGTCTGCTCACCGGCCGGACGGTGACCGAGGTGCTGCGCACACCGGACGGTGCCGTACGCGGGGTACGGACGGACCGGGGCGACATCCACACCCCGGCGGTCGTGAACGCCGCCGGCACCTGGGGTGGAGAAGTGGCCGCGCTCGCCGGAGTCTGCCTGCCCGTCCTCCCCCGGCGCGGTTTCGTCCTGGTCACCGAACCGCTGCCGCCCCTGGTGCGGCACAAGGTGTACGCCGCCGACTACGTGGCCGACGTGGCCAGCGACTCGGCGGCGCTCCAGACCTCGCCGGTCGTCGAGGGCACGGCCGGCGGGCCGGTGCTGATCGGCGCGAGCCGCGAACGCGTCGGCTTCGACCGGTCGTTCTCGCTGCCCGTCGTACGGGCGCTGGCGGCCGGCGCGACCCGGCTGTTCCCGTTCCTGGAGCGCGTGCGGGCGATACGGACGTACGTCGGCTTTCGGCCGTACATGCCCGACCATCTACCGGCGATCGGGCCGGACCCCCGCGTCCCGGGACTGTTCCACGCCTGTGGCCACGAGGGTGCGGGGATCGGACTCGCCCCCGGCACCGGACAGTTGATCGCCCAGGCGCTCGGGGGCCGGAGGCCCGACCTGGACCTCGCGCCGTTCCGCCCGGACCGGTTCGACGCGTACGAGGGGGACACGGCATGAATCCGTTGGAACTCGCCGAGGCGGAACCGGGACCGGGACCGGCCTTCACCGTCACATGGGACGGCACCGAGATCAACGCTCTGCCCGGCCAGACGGTCGCCGCAGCGCTCTGGACCGCCGGGGTGACATCCTGGCGCACCACCCGGGGCGAGGGCCGGCCGCGCGGGATCTTCTGCGGCATCGGCGTCTGCTTCGACTGCCTCGTCACCGTCAACGACCGACCCAACCAACGGGCTTGCCTGGTGCCGGTCCGGCCCGGAGACACGATCCGCACCCAGGAGGGGACGGGCCATGAGCACTGACCGTGAGCCTTCACTCCCACACTTCGCGATCATCGGCGCGGGCCCCGCCGGACTCGCCGCGGCCCTGGCGGCGGCCGGGCAGGGTGTGCGGGTCACCGTGGTCGACTCGGCGGAGGCGCCCGGTGGCCAGTTCTACCGGCAGCCCTCGGCCGGCCTCGGCGCACGGCGTCCGCAGGCGCTGCACCACCGGTGGCGGACATGGCGGCGGCTGCGCGACGGCCTGGAACGGCAGGTCGCCGCAGGGCTCGTCACCCTGCGCCCCGACCACCACGTGTGGTGCGTGGAGCGGCGGGCGAGCGGCCCCCGGCGCCTCACGGTGCACGCGCTGCGCGGCCCCCTGCAGGAGGACCCCGTCGAGGTGCGTGCGGACGCCGTCCTGCTCGCGACCGGCGGCTACGAGAAGGTGCTGCCCTTCCCCGGCTGGACCCTGCCGGGCGTGGTCACCGCCGGAGGTGCGCAGGCCATGCTGAAGGGCGGGCTCGTGGTGTCCGGCCGGAGGGCGGTCGTCGCCGGGACCGGTCCGCTGCTGCTGCCGGTGGCGACCGGGCTCGCGGCGGCGGGTGTCACGGTGGCCGCGCTGGTGGAGTCCGCGGCGCCCACGGCCCTGGTGCGGCGGGCCGGAGCGCTGGTGGGCCGCGCGGACAAGCTCGCCGAAGGGGCCGGGTACGCGGCGCGGTTGCTGCGTCACCGGGTGCCCACCCTCGTACGGCACACCGTCGTCGAGGCGCACGGCGGCGACCGGCTGGAGGCCGTGACCGTCGCCGCGCTGGACGCCGAGGGGCGGGTGCGGCCCGGTGACAGGCTGCGGATCCCCTGCGACACGCTCGCCGTCGGGCACGGCATGCTCCCGCACACCGACCTGGCCGAAGCCCTCGGCTGCCGTGTCGAGTCCGACGGCCCACGCGTATGGGTCGACGACGAGCAGCGCACCGACGTCGCCGGCGTCTGGGCGGCCGGTGAGACCACCGGGATCGGGGGCGCGGCCCTCTCCCTGACCGAGGGGCACATCGCGGGACGGTCGGCCGCCGCCCGGCTCCGGGGCCGGGAACCGGATACGGGCGAGTGGGCGTCGGCCGCCGGGTCCCGGGAAGAGCTGCGGGAGTTCTTCCGTGTGCTCGACGCAGTGTTCGTACCGCCGGCGCACTGGACCGAGCAGGTCACCGACGGCACGGTCGTCTGCCGGTGCGAGGAGGTCACCGCCGGGGCGGTCCGCGAGGCCGTCGGGGAACTGGGCGCCGGGGACGTCCGGACGGTGAAGCTGCTCACCCGCGCGGGGATGGGGTGGTGCCAGGGCCGCATGTGCGGACCCGCGGTCGCGGGGGTCGCCGGATGCGCGGAGAGCGTGGCCCGACGACCGTTCGCCCGGCCGGTGCCGCTGGGGGTACTGGCCCGAGCGGGAGGCGCCGGACGGGCCGAGGATCCCGAGCATCCGGAGGGCCGGTCCCCGGACTGAGGCCGGGCGGCCGGCACCCCACAGCCGGACTGGGGCCGGGCGGCCGGCACCCCACAGCCGGACCGAGGCCGGGCGGCCGGTACCCCACAGTCCGGCGAGCCGCCCCCCGCACCCAGTGCCATGTCACACACCGTCGAGAGGGAATCCACCGTGCCGATCTCCGAGAACCGTCCCTGGCGTGGCGTCCTCGTCGCCACCGCCCTGCCCCTGCGCGAGGACCTGTCGATCGACTACGACAAGTACGCCGAGCACTGCGCCTGGCTGGTCGAGAACGGCTGCGACGGTGTCGTACCGAACGGCTCGCTCGGCGAGTACCAGGTGCTGACGTCCGAGGAGCGCACCAAGGTCGTCGAGACGGCCGTCGCCGCGATCGGCGGCACACGGGTGATGCCCGGGGTCGCGGCGTACGGGTCCGCCGAGTCCCGCCGCTGGGCCGAGCAGGCGCGGGACGCTGGCTGCGCGTCGGTGATGCTGCTGCCGCCGAACGCGTACCGCGCCGACGAGCGGTCCGTGCTCGCGCACTACGCGGAGGTCGCGAAGGCAGGTGTCCCGGTCGTGGCGTACAACAACCCGATCGACACCAAGGTCGACCTCGTCCCCGAACTGCTCGCGAAACTGCACGGCGAGGGGTGCATCCGGGCCGTGAAGGAGTTCTCCGGTGATGTCCGCCGGGCCTACCAGCTCGCCGAACTCGCTCCGGAACTCGACCTGTTGATCGGTGCCGACGATGTCCTGCTGGAGCTGGCGCTGGCGGGCGCCAAGGGCTGGGTGGCCGGCTATCCGAACGCACTGCCCGCCGCGACGGTGGAGCTGTACCACGCGGCGGTGGACGGTGATCTCGCCACGGCCAAGGCACTCTACGAGCAGTTGCACCCGTTGCTGCGCTGGGACTCCAAGGTCGAGTTCGTGCAGGCGATCAAGTTGTCCATGGACATCGTGGGCCGGCACGGGGGCCGCTGCCGTCCGCCCCGGGTGGAGCTGCTGCCGGAGCAGGAGGCCGTGATCCGCGCGGCCACCGAGAAGGCCGTCGCGGCGGGGCTCGCGTAAGCCCGGCGGGAAGGGAGACCGGTCATGCGCAGCAAACTCGTCCTGCACGCCGTCGACTCGCACACCGAGGGCATGCCCACCCGGGTGATCACGGGCGGGATCGGCACGATCCCCGGCGCGACCATGAACGAACGCCGGCTGTGGTTCCGTGAACACCGCGACGACGTCAGGCAGTTGCTGATGAACGAGCCACGCGGGCACGCGGCGATGAGCGGTGCGATCCTCCAGCCACCGACCCGCCCCGACTGCGACTACGGCGTCGTCTACATCGAGGTCTCCGGCTATCTGCCCATGTGCGGCCACGGGACGATCGGGGTCGCCACCGTGCTCGTCGAGACGGGCATGGTCGAGGTCGTGGAGCCGGTCACCACCGTCCGGCTCGACACCCCGGCGGGCGTCGTCGTGGCCGAGGTGGCGGTGGAGGACGGCGCGGCGAAGGCGGTCACCTTGCGGAACGTGCCGTCCTTCTCGGTCGGCCTGGACCGCAAGGCCTCCCTCGCCGACGGGCGGACGGTGACCTACGACCTCGCGTACGGCGGCAACTTCTACGCCATCCTGCCGCTGGAGCAGTTCGGTCTGCCCTTCGACCGCGGCCGCAAGGACGACATCCTCCGTGCCGGCCTCGCCCTGATGGACGCCGTCAACGCCGAAGCGGAACCCGTTCATCCGGAAGACCCGTCGATCCGCGGTCTCCACCACGTCCACCTGTACGCCCCGGGTGCCACCGCCCGGCACTCGCGGCACGCGATGGCCATCCACCCCGGCTGGTTCGACCGCTCGCCCTGCGGTACGGGCACCAGCGCGCGCATGGCACAACTGCACGCGCGGGGAGAACTGCCGTTGCACACCGAGTTCGTGAACGAGTCCTTCATCGGCACCCACTTCACCGGGCGGCTGCTCGGGGAGACCGAGGTCGCCGGTGTCCCGGCCGTGCTGCCCAGCTTCACCGGTCGCGCCTGGATCACCGGCACCGCCCAGTACCTGCTCGACCCGTCCGACCCGTTCCCCTCCGGATTCGTCCTCTAGGATTCCGGGACTCCAGGAGAGACCTCATGTCCCCCATGGCCTCGCAGCGCAACGGCGCCCCGTCCGCCTCGACGGCTACCGCCCCCGCTTCTCCGGCTCCCGCCCTGCCGGTGCTCGGCGGCAAGAAGAGCAGCTACCGCGAGCGGGTCGCCGACGCGCTGCGGGCCGCACTGATCGCCGGGGAGCTGCGGCCGGGCGAGGTGTACTCCGCGCCCGCGCTCGCCGGCCGCTTCGGTGTCTCGGCGACGCCGGTGCGCGAGGCCATGCTGGATCTGGCCAAGGAGGGCCTGGTCGACACCGTGCCCAACAAGGGGTTCCGGGTCACCGCCGTCACGGAGAGACAGCTCGACGAGTACACCCATGTCCGCTCGCTCATCGAGGTCCCGACCACCGTCGCACTTGCCCGGACCGCCGACCCGGTCTCGCTGGAGGCGCTGCGGCCGGCCGCGCGGGAGATCGTCGCCGCGGCGGCCGCCGGGGACCTCATCGCGTACGTCGAGGCGGACACCCGCTTCCACCTCGGTCTGCTCGCCCTCGCGGGCAACGCGCACCTCGTCGAGGTGGTCGGCGACCTGCGCAAACGCGCCCGCCTCTACGGTTTGACCGCGCTCGCCGAGTCCGGCCGGCTGCTGTCCTCGGCCAAGGAGCACCTGGAACTCCTGGACGCCCTCCTCGACCGGGACGAGGCCGCCGTGCACGCGGTGATGACCCGCCATCTCGGTCATGTGCGGGGGCTGTGGGCCGCCCACGACTGATCCCCGGACGAGGTCGCGGAAGGGATCGCGGAAGGGCGCATGGAGCCGGGGCGACGGGGCAGATGTGATCGGAGCGACGCGCACTCCCGGTGACGTGGAACGTATGATCGGCCAATGTCTGACATGACCGATACCACGCCTGGCTGGCTGCCGTCCGACGAACTCGAGTCGGCGCGCGCCCGGATGCCGATCCTGTACGTCGAGGCGGTGCCCGTGCGCGTCGACGACAGCGGCGAAGTCACGAGCATCGGCCTGCTGCTGCGCATCGGCCCGGACGGAGCGGTCAGCCGCAACCTGGTCTCCGGCCGCGTGATGCACCATGAGCGGGTGCGTGACGCCCTCCTGCGTCATCTGGAGAAGGACCTCGGCCCGGTGGCGCTGCCCCGTGTCCCGGCCTCGCTGCAGCCCTTCACCGTCGCCGAGTACTTCCCGACCCAGGGCATCACCCCGTTCCACGACCCGCGTCAGCACGCGGTGTCCCTCGCCTACATCGTGCCGGTGTCCGGCGACTGCCGTCCCCGGCAGGACGCGCTCGACCTGGTGTGGTTCAGCCCGCAGGAGGCGGCGTCGGCATCCGTCCAGAGCGAGATGCCCGGCGGGCAGGGGGTCCTGCTGAAGCAGGCGCTGGCCCATGTGGGGTGCCTGGCCTAGCTGGGCCTGTTGCGAGAGTGGCGCCTGTCGTGAGCGGGGCGGCGGGTGGCCGTCCGCAGTGTCTCCGCGGCGGGCGCCGCCAGTTCGGTCGCCGTGTCGCGGGCGACGGCGGCGCGGCCCGCCTCGCCCAACGCCTCGGCGAGACGGGCCTGGCCGAGCCAGTTGTAGGGGCTGTGGGGGCTCAGGCCGGTGCGCTCGCCGAGCAGCAGCCGGGCGAGGTCGTCACGGCGCGCGCGGAGGGTCGCCTCCAGCAGCGTGCGCTGGATGGCGTCCCGCTGGGCGTGGCTGCCGCCGAAGGTGTGCAGTCGGCGGCGGATCGGCCACAGCAGCTCCACCACCGCCGGATGGTCGCCACGGGCGTACGCCACCAGCGCCTCGCAGACGGGCAGGCCGATCTCGCCGGTCATCACCCTGTTGGTGTGCGGCCGGCCCCCGTCCTGGGCCCGTAGCCAGCGCCGCCGGTCGGCGACGAACTCGTCCGCCGTGTCCAGTCGCCCCGCCCCGGCGAAGGCCATGACGGCGTGCACATCGTTGAAGGCGTAGAACGGCGGGTCCTCGCGCGCGGCCCACGCGTCGGCGAGTTTCTGCCAGCGGGCGTCCTGGTCGAGGTCGGCCAGGAGGAACCGCCACAGCAGTGAGGCGGCGTCGAGGAGTTCCATGACGAACCCCGTCGAGTTCTCGTGGTGCAGCACGGTGTCGTAGATCCGCAGGGCCGTCCCGGTGTCACCGGCCTCCAGCGCGTACAGGGCGTAGTGCCACCAACTGTGCACCGTCAGTAGGCTGCCGCTCGCCCAGTCGTCGAGGCGGGCGTCGAGGAAGGCGATGCCCTCGGCGAAACGCCCCCGCATCTCGTGCACATGGGCCACGGCGTGGATGGCCCAGATGTCACCGGCGTTCCGTTCGACGGCGGTACGGGCCACCTCCTCGGCCCGGTCGTAGTGTCCCGACTCCTCCAGGCCGAACGCGTACATGCCCATCAGCGGGCCGCGGTGGGGTTCGTCCGCCGCCCAGGCGGGCAGCGCGCCGCCGATCCGGTCCCGCAGGCGTGTCGCGTCGCCGGTGAAGAAGTCGAGCTGGTGCCCCACGGCCAGGGCCAGCGGATCACGAGGGCACTCCACGACCAGCTCCTCCAGCACCTGCCCGGCCCTGCCGAGATCACCCGCGAGCCAGGCCTCCGCCGCCGCCATGTGCATACGCTCCCGCCGGGGCAGCGCCGAACGGTCCAGCCCGGCGGCGAAGTCCACGAACCGGCGGCGTGCCTCGTCGGCGTCACGCCATTCGGTCCCCAACACCCCCAGATAGGCGGCGAACGCCTGCGCCAGCGGCGAGGTCGGACACGCGGCCACCGCGTCCGTGACGGCGGTCGGGAACTCGGGCCGGAAGAACAACAGCCCCTCCACGGCCCGGTCCAGATGCGCCGCGCCCTCGGCGGTGCACTCGTGCAGGGGGTTGCCGTAGCGGTCGGTCACCATGGCGGCTCATCTCCGGCGCGTGTCGAGGGTCGTCGCCCGTCGGTCGTCGTGGCCGGCGACCCTGGGGGCACGGGGCACCGCGCCCTCCCCATCAAAGCGACCGGTGGTCCGTCCGGTCCACCGAGCACCCCCGACACACCCGGAATCACCACCGTGCGCCGCTCACCGCGCCGTGCCGACCATGGCCGGGGCCGGCGCCTCGGTCGCGTCGAGGCTGCGCAGGATGTCCTCGACCCGCTGCTTGGCGTCGCCGAAGAGCATCTGGCTGTTCTCCCGGAAGAAGAGCGGGTTCTGCACGCCCGCGTACCCGGTGGCCATGGACCGCTTGAAGACGACGACGTCGGCCGCCTCCCACACGTGCAGCACCGGCATCCCGGCGATGGGGCTGGCGGGGTCCTCGGTGGCGGCCGGGTTGACGGTGTCGTTGGCGCCGATGACCAGCACGACCGAGGTGGAGGCGAAGTCGTCGTTGATCTCGTCCATCTCCAGGACGATGTCGTACGGCACATTGGCCTCGGCGAGCAGCACGTTCATGTGGCCGGGCAGCCGGCCGGCGACCGGATGGATGCCGAAGCGCACCTCGACACCGCGCTCGCGCAGCTTGCGCGCCAGCTCGGCGACCGGGTACTGGGCCTGCGCGACCGCCATGCCGTAGCCCGGGGTGATGATCACCGAGGAGGCCTCGCGCAGCAGTTCCGCGGTGTCCTCCGCGCTGATCTCCCGGTGCTCTCCGTGATCCCGGTCGTCGCTCGCCACGGCCGGGGCCCCGAAGCCGCCCGCGATCACCGAGATGAAGGAACGGTTCATCGCCTTGCACATGATGTACGAGAGGTAGGCACCCGAAGAGCCGACCAGTGCGCCCGTGACGATCAGCAGGTTGTTGGCGAGCAGGAAGCCCGAGGCCGCCGCGGCCCAGCCCGAGTAGCTGTTGAGCATGGAGACGACCACCGGCATGTCACCACCGCCGATGGAGGCGACGAGGTGCGCGCCCAGGGCGAGGGCGATCACGGTGACCGCGATGAGCAGGCCCATGTGGGGCCGTACGACGAACGCCACGGTGAGCCCGGCGAACGCGACCAGCGCGCCGACGTTGAGGACGTGCTTGCCGGGCAGCGTGAGCGGTCGGGAGTCGATGCGTGCCGAGAGCTTCAGGTACGCGACGACCGAGCCCGTGAAGGTGACGGCGCCGATGAAGACCCCGATGAAGACCTCCGCGTGATGTATGCCCAGCAGGGATCCGCTGAGCTCGGCGTCGACGTCGAGATAGCCGTTCCAGCCGACGAACGCGGCGGCGAGCCCGACGAGGCTGTGCATGATGGCGATCAGTTCCGGCATGCCGGTCATCTCGACCACCCGGGCACGCCACAGTCCGATGCCCGCGCCGACGGCGGTGGCGACGCCGATCAGGGCGAGACCGGTGGCGGTGAGGCTCCGGGAGGCGAGACCGATGGTGGCGGCCGACGCGATGACCATGCCCGCGATGCCCCAGACGACTCCCGAGCGGGAGGTCCGGTGCCGCGAGAGTCCGGCGAGGCTGAGGACGAACAGCAGCGCGGCGACGACGTAGGCGGCCTGTGCGGCCGTGGCGGTGGTCATCCGTGATCAGCCTTTCGAGAACATGCCGAGCATGCGGCGGGTGACGGCGAATCCGCCGAAGATGTTGATGCTCGCCAGCAGGATCGCGGCGAACGACAGCACGGTGACGGCGGTGTTCCCGTGCCCGATCTGCAGCAGCGCGCCGACCACGACGATCCCGGAGATCGCGTTGGTGACCGACATCAGCGGGGTGTGCAGCGCGTGATGCACCTGGCCGATGACGTAGAAGCCGATGACGATCGCCAGGACGAAGACGGTGAAGTGGCCGATGAGCTCGCTCGGCGAGAAGGCGGTCACCAGGAAGAGCGCGAGCGCTCCAGCGCCCACGAGAGCGTACGAGGACCGCGCGGAGCGGGCGGGTTTCGCGGCCGTCCCGGCGGGCGCGGGGGCCTCCGGTGCCCCGGTGAGGGCGGGCGCGGCGGACACCTGCACCGGGGGCGGCGGCCAGGTTTTCCGGCCGTCGCGGACCACGGTCATCGACCGCTGTACCACGTCGTCGAAGTCGAGGACGAGCCGACCGTCCTTGTCGGGGGTGAGCAGTTTCATCAGGTTCACGAGGTTGGTGCCGTAGAGCTGCGAGGCCTGGGCGGGGAGCCTGCCGGGCAGGTCGGTGTAGCCGATGATCGTCACGTCGTTGTCGGTGACGACCGCCTTCCCGGCGACCGTCCCCTCGACGTTGCCGCCCTGTGCCGCGGCCATGTCGACGATCACGCTGCCGGGCTTCATGCGCGCGACGTCCTGGGCGGTGATGAGTCGTGGCGCCGGCCTGCCCGGAATCAGCGCGGTGGTGATGATGATGTCGACGTCGGCGGCCTGCTCGGCGTAGAGCCGTGCGGCCAGCCGGTTGTAGTCGTCCGAGGTGGCCTTGGCGTACCCGTCGGTGCTGGTCTCCTGTTCATCTCGTTCGTCCTGTTCGAGGCGTACCTCCAGGAACTCCCCGCCGAGCGAGCGCACCTGCTCGGCGACCTCGGGGCGCGGGTCGGTGGCACGGACCACGGCACCGAGGCTGTGTGCCGCGCCGATCGCCGCGAGTCCGGCGACCCCGGCACCGGCCACGAGGACCTTGGCCGGCGGCACCTTGCCGGCGGCGGTGACCTGACCGGTGAAGAAGCGGCCGAAGGCGTGGGCGGCCTCGACCACGGCCCGGTATCCGGCGATGTTCGCCATCGAGCTGAGGACGTCCAGGGACTGGGCGCGCGAGATGCGCGGGACGGCGTCCATGGCGAGCACGGTGATCGGCCGTCGCGCCAGTTCGTCGACGAGTTCCGGGTTCAGCGCGGGTCCGACGAGCGCGACCAGCGTCGCCCCGTCACGCAGTCGGCCGACCTCCTCGTTCGAGGGCGCGTTGACCTTCAGTACGATCTCCGCCGGCCAGGGGTCGCCGAGACGGGCGCCCGCCTCCTCGTAGGCCGCGTCGGAGAAACGGGACAGTTCTCCCGCCCCCGGTTCCACGACCACCTGGTACCCCAGGGCGAGGAGTCTGCCCACGGTGGCCGGTGTCGCCGCCACCCTGGTCTCGCCCGCGGTGGACTCGGCGGGTATGCCGATCCGCTGGGGGACCGTCGCCGGTTCCCCCTCCGTTGCCGGTTCCCGTTCCGATGGGACCATCGTCTGCCTCTTCCTCTCTCCTCGCCGACGTCCCGACCGACGTCCTGGCGTCGGGTCCGTCCGCCCGTGGTTTCGTGAGCTCGTCCATCCATCGGTGCCCGGATCCTCGGCGTTCGACCCTGCCGAGAGTTTCGAAATCAGTCGCGGGGACCCGGCGTCGCGTGATGTGGGAGGCGTCGCCGTGGACGAACTCCTGGTGACCGCGCCCGACGAATCCGAGGTGCGGTGCGCACAGGGTGTTCGGCAGCCGCGGCAACGGGGCCGCCCGGTCTCGGTCAGCGGCTCGTGCTCGAACACGTCGACCGCCGTTCGGCCGCCTTTTCAGGCGAGGGTACTGACTGAGCGGGCCGCCGGGCAGGACCATGCCCGTCCTCTGTCGCACCCCGCATGTCGATTTCCGAACGGGTCCGCGCGATATGACGCCGGATCAGTTCACGGCGGCCGGCCAGGGTACGAACGACTGCGCCACCATCGCGCTCGCCAGTGGTTCCGCTCGCTCGTCGGTGATGCGCACGGACCGCCCACGGACCCGGCAACAAAACATGACGAAGGCCGTACCGAATCCTTCGGTACGGCCTTCGACCTGCGCTTTCGCAAGTCGGGACGACAGGATTTGAACCTGCGACCCCTTGACCCCCAGTCAAGTGCGCTACCAAGCTGCGCCACGTCCCGTTGCCCGTCTGACCTGGGGTTTCCCCTGGCTGAACGCGCACGGAAACAATACCGCACTCGGGCCGGTGATCGCGCACCGGTTTACGGGGGCGGCGGGAGGCCGCCACACCGGTGGCGCTTGACCTGAAATTTGGTTGAGGTTGCACGGTGTTCTGTATGACGACGACCGCGGAGCGTGCATACGGGTTCACTGACCTGCCCGGACTGATGGGCCTGATGACGGTGGCGAGAAGCACGGGCCGGCGGCCCCGTCCACGCTGGATGTGCACGGGGTCGTCGTCGCCGTGGGGCCGATGCTCGACCCCGTCCTCGCCGCCACGGAGGGGCTGGAGGTGACCGTGCTCTACGAGACCACCGTCCGGCCCTTCGACTCGGCCGCGCTGCGCCGGGCCACTCGGACGGCGGGCACGGATGTCGTCCTCGTCGAGCCGTACCTGGCGGGCACCTCGACGGCCGCCGCGAACGACGCGCTCGCCGACGTACCGCACCGCGTGCTCGGACTGAAGGTCGGACGGCGGCAACTACGGCGGTACGGGCAGGTCGAGGAGCACGTGGCCGCGCACGGGTGGACGCGGCCTCGCTACGGGAACGGATCGGTGGGTTCCTGGGCCAGGAACCTTCCTGATGGATGGATTGATGGATCAGCGGGCTCCTGGGCCGGTCGGCGGATGTGTCAGTCGGCGGCCGGGAGCCCCAACTCCGGGTATGAGTCGAGGAGTCGGGGCGGGGCCGCCTGGCGCCAGGAGTCGGCGAGGATGTCGCGCAGCTCCGGCTCGTCCTCCAGGGCGGCCAGCCGTACCCGTACCCATGCGAAGCCCGCCTCGTGGTCGGCGATCCAGAACTTCTCGGGCTCCGCGAGGACCAGTTCGTCGCGCTCGTCCTTCGGGCAGCGCACGGCCATGGACGTCTCGTCTTCCGGCAGGGTCGCGAACATCTTCTCCGCCACCCGGAACGTGGGCATGCTCCAGGCGACCTTCTCCGTGGTGTCGGGCAGGGAGAGGGCGACTCTGCGTACGTCTTCTGCATCGGGCATGGGACGCACGGTATCGGTCGCCACCGACAATCACCTGGCAGGTTTCCCGGCCCCACCGCTTGTGGTGGATCGACATGGCCTCGGGGTCCCATGGGGTTCGCCGCGTGGTCCGGGAATCGTCCCGTGCAGGTCCGGCCGCTCCCGCCGTAGAGGTCTCGGGTCCCCCATCCGCATGCGCATCCGCATCCGCATCCGCATCCGCATCCGCATCCGCACCGCATCCGCAGGACAGTCCCCGGTGGCAGGCCGGTGCCCGGCCTCATGGTCGGTCACCCGGGGGGTGCCGCTCTCACTCCGCCGCCTCCCCCAACGCCTCCAGCACCGGCCGGATCAGCGGATGCCCCTCCGCGCCCCGGCGAACGGCGGCGAAGACCCGGCGGGTGGGGGCGACGCCGTCGACGGGGCGTACGACGACGCCCGTGAGGTCCATGGCTCGCAGGGCCGAGCGGGGCACGAGGGCGACGCCCGCGTCGGCGGAGGCGAGGGCGACGACGGCGCGGAAGTCGTCGGAGGAGTGTTCGAGGCGAGGCTGGAAGCCTGCGTTCTCGCAGGCCAGGACGACCACGTCGTGACAGGGGTTGCCGGGGTACGGGCCGATCCACGGGTCCTTGGCCAGCTCGGCGAGTGGCACCTCGGCCGTGTCGGCGAGACGGTGCCTGACGGGCACCACCGCGTCGAAGGGCTCGGCGTACAGCGGGACATGGGTCAGGCGTGGGTCGTCGGCGGCCGGGGCGCCCCGGTACTCGACGGCGACGGCGATGTCGACCTGCCGGTCCAGGACCATCGGGAGGCTGGCGTCCCCCTCCGCGTCCTGGACACGGATACGGATGCCGGGCGCGGAGTCGGCGAGACGGGCCAGCGCGGGCGCGACGACCTGGGCGATGCCGGTGGCGAAGGAGGCGACCGTCACCGTGCCGGCCGCGCCCGAGCCGTACGCGGCCAGTTCCGCCGCCGCCCGCTCCAGCTGGGCGAGGACCGCGTTGGTGTGGCCGAGCAGGATCTCGCCGGCCGGGGTCAGCCGTACGCCCTTCGCGCCACGCTCGACCAGGCGGTGGCCCGTCTCCTGCTCCAGGGCGGTGAGCTGCTGGGAGACGGCGGAGGGGGTGAGATAGAGCGCGGCGGCAGCCGCCGTCACCGTGCGGTGGTCGGCCACCGCACGGAGGATGTGGAGCCGCCGTGCTTCGATCATGGGATCGATTCTCTCAAATGCGCGCTTTTCCCTGCTCGGGCACGGCTCAGGCCTCCAGCTCGGCGCGTGCGGCCACGAACGCGTCCACGGCCCGGTGCACGTCGTCCGTCGAGTGCGCGGCGGAGAGCTGGACGCGGATGCGGGCCTGGCCCTGCGGGACGACCGGGTAGGAGAAGCCGATCACATAGACGCCGCGTTCCAGGAGCAGCTCGGCCAGGCGTCCCGCCTTCGCCGCGTCGCCGATCATGACAGGGGCGATGGGGTGGTCGCCCGGGAGGATGTCGAAGCCCTCCTCGGTCATCCGGCGGCGGAACAGCGCGGTGTTCTCGGCGAGGCGGACGCGCAGGTCGTCGGCGGACTCCAGGAGGTCGAGGACCTTGAGCGAGGCCGCCGCGATCACCGGGGCGAGCGTGTTGGAGAAGAGGTACGGGCGGGAGCGCTGGCGCAGCAGGGCGACGATCTCGGCGCGGGCGGCGACGTAACCGCCGGAGGCGCCGCCGAGGGCCTTGCCGAGGGTGCCGGTGATGATGTCGACGCGGTCCATGACACCGTGCAGTTCGGGGGTGCCGCGGCCGCCGGGGCCCGTGAAGCCGACGGCGTGGGAGTCGTCGACCATGACCATGGCGTCGTGGCGGTCGGCGAGGTCGCAGATCTCCCGGAGGGGGGCCACATAGCCGTCCATGGAGAAGACGCCGTCGGTGACGATCAGCTTGCGGCGGGCGCCGCCCTCGTCGGCCTCCTTCAACTGCCGTTCCAGATCGGCCAGATCGCGGTTGGCGTACCGGAAACGGCGGGCCTTCGACAGCCGGATGCCGTCGATGACCGAGGCGTGGTTGAGGGCGTCGGAGATCACCGCGTCCTCGGGGCCGAGCAGCGTCTCGAAGACACCCCCGTTGGCGTCGAAGCAGGAGGAGTACAGAATCGTGTCCTCCTGACCGAGGAACGCCGACAGCCGGGCCTCCAGTTCCTTGTGCACCTCCTGCGTGCCGCAGATGAAGCGGACGGACGCCATGCCGTAGCCCCAGCGGTCGAGGGCCTCGTGGGCGGCGGTGATCACCTCGGGGTGGTCGGCGAGACCGAGGTAGTTGTTCGCGCAGAAGTTGAGGACCTCGCCGGGGCGACCGCCGGCGGTGACGGCTACGGCCCTGGACTGCGGGGTGCCGATGACCCGCTCGGGCTTGTGCAGACCGGCGGCACGGATCTCGTCGAGGGTGGCGCGGAGGTCGTCGCGCACGGAGTCGAACATCAGAGGGCTCCTAGGGTGCGATGAGAGAGCGAGTGAGCCGAAGGGGCGCGCCTGTGTCGAGAGGGCGAACGCGCGCAGGCCCGACGGAGGAGGGTCGAGCACGATCGGCCGCCCGACGCAGGCTTTGGCGCCGCGGAGGCGAACCGAGCCGAAATTCAGACAGTCCAGTCGAGGATGACCTTGCCGCCGCTGCCGCTCGCCGCGTCCGCGAATGCCGCCTCGTGGTCGCGGTACCCGTACCGGCCGGTGATCACGGGGGCGAGGTCGAGTCCGCGCTCCAGAAGCACCGTCATCGCGTACCAGGTCTCGAACATCTCACGGCCGTAGATCCCCTTGATGGTGATCATGGAGGTGACGATCCTGGACCAGTCGACCGAGAACTCCTCGGCGGGCAGTCCGAGCATCGCGATCCGGCCGCCATGCGTCATGTTGGCGATCATGTCGCGCATGGCTTCCGGGCGACCGGACATCTCCAGGCCGATGTCGAAGCCCTCACGCAGGCCCAACTCCCGCTGCCCGTCGGCGATGGACGACTCCGCCACGTTGAGCGCGAGGCTCACTCCGATCTTGCGGGCGAGCGCGAGCCGTTCCTCGCTGACATCGGTGATCACGACATTGCGGGCGCCCGCGTGCCGGGCCACCGCCGCCGCCATCAGACCGATGGGCCCGGCGCCGGTGATCAGGACGTCCTCGCCGACCAGCGGGAAGGACAGCGCGGTGTGCACGGCGTTGCCGAACGGGTCGAAGACGGCGGCCACGTCGAGGTCGACGGGCACACGATGGACCCAGACGTTGCCTGCCGGCAGGGCGACGTACTCGGCGAAGGCACCGTCGCGACCCACGCCCAGGCCGACCGTGGCACGGCACAGGTGACGGCGGCCGGCGAGACAGTTGCGGCACCTGCCGCACACCAGGTGGCCCTCGCCGCTGACCCGGTCGCCGACCTGGATGTCGGCGACGTCACGGCCGGTCCCGACGACCTCGCCGACGAACTCGTGGCCGACCACGAGCGGTGTACGGACGGCCTGCCGGGCCCAGCCGTCCCAGGACCGGATGTGCAGGTCCGTGCCGCAGATCCCGGTCCGGAGGACCTTGATCAGTACGTCGCCGGGGCCGATCTCGGGCTCCGGGACGTCCACGAGCCACAGTCCGGGCTCCGCCTTCTCCTTGACCAGTGCCTTCACGCTACGGCTCCTGTGGGTGAGGTCCCGGCGCGGAGCACGACGATGAGACCCGTACCGGGGAGAGGGGTGGGATCGCTGAGCAATCTGCCGTACGGCGGCGCCCCGGGTCCATCGAGGTTTTCTTAACCTCCGCCGCAGCTTTCCTTCACACCCCGCCGGGCCGCGGCATCCGCCATGATCTGCCGACCGCGCTGGGCGTCACGGGAACGCCTCCCGCCCCTCGATCCGCGCGGCCAGTTCCGCTGCCATCGCCTTGATGGTCCGCAGGCCCTCCCTGCCCCAGGGGCGTGGCCGCACGTCGAGGACGCAGACGGTGCCGAGGGCGATGCCCGTGCGGTCGATGAGCGGCGCGCCGAGGTAGGAGCGGATGCCGTGGTCGTCGACGACGGGGTTCCCCGCGAACTTCGGGTATTCGCGCACGTCCTCGAGGACGAGGGCCTTGCGGCGGACCACCACGTAGGGACAGAAGCCGTGGTCCCGGGCGAGCTGACGGTCCACCCCGAGCACCGAGGTGTCCGCCGTCGGCACCGCCGACACATGCAGACCCGCGAAGAACTGCCGTTTCTCGTCGATGAAGTTGACCATCGCGTACGGCACCGCGCCGACCTCGGCGAGCCGGTCCGCGAAGGCGTCGAAGGCCGGTTCGGCGTACTCACCGAGTCCCAGTGTCCGCAGCCGCACCACCCGCTCGGGGGCGTCCCGGTCATCGGGCGTCAGGAGCAGCCGGCCGACCGGACGCGGCGGGTCGTACGTCACGTGTGGGCTCCGTGGCTCGGCAGCTGTGCCGGGGTGTGGGCGAGGAGGTGCCGTACGAGGGTGAGCAGGGTCTGCACGCCCGAACTGGAGATCCGGGCGTCGCAGCAGACGACGGGGATCTCCGGGTCGAGGTCGAGGGCCGCGCGCACTTCGTCGGCGTCGTAGCGGAAGGAGCTGTCGAACTCGTTGATGGCGACGATGAAGCCGAGGCCGCGCTGCTCGAAGAAGTCGACCGCGGCGAAGCAGTCCTCCAGGCGACGGGTGTCGGCGAGGATGACCGCTCCGAGGGCGCCCTCGGACAGTTCGTCCCACATGAACCAGAACCGCTGCTGTCCGGGGGTGCCGAACAGATAGAGCACATGCCTCGGATCAAGGGTGATGCGGCCGAAGTCCATCGCGACGGTCGTCTCGACCTTGTTCTCGATGCCGTCGAGATTGTCGGTGGCGGCGCTCACTGTGGTGAGCAGTTCCTCCGTGCTCAGCGGCGCGATCTCACTCACCGCGCCGACGAAGGTCGTCTTGCCGACCCCGAACCCTCCCGCCACCAAGATCTTCAGTGCGGTGGGGAAGGGGTCAGAGCTGTCGTCGTAGTCCATCGAGCACTGCCTCCAGAAGAGACCGGTCTGTCGGGTTGTGGTGGAAAACCGGGGGCTTGGTGGTGAGGGCTCCGCAGTCGACCAGGTCGGACAGCAGCACCTTGGTGACCGCCGCCGGCAGCTTGAGGTGGGCGGCGACCTCGGCGACCGAGATCGGTGCCCGGCACAGGTCGAGTGCGGTCGTGTGCTCGGGGCCGAGATAGCCGAGGGGGGTCGCCCCGGTGGCCATCACCTGCGAGAGGAGGTCGAGCGCGGTGGTCGGCCGGGTCCGGCCGTTGATGACGGTGTAGGGGCGTACCAGCCGCCCGGCGGCGTCGTCGTACAGGGGCCCGTCGCCGGCCGCGGGCACGCTCAAGGCCTCATCGCTGAGGGTTCGACGGTCTGACGGGGCTGGGTGACCAGGTAGGGGCGGACGCTCTTGACGAGCATCGCCATCTCGTAGCCGAGCACGGCGGCGTCGGCCTCGCGTCCGGCGAGCACGGCGAGGCAGGTGCCGGAGCCCGCGGTGGAGACGAACAGCAGGCTCGAGTCCAGTTCGACGACGACCTGGCGGACGTCGCCGCCGTCGCCGAAGCGGACGCCAGCGCTGCGCCCCAGGGAGTAGAGCCCGGAGGCCAGGGCCGCCATGTGGTCGGCGCTGTCGGGGTCGAGGCCGTGGACCGACTTCACGAGCCCGTCGCAGGAGAGCAGTACCGCGCTGGTGGTGTGCGGTACGCGCTGGACGAGGCCGCTCATCAGCCAGTCGAGATCGGATACATGGCCGGTCGGCGCATCGCTCGCCATGGTGGATCGACTCCTTGGGGTACGAAGGTCTGAGGGAGCGGAGGGGGTGGGGACCGCTGCGGGGGTGAGGGGGGTGGTCATCCGGCCGGTGTGCTCCCTTCCTGCCGGGGCGTGAGTCGTGCCGCGTCGAGGGCCGACGGCGGTACGGCTGTGGGGGCGACGTCCGCGGGGTGTCCACCCAGGGGCTGGGCGGCGTCCCCGGGGTGTCCACCCAGGGGCTGGGCGGCGTCCTCGGGGGGCGCGTCCATGGGGGCCGGCTCCATGTGGAGTGCGTCCGCGCGGCTCGTGCCGTCCTGTGGCATGGCCGCGGCCGGTAGGCCGCCGGTGTCCAGCCGACCCGAGTCGAGCCGACCCGAGTCGAGCCGACCCGAGTCGAGCCGGCTTGTGTCCAGTCGGCCCGTGTCGATGCGTGAGGCGGCGTCCGGGGCCGGGGGTGTCAGGTCCTCGGACGCCGTGTCGAGGGTCGAGGTGTCCCAGTCGGAGCTCTCCATCTGGCGGGCCTCGGCGAGTCCGATGCCGCGCTGGAAGGCGGCCATCAGACCGGGGTCGTGGCCGATGTAGTGGTCGGGGTCCTGACGGGACACGGGCGGGGGGCCACCGCGGAGCTGGGGCACGATGTGCTGCTGGGCGCGTCGGCGGGGCAGTTGCGGCTTGCCCATGGTGCCGCGCACGGCGCCGGCGACGCGTGGGACCGGGGGTGTCGTGGCGTTCTCCGCGACAGTCCGGCGGTCGTCGGGGCGGATGCCGGGCACGGCCTCGGCCGGGTTGGGCCGCTCCGCGCGGGCGCCGCGTACGGGCAGGGGGGCAGGGCCGCTGCTTCTGCCGGGACTCTGCTGACCGCCGGCCCGGACCGGGCCCTGCTGGCGGGGCACGGAGGCACGCGCCGGGGCCGCCGGGGCCGGGGTGGGACGGTGGCCGCGCTCGGTGCGCGTGGGCTGCGTGGATGCCGGTCGGCCCGGCCGGTCGGTCGCGGTCCGGGTGGCCCGGTCGGTCGCCGGGCGCTCGGCGGGGCCGGGGGCGGACGCCCGCTGGGCGGTGGCGGGTTGTGCCTGGCGGGGCCCGGCGGTGGGACGTCGCGCGCCGCCGATCTGCGGGATGTGGGGCTGGGAGGCGGTTTCGTCGCCGGAGTCGGTGCCGAGCAGGTCCTGGGGGACGACGAAGGCGGCCTGGACTCCGCCGTAGATGTTGGTCTGGAGGCGGACCTGGATGCCGTGGCGGCGGGCGAGCTGGGAGACCACGAAGAGGCCGATACGGCCGTCCTGGAGGAGGCTGGCGACGTTCACCTGGTCGGGGTCGGCGAGCAGGGCGTTCATCTTGTTCTGCTCGGTGACGGGCATGCCGAGCCCTCGGTCCTCGACCTCGACGGCGAGCCCGGAGGTGACGAGGTTGGCGCGGAGCAGGACCTGGGTGTGCGGGGCGGAGAACACCGTGGCGTTCTCGACGAGTTCGGCCAGGAGGTGGATGACGTCGGCGACGGCGTGGCCGCGCAGGGTGCCGTCGACCGGGGGCACCAGCTTGACCCGTGAGTACTGCTCGACCTCGGCGATCGCGGAGCGCAGCACCTCGGTCATGGAGACGGGGTTGCTCCACTGACGACGGGAGACAGCGCCGCCGAGGACGGCCAGGTTCTCGGCGTGGCGGCGGATGCGGGTGGCGAGGTGGTCGATGTGGAAGAGGCCCTTGAGGAGGTCGGGGTCCTCGATCTCGTTCTCGAGGTCGTCGAGGATGGAGATCTCGCGCTGCACCAGGGACTGCAGACGGCGCGCCAGGTTCACGAAGACTTCGAGCTTCTGTTCGCTGCCTGCGTGGCTGGAGAGCTGCGAGGCCTGGAGGACGGCGGTGACGGCGCTGTCGTGGGCACGGGTCAGGTCGGAGGTGAGCTGCTCGAAGTCGTCGGCGCCCACCGCGGCCTTGGCCCTCGGCCCGCGTGCCGGTGGCTGCTCGCCGCGGCGAAGTGCCTCGACGAGGGCGCGCAGGTCGTCCTCGCTCCTGGTGCTGATCTTCCGCAGGGCACCCAGGCGTTCGCGCAGGGACCTGGCGGTGCGGTCGGCGGCGACGGCGGCGATGGCGATGCCGGCGAGGGCCACCAGGGCGGTCCCGGCGAGTACCGCCCAGAGGGTGAGGCTGAAGCGGGCTCCGCCGGCCCGGACGGTGAAGAGCACGGCGGCGCAGGCGCTGAGGGCCACGGCGGTGGGGGGCAGGACCGCCAGGCGCAGCAACTGTGGCCGTATGTGGATATCGGGCGGCGTGGGGACGGCGCGGGGGGCCGATCGCCCGTGCCGCCCGCCCTCACGGCGGTCTGCGCGTGCGGCCGGTGCGCGAAGGTGAGACATCAGCGTCCTCGTACTGGTCCGTCTGGGGTGTGGGGGGTGCCGCGGCTGGGCGGCTTGGGCATGCGCCATCGCGTGTCGGTCGTGAGAGTCGAAGAATTCGGCTCTGCGTCGTCCGACGGCGACTCACAGTAGTCGCCAACGCATCGAGCTCGGCGCGCAGTTGACAAAGAGAACCGCAATGCGTCCCGCTCTGGTATGAGGCTTCGTGCGACAGTCCGACAATGTTCCGAACGCACGTTCCTGACGAAATCCTTTTGCGGTCTGATTTTGATCAGAGCTGATCAGAATAGGTCGATAACAAGCGGAGAGGGCCGGGGCGCTTTGCGCGCCCCGGCCCTCTCCGTCAATCCAGAAATCACCCTGTCGGGAGAATTCACCAAGTTTTCCCGCTGTCCGCCACGAGGTCCAGTCGCTCCCCCACCGGCGGCCAGGCCGCCCAGCCGCCGACCGGCTGCGAGTCCGCCGTCTCCGTCGACGGCGAGTACGAGAACCCCAAGAGTTCTGCGCAGGAACAGCCTGCAACACCTCCTGCCCAAGGGCCTGACCCTCGACGGACTGCGCCAGGAGGACCGCATCCTCGACGGCCGCCCTGAGCCCGCAACCGCAGCTGGTGCAGCGCCGTCTCGAACTCGAAGCGGCCTCGGCAGAAGGGGGTGGCGCAGCCGCCGGGGACCTTGTGGCGCTCCATCAGGAGGGTGCAGCCCGCGCGTTGGAGGGTGACGACGGTCCGCCGACGAACCCCACCAGGTCCATCACGAAACGCACTGGGGTACTAAGCGGCGCTCGTCTCCCGGCGGGCGAGGCGGAGCAGGACGGCGGAAGGTGCGGTGGGCAGGGCCAGGGAGAGGTCGCCGGTGGCGGGGTTCCAGGTGGTGGTGGCCGGGCTGGCGGACGGGTAGAGCAGGTCCGCGCGGATGTGCGAGCCGCGCAGGTGGGGCAGGTGGAGGGTTGTGGAGGGGGCGGCGCCGGGTCGGCGCCACGCTGTGAGGTAGGTGGTGGTGGGGGTGTGCAGGGCCAGGGCGATCCAGGGGTCGTCCCAGGCGGGGAGGCCGAGTGGCCAGGACGGCACGGTCTGCGGCAGGTCGGTGCGGATGGCCTTGTACACGGCGACCGCCTCGTGGACCAGGGCGCGGGCCTCCGGTTCGAGTTCCGGGATGTGGCCGGAGAGGTGGATGCGGCCGAGGAGCGCGTTGGCCATGGTGAAGGCCACCTCGTCCGGGGAGTCCTCCGGCAGCGGGTAGGCCCAGACGGCGCTCTGCTCGGGGGTGACGGCGGTGGGGGCGGAGGCCGCGATGGGCGCGTACAGCTGAAGGTTCTGCTGGTCGCTGGTGGACTGCAGCTGCAGCCGGGACAGCAGGGCGTGGTCCCAGCGCATGCCGCCGGAGGAGCAGTTCTCCACCACCAGGTGCGGGTAGCGGTCCAGGATGCCGTCGAGCCAGTCGAGGTGCGCCCGGTTGTGGCCGAGCAGGCCGGCGCCCGGGGTCTCGCCGGGGTGGGCGCTGGTGCCGGAGCCGGGGTCGATGTTGTGGTCGAGCTTGAGATAGCCGACGCCCCACTCGCCGACCAGGCGGTCCACCACGCGGTCCAGGTGGGCACGGGCGGCGGGGTGGCGGAGATCCAGGTGGTGCCGGTCCACTTCCACGATGCGGACGCCGTCGCGGCGGAAGAACGCCTCGTCGGGCAGGGACCCGGCCATGGGGCTGCGTACGCCGATCACTTCGGGCTCCAGCCAGAGGCCGGGGACCATGCCGCGCTCGCGGATGTGGTCCAGCACCTCGTGGATCCCCTTCTCCCCGGGGAATCGGGAGGCGGCAGGCTCCCAGGCGCCGACGGAGTTCCACCAGCCGCCGTTGTCGTCGTCGTACCAGCCGGCATCGATGACGAAGTACTCGGCGCCCGCGTCGGCGGCCGCGTCGATGAGCGGCAGGAGCTTGTCGGTGGTGGGGTCGCCCATCAGGCAGTTCATGTAGTCGTTGAAGATGACGGGCAGGCGTTGGTGGTCGGTGTGCGGGCGCCTGAGGACGCGGCGGTAGCGGGTCAGCGCGGCGAACGCGGCGTCGGGCCCGCCGTCGGCGCTGAAGGCCAGCGCGGCGGGTACGGTGCGGAAGGCGGCGCCGGGTTCCAGGGGGTGCCGCCAGCCGTGGTGGGTGTCGGTGGGCCCGAACAGAGCCACGTAGGCCGCCTGGTCGTGCTCTTGGCACTCCCAGCGCCAGCCGCCACCGTTGTGCTCGATCTGCCACGCCCAGGTGCGGCCGGAACGGCGGTCCGTGACGCCGCCCATCGGCAGGTGTCCGCAACTGGACCAGGTGCCCTGCCCGTTGAGGGCGAAGCCCGCCTTGCCGTGGCCGTACTTCACGCGTCCGCTGAGGGCGGGTGTGGTCCGGCGCATCGGCTGTCGCTGCCAGCGGCACTCGGCGAGCCAGTCGTTCTCCGCCCAGAGCAGGTCCGCGGCGTCGATGGCCGCGGGCCCGTCCGGGGTGAGGCATCCCACCACGAGCGAGCTGACCGACTCCAGGTGCAGCGTGGCCTGCCCTTCGTTGCGCAGGGTCACCTCGCTGCGGAGTGCGGGCACGCCGTCCGGCGACCGGTAGGTCACCTCCGCGGCCAACCCTGTCTCCGGGTCGTGGAGGTGGACGGTCAGTGCGTGCCAGTCGCCGTCGCGGGTCGCGTGGTGGGCCCGGTGGCGCAGCCGCCCGCCGAGGCCGGTGTCGACGAGGCGGCTGCCCGACCAGCTGCGGCCGTGGCCCGCGGCCGTCACCTCAACCAGGGGCACGGGTGTACCGGGGCTGCTGTCCGCCTCGCCGGGCAGCCCGAAGTGTGTCAGGCGCGGGCTGCCGTTGTCATCGAGGAGGATCTCCAACTGGAGGGCCTCGTGCCCCCAGCGGATGGTCTGCTGTTCCTTGGTCATGGTGGCCTTTCCAGGTCAGGGCTTGCGCAGCACCGCGCAGCCACCAGGCGGGACCTCGTGTGCGACGGCCCCGGTGAGCAGGTCGTGCGCGGGCTCCGGCAGGTGCAGGGTGGCGGTGCGGTGGTTGATCAGGGCGTGCCAGCGGCGCCCGTCGGGCGCGTGCCGTGTGACGGCTTCGACACCGGGCGGCAGACCAGGCAGTTCGGGCTCGACGCCGGCCTCCTTCAACAGCCGGTGGACCAGGGCGCCGTAGTCGGTCTCCTCCAGGCGGGCTGAGAGGTACCAGCCCTGCCCGGTGCCGAAGCGATGCCGGGTGAGCGCGGGGCTGTCCGTGAGCATGCCGTGGGTGTAGGTGGCGAGCGTTTCCGCGCCCTCGGTGCGCAGGGACTCGCTCCAGACGGTGCCGTGTGATCCGTCCGACAGGGCGATCCGCTCGGCCCGCCGCAGGGGCCGGTACTCCTCCACGCGGATGCCCAGCGCCTCGCGCAGTGGCCCGGCGGGGTAGCCGCCCAGCCGGGCGTGCGGGCGCTCGTCGACGAATCCGCTCGCGTGCTGGACGAGCAGCGTCCCACCACCCTCGACGTAACGGCGCAGATTCTCGGCGCCCGCGTCGGACATCAGGAACAGGGCCGGTGCGATGACCAGCAGATAGCGGCCCAGCTCGTGTTCGGGGTGGGCGAAGTCGACCGTGGCACCGGCGTTCCACAGAGCTCGGTGTGCTCGGCCCAGTTCCGCGTGGTAGTCGAGGTCGGGGGAGGGCAGGCCGTCCATGCTCAGCGCCCACCAGGCGTCCGAGTCGTGAAGGACGGCCACCGGGGCGGTGACCGTCGATCCCGCCAGTTCCCCGAGCCGGGCGACCGCCTCGCCGACCTGCGTGACCTCGCGGAAGACACGGCTGTCGGGCCCCGCGTGCGGGACCATCGCCGAGTGCCACATCTCGGCGCCGGCCCGGGACTGCCGCCACTGGAAGAACAGGGCGCCCTCCGAACCGCGGGCGATGTGGCCGAGGGTGTGGCGCAGGATGTCCCCGGGCTCCTTGGCGAGGGTCCGGTCGCGGTCGTAGACGGTATTGGTGCCCTGTTCCATCAGCAGCCAGGGACTGCCGCCGGCCAGGGAGCGGGTGCGGTCGGCGTGGAAGGCGACGTCGGCGGCGGCGTCCGGACCGGGTGAGCTGGGGTACTGGTCGGAGCTGACCACGTCGAGTTCGCGGGCGAGGACCCACAGGTCGATGTTCTGGTAGGCGGGGAGCATCAGGTTGGTTGTCACCGGCCGGTCGCTGTGCGCGCGGATCGCGTCGCGCTGCTCGCGGTAGGCGGCGATGATCTCGTCCGACCAGAAGCGGCGGAAGTCAAGTGCTTGGCCGGGGTTCTTGTGCCACTGTGTCGCGCGCGGCGGCATCACCTGCTCCCAGGAGGAGTAACGCTGGCTCCAGAAGGCCGTGGCCCAGGCCTCGTTGAGGGCGTCCAGCGAGCCGTGGCGGGCGCGCAGCCACACCCGGAAGGCAGCGGCCGTGTGGTCGCAGTAGCAGAGCGTGCCGTACTCGTTGTGCACGTGCCACAGAGCGAGGGCGGGGTGGTCGCCGTACCGCTCGGCCAGGGCGGAGGCGATCCGGCGGGCCGCACTGCGGTAGGCGGGCGCGGTGAGGCAGTACGTGTCGCGGCTGCCGTGGGTGAGGCGGTTGCCGTCGGGGGTGACCGGAAGCGCGTCGGGGTGGGCCACGCTGAACCAGGGCGGCGGGGAGGCCGTCGGAGTGGCGAGGTCGACGGCCACGCCGCCTGCGTGCAGGCGGTCGATGTGGGCGTCCAGCCAGGCGAAGTCGTAGCGCCGTTCTTCCGGTTCCAGCAGGGCCCAGGAGAAGACACCGACGGTGGCCAGGTTGACCCTGGCCCGGCGCATGAGCTCGTCGTCCTCCTTCCAGATCGGCTCGTCCCACTGCTCGGGGTTGTAGTCCCCGCCGAAGGCGAGTCCGCCCAGGCGGTCGGTGATGCTGCGTGTGGTCATGACGGTGCCTCCCTGCGGAGCGTCGGGCGCTGCTTCCGGGGCCGCCCGACTCTCCGTACGGAGAGTCGGGCGGCACTGTCGGCCAGAGGGCGGCCGGTCGCCGGTCCGCCCTTCTGCTTGTGGCGGCGTCAGAAGCCCACGGCGCCCCAGGAGTGGGCGGTGTAGTCACCCGGCCCGAACTCCCAGCCGGCCATGACGCTGTTGAGGTAGTGGTCGTTGGTGTAGAGGCCCTTGTTCAGACCGTAGTTGAAGAACGGGGTGAGACTGCCGGACCACCAGCCGGACCTGCTCCTGTCCAGGAAGCTGAGGGTGTGGTCGCCGTTCGGCCAGCTGTAGTCGTAGATGTCCCAGCTGCGGCCGCCCAGGCTGACGTTGGTCACGGTCGGGATCGCGTCGCCGTTCGCGTCGTAGCGGTCGGCCAGCGGCTGCGTGTTGTGCCAGTTGAGCCAGATCATCAGCTCGGTCTTGGAGTTGCGGTTGTTCGGCTCGGGGAGCGGGTCGATGAAGATGTCGTACGTGGCGTTGTAGCGCGAGCCCGACTTCGGCCACGCCGACTGGCTGAACCACGAGTTGTTGTTGGGGCTTACGGCGCCGATCTTCTTGGGGAGTGTGGTCACCGGGGACGACCAGCCCCAGTCCTTGCCGTTGACCATGGCGACGAAGCCGGTGCCGGTCTGGGAGTTCACACCCCAGGAGTTGTCGTTGGCGTACCACGTCGAGGCGTTGCCGCCGGTCGAGTAGTGCTTGAACCAGTACGTCTGTGACGCTGCCACTGCCGAGTTCGGCAGGGTGAGGACGAGAGCCAGAGCCGCGAGTAGCGCGGCCCAGCCGATTCGGAATTTCATCAGCCCTCCGGATTGTGTGCCGAGTGGGGGGATCACACAGGAGAGGAGCAGTCGGTCGCCCTGCCCTGGTGGCAGGGCCACGTCGGTCTCCCCTTCGGGACGGCGGGTGCGGAGCGAGGCAGCCGGAGCCGAACCTCACTTGGGGTCGCCGTAGATGACTCCTCGTCCGTTCGTCCCGAAGTAGACGCGACCGTGGACCCGAGGGTCTCCGGTCATGGTGCTGCCGGTCCAGGCGTACTGGTGCCGGTCGTCGTTGATACGGACCCAGCGCCGGCCCGCGTCGTCGGACCGGAAGATGCCGCGCACGCCGCGGATCTTGGAGCTGGTGTACACGGAGGGGTACTTGGCGCCGGGTGCGGCCTTGCCGAATCCGACGACGTCGCCCTCGTCCACCGCCTCGAACCTGGTGAAGGACGCTCCGGAGTCGGTCGACCGCCACAGCCCGTACGGTGTGGGGGTGGTGGGCTTGGTGGTGCCGCCGGCCAGCCAGATGTCGCCCTCGTGGCCCGGTACCGGCTTGAACCGGACGTTCCCCGCGGTGGGCAGACCGGTCGCCGCCGTGGCCTCGAAGCTCTTGCCGCCGTCCGTGCTGAGGTAGAAGACGCCGGCGTCGTAGGCGTAGAACTTCGCCGGGTTCACCCGGTCGGAGCGCACGGGGGCCCCGGCCGGCAGCCCCTTCGACGCCGTCCAGGTCGCTCCGTGGTCGTCGGACCAGCTGACCGACGCACCGGCCGGTGACCAGACGATCCGTCTGCCGTCGGCGCTGATGGCGACGGCCTGGTCCTCGACGCCGGGCCCGGTGACGCCGGCCGGCTCACTGCGCGACGGCGTCCAGGTGTCGCCGCTGTCGGTGGAGATGGCGAAGTGCTGCGTCCAGCCGCTGGTGGGGTGGCCGACCCGCACGATGGTGTGGGGCGCCAGCTCCGCGTAGTCCAGGGCCGGGGTGCCGCCGAAGGTCGGGCTGTCGTACATCTTCGGCGCCTTGTGGAAATCCGTGTGCCGGAAGCCGCCGACATCGCCCACGCCGGAGAAGAGGTGCGCCGCGCCGACGGGCGGGCTGATCACACTGATGACAGCGGTTTCCTCCAGCCCCTGGGCCCGCACGGACAGGTGCACCGTGCCGCCGCTGTCCCAGTCGGTCAGGTTGTCGGCGCCGTAGATCGTCGCGCCGGTTCCGTACATGAAGTGGTCGGAGTCGAAGGGGTCGATCTGGACGGACTCCATCATCCAGCCCAGCTTGGGGGTCATCTCTGGCAGCGACGGCGAGGCGTTCCAGGTCAGCCAGGGGGCGTCGGAGATGTCGATGTCGTAGCGCAGGGTGCGCCCGGAGTTCTCGTCCATGTCCCACGCGCGGGTCCAACTCGCGCCGCCGTCGGTGGAGCGGAAGAGGATGCAGTCGGGCCACCACTTGAGCTGGGTGGACACCATCAGGGTGTCCGGGTTCTGCCGGTCGATGGTCAGACCGCTGTAACCCCACTCGTTCTCGGCGCTGGTGGACGGGACCGGGCTGATGCGGGTCCAGGTGTCGGTGGCGGTGTCCAGCTTCCACACGTCGCCCTTGAAGCCTTCGTACGGGCCGGCGGTGTCGCTGGTCGCCAGGTACAGGTAGCCGCCGACGTGGTCGAAGACCGCGTGGTGCGGGATGTAGCCGGTGGGCTGCCCGGGTACGCGTTCCCAGGTCGCTCCGGCGTCGGTGGACCGGTACAGGATGTTGTCCTTGTCGGCGACGGTGACGTAGAGGGTCCGCGTGGCCCTGCCCGCTCTGCCGGTGCGCTTGTCGAAGACGACTTGCAGTACGCCCAGGTTGTCGCCGTTGTAGCCGTCGGGGTCGGTGGGGTCGATGACGAAGTTGCCCGCGTTCGGGAAGCTCGTCACCTTCGTGAAGGTCTTGCCGTGGTCGGTGCTGCGCCACAGTCCGTGGCCCCCGCGCACTCCGAGGTAGAGGATCTTGTTGCGGTTGGGGTCGATCACCAGCCGCTCGCCGATGCCCCGGCCGGGCATGTTGCCGCCCAGCCGGAACGGCAGGGGCGTGGTCTTCCAGGTGCGGCCGCGGTCGGTCGAGCGCAGGATCGCCGCCATGCTCGGGTCCCACTCGGGCATGGTGTAGGTGCCCGCCGCCAGGTAGACGCGATCGGGGTCGACCTCGTCGGTGGCGATGCTGATGATGCCGGTGTGCCCGTACTCGTCCCAGCCGATCCAGTCGGTGAGGGGGATCCACCGCCGGGACGCCGTGTCGAGGCGGTAGGCGCCGCCGATGTCGGTACGGGCGTACACCAGTCCGGGCTCGCTCTGGTTGAAGACGATGCCGGGGACGAAGCCGCCGCCGACCATCTCCGCGTTGCGGAAGGTGTACGGCAAGCGTGAGACCTTGCCGGTCGCGCCGGCGGAGGCAGCGGACGGGGCGAGCACAGGGAGTGCGGCCGCGGCCGCACCGGCGGCCAGCAGTCCTCGGCGGGAGAGGTGCGGGACATGGGTCATGACGGGTCCTTGCCTTTCGGGTGCGCGGGAAAAGTGAGGTAACCCGCCACCGCAACCCCTTTGCCGGGGAGTCTGACGACGCGATGTCCGGACTGCCGGCCGTGCTGGGCACATGGGCGGGCACAGCGGCGGCCAGGCCCTTCTTGCTGCTGGTGCCGTCCTTGCCGGCACCAGAGGCGCTGCCGCCCCGGGCGTCCGGCAGCGGTGAGAGAGGCGGCGCCCGCTGCGCCGGTGGCTGTTCGCAGGGCGGCTCGGCGATTCGTCTCCATGCTCATGTCGTTGCAGCCCTTCGCTTTCGTGGATCCGACCGGCGGGCAGCCGACGCTGAGTCGTCCGGTGACCTGCTGCAGGGAGGGGGAGGGAGGGAGGGAGGGAGGGAGGGACATATCCGAATTCGAAGCATCGATGCGCTTCGACGTTGCGGTGACACTAAGACTGTGTTTCCGGGGGCGGCAACGGGCCGTACAGGTCACTTTCCGGTAACAGACACGGCCGAGGGTGGCGGCGCGCCCCGCCCCTCATGCGGCTTTGCCCCAGGTGAGCTGGCGTTCTGGGCTAACCACCAGCGGGGAACACCAACGCTGGAGGACGACTTGTGACGGCTGGGCGGCCGGTGATTGACACGCGACTCAGCGCCATGCCAACGTCGAAGCGCTTCGACTGCACGACAGTGCGATCGAGGAAGGCCGTATGCCGCCCCGGGCCCCGAGTCGCCCACGCTTTCCACGCCTTCTCCTTCGACCTCCTGCAAGGGACATCTCAGGTGAGTACCGCCGCCACACCCTCCGAGCCGACCACCACCGACCTGCCGTTCCGCGACCCCGCGCTCCCCCTCGCACAGCGAGTCGACGACCTGATCTCCCGGCTGACGCTCGACGAGCGCATCGCGCTGCTCTACCAGTACTCACCAGGGGTCCCGCGCCTCGGGCTGGCCCCCTTCAAGACCGGCACCGAAGGCCTGCACGGCGTGTCCTGGCTGGGGCCGGCCACCGTGTTCCCGCAGGCGGTAGGCCTGGGTGCCACCTGGGACGAGGAACTGCTGCAAGAGGTCGCCACGGCCGTCGGCACCGAGGCCCGCGCCTTCCACCGGCGCCCCTCCGACGACGGCTACCCGCACAGCCTCCAGATCTGGGCCCCCGTGGTGAACCTGCTGCGCGACCCCCGCTGGGGCCGCAACGAGGAGGGGTACGCGGAGGATCCACTGCTCACCGGCCGGCTCTCCGTCAGCTACTGCCGTGGGCTGGCCGGGGACCACCCGGTCTACCTGCGGACGGCACCCCTTCTCAAGCACTTCCTCGCCTACAACAACGAGGACGAGCGCGACCTCACCTCCTCCGTGGTGCCGCCCAGGGTGCTGCACGAATACGACCTCGCCGCCTTCCGCCCGGCCATCGAGTCCGGCGCCGCCACCGGCGTCATGCCGGCCTACAACCTCATCAACGGCCGCCCCTGCCATGTCAGTCCGCTGATCGAGACCGAGGTACGGCGCTGGGCCGAGCCCACCGGCCACGAGCTGTTCGTCTGCAGCGACGCCGGAGCCGTGACCAACCTGGTCGACTCGGAGCACTACTTCGACGACCACCCCACCTCCCACGCGGCGACGGTACGCGCCGGCGTCGACAGCATCACTGAGATGGGCGAGGACGGCAGCATCACCCTCGGCAGACTCCGCACGGCGGTCGACCGCGGGCTGCTCACCGAGTCCGACATCGACCGCGCCGCGCGACGCCACCTGTCGATCCGCTTCCGCCTCGGCGAGTTCGATCCCGGCCTCGACCCCTACGCCGGCGTCCGTGACGACGTCGTGGACAGCCCCGCACACCGTGCGCTTGCCCTGCGCGCCGCCACGGAGTCGGTGGTGCTGCTGAAGAACGACGGGGCACTGCCGCTGACACCGGCCGCCGGCCGGCGTGTGGCGCTCGTCGGACCGCTGGCGGACACCCTCTTCGAGGACTGGTACAGCGGCACCATGCCGTACCGGATCACGGTCGCCACCGGCCTGGAGACGGCGCTCAAGGAGGGTGGCGCCGAGCTGGTCTGTGTGGAGGGAGTGGACCGGATCACCCTGCGAGCCGCATCCACCGGAGGCCTCCTGCGCGTCCCGGCGGTCGACCCCGGCGGGCCGATGGTGGCCGGCGCCTCCACCGACGAGCAGGAGTCCGGCGACAGCGCCTGCCATGACCTGTTCGACTGGGGCGAAGGCGTGTTGACCCTCCGCAACGCGCGCACCGAGCGCTACGTCACGCTCAAGGACGGCGACCTCACCCTCGCCGCCGACCAGACGCAGCCGAACGGCTGGTTCGTCCACGAGACCGTCCGGCTGGAACCCCAGCCGGACGGCACGGAACTGCTGCGCAACATCAGCAACGGCCGTTACGCCGCCGTGGACCCCGCCACCGGCCGGGTCACCTGCTCCGCCGAAGCCCCCGAGAAGGCGGAACGCTGGACCCGAACGGTCGTCAGGCACGGAATCACCGAAGCCGTCGCAGCCGCCGCCTCGGCGGACGTCGCCGTGGTCGCCCTCGGAAACGACCCGCACATCAACGGCCGCGAGACTGAGGACCGTACCGGCATCTCGCTGCCGCCCGCACAAGAGGCCCTGCTGCGCGCCGTCGCCACCGAGCGCCCCGAGTCGGTGCTCGTCGTGATGAGCAGCTACCCGTACGCCGTCGAATGGGCGGACGAGCACCTGCCCGCCGTGCTGTGGACCTCCCACGGCGGGCAGGAGACGGGCCGCGCACTCGCCGCGATCCTGCTCGGCGAGGCCGAACCCTCGGGACGGCTGCCGCAGACCTGGTACCGCGGCGACGATCCGCTGCCCGGCCGCCTTGACTACGACATCATCACCTCCGGCTGGACGTACCAGTACCACGAGGCCGCACCCCTGTACCCCTTCGGGCACGGCCTGTCCTACACCGGCTTCGCCTACTCCGACCTGCGGCTGTCAGCCCGGGAAGCGGCGCAAGACGACACTCTGACCGTGAGCGTCGAGCTCACCAACACCGGAACGCGCCCGGGCACAGAGACCGTGCAGCTCTACACCCGCGCGCTCGCCGCCTGCCACCGCGCGCCCAGGCGCAGACTGGCGGACTTCCGCAAGGTTTCCCTCGCCCCCGGTGAACGGCGGCGGCTGGAGTTCGGTGTGCCCGTCGCGGCCTTGGCCCATTGGTCCGTCTCAGCCGGCGCCTTCGCTGTGGACCCGGGACAGTACGAGATCCTGATCGGGCACTCGGCCGAAACCATCGCCCTGACAGCGCCCTTCACCGTGACGGGGCCGGCCCTCCCCGTCCGCAGCCTCATCGGCGGACGACTGGAGGCCGTCGACTTCGACGAGTGCGTGGGCGGCACGCTCGTCGACGCCACCCGGGAGAAGGGAGAGGCGGTCACGCCGGCAACCGGTGACGAACACTGCGGACTGCGCTACCGCTCGGTCGACCTGGGCGCCCCGGCAGACGGACCGCGCGTCATCACGGCCGAGGTGTCCCGCGCGACGGAGGAGGCCGCGACCGTCGACATCTACGCCGACGGCGGCCCCGGTACCGGCACCCTGCTGGCCGGCCTCCACGTCCCCGCCGACACCGACGGCCGGTACGACTGGCGCGCGGTCAGCGCACCGTTGCCGACGGAGGTGACCGGGGTGCACGATCTGTATCTCGTTCTCCGGGGCGGTGTCCACTTGGCCGCGATCGCCGGCGGGACGCGGTAACAACCGGTGGGACGCGGGGAACGACCGGTGGGACGCGGTGGGAAAACGGTCCGCCGCCGCGCTCCACACCGCCCGACACTGACGCACGTGTTCCGAGCATTGACGCACGTGGTCCGCGCGGATCTATTCTCTGCCTGAAGATGGGGCGCCCGGGCTCCGGCCGCGTCGTCGTACCGCCGCACGGAGTGGAGGATCGGGGGCCTCCACGTACCGCAGGAGGGCCGGGGCGGGTATGCGACAGATCGCACGCCATGAAGTCGTCTTCGTCTCCGGCTCCGCCGGAGAGCATGAACTGACCTGGTCGCAGAAGGCCCACGCACGCGAGGGATGCCACCCCCATCTCCACGGGCCCCGCAACAGGAACGTCCGGATGGGGCGGCCACTTGACGGCCGACCCGACATGGCCGCGGTGCTGCGTGCCTTCGCCGCGGTCATGGCCCGTTTCGAGGCGCTGCGCACGCTGTACCCACGTAACGCGGACGGGCACCCGCGCGCGGTCGTCGTGGCTTCCGGTGTGCTCCAGGTCGACGAGTACGCCTCCGACGCCCCGCCGACCTACGACGAGCTGAGCGCCTTCACCCTCCGACTGGCCGAGCCCGGATTCGCCCCGGAGGACCTGCCGTTGCGGGCCGCCGTCGTCACCCTGGACGGCAGACCCGTCCACATCGCGCTGTCATTGCACCATTTCTCGGCGGACACGACGGCCGCCCGGATCGTGGCCGAACACGTAGCCCGACTGGCCGCCGATCCGGGCGCCCACCTCGGTTCGGGGTGGCAGCCGCGGCAGATCGCGAGCTTCGAAGCCAGTTCCGCAGGGCTGCGGCATGCCCATCGTGTGGACACCCATGACCGTGTCATGCTCCGTCAGTCCGTCATGCCCGAACTTCAGGTGCCCGCGAGCCACAGGGACACCGTCTACAACTTCGTCTGCCTCGACTCGGCGGCGGTCGCGCTCGCGGCAGCCCGTCTTGCGAAGCAGTACCGGACGTCCGTGGCCGCCGTCCTGCACACCGCATACGCGTGCGCGCTCGCCGAGCACCTCGGCATCGGCACCTGCGTGTTCAACACCGTGATGGCCAACCGGCAGACCGCCTTCGCCCGCGAGGCGGTGGCCCACATCGCCGGCAGGGCCCTCGTCCCGGTCGACACGTCCCTCGGCAGTGACCGGTTCCCGGCGCTGTGCCGGGCCGTCGACGCGGCACTCGAGAAATCCTCCTCCGTCAGCATGCGAGAGCCCGACCGCTACGCCAGATCCCTGGACGAGGTCTCCGCCGAACTGGGCCGCTCCGCACACAACCCGTACGTGGTCAACATCCGCCCCATAGCGCCCGGCACGCTCATCCGGGCTCGCGCGGACAGGGCACAGCAGGACCTCGAGCGAGCCATGGCATCCAGCCGTTACCGACGCTTCCCCAAACCCGTCGACACGAACTCCGGAAAGCTCTGCTTCGATGTGTGGGGTATGTCCGAGACCGCCGGAATAAGTCTCGGGACGGATGCGACGTCGTTCGACGCGACGGATCTCGAACAGATACTCCTGTCCTTCGAGAGGCGGCTGGTCGGAGCCGCGATCGTCGGTCACGCCGCACGGAGCGGCTCCTTCGCCGGCCCGTAGAGACCCGGCGGGGTCCGGATGGCGGACGTCGCGATCCAGCTCCGCCTGGATGAAGTACCGGGTCGGACCAGGGTCCCGTCGGCGCTCTGTCGGTCAATCACCGCGACGGCTCGGTGCGAAGCGGTGTTGTACCTGGCGTTCAGCGGGGCGGTGTACGACCGGCGGCCGACCTTGGTCCACGCCCCCGACACCAGGTCGCCCTGACACAGGTCGAACTTCGCGTTGGGGCAGAAGGCGTCACCCCACAGGGACCAGGTGAGTGCGGGTTGTTGTCGTTGAGCGGCGTCCACACCCGGCCGTCGCCACTGACCGCCAGGTGCAGGGCAGACGGCGGCCTGGCCCGACCAGGCCACGCCGTGCAGGGCCTTCTGGCCGCGCTGCGGAAAGCAGCGCTGCCCAGGCGCTCGACGGCGGGCGTGAACTGGTGCGGAGATCCGACCCTTCGTCAAGGGCGAGCCGCGACAGATGGTCGGCGATGTGCGTCGCGAACGGCAGCTGCGATCACGGAACGGCGGTGGTGTGTGCGGCGCGGGCGCAGACACATGGGATTCCCTGACGTGAAGCCGAGGATGATTTCGAAGCGCTTCGATGCCTCGACAGGACACTTGTACTTGGGGAGTGCCAAGAGGTCAACATCGTCACCATGTAGGGCGTGCAGCGAGGCTGCTTTTCGCACACATGGGAGGAATCTTGGAAGCGACTCTTGTGCGCCACTATGCATTCCTTTAATCTCGCAGCCACGTCGAAGCGCTTCGACTGTGCATCGCGTCACATTGATGGGATGTTTGCTTTTCAGCTCAGCCGGTTCCAGTCACGACACCTCAGCCGACGGCCCACGCCGCGTGTCCAGGTGTGCAATGAAGGGTTGACGCAATGACGCCGAACGCCGCCTCCCCCTCCCCAGGACCGAGTCGAAGAAGCTTCCTCGCCTCCACGGCGGTCGCCACCGCGGCGGTCGCCGGCGGGATGCCGCTGCTCACCGCCTGCGGCGGGTCGGACAGTGGGTCGCGCGAGGGCACCACATCGGGCAAGGCCGCCGACAAGCTGCTGCCGACGTACGTCGCCAGCAACGTGGCCCAGCCGGACCTTCCGGCGAAGAACGGTTCGGCGGCCGGCTATACCGGCAAGGTCGATCTCGCTGCCCTCGCCACCTCGGTCCCGGACAAGCTCGGCACCGGCGCACCCCTGAAGATCATGTCCCCGCTGTGGGGTACCCCGCCGAAGCCCGACTGCGCCTACTACAGGGCACTCGACGCGGCGGCGGGCACCAAGATCACCTGGCAGAACCAGGACGGCAACACCTACGGCGAGAAGCTCGGCGCGGTCCTCGCCTCCAGCTCCATACCCGACATGGTGGTCGTGCCCGGCTGGGAGCTGGTCGGCAAGATCGCGAGCGCGGTCACCGCGAAGTTCATGGATCTCGGCCCCTACCTGGCGGGCGACAAGGTCAAGAGGTACCCGAACCTGGCCGCGATCCCCTCCGACTCCTGGCGCATGTCCATCTTCGGCGGCGCTCTGCGCGGCATCCCGATGCCAGCCGCCGCCGCACCCAACATCGTGCCCTTCTACCGCAAGGACATCTTCGACAAGAAGGGCTACACCGTCCCCAAGTCGCCCGACGAGTTCCTCAGCTGGGCCAAGGAGGCCACCAGTGCCAAGGCCAAGGTGTGGGCCTGTGGTGACATGAGGTGGGCGGCGGGGGCGATCTTCGGCCTCCTCCCCGCCGGGACGCCCGGCTGGAACATCGGGGACGACGGCAAGCTGACGTACCGCATCGAGCATCCTGAGTACCTCGAACATCTGGAGTGGGTTCGCAAGCTGTTCGCCGCCGGTGTGGTACACCCCGACGACAAAGCAAACACGGGCGATCCCGGCCAGCGGTTCACCGCCGGGCAGATTTTGGTCTACAACCAGAACATGTCCGACTGGTACGCCAAGACCTCCGAACAGGCCCAGTCCAACCCGGAGTTCCAGATCGAGGGCATGGACTATTTCGGCGCCGACGGCGGCAACCCGACACTGTATGCGGGCCAGCCCGCCACCATATGGTCGATGATCCGCAAGGGCGCCTCGAAGGCGACGATCGAGAACGCGCTGGCCGCCGCCAACTTCGCGGCAGCACCGTACGGCACCAAGGAGCGGATGTCCGTCGACTACGGCGTCGAGGGCACCCACTACTCGGTCAGGGACGGCGTCCCGGTCAAGAACGACCGGGGTAACCAAGAGGTGAACAACGCCTGGGGGATGCTCGCGGCCCCGGCTCCCTACCTCGCCCACCCCGACTTCCCCGAGATCGCCCGCAAGCAGGTCGAGTGGCAGCAGCGGCAGGGCGCCTTCATGAAGAAGACGTCCACCTACGGCATGAACATCGTCGAGCCGAGCCGCTACGCCACGCTCTCCAGCCAGTTCGAGCAGTTGGAGATCGACTTCGTGCGCGGCAACAAGAAGCTGTCCGACATACAGCAGGCCATCTCCACCTGGAAGTCCTCCGGCGGCGACAAGCTGCGCGACTGGTACAAGCAGCTCATCGACAAGAACGGCAGTGGCAACTGATGTCCCTCACGGCCGGGAGCAGGCCGGGCGGGCCCCGTCCCCCCGCGGCCGTCGAGGAGCCGACGGCCGCGGTCGCCTCAGCCACCGCGAAGGAGAGCGTGCCGCGCAGGGCCGGCAAGGCCGGAAAAGTTCCCTTCCGGGTCCGGTGGCGCCGTGACCGCGCGCTCATCCTGCTGACGCTGCCCGTCATCGTCCTGCTCCTGCTCTTCAACTACGTCCCGCTGCTGGGCAACGTCGTCGCCTTCCAGGACTACGACCCGTACGTCTCCAGCAACGGTGTCGCGGCGATCTTCCACAGCCCCTGGGTCGGGGTGGAGCAGTTCTCGCGAATGGTCGACGACCCGCTGTTCTGGAGCGCGGCCAAGAACACCATCGTGCTGTTCGTGCTCCAGCTGGTGCTGTTCTTCCCGGTCCCCATCGCCCTCGCGCTGCTCATCAACAGCGTGATCCGGCCGAGGGTGCGGGCCGTGGCGCAGGCGATCATGTATCTGCCGCACTTCTTCTCCTGGGTCCTCGTCGTCACCGTGTTCCAGCAGATCTTCGGCGGCGCGGGCATCATCGCCCAGACCCTGGAGGACCACGGGTGGAGCGGCTTCGACCTGATGACCAACGCGGACCTCTTCAAGTACCTGGTCACCGCGCAGGCCGTCTGGAAGGACGCCGGCTGGGGCATCATCGTCTTCCTCGCGGCGCTGGCCGCGGTCAGCACCGATCTGTACGAGGCCGCCGCCATGGACGGCGCGGGGCGCTGGCGACGCATGTGGCACGTCACCCTGCCCGCGCTGCGCCCGGTGATCGCGCTGCTGCTGGTCCTCAGGGTGGGCGACGCGCTGAGCGTCGGGTTCGAGCAGTTCCTGCTCCAGCGCGACGCCGTCGGTGCGGGAGCAAGCGAGGTCCTCGACACCTACGTGTGGAACATGGGTATCCAGAACGGCGACTTCAGCTACGCGGCCGCGGTCGGCCTCGTCAAGGGAGCCATCGGAGTGTGTCTCGTCCTGGGCGCGAACAAGGTCGCGCACCTGCTCGGCGAGCAGGGGGTGTACAAGAAGTGAGCCTCAACACGCAGCTCATCCGCAGCCTCAAGGCTCCCGCCCGCCCTGTGTGGGAGGAGCCGCCCAGCAAGACCGGACTCACCGCGAAGGGCGGCTTCCTGGTCCTGTGCTGCCTGGGCGTGCTCGGTCCGCTGTGGATCGTGATCGTCACCAGTCTCTCCCCGAAACCGGTGATCGACCGGGTCGGCGGACTCGTCGTGCTCCCCCAGGGCATCACCTTCGTCAACTACACGGAACTGCTCAGCGGCGGCCAGGTCAGCCGGGCGATGCTGGTCTCGGTCGGCGTCACGCTCGTCGGCACCCTGTTCTCGATGACGGTGTCGGTGCTCGCGGCCTACGGGCTGTCCCGGCCGGGCAGTCTGGGGCACCGGTTCTTCCTGATGACCATGATGGCGACGATGTTCTTCGGCGCCGGTCTCATTCCGACGTACCTGCTGGTGCAGTCGCTGGGCCTCACCGACACCTATCTGTCGCTGATCCTGCCGAGCGCGGTCAGCGTCTTGAACATCCTGGTTCTGCGGGCCTTCTTCATGGGGATCTCGCCCGAACTCACCGAGTCCGCCCGCATCGACGGGGCCAGCGACCTGCGCATCCTGCTGACCGTCATCATGCCGCTGTCGCGCGCGGTGCTGGCCGTCATCTCCCTGTTCTACGCGGTCGGCTACTGGAGCGCATGGTTCAACGCCTCCATCTACCTCACCGACCAGCAGATGATGCCCCTGCAGAACGTGCTCATCCAGCTGGTCCAGAAGAACACCGAAGCCCCGACGGGCCTCCAGCAGGCGGTCCGCACCGGCGAACTCTCCGCGCTGGGACTGCAGATGGCCGTCATGGTCCTCGCGCTGATCCCCGTCACGATCGCCTCCCCGTTCGTCCAGCGGCACTTCAAGAAGGGCATGCTCACGGGCGCGGTCAAGGGCTGACCCCCTCGCCTCGCCCCGCCCCGCCCCGCCCCGCGCCGCGCCGCGCCGTAGAACCGCCGGTCCTGGGTCCGCGACCTCGTTGTCGTTGTTCGCGCCCACGCGGCGGAGCCGCACAGCGATACCACCCCGCGCCCCTGTGGGCGTCACCCTCCCTTTGTCCTGCGGAAGAAGAGGTATGTCATGCGCACCTTCCCCCTCAGCAGAAGAGCTGTACTCGCCGGGACCGCTGCCACCGCCGCGGTCGCCACCCTGCCGGTCCTCCAGGGACGTGCGCAGGCCGCCGACAGCGGCACCGAGACCGCCGCCCCCGCCTACCGCTGGCGCAACGCCGTCCAGGGCGGCACCGGATTCGTCACCGGCCTCCTCTTCCACCCCTCTTGCCGTGGCCTGGCCTACGCCCGTACCGACATCGGCGGCGCCTACCGCTGGGACGACCGGACCGACCGCTGGATCCCGCTGACCGACCACCTCGGCTGGGACGACTGGAACCTGCTCGGTGTGGAGGCCATGGCCGTCGACCCGGCCCACCCGAACCGGGTGTACCTGACCCTCGGCGCGTACACGCAGTCCTGGGCCGGCAACGGGGCCGTGCTGCGGTCCGAGAACCGCGGTGCCACCTGGAAGCGCACCGACCTCACCGTGAAGCTGGGCGGCAACGAGGACGGGCGCGGTGCCGGTGAGCGGCTGCTCGTCGACCCGCGCGACAGCGACACCCTGTGGCTGGGCACCCGGCACGACGGGCTGCTCAAGTCCACCGACCGTGGCGCCACGTGGCAACCCGCTGACTTTCCGGCCGTCCCGAGCGCCACCGGCCAGGGCGTCACCCTCCTCGTCGCCGCGGGCCGTGCGGTCTACGCCGGCTGGGGTGACTCCGACGGCACGGCCGACCAGCCGAACCTGTACCGCACCTTCGACGGGAAGACCTGGAAGCCCGTCCCCGGCCGGCCCACCGGCACCGCCGCCAAGGTACCGATCCGCGCCGCGTACGACCGCCACACGCGCGAGCTGTACGTGACGTACGCCAACGCACCCGGACCCAACGGCCAGTCGGACGGCAGCGTCCACAAACTGCGTACCGTCAACGGCAGGTGGACGAATGTCACCCCGGTGAAGCCGGGCGGAACCGCGACGGACGGGTCGGCCGACACCTTCGGCTACGGCGGTGTGGCCGTCGACGCCCGCCACCCCGGCACGCTCGTCGTCTCCACGAACAACCGGTGGGCCGAGATCGACACCGTCTTCCGCTCCACGAACGGCGGCCGCACCTGGACGTCCCTGAAGGACAGGGCCGTCCTCGACGTCTCCGAGACCCCGTACCTCAAGTGGGGCGGAGACAAGGCAAAGTTCGGCTGGTGGATCCAGGCCCTCGCCCTCGACCCGTACGACTCCAAGCACATCGTCTACGGCACCGGCGCGACCATCTACGGCACCCGCGACCTCAAGCGCTGGGCCCCGCAGATCCGCGGTCTGGAGGAGGCGTCCATCCGCCAGCTGGTCTCGCCTCCGACCGGTGAGGCACACCTGCTCAGCGGGTCCGGGGACATCGGTGTGATGTACCACGAGCGGCTCACGGCATCCCCGTCGCGCGGCATGGCGTCGAACCCGGTGTTCGGCACCTCCACCGGCCTGTCGCTGGCCGCGGCCAAGCCGTCGTACGTGGTCCGGGCGGGCTGGGGCAACGACGGCAACGGCGCCTACTCGAACGACGGCGGTAAGACCTGGGCTCCCTTCGAGGCGCAGCCCGCCGTCGCCAAGGACGCGCCGGGGCCGATCGCCACCAACGCCGACGGCAGCGTGCTGCTGTGGTCCTTCGGCACGGCGAACCCGGGATACCGCTCGGTCGACAACGGCGCCACCTGGTCCGAGGTCGCCTCCTTCCCGAAGGGCGCCGCCCCGGTCGCGGACCCCGTCGACCCGACCCGCTTCTACGCCTTCGACACCACGACCGGCACGGTGTTCGCCAGCACCGACAGCGGCCGGACCTTCACCGCGGGGGCCGCCGGCCTGAGCTCGGGCGACAGCGAGTTCCAGCTGACGGCCGCCCCGGGCCGCACCGGCGACCTGTGGCTCAGCCTCAAGGGGAACGGGCTGTACCGCTCGACCGACGGGGGCGCGGCCTACACCAAGGTCAGCAGCTGCCAGGCCTCGCACACCCTGGGCTTCGGCAAGGCCGCCAGGGGCGCTTCCTACCCGGCGATCTACATGGTCGGCGCCATCGAGAGCTTCAACGCCATCTACCGCTCCGACGACGAGGCGAAGACCTGGGTGCGGATCAACGACGACCAGCACCAGTGGGGCTGGACCGGAGCCGCCATCACCGGCGACCCGCGCGTGTACGGCCGGGTCTACGTCTCCACCAACGGACGCGGCGTGCAGTACGGAGAACCCGTCTGATGCCCCATCCGCGCGACCCGGAGCAGTGGCCGGAGGAGACCCGGGACGACATCGTGCCGCCCCGCCTGCCCCACTCCGTGCGCAAACTCGACCCAGGCCCTGGACTGCTTCACCTCCGGCACCCCCGCGTTCGGTGACCCGAACGCCGAACGGGTCGTCGTCATACATCACCCCCTCGTACGGCCTGGCGGCGATCAGCCTCGCTGATTCAGCAATCACTCGTAAAAGACAGGAAACCCCATGAGAAAGTCTTGGATTCTACCCCTGATCACAGTTGTCGCCACCGCGTTCGGGGTGACAGCGGTTGGTGCGGCCCCTGCCTCGGCCGCCTCCGACACGCCCTTGCGGGTCATGCCGTTGGGTGACTCGATCACCTGGGGTGTGGGAAGCAGTACGGGCAACGGCTACCGGGCCCCGTTGTGGGACAAGCTTGTGGCGGACGGCCATCCGCTGGACTTCGTGGGCACGGTGCGGGGCGGTTCGATGTCCGACCCGGACAACGAAGGCCACTCGGGATACCGCATCGACCAGATCGCTGCCCTCGCCGACGCCTCGCTGACCCGCTACCGGCCCAACGTAGTGACGCTGCACATCGGTACCAACGACCTCCAGGGGGCTTCCGAGGCCAACACGGCCATCGCCCGGCTGAGGTCGCTGGTCAACCAGGTCACCGCCGACGTCCCCGACGCAACCGTCCTCGTCGCCTCCCTGGTCGTGTCCACCAGCCCCTCGGAGGAGCAGCACCGGCCCGCGTACAACCGGGCCATCCCTCAGATCGTGAGCGACGCACAGGCCGCGGGCAAACGCGTCGCATACGTGGACATGAGCAGCCTGACCACGGCCGACCTGGACGACCCTCTTCATCCCAACGACGCGGGCTACCGGAAGATGGCCGACGCCTTCCACCGCGGCATCCAGGCCGCTGACAACGCCGGATGGCTGAAGAACCCCGCCCCCGCCCCCGCACGCGTGCAGTCCGGCGTGGCCGGCAAGTGCCTGGACGTCAACGGCGCGAACACGGCCGACGGGACCGCTGTCCAGACCTGGAGCTGCAGCGGCAATGCCAACCAGGTGTGGTCCGCCTACACGGACGGCACCCTGCGCTCCATGGGCAAGTGCCTCGACGCCGCCGGCGGGAGCACGGCCAACGGCACCAAGGTGCAGATCTGGGCCTGCCACGGCGGCGCCAACCAGGTCTGGCAGCCCCACAACGGCGGCTACCGCAATCTCGCCTCCGGCCGCTGCCTCGACGTTCCGGGCTCCTCCACGGCCGACGGCACGCAGCTCGTGCTGTGGGACTGCAACGGCGGCTCCAACCAGAAGTGGACCACTCTGACCGCCGGATGACCCCGCTCCCGGGAACTGAACCCTTTCCGGGCTCAGCTCCCGGGAGAACTTGGTGGCGGGGCAAGGCCGAGGACAGACGGCACCCGTGTCGCTGCTTCCTTGGAACGTGTGCTTCCCGGGTGCGGCCGTCCCCGGATCGTGCTGCGGAGACGTCGTACGCCCTTACCCACATCAACCACCGTGCCTGCCCCCTCCGTTCGGGGGGGGCTGGCCGGGAGCATCGCCCCGGCCGCGCCGGATTCCAGAAAGGACAGCGTCATGTTCCGCAAGTCCAAGAAGAGAAGCGTCAGGGATGTACTGGTAAACCTGCTGATGGGGATCTCGCCGCTATTCGCGGCGCTCGTACTGACCGGCGCCTCGGCCACCACCGCGTCGGCCGCGTCACTGGCCGAGGTGACCAACTTCGGCAGCAACCCCGGCAACCTGCGGATGTACGTCTACAAGCCCGACAGCGCTCCGGCACGCCCGGCGGTGCTGGTGGCAGCGCACTACTGCACCGGCACGGGGCCCACCTTCTACTCCAACACGGAGTTCGCCCGCCTGGCCGACCAGCACGGGTTCATCGTCGTCTACCCGGACGCGAACGTCAGCGGGCAGTGCTTCGACGTCTCCTCGCCCCAGGCGCTCAGGCATGACGGGGGCAGTGACCCCACGAGCATCGCCCAGATGGTCCGGTACACCCTGCAGAACATGAACGCCGACCCCGACCGGGTCTACGTCACCGGCGCCTCGTCCGGCGCGATGACGACCAATGTCATGCTCGGCGCGTACCCCGACCTGTTCAAGGCCGGGGCGGCCTTCATGGGCGTGCCGTTCGGCTGCTTCGCCACCACCGACGGCTCCGGCTGGAACACTGCCTGCGCCACCGGCCAGATCAGCAAGACCCCGCAGGAGTGGGGCGACCTCGTCCGCAACGCCTACCCGGGCTACACCGGCCCCCGGCCGCGGATGCAGCTGTGGCACGGTACCGAGGACGAAGCGCTGCGCTACCCGAACTTCGGTGAAGAGATCAAGCAGTGGACCAACGTGCTCGGGGTGAGCCAGACCCCGGTCTTCACCGACTCCCCGCAGTCCAACTGGACCCGCACCCGCTACGGCTCCGCCGGCGCGCAGGCACCGGTCGAGGCGAACAGCTTCCAGGGTGTCGGACACAGCCTGCCCGAAAGCGGTATGGCTGCCCGGGCCATCGCCTTCTTCGGACTCGACGGCTCCGGCGGGAACGGCGGGACCACCACAGGACCGGTCCACGCCATCGGTTCGGGCAAGTGCCTGGACGTGCCCGGCTCTTCGCGGACCAATGGCACCCAGACGCAGATCTGGGACTGCAACGGCCAGACGAACCAGACCTGGACGAGCACGTCGACCAAGCAGCTCACCGTCTACGGCGGCGCGAAGTGCCTCGACGCGGCCGGCAGCGGGGCCGGCGCCAAAGTCGCGATATGGGACTGCAACGGCGGCAGCAACCAGCAGTGGACCCTCAACGCCAACGGCACCATCACCGGTGTCCAGTCAGGCCTGTGCCTGGATGTGACCGGTGCCTCCACCGCCAGCGGCGCACAGGCCCAACTGTGGGACTGCAACGGCGGCAGCAACCAGCGGTGGCGCCTCGGCTGACATCACCGCCCACGAACTCCGGGGGCTTGTGTTGAGAACTTCCACGTCGATTCCGAGACGTGCGCCAGTGCTCGATGACGGCGTTCTTGGAGCCGGTATGGACCCAGCTCTCGGCGATGGTCGGATACGTCTTCTTGGCTTGGTCAAGAAGACGTATCCATGCTCGCCCCGGCCTTCCTGACCGTCCCGGAGATCCGCCACCTACTCCCCGTCGCCCTCAACTCACCGTCCACGTCCACGACCAGGCTGCCGCACTGGTCGATCTGGCGCAGACGCCACCGGGCAACAACCCGACGCAGCCACTACCGACGACGATCCACCAACGGATCTGCTGGAGAGATCACGAAACCGCACCTCGCTCGCTGTCATCGATCACCCGCGAGGTCGAGATCACCCCTGCTCGTCTCGGCCGCACCCTCAGCACGTCGGGGACGGCGCCACGGACGGTCGATCGGACCGGACACCGCCCGCCACCACGCCTCCACCGGCAGCCTCCCCGCCGGCTCGAACGGCTCACCCGGCCGCGGGAACGCCACCGCCTGACCAGCCTCCTCGGCCTCGTACTTCGTCCACTCCCCCGGCTCCGCCCACGCGTGCAACGCCAGGTTGAAGGTCCCCCAGTGGATCGGCAACAGCACCCCACCCGGACCGCCTCGCTGCAGGTCAAGATGGGCCTGCACCCCCTGGGCCGGCGACATGTGAATGTCCGGCCAGGCTCCAGGCAGCGGCGTATAGTCCGTGTGATTCTTGGGCCAGAACTCGGAGTAGGCGCCGACCTGGATCATCGTGATGTCGAAGGGGCCGTGCTCGGCGCCGATGTCCTTGAAGCCCTCGAAGTACCCGGTGTCGCCGCTGTGGTAAATCCGGTGGTCGTCACCGGCGACGACCCAGGACGCCCACAGCGTGTGCTGGGTGTTGCGCAGGCCACGGCCGCAGAAGTGCCGGGCGGGCGTGGCGGTGAGGGTGAGGCCGCCGACCTTCGTCGCCTCGTGCCAGTCCAGCTCGCGGATCCGGTCCTCGGAGACGCCCCAGTGCTCCAGATGGGCACCGACGCCGAGGGGAACGGCGAAGAGCGTGTCCGTGCCGGCCAACTGCTTGATCGTGGGCATGTCCAGGTGGTCGTAGTGGTCGTGCGAGATGACGACGACGTCGACCGGGCCCAGCGCGGCCAGCGGAACCGGCACGGGGTGCAGCCGCTTGGGCCCGGCGAAGGCGAACGGGGAGCAGCGCTCGCCCCAGACCGGGTCGAAGAGCACCCGATGTCCGTCGATCTCGGCGAGCACGCTGGAGTGCCCCATCCAGCTGATCCGCAGACCGCTCGCCGGCGGCTTGGCCAGGTCTGCGAGGGTCGTGGAGTGCACGGGGACCAACCCGGCCGGGGCGCGTCTTACGCGCTCGTCCTTGCGGAAGAGACTCTTCGCCATCCCCGCCGCGGCGCTGCCGGAGGGACGGATCCGGGCGCCGACCGGGTTCACGAAGACCCCGTTCGCGAAGTGCGGGGATCTACGGATCCGCTCGAGCCGGGCACCGCTCGGGTCCGCGCCGAAGGCGGCGGGGCGCGCTGCGCGCAGCCCCGAGCTCAGAGAACGGGATCCGTGACCGGACACGGCACCTCCTGGTGATTCGCTCAGGCATCCCATTATGGTCCGCCCTTCCGACACCGCCGGGTCCGACCCGTCGCCGAGCGATGCCATACTGACCAACGATTCAGTAGACCTCTGTGTTCCCGCAGCCCTCGCCCTCTCCGCCTCACCAGGCCACCCCGAGGAGCCCTCTCATGACCACCGCCCCCTTCGTGTCGCTCACCTGGACCGATCCCCTCACGGGGCAGCGGGGCCATCTCGTCGTGGACCGGCTGGTGCGCGGGGTCTGCAGCGGCGGGCTACGGATGCGGCCGGGCTGCACGCTCGACGAGGTCACCGGCCTCGCCCGTGGCATGACCATGAAAGAAGCGCTGCACTACGACCCCGAGAGCCGCTACGTCCCGCTGGGCGGCGCCAAGGGGGGCATCGACTGCGACCCCCGGGACCCGGAGGCGTACGGCGTCCTGGTCCGCTACCTGCGCGCGGTGCGCCCCTACGTCGAGCATTTCTGGGCGACCGGCGAGGACCTCGGGCTCACCCAGGACCTGGTGGACCGCGCGGCCCGTGAGGCGGGCCTGGTGTCGACGATCCAGGCCGTGTACCCCCTCCTCGACGACGAGAAGACGGCCCGCGAGAGGCTCGCGGACGCCTTCCGGATCGAGGTGGACGGCATCGGCCTGGACGAACTGGTCGGCGGCTGCGGTGTCGCCGAGTCCGTGCTCACGGCCCTGGACCGGGCGGGAACGCCGTACGCCGGGACACGGGTCGCCGTGCAGGGCTTGGGCACCATGGGCGGAGCCACCGCCCGCTTCCTCTCGCGCGCCGGGCTCACGATCGTCGCCGTCGCCGACATCAAGGGCACCGTGACCAACCCCGCGGGCCTGGACATCGAGGCGCTGCTCGCCGCCCGCGACGCACACGGCACGGTCGACCGCTCCGTCCTGCGCCCCGACGACCACGAGACGCCCGGCGACGCGTGGCTCGCCGCCGACGTCGACGTACTGGTCCCCGCGGCGGTCTCCTACGCGATCGACACCGCCAACCAGCGCCACATCACCGCCCGGCTGATCGCGGAGGCGGCCAACATGCCCGTCCTGCCGGAGGCCGAGGAACTGCTCGCCGCACGCGGAGTCACCGTCCTTCCGGACGTCATGGTCAACTCCGGCACGAACGCCTGGTGGTGGTGGACCCTCTTCGGCGACATCGGTCCCGCCGCCGAGGAGGCCCTCACCCACGTCCGCCGCTCCATGCGCACCCTGGTGGAGCTGACCCTTGCCCGCGCCGAGACCGACGGCACGACCCCCCGGGCGGCCGCCCACACCGTCGCCGCCGACCGCCTCGCCCTGATCGAGCAACGCTTCGGTCGGCACCGCTAAGGGTGTCCGGACACGTTCCCGGCCCTTCCGGCATGGCGCGAGGACCCCGGCGCCGTCGACGGACGTAGGTAGGGTGGCCGCGTGGGCAGGGTCCGGTTGACCGTGGCCGAGCGGCGCGCGGAGCTGCTCCGGGCCACCATCGAACAGATCGAGGAGCGGGGCGTCGCGGCGGTACGGATCGCCGACGTCGCCGCCGTCCTCGGCGTGAGCAACGCGCTGGTCCTCTACCACTTCTCGACCAAGGAACGACTGGTCGCCGAGGCCTTCCGCCACGCCGCCGAGGACGACCTCGCCCGTCTCCGCAAACTACTGAGCCGCCGCACGACCGCCCTGCGCCGACTCCGTACGGCCGTCCGCTGGTACGCCCCGACCGGACAGGCCAAGGGCTGGCGGCTCTGGATCGAGGGCTGGGCGGCGTCCCTGCGCGAACCCGCCCTGCGCGAGGTCACCCGTGACCTGGACCGACAGTGGAAGGCCGCGCTCGCCGAGGTCATCGAAGCCGGCGTGGCGGCCGACGAGTTCCACTGCCCGGACCCCACGGCGACGGCCCTCCGCCTCACCGCCCTCCTGGACGGCCTGGCCGTACAACTGACGACCTACGACGGAGCTGTCCCCCGCACCCGCGCCCAGGAATGGGCCGAGGAGGCCCTGGCCCGAGAACTGGGCCTGGACCGCGCGGCCCTGATAGCCGCGACCCGCTGACGGCGGCAATCCCACGTGCTCGTCCTTGCGCTGGGCCCGCCGGCCTCAGGGCGGTCGGACACCAGCCAACGGGCTGACGCCCCCCAGAACCCCGTGCCATGACGTCACCCCCACGACCAACCTGCGGCAAGTCCGTGACGAACCCGCGGCCGCCCACGAGCAACCCGGCCGCCCCGCGGCCCAGGACGTGTTTCGAAAAGTCCCGCCTGCCCCACGACGCCTGGCACGCACGCTCGCCACGTTGCCGAAACGCCCGAACGGCTCCGCTATCAGGGCGCTCCGGCGCGACCCCCGGCATGCTCCCCCGGTGTCGGCTGCGCTCGAGCGGGAGCGGCTCCCACCGCCGGCACAAGCCCGAGCACATCCAGTACGAGGGCTTGCACCGGCACGCCGAGAGCACGCACCGGACACCGCTCCTTGACGGGCAAACGTTTCCTGCCGCGGCAACCAGGCTCCGCTCAGGCGACCGACTCGATCCGCATCTTGATGTCGCCCGGCGACAGATGCCCCTTCGCCGACACATGGTCCCCGGAGGACTCGCCCCGCAGCCGGCGCCCGATCCACGGCACCAGGAACTCCCGCGCCCACTGGATGTTGTCGCGGCGCATCTCGAACGTGCCGCGCGGCGGCAGCGGAGGCCACGGCTGGTCGGGATCGGCCGGGATCTCGACGCCGAGCACCTGACCGGCGCGCAGGGCGACCCGCGTGTGCCCCTCGGGCGAGAGGTGCAGCCGGTCGTGGTCCCAGGCCCGCCGGTCCTGAATGGTCTTGAGGGACCACAGGTCCAGCACGGGGCAGCCGTACCGGTCGGCGATGGCCCGCACATGCCCGTTGTACGTGGCGATCTTGCCCCGCAGATGCCTGAGCACCGGCACATCACGGGTGTCGAACCCGGTGGTCACCATGACGGTGCCGATGGCCGAGGTCAGCTTCGACACCGCACGTTCGAACCGCTCGGCGACCTCGTCCGGATCGGTGCCGGGCCGGATAATGTCATTGCCGCCCGCGCAGAAGGAGATGAGGTCCGGTGCGAGCTCCAGGGCACGCGGCACCTGGTCCTCGACGATCTGGTCGAGGAGCTTTCCGCGCACGGCGAGGTTGCTGTAGTCGAAGCCGCCCTCGGGCACCCGGTCCGCGAGGAGCACCGCGAACCGGTCGGCCCAGCCGACGAACCGCCCATCGGGCCCGGGGTCGCCGACGCCCTCGGTGAAGCTGTCCCCCACCGCCACGTACGACCCGATCATTGATCTGCTGTCATTCGAATCGTCTGCCACATCGCCCCATGATTCACCGTGGGATGTGACCTACGCGACCGTAATAAGGGGTTGACGGACGGTGAGATAAACCACGTGTCAAGTGTTGGTCAACTTGGAATACCCCAGGTCCAGACCCGGAAGTCCTGTATCCGGAAGTGACTCCACGTGGTCCGGAACGCGAAGTGCCCCCGTGTGTACGGCTGCTGGTCCACGTAGTCGAAAACGAGCCGCCCGTTGTTCCACCAGCGCACGGTGGAACCGTCCGACACGATCCGGACTTGGTTCGGCTCGTTGGCGACGAGCAGCGGCTCGGTGTAGTCGTGGATCAGCGGCCGCACCCCTGCCTCGCCGACGTAACGACGCAGCCGTGTCGTGGTGTTGTAGTTGGCCCCGTAGCCCGAGTAGTACGTCTTCAGATAGTCGTACTCGGCGAGTGCGCCACCGCGCGGAGTGGCGAAAAGATCTTCGGGTGAGCGCACGTCGACGGCGTTCCAGAAGTTGTTGAGATCGGAGACGCGGTCGTTGACGCCGCCCTCGGAGACCGGCGTGGCCGTGTACTCGACGACGTACGGCCCTTCCAGGCTTCGCCGGAACCACACCGTGGCCCCGGCCGGCACATCGACGTCCAGCACCCCGCCCGCAGCGGTGACCGAGCCACCCCGCTCCAACTCCACGGCCCACTGCCTCAGTCCGCACCGGAAGTCGTCCGCCGCGAACAGCCGCCGCCTCCCCCGGCGCGAAGCCGCACGCGCGGCCCCGGGGGGAGCGAGCGCCGCGACGACGGCACCGGCGGCTACGGCTCCGAAGGCTCTGCGTGTGGTCATGAGACTCCTTCTCCAGGGATCAAAAGATCGAAGAAAGCGCTTTCGGCGATCACTGTGTCCCTACTGACACCCCACTGTCGAGCCCCCGGTCGGCCAAGCCACAGAACCGCGACACAGCCCTCACGACCCGCACCCCGAGGCACCCGCGCCGAAGGCCGGACCCCGGGGATCACGGGGCCCGGCCTTCGGGGCGAACGGTGGTGCGGACGGACGCGTCAGACGCCGACGCCCTTCGACCGCAGGTAGGCCAGCGGGTCGATGTCCGAGCCGTAGTTCGGCGTGGTGCGGATCTCGAAGTGGAGGTGCGGGCCGGTGACGTTGCCGGTCGCCCCGGAGAGGCCGATCTGCTGGCCGCCGCTCACCGACTGCCCCGCGGAGACGGAGATCGACGAGAGGTGGGCGTACTGGGCGTAGTAGCCGTCGGCGAGCTTGACGACGACCTGGTTGCCGTACGCGCCGCCCCAGCCGGCCGAGACGACGGTGCCCGCGCCCACGGCCCTGAGGCTCGTACCGGTCGGAGCCACGAAGTCGACACCCGTGTGGTAACCGCTGGACCACATGCTGCCTGCGATCTTGTACGCGGTGCCCACAGTGGCGCCCTGGATGGGCGAGCTGAAGCCGGAGCCGTTGGACGAGGAGGACTGGTTGTTCGACGTGGAGGTCGACGCCTGGGTGTCCTTCGCCTTCTGCGTCGAGGAGCCGGAGGACTTCGACGACTGGGAGGACTGGGACGACTGGGAGGACTTCGAGGACTGCGACGACCCGGTCGTCGGCGCCTTCGACGTGCCGCTCGACGGGGCCTGGCCACCGATCGTGAGCTTCAGGCCCGGGTGGATCAGCGACGGGTCGGAGCCGATGGCCTCACGGTTGTCCGAGTAGAGCCGCTTCCAGCCCCCTTCGACGTCCTGCTCGTCCGCGATCTTCGAGAGGTAGTCGCCGACCTTCACCGAGTAGGTCCTGGTCGTCGCCTTCTTGGTGGCGGTCCTCTGCGCTTGTGCGGCCTTCTCGGCCTGCTCGATCCGCGCGCCCGCCTGGGCCACGGCCTTCTCGGGCGCCACCGCGGCCGTCTTCTCGGAGACGTCGGAGACCGCGGCCGTCGGGGTCGCGGCATGGGCGCCGGCGGCCCCGATCAACGGCAGTGCGAGTGCCGCGCCACCGGTGCCGGCCGCGGCGATCGAGCGGGTGAAACGCTGGGACTTCGGACGGCGGTGCTTACCCTTCGCGGGCATGACGAATTCCTCTCCGGCGCCTGCGAGGTGAGCTGTCGGGTGCGGGCTGGAGATGCCCGGCCGTGCTTGCGCACGGCTATACCCCTAGCCGTTCCGGGAACCGGAACAGGCGGTACTACCTGTGGGTCCCCCGCTCCTGCCGTGGATCGGGTCGGTACGCGGCTCCGGTCGGCGGCAGGATTGGGCGTCCGTCCGGATTGACGCAGAACGTAAGCGACTTGTGCCTACAGAGACAACCATTGGGACTTCCTGTGCGTCTTTTCCTCTGATCCTTACCTCAATTCATGATGACGCTCCGTAAAAGACCGGTCTTCGGCGTTTTCCAACCGCCCTGGAACCACCTACGAATTACGTGGACATGGCGGCGACAGAGGGTCACGAATATGACGCTGCTCACGCACCTACGCGCCAGTAGGCTTTATTTCAGGGCTTGTTGGAATTACCGCTCAATTTCGGACAGTTCACTCATCTGCGACACAGGCGGATAACCGTCGCATCGAAGTCGCCACGCAACCCCGTCCGCAGCCCGTGATGCAACAGCACGCCACCTCGGTACACTTCGCCCGTTTCTCGGCATTCATAGTGTTTTGTCGGGTCGAGGCCACGCAGCCGGAGCGGGGCCGGCGGCTCGCCGTAGTGCTGGGCCTGCAGCCAGGCCAGGACGACTACCTCGTCACCGTGGACGTACTGCACAGCGCTCAGCCCACCCGTCGGCGCACGCAGCCGGTAGAGGTCGCCACGCTGGACGACCGGCCGGATCTCCTTGTACAGCTCCACCCAGTCCCGCGCCTCGGCCAGCTCCTCCTCGGTCCACTCGGTGAGGTCGCCGCCGACCCCCAGCACACCCGCCATGGCGCTGACGAAACGGAACCGCAGCGAGCTGGCCCGGCCGTTGAGCTGGTTGTTCGGGCTGTCGGTGACCCATGCGGCCATGACCCGGGCCGGGTGGATCTGGCTGAAGCCGTGCTGGATGGCGAGCCGGTCGAGCGGGTCGGTGTTGTCGGAGGTCCACACCTGGTCCGTCCGCGCCATGACCCCGAGATCGATGCGGCCGCCACCGCCCGAGCACGACTCGAAGGCGACGCCGGGATGCGCGGCCCGCAGCCGGTCCAGCAGGGTGTAGAAGGCGTGCACGTGCTCGACCCACAGCTTCTGCGGATACGGCTCCCCGGGCCAGCCGGCGTCGGTGAAGCAGCGGTTGAAGTCCCACTTCACATAGTCGATCGGCGCGCTGGACAGGAGGGCGTCCAGCCGCTCCCAGAGGTACTCCTGGACGTCCTCGCGTGCGAGATTGAGAACGAGCTGATTGCGTAGTTCTGTCCTCTTTCGTCCTGACTGGAACTGCGCCCATTCGGGATGCGCCCGATACAGCTCGCTGTCCGGGTTGACCATCTCGGGCTCCACCCAGATGCCGAACCGCATGTCGAGCGCGTGCACATAGTCGGCGAGTGGCTTCAGGCCTTTCGGGAAGCGGTCCGGGTTGGGGGTCCAGTCGCCGAGCCCGGCCCGGTCGCTGGTCCGCGTCCCGAACCAACCGTCGTCCACCACGAACAGCTCGACCCCGATGGCCGCCGCTCGCCGCGCGAGCGCCCCCTGCTGCTCCTCCGAGATGTCGAACTCGGTGGCCTCCCAGGAGTTGAAGAGCACCGGCCGGTCCTGGTCGGCGTCCGGGATGACGTACGCCCGCTGATAGGCGTGCCAGGCTCGGCTCGCCCCGCCGAAGCCGCCGTCGCTCCACAGACCGGCGAAGACGGGCGTGGTGAACGTCCCACCGGTCCCCAGCCTCAGCAGCCCGGACTCGTCGTAACCGGCGCCACCGGTGATCTGCACGCGCGCGTCCGGGAGTTGGGCGACCGCGATCCGCCACGACCCGGACCAGCCCAGGGCGCAGCCGTAGACCTCACCGCGCTCCTCGGTGGCGTCGGTGTCGAGGGCGACCCAGGGCAGGTGCTGGTGCCCGGTGTGGCCGCGCCGGCTGCCGATGACCTTCTCGCCATAGGTGAGCTCCCCACGCACCAGGCGGGACTCGGCGGCCCACCGCCCGTGCAGCTGGGACAGCCGCCAGGCCTCGTCCTCGCGCCGCGGCAGCGTCCACGTCGCCGAGTCGGCCCGCAGCAGCTCCACCGCCGGTCCTTCGTTGACGAGGCCGACCCAGCGCTCTACCACGTCGTCGCGCATCCGGTAGTGCAGGGTGATCCCCAGGCCGCCGTCGGTGAACCGCAGCCGCAGCTCGTCGCCCTCGGCCTCGTACGCCTGGAAGGTCCACTCCGTGCCTCGCCGCTCGTCGGTGCGCACGGAGAGGGCGGGGCGGGTGAAACGAGGGCCGCCCTCGACGGGGTACTCCTCGTGTCCGTCCAGCGGGGCCTCGAAGGGCCAGTACGGCAACTGCTGCCGGGCGGCCAGCTCCTCGGCGTCGGCGAGCGTGATCCGGGGACCCCAGTGCAGGTGCAGCAGCTCGTCGTTCTCGGTGAGCCGCAGGGCATAACTGCTCCTGGGCCCCGTGAGAAGCCAGGTCCGGCCGTCTGCGCCGATTTCCAACATCAAGACCCCACAGGTTCGAACAGGTGCGATCGGGCGCCAACATCATCGCAGGTGGTGGCGGGCGCCCGTCCGGGCCTGTGGACAACTGTCGGCAAGCCCTCCCCGCCGCCTGTGGACAACTCATTGGCGTACGCACCGATGTCGTATCGTCGTGTGCGCGCCTCGGTGTCGAGTGCGCGCCCGTGGGCGGACGGCGCCGACGGCCGGATGGGAGGAGCCCCAGTGACGCAGCAGATCCCGTCGACCGAGCCCGAGCTGACCGGAGTGCGCAACTTCCGCGACGTGGGTGGTCTGCCGACCGTGGACGGCCGCCGGGTGCGTCACGGAGTGCTGTTCCGCAGCGGTCATCTCGCCCACGCCACCGACGAGGACACCGCGTTCCTGACCTCGCTCGGCCTGCACACGGTCTTCGACTTCCGTAACGCGGCCGACCAGAAACTGGAGGGTCCGGACGTCGAGCTACCGGGTGTGCGCAATGTGAACCTGCCGCTGAGCGACCCGGCGGACGGCGCCGAGTTCTGGAAGCTGGTCCGCGACGGCGACCTCGACCAGTTGCGCGCGATCCTGGACGACGGCAAGGCGGCCGACCGCATGATCGCCTCCTACCGGACGATCATCAGGCACCGCACGGCCGAGCACTCCCGCGTGCTGCGCTCACTGGCCGAGGACAGCGTGCCCGCGCTGATGCACTGCGCCGCGGGCAAGGACCGCGCGGGACTCTCCATCGCCGTCACCCTCCTCGCCCTGGGCGTGGAGCGCGAGGCCGTCCTCGCCGACTACCTGGAGTCGAACGCCAAGCACCGACGCTACAAGGTGCACCGCAGCAGCACCTCCGCCAGCGCCTACTCCCCGGAGGTCATGGAGCTGCTGAGCCCCCTCTTCGACGCCCGCGCCGAGTACCTCCAGGCGGCCTTCGACACCATCGACGAGACCTGGGGCGATGTGGACACCTATCTGGAGCAGGGTCTGAAGGTGACCCCACAGACCAGGGAGCTGCTGCGCGAGCACCTGCTCGACTAGACCTCCTGTCCTCCAGCCCCCTCCCCCTCGGCTACTGCTTGGCGCCCACCTCGAACAGCAGATAGACAAAGGCGGCGAACACGTGGCCGACCGCGATGTAGATGATGAGCCGCACCCACAGGGCGCGGGGGAACTTCTCTTCCAGGTCGGTCACAGGATCTCTCCGGGAGCGGTCGGCCCGAGGCAGAGCGCGGCGGTCGGGCTCTGCAGCAGGGTGTGGACGAACAGCAGATCGACGCCGTCCTGGTCGGCGGCGGCGATGCGGTGCGGGGTCAGCGAGTCGAAGTGCGCGCTGTCGCCGGACGCCAGGAGATGCGCGGTGTCCCCGAGGCGCAGCCGCAGCCGCCCCTTCAGGACGTAGAGCCACTCCTCACCGGGGTGCACCCGCACGATGTCGCCCTGCGAGCCGTACGGCACATGGACACGCAAGGCCTGCATCCCGCGTCCGGGCGCGCCCGCCTGCCAGTACGTCCAGCCGCCCGCCGCACTCGGTTCCCTGTCGGGCGCGCGGATGACGGCGTCCCGTTCGGACACGGTCTCACCGAGCAGTTCCGAGACGGTCGTACCGTAGACACGGGCCAGCGCAAGCAGCATCGGCAGCGAAGGCTGGCGCATCCCGGTCTCCAGCCGGGAGAGGTGTGCGGGTGACAGCCCGGCGGCGCGGGCCGCGGCCTCCAGCGTGAGGGAGGCCCGGCGGCGCAGGGCCCGCAACCGCGGAGCGACGGTGGGCAGTTCCCCGTCCACCGGGGGATCGTGAGGGTTCGTACCCTCGGAAGGGCTCATGCCTTCATTCAGCCGTAGCTTTGCCTCTGCGGCAAATTTCTTGCCTCAGAGGCAAAGTGCCCGCATTGAGCGCCACGCCGCCCCCACGGCTCTCGTGTCGCGCCGCGCTATCTGTCGGCCACGGCCTGCTTCACCAGCGTCTTGCCGAAGTCCCACATCAGCCCGCTCCCGCCGTGCGCGTCGTCCATCACCTCGGTGAAGGCCCCGACGAACCGGTCCACCTCCCGTTCCCCGATGATCAGCGGCGGGATCAGCTTGATCACCTCCAGGTGGTCGCCGGAGACCTGCGTGAGGATGCGGTGACGTCGCAGCAGTGGTACGACGACCATCTGTGCGAACAGACCCTTGCGGGCCGCCTGGAGCATCGTCCAACGGCTGCGCAGCCTCAGCGACTTCGGTCTGCCGAACTCGATGCCGATCATCAGCCCCCGGCCCCGTACGTCGCTCAGCAGCTCGTACTTGTCGACCAGGGCGGAGAGCCGGGTCTTCAGCAGTTCCCCGGTGGCCCGGGCGCCCGCGACGATCTCCTCGTTCTCCATCACCGACAGAACGGCGAGGCCGGCGGCCATGGCCTGGGCGTTGGAGCCGAAGCTCGCCGAGTGGACGAGGACGCGGTCCATCGACGAGTAGACCTTCTTGAAGATCCACTCCTTGCCTAGCGTCGCCCCGACCGGGACATAGCCGCCGGAGAGCGCCTTGGCCACGCACACCAGGTCCGGCTCGACACCGTCCTCGTACTGGTAGGCGTAGAAGTCCCCGGTCCGCCCGAGCCCGGTCTGCACCTCGTCGACGATCAGCAGCGCCTTGTGCCGCCGCAGCAACTCCTGGGCGGCGCGCAGATATCCCGGCGGAGCCTCGTACACGCCCTTGCCCTGGATGGGCTCGACGACGAGCGCGGCGACGTCGCCCTTCTTCACCTCCCTCGCCAGGGCGTCGAGATCACCGAGGGGTACGGCCGTGTCGGGCAGCAGGGGCGCGAAGCCGTCCCGGAAGGCGTCCTCGCCGTTCACGGAGAGCGAGCCGGTGGTGAGGCCGTGGAAGGCATGCGCGCAGTACAGGACGCGTGGTCTGCCGGTGGCGTACCGGGCGAACTTCAGCGCGGTCTCGACGGCCTCGGTGCCGCTGTTGCCGAAGAACACCCGGTCCAGGTGCGGGCTGTGGGTGAGCAGTTTCTCGGCGAGCAGACCGGGCAGGGGCTGGCAGTCGAAGCGGGTCAGGTCGGCGAGCTGCGCGTCGAGCACGTCGTGCAGCGCCTTGCGGACCACGGGGTGGTGACGGCCGAGCCCCATCACCCCGAACCCGGCGAGCATGTCCAGGTAGTCGTCGCCCTCCGCGTCCCAGAAGTACGCACCCTCGGCCCGCTCGTACACCTTGTCGAAGCCGATGGTGTGCAGCATGCGCGGGAGCTGGTGGTTGAGGTGCCGGGCGTGCAGTTCGTAGCGCTCGGCGCCGCGTTCGGCCAGGAGTCTGCCGAGGTCGAACCGCTCGGTGCCGGCGGCTGGTTCCGCTGTGGACATCTACGGCTTCTCCTTGGGCAGTGCGTTCTTGGCGGCCAGAGAGGCGCTGATCCGCCCGGCGATGTCGACCGGCGTCAGACCTATGTCGGCCAGCACCTCCCCACGCTTGGCGTGCGGGAGGAACTGCTCGGGGATCCCGAACCGCCGCACGGGTACGTCGACCTCGGCGTCCCCCAGCGCGAGGGCGACCGCCGAACCGACCCCGGCCTCCCGGCTGTTGTCCTCGACCACGGCCACCAGCCGGTGTCCGTCGGCGAGCCACGGCAGCGCCGGGTCGACCGGCTTGACCCAGCGCGGGTCGACGACGGTGCAGCCGATGCCCCGCGCCTGCAGCAGCTCGGCGGCCCGCAGGCAGACCGACGCCATGACGCCGACGGCCACGATGAGCACCCGCGGACCGTCCGAGGACGGAGGGCGGTGCAGGACGTCCATGCCTCCCACCCGTTCCAGGGACGGGATCTTGGGCCCCACCGACTCCTTCGGGAACCGGATCAGCGTGGGCGCGTCGTCCACGGCGACGGCCTCCCGTAGCTGAGCGCGCAGTTGTTCGGCGTCGCGGGGAGCGGCGATACGCAGGCCGGGCACGACCTGGAGGACGGACAGGTCCCACATGCCGTTGTGCGACGCGCCGTCGACTCCGGTGACCCCGGCCCGGTCAAGGACGAAGGTGACCCCGCACCGGTGCAGCGCCACGTCCATCAGAAGCTGGTCGAAGGCCCGGTTGAGGAAGGTCGCGTACACGGCCACCACCGGATGCAGTCCGCCCGTCGCCAGTCCGGCCGCCGACACGGCCGCGTGCTGCTCGGCGATGCCGACGTCCCAGACCCGGTCGGGGTACTTCTCCGCGAATCTGCCGAGCCCCACCGGGTGCAGCATGGCCGCCGTGATCGCCACGACGTCCTCGCGCTCGTCCCCGATCCGTACGATCTCGTCACCGAAGACCGAGGTCCAGGAGGGGGCCCCGGCGGGCGCGAGGGGTTCGCAGGTCAGCGGGTCCATCACGCCGACCGTGTGGAAGTGGTCCTCCTCGTCGGCGAGCGCGGGCTCGTAGCCGCGGCCCTTCTGCGTCAGGCAGTGGACGAGGACGGGCCCGTGGAAGCGCTTGGCGCGGCGCAGCGCCGACTCGACCGCCTTGGTGTCGTGCCCGTCGATCGGGCCGAGGTACTTCAGGCCCAGGTCCTCGAACATGCCCTGGGGCGCGAACGCGTCCTTGAAGCCCTTCTTCGCCCCGTGCAGCGCCTCGTAGACCTCCCTGCCGACGACCGGGGTGCGCAGCAGGACGTCCTTGCCCCAGGCGAGGAACTGTTCGTAGCCGTCGGTGGTGCGCAGGGTCGCGAGGTGGTTGGCGAGGCCGCCGATGGTCGGGGAGTACGAGCGCTCGTTGTCGTTGACGACGATGATCAGCGGTCGGTCCTTGGCGGCCGCGATGTTGTTCAGCGCCTCCCAGGCCATGCCGCCGGTCAGCGCGCCGTCGCCGATCACCGCGACGACGTGTCCCTTCTGCCCCTGGACCTGGAGCGCCTTGGCGAGTCCGTCGGCCCAGCCGAGGGCAGTGGAGGCGTGGCTGTTCTCGACGATGTCGTGCTCGGACTCCTCGCGCGAGGGATAGCCGGACAGGCCGCCCTTGCCACGCAGCTTGGAGAAGTCCTGGCGCCCGGTCAGGAGCTTGTGCACATAGCTCTGGTGACCGGTGTCCCAGACGATGCGGTCGACGGGTGACTCGAAGACCCGGTGGAGCGCTATGGAGAGTTCCACCACCCCCAGATTGGGCCCCAGGTGACCACCGGTCCTGGCGACCGCGTGCACGAGGAACTCCCGGATCTCTTCCGCCAGTTCACCGAGTTCCGCCTCGGTCAGCGCCTTCAGGTCGCGTGGTTGCCGGATGTTCTCCAGAATGGTCACGTCGGGCCCCCTCTCGTCGGTGCTTTCCCAGCCGTGTCGTCAGCTCACGGTGACCGCCGGCTCCCCCGACGCGACGCCGTCCTTCTCCATCTGCTCGGCGATCTTCATCGCCTCGTCGATGAGGGTCTCCACGATCTTCGACTCGGGCACGGTCCTGATGACCTCGCCCTTGACGAAGATCTGTCCCTTGCCGTTGCCGGAGGCGACCCCCAGGTCCGCCTCCCGTGCCTCCCCGGGCCCGTTGACGACGCAGCCCATGACCGCGACGCGCAACGGCACCTCCATCCCCTCCAGACCGGCGGTCACCTCGTCCGCCAGCCGGTACACATCGACCTGCGCCCGCCCGCACGAGGGGCAGGACACGATCTCCAGCCGTCGCTGCCGCAGGTTCAGCGACTCCAGGATCTGGATGCCGACCTTGATCTCCTCCACGGGCGGCGCGCTCAGCGAGACCCGGATCGTGTCGCCGATCCCCTCTCCGAGCAGTGCCCCGAAGGCCACCGCGGACTTGATCGTGCCCTGGAACGCCGGACCGGCCTCGGTCACCCCGAGGTGCAGCGGGTAGTCGCACCGGGCCGCCAACTGCCGGTACGCCTCGATCATCACGACCGGGTCGTTGTGCTTGACCGAGATCTTGATGTCCCGGAAGTCGTGCTCCTCGAACAGCGACGCCTCCCACAGCGCGGACTCCACCAGCGCCTCCGGCGTCGCCCTGCCGTACTTCTGGAGCAGGCGCTTGTCTAGCGAGCCGGCGTTGACCCCGATCCGGATCGGCGTCCCGTGGTCCTTCGCGGCCCGCGCGATCTCCTTGACCTTGTCGTCGAACTGCTTGATGTTGCCGGGGTTCACCCGCACCGCCGCACAGCCCGCCTCGATCGCCGCGAACACGTACTTCGGCTGGAAGTGGATGTCCGCGATCACCGGGATCTGCGACTTGCGGGCGATGGTGGCGAGGGCGTCCGCGTCGTCCTGTGTGGGGCAGGCGACGCGGACGATCTGGCAGCCGGACGCGGTGAGTTCCGCGATCTGCTGCAGGGTGGCGCCGATGTCGGACGTGCGGGTCGTCGTCATGGACTGCACCGACACCGGGGCCCCGCCGCCCACGGCCACCGGACCGACCTCGATCCGCCGCGAGGGGCGGCGCCCGGCGACCGGCCGCGCGGGAATCGCGGGGACACCGAGGGACACGGCGGTCATGACATCACCCCTGGTTCCCGTGGTTGCCGGAGACCGTCTCCCGCAGGGCGCGCAGCGACTCCTTCAGCGATCCCATGGTGGCGAGGACCGCGGTGGGCTCGTAGCCGCAGTGGGCCATGCAGTTGGCGCAGCGCGGGTCCTTGCCCCGGCCGTACGCGTCCCAGTCGGTGTCCTCGATCAGCTCCCGGTACGTCGTGACGTACCCGTCGCTCATCAGGTAGCAGGGCCGCTGCCAGCCGAAGAGCGAGTAGTTGGGGATCGCCCACGCCGTGCAGGGGAAGTCGACCCTGCCCTCCAGGAAGTCGAGGAACAGGGGCGAGTGGTTGAGACGCCAGCGGCGCCGGTTGCCGCCGGAGAATGCCTTCCTGAACAGCTCACGGGTCTGCTCGACGCCGAGGAAGTGTTCCTGGTCGGGAGCCTTCTCGTAGGCGTACGCGGGCGAGATCATCATCTCGTCGACCTGGAGGTCGTCGTTGAGGTAGTCGAGGACCTCGATGACGGTCTGCGGGGTGTCGGTGTTGAAGAAGGTCGAGTTGGTGGTCACCCGGAAGCCGCGCCGCTTGGCCTCCTTGATGGCCGCCACGGCCTCGTCGAACACCCCTTCCTTGGCCACCGACTCGTCGTGCCGCTCCCGCAGCCCGTCGATGTGCACCGCGAACGCGAAGTACGGCGAGGGCTTGAACCTGTCCATCTTCTTGCGCAGCAGCATGGCGTTGGTGCACAGGAAGACGTACTTCCGCCGGGCCACCAACTGCCGCACGATCTCGTGGATCTGAGGGTGCATCAAGGGCTCGCCGCCGGCGATCGAGACCATCGGCGCACCGGACTCCAGGACGGCGCCCACGGCCTGCGCCACCGGCATGCGCTGCTTGAGCACACCTGCAGGGTGCTGGATCTTGCCGCAGCCCTCGCACTTGAGATTGCAGGCGTAGAGCGGTTCCAGCTCGACGATCAGCGGGAACTTGTCCCGCTTGCGGAGCCTCTGTTCGGCGAGATACGTCGCCACCTTGATGGACTGGCGGAGCGGCATGGCCATCTGGCTCACCTCCGGGGGAGCAGCAAGGAACGGTGCCATTCGTAGTAAGCGGGAAGGACGGCACGAAGGACGCGGAAAGCCGATATTCCACCGCGTACCGTGCCGATCCGGACCAGTTCATGTTCAGGAGCGTCCACGACCACCCGGACGGCCGCAACCGGGCGCACGTCCGGTCTCACGGCGCAGTGGAGCGTGACCGCGGACTCCATGTCGACCGCGATAGCGCCGGTCGCGAACAGGTCCGACCGTTCCTGACCACGCACGACGTGATCCGATCCGGTGAGCGGGCCGGTGTGGACCGTGCGCCCGGGCACGGCCTTCCCCAGCTCCTTGACCAGGAGTTCGGTGCCCACACAGGGGGTGACGGCGCCGTCGGGCCCCCGGGTCTCCTCGGCGACCACCAGGTCACCGGGGTGCATGCCGGGGGCGAGCCCGGCGCAGAAGCCGGTGGCCAGCACGGCCGCGTCGCGCAGCCCCGGGTCGGCCAGCAATCGGGTGACGGACCGCTCGGCGGCCCTCGGTCCCATTCCGGTGCGCAGTACGGTGACCGGGCCCCCGGCGCCGCCCCGGTCGCCGCTGCGCAGGGCGAGTTGCTCGATGCCGAGCGCGCAGGCGATCAGCAGCGGTGCCGGGGCGGTGGCCATGCTCCTCAGCTCCCTACCGCTTTCAGGACGGCCGGCTCGCCGTTGACGTACCGGCCGAGCGCGGTGAGCGGGAACACCTGCCGGTAGAGGTGGTAGTTGATCGAGAAGTCCCAGGGGAAGCCGGTGCCGGTGAAGTACGGCTCGTCCCAACCGCCGTCCTCCCGCTGGGTCCGGGCCAGCCACTCGATGCCGCGTTCGGTGGACTTGGCGTCCCGCTCCCCCGCCGCCAGCAGCGCGAGCAGGGCCCACGCGGTCTGGGAGGCGGTCGAGGCGCCCTTGCCGCCCCACTCGGCGGGGTCGGGGTAGGAACGCAGGTCCTCGCCCCAGCCGCCGTCGTCGTTCTGCACGGTCTCCAGCCAGGCCACGGCCCGGCGGATCGCGGGGTGGGCGGCGGGCAGCCCGGCGGCCGTCAGGGCGGGCACCACCGACCCGGTGCCGTAGACGTAGTTGACGCCCCAGCGGCCGAACCACGAGCCGTTCGGCTCCTGTTCGGCGAGCAGCCACTCGATGCCCCGCCGGGTGCGTGGATCGCGGGACAGGCCCACGACCGCGAGCATCTCCACCACGTGCGCGGTGACATCGGCGGACGGCGGGTCGATGACCTCACCGAAGTCGCAGAACGGCAACCGGTTGGGGAACGGGCTGGTGTTGTCGACGTCGAAGGCACCCCACGCCCCGTTCCTCGACTGCATCCCGAGGCTCCAGCGCACCCCGCGCCGGATGGCGTTCTCCACCCGCTCCGGGTCGTGGTGCTTGACCCGGCGCAGCGCGAGGACGACCTCGGCGGTGTCGTCGATGTCGGGGTAGTTGTCGTTGTGGAACTCGAACGCCCATCCCCCGGGCGGCAGTTGTGGCCGTTTGACGGCCCAGTCGCCGGGCCGGACGATCTCCTCTCCGAGCATCCAGTCGGCGGCCTTGACCAGTTGGGGGTGGTCGGCGGGCAGACCCGCGTCGGCGAGCGCGATCGTGGCGAGGCAGGTGTCCCACACCGGGGACTGGCAGGCCTCGATCATCCGGGCCCCGTCCTCGCGCCACACCGCGAACCGGTCGAGGGACTTCAACCCGGCCCGCATCACGGGATGCCGGAGGTCGTAGCCGAGCAGGTGCAGCGCGATGATCGAGTACACGGCCGGGGGCTGGATGCCGCCCCAGCAGCCGTCGTTCTCCTGCCGCTCGATGATCCAGCGGGCCGCGCTGTTCATCGCCGCCTTGCGCAGCCGCTTCGGCGCGACCTTGTGAAACCCGTGCAGGGCCTTGTCCAGTCGCTGGAAGGCTCCTTCCCAACTGCCCAGCGGATTAAGGAACTTGGGCGGGTTCGGCCGGTCTGGGTCGGTGTGCAGCTCGTCGAGCGGGAACGGCGCGGGACGCACCGGACGCTTCGCGGAGACGATCGTGAGCGGCACGATCGTCTGCCGGGCCCAGCACCCGAAGTCATAGATGTTCAGCGGCATCCACTTCGGGAAGTAGATGAGTTCCGGCGGCATCTCCGGCAGGTCGTCCCACTTCCACCAGCCGAACAGCGCCAGCCAGATACGGGTGAAGACCCGGGCGGCGGCGATCCCGCCCCGCCCGCGGATCCACGTGGACGCCCTCGCCATGTGCGGGTCGGCGGGGTCGTCCCCGGCCAGCCTCAGCGCGACGTACGCCTCGATGGTGGCGGAGAGGTCGGGCGGGCCGCCGTAGAAGGTGGCCCAGGTGCCGTCGGGGCGTTGCTCACCTCTGATGAAGAGGGCGGCGGCCCGTGTGGTCTCCTCCTCGCGGATGCCGAGGAACTGACGGAGCAGCAGGTCCTCCGCGTCCATGGTGACGTTGGTCTCCAGGTCGCCCTTCCACCAGCCCTCGGCGTCCTGTCGGGAGAGCAGGAAGTCGGTGGCGCGCCGTATGGCGTGCGCGGCGGCGTCCTGGACCCCTGCCGCCGACGGGGTGTCGTGGGCGGTGTCGCTGGCCGCGGCAGCGCGGGGCGGGAGCGCCCCGGTGCTTCCGTCGGTCGTCGCTGTCATGGCTTCCCCTTCGTGCAGTGGACGGATCTCTCTGCGGTGGGTCAGCCGTCGGCCGGTGCGTCTCCGGTGACGAGGCACCGGCCGGCGACTACGCGAGGGCTATGGGACCGATGGTGGTCGGCTCCTGCGGGATGGCGCTCATCTCTTTCGTACGACGACGAAGTCGGCGAGCGCCGCGAACTGGTCCCGCACGCGCTCGGGCATCCGGATGGAGTCGAGTGCCTCGATGGCCTTGCCGTGCTGGCGGCGCGCCTCCTCGGCGGTCCAGTCCCGGCCGCCCGCCTCCTCGATGAGAGCGGCGCGGGCGGCGAACTCCTCCTCGGAGAAGTTCTCGAAGTCACTGGCCTTGGCGTCGGCGGCGAGGAGTTCACCGAGCCGCTCGGAGGCCGGGCCGCCGGCGGCGAGCGCGGCGACGACCGGCAGGGACTTCTTACGCTGACGCAGGTCGCTCCAGGTCTGCTTGCCCGTGGAGACCGGGTCGCCCCAGATGCCCAGCAGGTCGTCGACGGCCTGGAAGGCGAGGCCGAGGTGGTAGCCGTACTTCTCCAGCGTGTCGGCGGTGTGGTCGTCCGCACCGCCGAGGACGGCACCGATGGAGCAGGCGCAGGCGAGCAGGGCGCCGGTCTTGTTGCCCTCCATCTCCAGGCACTCCTCGACGGTGACCCGCTCACGGTGCTCGTAGGAGATGTCCTGGGCCTGTCCGTCGATGAGGGCGCGGGTCGCCGTGGTGACACGTCGGGTGGCGCGGGCCGCCTCGGCGGTGCCCAGTTCCAGGAGGATCTCGTTGGCGAGGACCATCAGGGCGTCGCCAACGAGGATGGCCTGGGCGGGGCCGTGGGCCTTCCAGACGGTGTCGCGGTGGCGACGCTGTTCGTCGCCGTCCATCAGGTCGTCGTGCAGCAGCGAGAAGTTGTGCACCAGTTCCACCGCGACCGCGCCGGGGATGCCGACCTCGGGTGCGGCGCCGGTGACTTCGGCGGACATGACGGCGAGCGCGGGGCGTACGGCCTTGCCGCCGTCGCCGTCCGCCGGGTTGCCGTGGGCGTCGATCCAGCCGAAGTGGTAGGCGGCGACGGTGTCCATGGGGGGCGCCAGCCGCTCGACGGCCGCCCGCAGCACGGGCGTGGCCAGGGTCCGCCCGCGCTCCAGAAGCGCGGTCACGTCCACCGCGGTCCTCGCAGCGGCCGTCACGGCCGGGGGCACAGTGGGCACAGTCTCTCCAGATGTCGATGTGTTCGCGGTACCGAGAGTGCGGGAACCGGCTTCGTGCGCTTCGAGCGTCACGCCGCCTCCTCGAGGTCGAAGAGGTGGTCCCGTGGTCGGCCCAGAGCGGCGAGGGCGGTGTCCGCCGCTCCGATGCCGCTGCGGACCGCACTCTCCATGGTCGCGGGCCACCCGGTGGCGGTCCACGCTCCGGCCAGGTAAAGGCCGGGTGCCTTGGTGCGGGCGCCAGGCCTGAGCCGTCCGACGCCGGGGGTGGGAGCGAAGGTCGCGGTGCGCTCCCGGGTCACGAAGAAGTCCTTGACCTGAGCGCCGCGCGTGGCGGGCAACAGCCGCTCCAGCTCGGGCAGATAGCGTGCGCGGAGTACGGACACGGGTACGTCGATCTCGTCCCGCGCGGCCGACTGCGAGAGCGCCAGGTACTGGCCCTCGATCAGCCCGGACGCCTCGGTCCGGTCGAAGACCCACTGCACCGGCGAGCCGAGCGCCGCGAAGAACGGCCGGCTCAGCACCTTGCGGTCGTACACCACATGGACGTTGAGGATGGGCGCGGTGCCGATGTCCAGCAGCCGCCCGGCGTCATCGAGCGCGCCCTCGGGCAGCAGGTCGTACGTCTCGCGCTGCGGGACGGCGAGGACGACCGCGTCGGCGTCGAGGCTTTCGCCGGGCACCTCGACCCGCCATCTCCCGTTCTCCGAAGGGGAGATGGCGGAGACGCGGCTACGGAGTACGGTACGGACGCCCGCCGAGTCGAGCGCCTTGCGGGCCAGCCGGTCGTGCAGTTCCCCCAGCGGGACACGGGCCCAGCCGATGTCGGCCGCGCCCGGCTCGGACAGCAGGCCCGTCTTGAACACCATGGCGGCGAGCCCGAGGGAGGCCTCGCGGGCCACCGCGTTGAGGGTGGCGACGCCCACGAGGTCCCACAGCGCCTCGACGGCACGCGCGGACTGACCGTGTGCCGCCAGCCAGCCGCCGAAGTCCCGCTCGTCCAGCGCGGGATCCGCGAGGTCGAGCGCCTTGAGCGCCAGCGCGGCCCGCCCCACCCTGGCGCGCTCACCGAGCGAGAGATGGGTGTACGTGGCCAGGCTGCGCCCCAGATGCAGGGGCACCGGCAGCGCGTCGCGCCGCAGCCTGCCGAGGCGCCGTCCGGGCCTGCCGCCGACGTCGAGAACCGGCACGTCGAGACGATCCTGCAGCGGTGCGAGCGCTGCCCCGTCGACGCGGTCGAGGAACCAGCGGTAGGCGGTGCAGCAGCGCAGATACACATGCTGTCCGTTGTCCACGGTCAGATCGCCGCGCCGGAAGGAGCAGGCGAGCCCCCCGAGACGGGGCCGCCCTTCCACGAGCGTGACCCGTACACCGGCGTCGGCGAGTGAGAGTGCGGCGGCGATGCCCGCCAGTCCCCCGCCGACCACCACGGCCGTGCTGCCGGGGCGGCTCGTACGGTCCGCGTCGGCCAGCCCATCGGACTGTGCGCCGTCGGTCATCGTGCACCCTCCCCCGCCGGTCGGCCGCGGTGCCGGATCGATGCGCGGCCGGTCGTCGCAGACAGGGACGCCCCCCTGTCGCGGAGGGTTGCGTACCGCTTTTCCCCGGTGGAACCGCCTTGGACCGGATTGTTCCTCACACGCGCCTCCTGACGGTGCGGCGCGACACATGGCGGGCGTCCAGACCGGAGAGGCCGCGCACGGCGACGTAGGCCTTCTCTCGACCGGGCAGCGAGACCCGGCCGCGCAGCACGGCCTCCGGCTCTCGTTCGATGCGGTCGAGGAGCCGACGGTAGATGCCGGCCATGGCGGCGACACAGGCTCCGCTGCGCCGGTCGAGCATCGGCAGCAGCCGGTAGCCCTCGGCGAAGAGGGCGCGGGCCCGGCGCACCTCGAAGTGCACCAGCCCCGCGAAGTCGGAGTCGGCCGGCGGGAGCGGCCCGGTGAACCCCGCCGAGCAGCCGAACTTGGCGAGGTCGTCGGTCGGCAGATAGGTGCGCCCGTCCTCGGCGTCTTCCCGAACATCCCTGAGGATGTTGGTGAGTTGGAGCGCGAGCCCGAGGGTGTCGGCGTACTCCGGCGCTCGTTCCGCACCGCGTGCTCCGGGTTCCGTGCCGAAGACGCCGAGCGAGAGCCGTCCGATGGCCCCGGCGACACAGCGGCAGTAGGCCTTCAGGTCGTCCCACGTCTCGTAGCTCTCCCCGCGTACGTCCATGAGGACGCCGTCGATGAGTTCGTCGAGCGCGTCGAGCGGGATCGGGTAGGCCCTCCCGGCGTGGGCGAGGGCGACCGCGACGGGGTCGGTGTCGTCGTCGTCGACGGAGCCGGCCCGGACGCGGGTGAGCAGCGCTCTGGTCTCCTCCAGGCGGGCCGTCTTCACGTCGACGGGGAGCGCGCCGTCACCGATGTCGTCGACGCGTCGGGAGAACGCGTACAGCGCGGACATCGCGCGGCGCTTGGGCGTCGGCAGCAGCCTGATGCCATAGGCGAAGTTGCGGGCCTGCCGCCCGGTGACGGCCTCGCAGTAGCTGTAGGCGGCGAGTACCGGTGCGGACGCGTGTGGTTCCGACTCCACGATCCGGATCACCCCTCTCCTCGCAGGGTCGCGCCCGCCTCGCGCAGCAGCCGGAGCTTGCCGGGCTTGGGCGGGCCGGGAAGTACGTCGAATCCGGCGGCGGCGATCGCGTGGACGGCCGCCCTACCTCCCGCCACGAACCCAGCGAGGAGCAGCCTCAGCCTGCCGTCGACGCTGCCCACGAGGGGCGCACCCTCGTCCAGGAGATCTCGGGCGCGTTCCGCCTCGTACGCGACCAGCGCGCGCACCGACGCTCCGGCGGTGGGGGCGGCGAGATCCGCCTCCTGGACGTGAAAACGCTTCAGGTCCTCGGCGGGCAGGTAGACCCGGTCGCGGCCGAGGTCCTCGGCCACGTCCTGAAGGTGTTCGACGATCTGCAGGGCGGTGCAGATCGCGTCGGAGTGCCGGATCCGCTCGGGGGTGGCGGTGCCGGTGACGGCGAGGACCAGATGGCCGACCGGGTTGGCGGACAGCTCACAGTAGGCGAGCAGGTCGTCGTAGGTCTCGTACCGCTTGACCAGTTGGTCCTGGCGGTTGGCGGCGATCAGGGCGAGGAACGGCTCCGGGGTGAGGTCGCGGCGGCGGACGGTGTGCTGGAGTCGGCGCAGCAGCGGGTGGTTCGGGGTGTCGTCGAAGACCCTGCCGAGGTCGGCTTCGAAGGCGTCCAGGAGGAGCAGTCGGTCGTCGGCGTCCTGCGGGGCGACGCCCAGGAGACGGGCGTCGGCGCCGCCGGGGGCGAGGTCGCCGTCGCCGATGTCGTCGACGAGGCGGGCGAAGCCGTAGACGGCCATGAGGTCCTCGCGCCAGGCCCTGGGCAGGAAGAACGGGGCGACGGGAAAGTTCTCGGTCCCGGCCTTGGCGAGGGTGCCGCGCTCCGGGTCCCCGGTGCGCGCCGTCCCGGTTTCGGTCACCGCGCGTCACCCGGCGCGGGAACGGCAGAAGCGTGGTTGAGCTGGGGAGTCTCCATAGCCATGGCCGTCACATCTCCCGTTCTACACTGCCGACCCAATACGCACTATTTCGGACACGCCGCCCAGTGGGCGGCGTCTGCGGCTGATGCCGGGTGTCGCGCATTATGGACCTACTTGCCGCGATTCGGCACCGGTACAGCTTACGTTCTACAACGCACCATGCTCCGTCGGGTGTCCTGCACATCACAAGAACGCACCGATTGTCCCCAAGATTCCTATGGGCAGCCGGAGTTGACGCTTCCTTGCCGGAGTTGGCGTTTCCTTTGCGTATGCCGCCGCTCCGCACCGGCGAACGGTGTCCCTTGCAGACGCCGGGCCCCACCGGAACAGTTCCGGTGGGGCCCCGGTCATTTGGGTTACTTGCCCGTGAACTTCTCGTATTCCTTCAGGACCTCGTCGGTCGGGCCGTCCATGCGCAGTTCACCGCGCTCCAGCCACAGGACGCGGTCGCAGGTGTCGCGGATGGACTTGTTGTTGTGGCTGACAAGGAAGACCGTGCCGGCCTCCTTGCGCAGCTCGCGGATGCGGGCCTCGGAGCGCTTCTGGAAGGCGCGGTCGCCGGTGGCGAGGGCCTCGTCGATCATCAGCACGTCGTGGTCCTTGGCCGCGGCGATGGAGAAGCGCAGCCGGGCCGCCATGCCGGAGGAGTAGGTGCGCATCGGCAGGGTGATGAAGTCGCCCTTCTCGTTGATGCCGGAGAAGTCGACGATCCCCTGGTAGCGCTCCCGGATCTGTTCGCGGGACATGCCCATCGCGAGCCCGCCCAATATGACGTTGCGCTCGCCCGTGAGGTCGTTCATCAGGGCGGCGTTGACGCCGAGCAGGGAGGGCTGGCCGTCGGTGTAGACCTTGCCCTTCTCCGCCGGGAGCAGACCGGCGATGGCGCGCAGCAGGGTGGACTTGCCGGAGCCGTTGGAGCCGATCAGCCCGATGGCCTCGCCCCGGTAGGCGACGAAGGAGACGCCCTTCACGGCGTGCACCTTGCGCACCCCGCGCTCCTCGCCACGCTTGAGGATGCGGCTCAGGGCGGCGGTCGCGCTGCCCTTGCCGGTCTTGGCGCCGTTGACGCGGTAGACGATGTGCAGCTCGTCCGCGATGACGGTGGGGATGAGTGACTCAGCCACGGCCGTACCTCTCCTCCGCCTTCCAGAAGTACACGAAGCCGCCGAACGCGATCAGCGCCGCCCATCCGCCGGCGACCGCCCACACGTGCGGGGGCAGGTTCTCGGAGCCGTAGCCGTCGATCAGCGCGAAGCGCATCAGGTCCATGTAGATCGCCGCCGGGTTCCACTGGAGGACGTCGGCGATCCACTCGGGGTGGCCCTCGAGCATCACCGGGATGGAGAACATGACGCCGGAGGCGTACATCCAGGTCCGCATGACGAACGGCATCAACTGCGCGAGGTCCGGGGTCTTGGCGCCCATGCGGGCCATGATCAGCGCGAGACCGGTGTTGAAGAGGAACTGCAGCACCAGCACGGGCAGGATCAGCAGCCAGGACAGGCGCGGGTAGCTGCCGAAGCCGACCGCGACACAGAACAGCACGATCATCGAGAACAGCAACTGCTGGAGTTGCTGGAGCGCGAAGGAGATGGGCAGGGAGGCGCGCGGGAAGTGCAGGGCGCGCACCAGGCCCAGGTTGCCGGAGATCGCGCGGACTCCGGCCATCACCGAGCTCTGCGTGAAGGTGAACACGAACACACCCGTGACCAGGAACGGGATGTAGACCTCGCGTTCCATGCCCCGGTCGGCGTTGAGGATCAGACCGAAGATCAGGAAGTACACCAGCGCGTTGAGCAGCGGGGTGGCCACCTGCCACAGCTGGCCGAGCTTGGCCTGGCTGTACTGCGCGGTGAGCTTCGCCTGGGAGAAGGCGAGGATGAAGTGGCGCCGCCCCCACATCTGGCGGACGTACTCCACGAGTCCGGGCCGGGCGCCGCTCACCGCGAGCCCGTACTTGGCGGCCAGTTCCGTCGCGGAGAGCCCGTCGTCGGGCGACGGGCGGTCGCTCACCACAACCCTGCCGTCATGCGTTGTCTCACTCACAGATGGAAACTTTCGTCCTCAAAGTGCGCAGGCTGGTCGGGCCGAGGCGGAAACCTGGACCGGGTACGGCCGCATGCTCTCAGATTTCGAGCTTGTCAGATGACGGGAGGCCGTCCCAGCCGGGTCAGCCGCCACACCGTACGCCACTTCATGGGCCGACGGGGACCGCAGGGGCTCGTCCAGCCCTCCTTGAAGCCGCCGAACCAGGCCTTCAGTGCCGGTCCCGAGGGCTTGCGGAGCAGGGTCAGCAGCAGCCAGACGCCCAGGTAGACCGGGACGAGCGGGGCCGGCAGGTTGCGGCGCGCAAGCCAGACGCGGTTGCGCGCGACCATTCGGTGGTAGACCGCGTGCCGGGAGGGGGCGGTCGTGGGGTGGTACAGCACCATGTCGGACCGGTAGTCGATCATCCAGCCCGCGTCGAGGGCCCGCCATGCCAGGTCGGTTTCCTCGTGGGCGTAGAAGAATTCGTCCGGGAGCCCGCCGACTTCGGCGAGGACCTGGGTGCGTACGGCGTTGGCGCCGCCGAGGAAGGTGGTGACCCGGGAGGAGCGCATCGGGTCGGCGGCCCGCAGCCGGGGCACGTGGCGCCGCTGGGTCTGGCCGGTCTCCGGGTCGGCTATCCGGAAGCTGACGATCCCGAGCTTCGGGTCGGCCTCGAAGGCCTTGCGGCACAGTTCTGCGGTGTCGTGGTGAGCGAGCAGGCCGTCGTCGTCCAGGAAGAGAAGCACGTCGACGTCCCGGCCGCTGGGGCCGAACGCCTCTATGCCTATGTTGCGGCCGCCGGGGATACCGAGGTTCTCGGACAGCTCGACCGTCCGGACGCCCTCGGGGACGTCCGGGACGGGCGAGCCGTTGCCGACGACGACCGCCTCGACCCGGTCGCCCTCCTGCTTGGCGACCGAGTCGAGGAGGGCGCGCAGTTCGTCGGGGCGGTTGCCCATGGTGATGATCACCGCGCCGACCTTCATGGCGCCGCTCACTTCAGCCTGCTGGAGACGAGGATCGACACCAAGTGCAGCAGGGTCTGCAGCAGGGCGATGCCGGCGAGTACGGCGACGCCGAGCCGGGAGAAGAAGAGGTCGCCCCGGATCTCGTCCACGACCGCGAGGGCCAGGATCAGCAGGGAGGCCTCGACGCCGAGGATCAGCCGGTGGAACTTCAGGGCGGCGGCGGCCCTGCGGGCCAGCGCCATGCCGGAGGAGCGCGGCTCGGCGGCCGACTCCTGGACCGGCGGCTTCCCGGTCTGGTGTCGGGCAACGCCGACGAGGTCCGTCTCGGCCTTGATCAGGATCGCTCCAAGGGCGGCGAGCGTGCCGAGGAAGGCCCACAGCCAGTCGATCCGGCCGGTGCCCCACAGATCGGCGGCGCGCAGCCCGAAGCCGACGAGGACGGCGGCGTCGCAGAGGTAGGCGCCGACGCGGTCGACGTAGACGCCGGTCATCGAGTACTGCTTGCGCCAACGGGCGAGCTCGCCGTCGACACAGTCGAACAGCAGGTACAGCTGGACCATCAGCACACCGAGGACGGCGCCCGGGACGCCCGGCACCAGCAGGGCCGGGGCGGCGAGGACGCCGAAGACGGTCATCAGGTAGGTCAGCTGGTTGGGCGTGACCCGGGTGTTGACCAGGTGCCGGTCTATGCGCAGCGAGATCTCGCGCATGTAGAGCCGGCCGGCCCAGTGCTCACCGCTCCGCCGGTCCTTCACACCCGGGGGGTGAACGACCGGGCGGAGTTCAGCTACTGATGGCTTTGGCATAGTCGGCGTAGGCGTCCTTGATCTGTTCGGTGCTCAGTTCGAGGTGTTCCAGGATGGTGTAGCGGCCCGGCCGGGTCTGCGGGGCGAACTCCACGACCTGGACGAACTCGTCCACGGTGAAGCCGATCTCGTCCGGGAGGACGGGCAGGCCGTGGTGACGGAGGACCTCGGTCATCTGGCCCGCGATCTCGTGGTGGCCCCGCAGGAAGGTGGCGAACGCTCCGCCGAGACCGCACTGCTCGCCGTGGAGGGCGTTGCGCTTGGGGAAGCTCAGGTCGAACGCGTGGCTGATCTCGTGGCAGGCGCCCGAGGCGGGGCGGCTGTCACCGGCCACCGACATGGAGATCCCGCACAGGACGAGGGACTCGGAGAGCGTGGTCAGGAAGTCGTCGTCGCCGACCCCGCCCGGGTGGCGGAGCACGGCCTCGGCGGCCTGGCGGGCCATGGCGGCGGCCAGTCCGTCGACCTTCTCGCCGGTCTCCCGGCTGGACAGCTCCCAGTCGGCCACGGCGGAGATCTTGCAAATCACGTCGCCGATGCCGGCCCGTACGAAGCGCGTCGGGGCCTCGCGGATGACGTCCAGGTCGATGATGATGCCGATCGGGTTCGGCACACCGTAGGAGCCGCGGCCCGCGTCGTTGTCGAGTGTGGCGACTGGGGAGCACAGACCGTCGTTGGCGAGGTTGGTGGCCACCGCGACCAGCGGCAGACCGACACGGGCGGCCGCGTACTTGGCGCAGTCGATGACCTTGCCGCCGCCGAGCCCGACCACGGCGTCGTAGTGGCCGCCCTTCTTGATCGAGTCGGCGAGTCGCACCGCGCCGTCGATGGTGCCGTCGGCGTCGCAGAACCAGTCCGCCTCCGGCAGTGCGGGGGCGAACCGCTCGCGCAGCGCGCGCCCGGAGCCGCCGCTGATCGCGAAGGCCAGCCGGCCCGACGGCGCGATGCGCTGGTCCGACAGGATCGTCGCCAGATCATCGAGCGCGCCGGGACGGATGTCCACGACGACCGGCGAGGGGATGAGCCTCGTCAGTACTGGCACGCGATCTCACGTCCCTTGGCGAGGTCGTCGTGGTTGTCGATCTCGACCCACTTGACGTCACCGATGGGCGCGACGTCGATCCGGAAGCCGCGGTTCACGAGCTCCTGGTAGCCGTGCTCGTAAAACTGCTGCGGGTCCGTCTCGAAGACCGTCTTCAGGGCGTCGGCCAGCTCATCGGCGGCCTCGCCCTCGATGAGGGTGACACCGATGTACTCGCCGGTCGCCTCGGCCGGGTCCATCAGCTTGGTGATCTTGGTCATGCCGCCCTCGGGGCCGACGACGACCTTCATCTCCTCGTCGGCGAGGGACTTCACCGTGTCCAGGGCGAGGATGATCTTCTTGCCGTCGCCGCGGGCCGCGAGCAGGGTCTTCTCGACGGACACCGGGTGCACGGTGTCGCCGTTGGCGAGGATCACCGAGTGCTTGATGGCGTCACGGCCGCACCACAGGGAGTAGGCGTTGTTCCACTCCTCGGCCTTGTCGTTGTCGATCAGCGTGATCTTGAGCCCGTACTTGGCCTCCAGCGCCTCGCGGCGCTCGTACACGGCCTCCTTGCGGTACCCGACGATGATCGCGACCTCGGTCAGGCCGATCTCGGCGAAGTTGCCGAGGGTGAGGTCGAGAACCGTGAGGCTCTCCTCGTCGCCCTCGGGGCCGACCGGCACCAGAGCCTTGGGGAGGGTGTCGGTGTAGGGGCGAAGACGCCGTCCGGCGCCGGCCGCCAGCACGAGGCCGATCATGCGGGTTCTCCTTCATCGTGTACGGCGGGTGCGCCGGTCTTGTGAGCGGTCACCCAGAAGCGGATGCTCTCGACGAGCACCAGCAGTGCCACGACCACGGCGAGAGCCATGAGCGCGACTGCGAACTCTGTGGGCGCGAGCAGCGCGGCCAGGACGGTGACCAGCAGGGTCCTGCCTTCGTGACCGCCGATCGCCCGCACCAGCCACCGCGGCGGCGCTCCGGCGTCACCGCGGATGCGGTACACCGTGTCGTAGTGATGGTAGGCGACGGCCGCCACCAGCCCGAAAGCCGCGGGAAGGGCCCCGTTCACGTCGGCCTTGGCCGCGAGCAGCAGGACGACGCCGTATTCGGCGGCGCGGAAGAGCGGGGGGATCAGCCAGTCCAGAGCGCCCTTGAGGGGCTGTGCGACGGCGGCGCCCGCGTTGAGCACGTAGATCACCGCGAAGACGACGGGCAGCCAGCTGCCGTAGGGCTCCGCCCAGGTCCAGAACGTGAGGAGGACGACGGCGCCCGCTACGCCGGACAGCCGGGAGAGCGACCTGCCGGTCGTCCGGTCCGCCTCACGGCCCTTGCGGCGCAGGGGTCGCGCCGCGATCTCGGCGAGCGGGCCCGAGTCCGCGAGGTCCGCCAGCGCCTGGGCGGCGCGGTCCGTGCGCTGTGCCTTGCGGGTCAGGGAGCGCAGTACGCGGCCCGCCGTGGTGTACGTCGCGGCGAAGGCGCAGCCGACGAGCAGCGCGTAGAAGGTGATGCGAGGGGTCGTGGCCGCCGTGAGGACGGCGATCATCGCCCAGCGCTCGCCGATCGGCAGCACGATCATCCGCCGGACCCAGACCGTCCAGCCGACGCTGTCGAGCTTGTCGGAGAGGGCGGCGGTGGGGCTGGTGTTGGCGGTGGCGTCGTGGTTCGCCTCGTTGAAGGAGAAGTCGACGACATGGCGGCAGGTCTGCAGGACCATCGCGCCGAGCGCGAGGGCCCATACATCGTCGCTGTCCCCGCCCCGGGCGGCGCCGAGGGCGAGGCCCGCGTAGTAGGCGTACTCCTTGGCGCGGTCGAAGGTGGCGTCGAGCCAGGCGCCGAGCGTCGAGTACTGCAACGAGTAGCGGGCCAGTTGGCCGTCGGTGCAGTCGAGGACGAAGGAGAAGATGAGCAGCAGGCCCGCCGCGACGAAGCCGCCGCGGGTGCCGGTGGCCGCGCAGCCCGCCGCGATCAGGGCGGTGATCAGCGAGGCCGTGGTGACCTGGTTGGGGGTCAGACCCCGGCGGGCGCACCAGCGGGCCAGATAGCGGGAGTACGGGCTGATGAAGTGGGTGGTGAAGAAGCCGTCACGGGACTTCACCGCCGTGCGCAGCCGTACGGCCTCGTCGTCGACGGCCGCGACGGCCTGACGGGCCTCGTTGCGGGCCTGCGGATCGTCGGGGACGACGGCGACGAGGGTGCCCAGGTCGGGCCGGTGCAGAGGGACGCCGTCGGCGTCGAGGGCGGCGACGACACGGTCGGCGATGGTGTCGACGGTGACCGCGGTGGTACCGCTCGCGGCGGAGTTCTCGCGGGCCAGTGCCCGGGTCAGCGCCTGGCGGGCGGCGGCCCGTACGGTCACGGCGCCCGGGAGCGCGGCGGCCTCGAAGCGGGGGTCGGCGAGTCCCAGGCGCAGGGCGTGCACATGGCCCACGAACCGGGCGTCGACGATGGCGACCCGCTCGCCGGCGGGGACCGTCGCGAGGAGCGTCTCGGCGTCACCGGCGTCGGAGGCGACCCGCACGTCGAAGCCGAGCGACCGCAGATCGCCCTCCAGCGACGATCCGGGCACCGGCTGACCGGTGAGGATGGCGGTCGACAGACGAACTCACTCCCTGGGTGCCGACGCGATGGCGCCGGGCATGTCCGTGGTTCAGGACGCCCCGGCTGACGACCCGGCGGCGTGTCGGCAGAGGTTATCGGATGAAGAGAAGCGGGCGTTCACCACCCGTTCATGGCCCGATCGGTTCAACCTGCTCAGGCCTTGGGCCCTCCGCCGCGATCATCATCGGGGATGTGGGGGTCGTGCCACAAACTCCGGCGCGGATATCGGTTAATAGGGGGCAAAGAGACGGGGCCACTCCTGGGCGGCGGGCCGCGGTTCCGCGCCTCACGAGGGGCGCGGGGAACCGCGCGACCAGCCTCGACCAACACCCGCACCCGCCAACCCTGCACATCCCCTGCAACGAATGGGCACAACGGGCACCCCGCATAAGGTGACCCCATGACATGGCTGATCACAGGCGGAGCCGGCTACATAGGCGCACACGTGGCGAAGGTCATGACCGACGCCGGCGAACAGGTCATCGCACTCGACGACCTCTCCGCAGGTGTCCGCGGCCGCCTTCCCGAAGACATCCCCCTGATCCACGGCTCCGCCCTCGACGGGGACCTCCTCAAGCGCGTGCTCGCCGGGCACGCCGTGACCGGTGTGATCCACCTCGCCGCCCGCAAGCAGGTCGGCGAGTCGGTCGCCCAGCCCACCCGCTATTACCAGGAGAACGTCGGCGGTCTCGCCACCCTCCTGGAGGCGGCGGCCGGGGCCGGGGTCGGGCGCTTCCTCTTCTCCTCCTCCGCCGCCGTCTACGGCAACCCGGCCGTGGACCTCATCACCGAGGACACCCCGTGCGCCCCGATGAGCCCGTACGGCGAGACCAAGCTCGCCGGTGAGTGGCTGGTCCGCGCGGCGGGCGCGGCGCACGGCATCGCGACCGTGTGTCTGCGCTACTTCAACGTGGCGGGTGCGGCGGGCCCGGCGCTGGCCGACACCGGCGTCTTCAACGTCATCCCGATGGTCTTCGACCGCCTCACCCGCGACGAGGCCCCGCGGATCTTCGGGGACGACTACCCGACCCCGGACGGCACCTGTGTCCGCGACTACATCCACGTCGCCGACCTCGCCGACGCGCACCTCGCGGCCGCCCGACGACTCGCCTCCGGGGACGCCACGGGCGACCTGACTGTGAACATCGGCCGTGGCGAGGGCGTTTCGGTCCGCGAACTCGTCGATCTGATCAGTGAGGTGACCGGCGACCACCGGCCCGCGCTCGTCGAGCCGCGCCGCGCCGGTGACGCGCCGCGCGCGGTCGCCTCGGCCGCGCTGGCCGAGCGGGAGCTCGGCTGGACGGCGAGGCGGGGGGTGCGCGAGATGGTCGAGTCGGCCTGGGCGGGCTGGCGGCTGCACCACGGCCTCTGACCCTTGCCGATCATGACAGCGCCCTGACCTGCGTATCGTTTCCGCAGGTCAGGGCACATGACAACGGTGTTCAGTGCCGCGTTGCCGGGTACCCCCTACCCGTAGTTCACTGTGATCGCGAGCCGAACACACGAACGCGACCGAAGGGGCGGATCCATGGGGGCTGGGCACGATCACGGGCACGCGCATCACGCGCCGACCAGCGGTACGGCGGCAGCGGCGTACCGCGGGCGGCTTCGGATCGCGCTGTCGATCACGCTCACCGTCATGGTGGTCGAGATAGTCGGCGGTGTTCTCGCCGATTCGCTGGCGCTCATCGCGGACGCGGCGCACATGGCGACGGACGCGGTGGGCCTGGGCATGGCGCTCCTCGCGATCCACTTCGCGAACCGTCCTCCGAGCGGCAACCGCACCTTCGGTTTCGCCCGCGCCGAGATCCTCGCGGCGCTCGCCAACTGTCTGCTGCTGCTCGGCGTCGGCGGCTATGTGCTCTACGAGGCGATCCAGCGGTTCGTCACGCCGGTGGGCACCGAGGGCGGCCTGACGGTCGTGTTCGGCGCGGTCGGCCTGGTCGCGAACATGATCTCGCTGACCCTGCTGATGCGGGGCCAGAAGGAGAGCCTGAACGTACGGGGTGCCTTCCTGGAAGTGGCCGCCGACGCGCTCGGCTCGGTGGCGGTGATCATCTCGGCGACCATCGTCCTGCTCACCGGCTGGCAGGCCGCCGACCCGATCGCCTCCCTGGTCATCGGCCTGATGATCGTCCCACGCACGGTGAAGCTGCTGCGCGAGACCCTCGACGTCCTGCTGGAGGCGGCACCGAAGAACGTCGACATGGCCGAGGTGCGAGCCCACATACTGGCGCTGCCGGGTGTGGAGGACGTCCACGATCTGCACGCCTGGACCATCACCTCCGGCATGCCGGTGCTCTCCGCCCATGTGGTGGTCGGCTCCGAGACGCTGGACTCCATAGGCAACGAGAAGATGCTGCACGAACTCCAGGGCTGCATCGGCGACCACTTCGACGTCGAGCACTGCACGTTCCAACTGGAGCCGAGCGGCCACGCAGAACACGAGGCGAAGCTGTGTCACTGACGACCGACTGGACGACCCGCCCGGAGACATCCGCGGACCGGAAGGGGGTGTACGGCGTCAACGCCGCCGCCTTCGAGACCGACGCGGAGGCGAAGCTGGTCGACGCGCTGCGCGAGGACCCCGACGCCTGGCTGCCCGGACTGTCGTACGTGGCCGAGGCACCGGACGGCACGATCGCGGCGTACGCCCTGATCACCCGATGCCATGTGGACGAGGCGCCCGCGCTGGCGCTGGCCCCCGTCGCGGTGCTGCCGGACCATCAGCGCCGTGGGGCGGGCGGGGCCGTGGTGCGCGCGGTGCTGGACGCGGCACGCGTGTGTGGGGAGCGGCTCGTCCTCGTCCTGGGGCATCCCGAGTACTACCCGCGCTTCGGCTTCGCACATGCGTCCGAGTACGGCATCCGGCCGGGTTTCGACGCGCCGGACGAGGCGATGATGGCCCTGGTGCTGGACGGTTCCGTGTCGGTGGCGCCCGGCACCATCAGGTATCCGGCCGCCTTCGGGGTCTGAGGATCGGGCGACGGGTGTCCTCGGGCGGGGTGCGCGGGTAGGACATGCGGGTTGGCGCGAAAGGCCGGGAGTGCCGGTTTCGTGCGGCAGACTTGAGGCTCGAAGAACGAGGCGAAGGACGGGCATGCCGATCACACCTGCCACCGCGATGCACAGTTCGCAGAACGGCACCACGGAAGCGATCCTGCTGGAACTGGTCGACGAGGACGGCACCACGATCGGCACCGCGGAGAAGCTGGCCGCCCATCAACCGCCCGGGCAGTTGCACCGGGCGTTCTCAGTCTTCCTCTTCGACGAGCGGGGGCGGCTGCTGCTCCAGCAGCGGGCCCTCGGCAAGTACCACTCCCCCGGCGTCTGGTCGAACACCTGCTGCGGGCACCCCTACCCCGGCGAGTCCCCCTTCGCGGCGGCCGCGCGGCGGACGCACGAGGAACTGGGGGTCTCCCCGGCCCTGCTCGGCGAGGCGGGCACGGTCCGCTACAACCACCCGGACCCGGATTCCGGCCTGGTGGAGCAGGAGTTCAACCATCTGTTCGTCGGGCTGCTGCAGTCCCCGCCGCGGCCGGATCCGGAGGAGGTCGGGGCCACCGCGTTCGTGACCCCGGCCGAGCTGTCGGAGCGGCACGCCAAGGACACGTTCTCGTCCTGGTTCATGACGGTCCTGGACGCCGCCCGACCGGCGGTCAGGGAACTGACGGGCCCGGCCGCGGGCTGGTGACCGCGGCCTCTCCCGACGGGTGACCGCTGCCTCTCCCGACGGGTGACCACGCTCCGCCGCCCCGGGGTCACCGCTTTCTCCCCCGGGGCGCGGCACCTCACCCCTGGTTCACTTGTGCGGGCACGAGCGGCAGGGCGACCCAGATCACCTTGCCGCCGCTCGCGGTGTGCTCGACGTCGCAGGCCCCGCCCGCCTCCCGTGTGATCTCGCGCACCAGGAGCAATCCACGGCCGCCGAGCCGGCCGTGGTCGGCTTCCAGGGCGGTCGGGCGGTAGGGGTGGTCGTCCTCCACCGAGACGCGAACCCACTCGGCGCCGACGGCGACCTCGACGGCGAGCGTGGGCGACAGGAGCGCCGCGTGTTTGACGGCGTTCGTCACCAGCTCGGAGACGATCAGCAGAAGCCCTTGGACGAGGTCGTCCGAGATCGGGACGCCCTGTCGGGCGAACAGTTCCCGGACGGCGCGCCGCGCCTGCGGCACCGAGGCGTCGACGGTGGCAGCGGTGAACCGCCAGACCCCTTCGTAAGGCAGTGGCCCCGGCGGCCTCGGGCCGTCGGGCTCGCGCCCGCCGACGCCAGGACGTGGGTCGCTCCCGCGCCCTTGGTCGTCCATGGTCCGGTCGCCACCCTTGCGCTCGATTGTCACCACATGTCGAGTGTTGGTAACTCGGCGCTGCTCGCGGAGAACTGAACACAAGTCAGCATGTATCGACGACTTTCGGGTTTCTCACGTCCGGGTCGGGCAGCCCGATGACTACTTCCGTTCGAGGCGTGCCGCTTTGAGAACTATTCGGGTTGTACGGGTTTGTCGCCGGACCCGCCCGCTTCCTGACCCGGCCGTTCACTCTCCGTGATCCGCTCGGAGACCAGTCCGACGACCCTTCGGCAGCCCCTTCATGATCGTATGGGCGCCGGGGGTGGCTAGCATCCCGTGCATGGAGCCTCAGCTGCTGGACTCGGTCACGGACGGGGTCGCGACCGTCGTCGTCCACCACCCGGCCAAGCGCAACGCCATGACGGCCGGGATGTGGCGGGCGCTGCCGCCGCTTCTCGACCGGCTGGCCGCCGACCCCGCCGTGCGGGCACTGGTACTCACCGGGGAGGGCGGGACGTTCTGCGCGGGGGCCGACATCTCCACGCTACGAGAGTCGCCGGGCGAGGCCCAGGGGTCGGCCCTCCGGGCCGAGGAGGCCCTCGCGGCCTTCCCCAAGCCGACCCTCGCGGCGATCCGTGGGCACTGTGTGGGTGGTGGCGCACAACTGGCGGCGGCCTGCGATCTCCGGTTCGCGGAGGAGGGGGCGCTGTTCGGGATCACTCCCGCGAAGTTGGGTCTGGTCTATCCGTCCTCCTCCACCCGGCGGCTGGTGTCGCTGGTCGGGCCGGGCACCGCCAAGTACCTGCTGTTCTCCGGCGAGTTGATCGACGCGGAGCGGGCGCTGCGTACGGGACTGGTGGACGAGGTGCTGCCCTCGGGCGAACTCGGCGAGCGGGTCGCGGAGTTCACCCGGGTGCTGATCTCCCGCTCCCGGCTGACGCAGGCGGCGGCCAAGGAGTTCTCGAACGGCCGCGACGACCGCGACGCGCACTGGGCCGAGCAGGCGCGCGGCAGCGGCGACGCCGCGGAAGGTGTCGCCGCGTTCCTGGAACGCAGAGCGCCCCGGTTCACCTGGAACGTCTGAACCACCCGGGCCTCAGCGCAGAACGAAGCGGCTGTTCTCGCGGAACCAGGCGACGAGGTGGGCGGGGGCCTTCTCCGGCGAGCCCGCGTCGTACGGCGGCTGCGGGTCGTACTCCGTGGCCAGCTGGATCGCGCGGGCCTGGTCGTCGCCCGCGATCCGCCCGAGCAGGGTCAGCCCCATGTCGATGCCGGAGGAGACACCGGCCGCGGTGACGTACTTCGCGTCGAACACGACCCGGTCCCCCGTCGGCTTCGCGCCGAACCGCGGCAGTTCGTCGAGGGCCAGCCAGTGCGAAGTAGCGCGGCGGCCCTCCAACAGGCCCGCGGCGGCGAGCAGCAGGGAACCGGTGCACACGGAGGTGGTCCAGGTGCTGGTGGTGTCGGCCGTGCGCAGCCAGCTCAGGAGTGCCTCGTTCTCCATCTGCGCGCTCTGGCCTGGGCCGCCGGGGACGATCACGATGTCGGGGCTCGGCACCTCGGCCAGGGTCCTGTCGGCGGTGATCGCCAGGTTTCCCTGGTCGGTACGGACCGGGCCCGCCTCCTCGGCGACGAAGACCAGCTCCGCGTCCGGGGCGCGACCGAGGGTCTCGTAGGGGCCCACCGCGTCGAGGGCGGTGAAGCGGTCGAACAGGAGGATGGCGATCTGCATCGGAGGTCCTTTCGGTGGGGGCGGCTCAGTCGGCCAGGACGGGACGGAAGCGGCGGCGGTACTCCGCCGGGGCTGTGCCGAGGGCCTTCACGAAGGCGCGGCGCATGGCCTCGGAGGTGCCGTAGCCGCAGGTGCGGGAAATCTCCTCGACGCCGTAGGAGGTGTCCTCCAGGAGGCGGCGGGCGTGTTCGAGGCGGACGCGGTCGACGTACCGGCCGGGGGTCATCCCTGTCTCGGTCCGGAAGGCGCGGGCGAAGTGGCGGGGCGAGAGCCGGGCGCGGGCGGCCAGGTTCTCCACGCTCAGGTCGTCCTCGGGATGCTCGCTGACCCACTGCTGGACCTCACGCAGCGGTTCCCGCCGGGCGGTCTGGGCCGCGAGCTGGGCGCTGAACTGGGCCTGGTTGCCCGGTCGGCGAAGGAAGACGACGAGATGCCGGGCGATGGTGAGGGCGGCGTCGCGGCCGATGTCCTCCTCGACGAGCGCCAGAGCGAGGTCGATGCCGGAGGTGACGCCGGCGGAGGTGGCGATGTACCCGTCGCGGATGTAGATGGGGTCGGGGTCGACGTCGATCGACGGATGGTCACGGGCCAGCTTGTCGCAGTAGGCCCAGTGGGTGGTCACCCGGCGGCCGTCCAGGAGCCCCGCCTCGGCGAGCAGGATCGCGCCCGTACAGACCGAGACCAGGCGCTTCGCGCGCGGCCCGTGCTCGCGCAGCCAGTCGACGACGTCGGCAGCGGGATGCCGGGTGCCCTGGCCGCCCGGGACGAGCAGGGTGTGCGGGGTGGGTGTGTCGGCGAGGGGGTGGTCCGGGACGAGGGTGAGGCCGCTGGAGGTGCGTACGGGCGCGCCGTCCAGGGAGGCCGTGCTGATGCGGTACGTCCCGGGCGTGTACTGCTCCGCGCCGGCGAAGACCTCCATCGGGCCCGTGACGTCGAGACTCTGCACGCCGTCGAAGAGGATCACCAGAACGGTTCGCATGCCATCGATTCTTGGGCGAGCGGACCATGGCCGCAATGCCGGGTACCCCACCTTTCCTGCCATGGACGGGGGAAGACGCGGGTGGGCATCCGGGCGCGCCCGGCGTCGGGCGGCTCGCGGAGCCGACGGATGGTCAAACCAGGGGGTGCTCCCCACGGTCAGGCATGAACAACGCGGAGTGCGGTACTCGCCCAGTCCTGGCCCAGCCAGCCGGGAGAGGAAAGGAGAAGTACGTGTTCCGTGCGATCGCAGACGTGTTGCGCCAGATCGGTGGGGCCATCGCGACGGTGGTGACACTGCCGTTCCGGGCCCTGGCCCGCCTCTTCGGCGGCGCGTCCAGCTCCACGCGCGGCTCCGGGCGGACCCGCCGGGCCTGAGGAACGCCGAGCGCTGACAGGACGGGCAGCCGGACGCGACCACGCGTCCGGCTGCCCGTGTGTCCGGCCCCTCGGATCTGCCGGGTCGATCCCCCGCTGTCGGTGCCACCTGCCACAATTGCCGCGCAACCTCAGTGGAGAAGGCGGTACGGGATCGTGACGACACCCGGGTCCATCGAAGTAGGGTCCATCGAAGGCAGGATCGCCGAGGAGCTCGGCGTACGGGAGCGGCAGGTGAAGGCCGCGGTGGAACTGCTCGACGGCGGTTCGACCGTGCCCTTCATCGCCCGCTACCGCAAGGAAGCGACCGAGATGCTCGACGACGCGCAGTTGCGCACGCTCGAGGAGCGGCTGCGCTATCTGCGGGAGCTGGAGGAGCGGCGGACAGCGATCCTGGACTCCGTGCGCGAGCAGGGCAAGTTGACACCGGAGGTCGAGGCGCAGATCCGTGGTGCCGAGACGAAGGCGCGGCTGGAGGACATCTACCTCCCCTTCAAGCCGAAGCGGCGCACGAAGGCGCAGATCGCCCGCGAGGCCGGTCTGGAGCCGCTGGCCGAGGGCCTGCTGGGTGACCCGACCGTGGATCCTCTGGCCGCCGCCGCCGCGTTCGTGGACGCCGACAAGGGCGTCGCCGATCCGCAGGCCGCGCTGGACGGTGCTCGGGCGATCCTCACCGAGCGGTTCTCGGAGGATGCCGACCTGATCGGTGAGCTGCGCGAACGCATGTGGGTACGGGGCCGGCTGGCCGCCAAGGTGAAGGACGGCAAGGAGGAGGCGGGCGCCAAGTTCGCCGACTACTTCGACTTCGCCGAGCCGTTCACCGAGCTGCCCTCCCACCGCATCCTGGCGATGCTGCGCGGTGAGAAGGAGGACGTCCTCGACCTGGTGCTGGAGCCGGAGGAGCCCTCCGAGCAGCCCGGGCCGTCGTCGTACGAGGGGATCGTCGCCCACAAGTTCGGGATCAGTGATCGCGGGCGCCCCGCCGACAAGTGGCTGACGGACACGGTCCGCTGGGCCTGGCGGACCCGCATCCTCGTCCACCTCGGCATCGACCTCCGGCTTCGGCTGCGTACGGCCGCCGAGGACGAGGCGGTGAACGTGTTCGCGGCGAACCTGCGCGACCTGCTCCTCGCCGCCCCTGCCGGCACCCGCGCGACGCTCGGCCTCGACCCCGGCTTCCGTACGGGCGTCAAGGTCGCCGTGGTCGACGCGACGGGCAAGGTCGTCGCCACCGACGTGATCTACCCGCACGTGCCGGCCAACAAGTGGGACGAGGCCATCGCCAAGCTGGCGCGGCTCGCCAAGGAGCACGCGGTCGAACTGATCGCCATCGGCAACGGCACGGCCTCCCGTGAGACCGACAAGCTCGCCGGTGAACTGATCACCAAGCACCCGGAGCTGAAGCTGACCAAGGTCATGGTGTCCGAGGCCGGCGCGTCCGTGTACTCGGCATCGGCGTTCGCCTCGCAGGAGCTGCCGGGCATGGACGTGTCGCTGCGCGGCGCCGTCTCCATCGCGCGGCGCCTTCAGGACCCCCTCGCCGAGCTGGTGAAGATCGACCCGAAGTCGATCGGCGTCGGCCAGTACCAGCACGACCTGTCCGAGGTGAAGCTGTCGCGGTCGCTGGACGCGGTGGTCGAGGACTGTGTGAACGGCGTCGGCGTCGACGTGAACACGGCGTCCGCCCCACTGCTGGCCCGCGTCTCCGGCATCTCCTCCGGGCTCGCCGAGAACATCGTGGCCCACCGTGACGCCAACGGTCCGTTCAAGTCGCGCGCCCAACTCAAGGGGGTGGCGCGACTCGGTCCCAAGGCGTACGAGCAGTGCGCGGGCTTCCTGCGGATCCGGGGCGGCGACGACCCGCTGGACGCGTCGAGTGTGCACCCGGAGGCGTACCCCGTCGTACGGCGGATGGTGAAGACCTCCGGTCAGGAGGTGGCGGCGCTCGTCGGCAACACGGGGGTCCTGCGGTCGCTGCGGGCTGGGGACTTCGTGGACGAGACGTTCGGTCTGCCGACCGTGACCGACATCCTGAAGGAGCTGGAGAAGCCGGGGCGTGACCCTCGGCCCGCCTTCAGGACGGCCACGTTCAAGGAGGGCGTCGAGAAGATCTCCGACCTCGCCCCCGGGATGGTGCTGGAGGGCGTGGTGACGAATGTGGCGGCGTTCGGGGCGTTCATCGACGTCGGTGTCCACCAGGACGGGCTGGCGCATGTCTCGGCGTTGTCCAGGACGTTCGTCAAGGATCCTCGGGATGTGGTCAAGCCCGGGGACATCGTCAAGGTGAAGGTGCTCGAGGTGGACATTCCGCGGAAGCGGATCTCGTTGACGCTGCGGTTGGACGACGAGGCGGCGCCGAAGGGGGCGCCGCAGGGGCGTGGGGGTGGCGGGGCGCGGCCTCAGCGCGGGGCGCGTGGCGGGCAGCCGCCTCGGCAGCAGGGGCGTGGGGGTGGAGGCGGGGCCCGGCAGGGGGGTTCGGCACCGGCTCCTTCGAACAGTGCGATGGCGGATGCGTTGCGGCGGGCGGGGTTGGTGGACAAGAAGCGCGGCTGAGGGTGTCGGCGGGGGCTTTTCGCCCCCGCCGCCCCTACCCGTCCCGTCCACGTCCCGTCCACGTCCCATCCGCAAGAGACTGTGCCCCTTTGACCCCCGACCGCGGGTCCGGTGGGGGCTGGTCTCGCAGTTCCCCGCGCCCCTGAAAAAGCAGGGCCGCAGCCGGTACGACGTCCCTAGTTCTCCGTCACCTTGCCCGCCTCCACGGCCAGACGGCGGTTCACCCTCACCGCGTCCAGCATCCGGCGGTCGTGGGTGACCAGGAGCAGCGTGCCCTCGTAGGAGTCGAGGGCGGATTCGAGCTGTTCGATCGCGGGAAGGTCGAGGTGGTTGGTGGGCTCGTCGAGGACGAGGAGGTTGACGCCCCGGCCCTGGAGCAGGGCCAGGGCCGCGCGGGTGCGTTCGCCGAGGGACAGGGTCACCGCCGGACGTAGCACGTGGTGGGACTTCAGGCCGAACTTGGCCAGGAGCGTGCGGACCTCGGCCGGCTCGGTGTCGGGGACGGCCGTGGTGAACGCGTCGAGCAGGGTCTCGGGGCCGTGGAAGAGCCCCCGGGCCTGGTCGACCTCGCCGACGAGGACCCCGGACCCCAGGGCGGCGTGGCCGGAATCCAGGGGGATCCTGCCGAGCAGCGCGCCCAGGAGCGTCGACTTCCCCGCACCGTTCGCGCCGGTGATGGCGACACGGTCCGCCCAGTCGATCTGCAAGGACACCGGCCCGAAGGCGAAGTCGCCCCGCCGCACCTCCGCGTCGCGCACGGTGGCGACCACGGCGCCGGAGCGCGGGGCCGCCGCGATCTCCATGCGCAGCTCCCACTCCTTGCGCGGCTCCTCGACCACATCGAGCCGTTCGATCATGCGCTGGGTCTGCCGCGCCTTCGCGGCCTGCTTCTCACTCGCCTCGCTGCGGAATTTGCGGCCGATCTTGTCGTTGTCGTTGCTCGCCTTGCGGCGCGCGTTCTTGACACCCTTGTCCATCCAGGAGCGCTGCATCTGGGCGCGGTCCTGGAGGGCGGCCTTCTTGTCGGAGTACTCCTCGTAGTCCTCACGGGCGTGCCGGCGGGCCGTCTGCCGCTCCTCCAGATACGCCTCGTATCCACCGCCGTAGAGGTTGATCTGGTTCTGGGCGAGGTCGAGTTCCAGGACCTTGGTGACCGTGCGGGTGAGGAACTCGCGGTCGTGGCTCACGACCACCGTGCCCGCGCGCAGCCCGGAGACGAAGCGTTCGAGTCGTTCCAGGCCGTCCAGGTCGAGGTCGTTGGTGGGCTCGTCGAGGAGGAAGACGTCGTAGCGGGACAGGAGGAGGGAGGCCAATCCGGCGCGGGCGGCCTGGCCGCCGGAGAGGGCGGTCATGGGCTGGTCCAGGTCGACGCCGAGGCCGAGGGAGTCGGCGACCTCCTCCGCCCGCTCGTCCAGATCGGCGCCGCCGAGGTCCAGCCAACGCTCCAGGCTGGTCGAGTAGGCGTCGTCGGCGCCCGGCGCGCCGTCGACGAGTGCCTGGGTGGCCTCGTCCATCACCCGCTGGGCCTCGGCCACTCCCGTCCTCCGGGCGAGGAACTCACGTACCGTCTCGCCCTCCCGGCGCTCCGGCTCCTGCGGCAGGTGACCCACGGTCGCCGTGGGCGGGGACAGCCGCAGCTCCCCCTGCTCCGGCGGCAGCAGTCCGGCGAGCAGTCGGAGCAGCGTGGACTTGCCCGCGCCGTTGGCGCCGACCAGCCCGATCACATCACCGGGGGCGACGACGAGGTCCAGCCCGGAGAAGAGCGAGCGGTCGCCGTGGCCGGCGGCGAGGTTCTTGACGACGAGGGTTGCGGTCACAGGGGGCGATCCTAACGACAGACCGCACCAGACGGTCCCCTCAGGTCACCTCCCCATCGGCTCCACCAACACCGTCCCCGAGGCCCTGGCCACGATGAACGATTCTCCCTTCACGGACTTCGGGTCCAGCCCGATCCGGTGCCGCCCCGCCGGGAGGATGCCGTCGAAGAATCTGTAGGTGTGCGTGCGGTACAGCCGGTCGAGGCGGTATGCGGTCAGCTCCACCCGGCAGGTGGAGGTGACCTCGATGCCGGCCTGACCGTCGGCGGCGACGAGACGGGTGAGGCGGCGTCGGTCCGCCGGGCTGTGGTCGAGGGCGTTCTCGATCTGGGCGACGAGGAGCGGGATGATCGGGGCGAGTCCGTCGACGTGGGCGACCTGGACCCCGGCCCGGTCGAAGGCCAGCCGCACGGCCGCGCGGTCCGCCTCGCCGACGGCCCGTCCGAAGGCCACGGCACCGTAGGCGCGCAGCTCCTCCGGGGGCACGCCGGTGGCGTCCTGCGCTATGTCGGCGCCGATGCCGATGGCACGCAGGGCGGCGGCGAGTTTGGCGAGGACCGCGACCCGGGCACCGATGAGGAGGACCCGGCGGCCCGTCGACGGCCCGGCGGCGGACTCGCTCAGCAGGGACCCCAGTGCGCCGCGGTACTCGGCACCGTGGAACCGGAAAGGACCGATGCCCGTGTAGGCGTTCAGCTTGAGGTCGGCTTCCTCCTCCGTCTGCCAGGCGAAGTCCCGCCACACGTAGTCGTCGCCGTCCCGCTCTATCACCGCGGTCACCGCTCCGCAGGCGAGGTCGGCGCATTCGGGGCAGCCGTAGATGATGTAACGGCCACGGGCCAGGGGTGGCTCGGCCTCCAGGAGCAGGCTGCGCACCTGGGCGGTGAAGATCGAAGGCGGCACGTCGGAGGCGAGTGGGGAGACGGCATCGAGGTCGGAGAGCTGGAACAGCAGCGGGCGTCCGTCGACGATGAAGTCCACGAAGTCCCGGTGCGCCTGGTAGTCACCGTTGGCGAGGACGCCACCGGCTCGCATCGCCGGTGCCAGGCCGAAGGTCGCGTACTCGGCAGACATGGTGTGAGTATCCCCACAAAAGCTGACTTGTGAGCACCACATGACATATTCCGCTAACGTCCCTGCGTGACCAATGAATCGAACAGCGAGGTGATCGTGGTCGGCGGCGGAGTCGTCGGCCTCACGACGGCCGTGGTGCTGGCGGAGAGCGGCGGGCAGGTCCGGATCTGGGCACGCGAGCCCGGCGAGCGGACCACGTCCGCCGTCGCGGGCGGCCTGTGGTGGCCGTACCGGATCGAACCGGAGGAACTGGTCGGCGCGTGGGCGCTCGAGTCGCTGGCCGTGTACGAGGAATTGGCGTCCCTGCCGGACGAGACGGGCGTACGCCTGGTCGAGGGCGTACATGGTGAGACGGCGCTGGACGGGCTCGGTGCGTGGGCCTCGCGGGTGGCGGGGCTGCGGGCGGCGACGGCCGAGGAGTATCGGGGGGTCGGGCTGTGGGCGCGACTGCCGCTGATCGACATGACGACCCATCTGCGGTGGCTGCGCGAGCGGTTCGTCGCGGCGGGCGGGGCGGTCGAGGAGCGTACGGTCACGGACCTGACGGCGGTCGACGCGCGGGTGGTCGTCAACTGCACGGGGCTCGGCGCGCGGGAGCTGGTGCCGGATCCTTCCGTGCGGCCGGTGCGGGGGCAACTGGTCGTCGTGGAGAACCCGGGGGTCACCACGTGGCGCACGTCGGTGGATCACTCCGGAGCCGAGAGCACGTACTTCCTTCCGCAGCCGGGTGGGCTGATCCTGGGCGGTACGGCGGAGGAGGACGCGTGGTCCTTGACGCCGGACCCGTTGATCGCCGAGAGGATCGTGAAGCGGTGTGCGGCGGTCCGGCCCGAGATCGCGGGGGCACGGGTGATCGAGCATCGGGTGGGGTTGCGGCCCACCCGCCCGGCGGTGCGTCTGGAACGCGAAATCCTTCCGGACGGGCGGGTGTTGGTCCACAACTACGGCCACGGTGGGGCCGGCGTCACGGTGGCGTGGGGCTGTGCGCGGGAGGCGGCACGACTCGCCACCGGATGACCGTCGGGGCGCGCGGGCAACTGCGCTACCGGCCACCGACGGGGCGCGGGGAACCGCGCTACCGGCCACCGACGGGGCGCGGGGAACCGCGCTACCGGCCACCGACGGGCCGCGCTGCCCACTCCCCACGCCCCGGCGGCGCTCGGTACGGCCGCCCTCACTCCGCGCGATGGCCGATCGGGTCCCCCTCGATCTCCGTTCCCTGACCCGGGCCGACCCTGATCTCGAACTCGCCGTCGTAACGCTTGTGGCCCTCGATGACGGCGAGTTCGACCGCTTCGGAGGCCATTTCCTCGCGGACGATCACCGAGTCGCGACGCAGGTCGCGCATCAGGGAGACGCACATGCCGATCATGACGAGGACGAACGGCGCGGCGGCCAGGATCGTGAGGTTCTGCAGGCCGGTCAGGGCGTCGCCCTGACCGCTGCCGACGAGGAGCATGATCGCGGCGACCGCTCCGGTGACGACACCCCAGAAGACGACGACGAACCGGCCGGGTTCCAGCGCGCCGCGCTGGGAGAGCGTGCCCATGACGATGGACGCGGCGTCGGCGCCGGAGACGAAGAAGATGCCGACGAGAATCATCACGAGCAGGCTTGAGACCGTGGCCATCGGGAACTCGTGCAACACCGCGAAGAGCTGGCCCTCCGGGGTCGCCTCCTCACCGAGCCGACCCTGCCCCTGGAGTTTCATCGCGGTGCCGCCGAAGACGGCGAACCAGACGAGGCTGACCGAGCTGGGGACGAGTATGACGCCGCCGACGAACTGACGGATGGTGCGGCCGCGGCTGATGCGGGCGATGAACATGCCGACGAAGGGCGTCCAGGAGATCCACCACGCCCAGTAGAAGACGGTCCAGCTGCCGAGCCAGTCGGCCACGCCCTTGCCGCCGGACGCCTCCGTGCGGCCCGCGAGCTGGGTCAGGTCGCCGAGGTAGGAGAAGGCCGAGGTGGGCAGCAGGTCGAGGACGAGGATGGTCGGGCCGGCGACGAAGACGAAGACGGCGAGCAGCAGGGCCAGCACCATGTTGGTGTTGGACAACCACTGGATGCCCTTCTCCACACCGGAGACGGCGGAGGCCACGAAGGCCAGGGTGAGGACGGCGATGATCCCGACGAGCAGGCCGGTGCTCGCCTTGTTCATCCAGTCCAGCTCCTGGAAGCCGGAGCCGATCTGGAGGGCGCCGAGGCCCAGGGAGGCCGCCGAGCCGAAGATCGTGGCGATGATCGCCAGGATGTCGATGGCCCGGCCCGCGGTGCCGTTGGCGTGTTTCTCGCCGATCAGCGGGGTGAAGACGGCACTGATGGTCTGGCGGCGCTGCTTGCGGAACGTGCTGTAGGCGATGGCCAGGCCGACCACCGCGTAGATCGCCCAAGGATGCAGCGTCCAGTGGAAGAGGGTGGTCGCCATCGCCGTTTCCATGCGCTCGCCGGGGCCTTGGGGGTTGGTGCCCGGCGGGGGCGCGGTGTAGTGGGCGAGGGGCTCGCTGACGCCGTAGAACATCAGGCCGATGCCCATGCCGGCGCTGAACATCATGGCGACCCAGGACACCGTGCGGAACTCGGGCTTCTCTCCCTCGACCCCGAGGTGGATCCGGCCGTAGCGGCTGACCGCGAGCCAGAGGGCGAAGACGACGAAGCAGGAGGCGGCCAGCATGAAGGCCCAGCCACCGTTGTGGAGCAGGCCGCTCAGCATCGTGCCGGAGGCGGTTTCGAGCGAGTCGGTCCAGATGGCGCCCCAGAGCACGAAGGCCAGGGTGAGCGCCGCCGTCACACCGAACACGACGCGGTCCGTGCGGGGCCGCCCGCCGCCGGGGAGACCCGCCTCCGAACCTGGAAGCGCGCCTCCCCCGTGGTGGGTGGTGCGTTGATCGTGCGTCACAGGGGGAACCTTTCAGCGAGTGGCTGGAACTGCCACTCTCCTGCCCAGGAAGCTCTTCCCCATGTGACGCGATGCTTACTTGTTCAACAGGTGGTGTCCGCCGCCTGTGCCGGTGTGGAGAGCAGGGGCGCGGCGAGGGCGGTGGCGATCAGCGTCGCGACACGGGTCCTCATACGCCGCCGTCCGGGACACGGTCGGCCCGGCTCGGGTCGCCTACGCCGTCGAGGACTGACGACTCCGGAGCGGCGGTGGCGCCCGAGGTCGCCTTCTCGAAGGCGGCGGCACCACCGACCAGCGGGACCTTGGCGGAGGTGTGCTTGAGGTCGAGGGTCAGCGTGGGCGTGGTCGACGGCGGGTCGATGAGGTCCTTGTCGGTGCCCGCGATGATCAGTGCGAGCCGGTGCCCCGCCGGGACGACGTGGTCGCTCGCGTGGAGGTCGAGGGTGATGGTGTACGGGGTGCCGGGCGTCAGCGGAGCTCCCGTGGTGGAGGAGTGGTTGCCGAGGTCGGCCCAGCCCCGGCTGAAGATCGTGTAGTCGACGTCGGCCGTCTTGGCCGTGGTCTCCCGGAAGCAGGAGCTGTCGCCGGTGGTGCTCGGGCCCCAGCAGGTGCGCTCGGTGAGGGTCGTGATGCCCTCTCCCGCGGTGGCGTAGTCGCGGATGGTGTCCGGGCCGAGATCCACGAGGACCGCCGAGAGATGGGCGGTGGAGGTGGTGGGGGTGGCGGTGACGGTCACCTTCGAGGAGCCGGAGAGACGCACGTCCTCGGTCAGCGGCGGGGTGACGAAGCCGGCTTTCTCGGGCGTGGACCGGTCGATGTGCGCGGCCCAGTCGGTCTCGTTCAGCGACGGGTCGTCGGTGAAGGTCTCGGTGCCGGTCCGCTTGCGCAGACCCAGGGTGCCGACGCCGGCCTGGGCGCCTTCGGCCGGGCGGAGGGTCGTGGTCCGTGTGGCGCGCGGCGGCCAGACCTTCGCGGTCTCCCACTGGTCGGGGTGGCGTTCGATGTCGGCCATGGGCTCGTCGTCGATGCCGTTGTCGTAGCCGAGGAGTTCGTGGTCGAACCAGCGGTGCAGTGTGTCGACCCACTCCGCTCGGCGGAAGTCGAACGGATCGACGTGGCCGACCTGGGAGAGCCAGATCTTGCGTTCGACACCGTGCTTCGCGAGGGCGTCCCACCACTGGCCGAAGTGCTTGGGCCGGACGTTGAGGTCCTGCTGTCCGTGGATGACGAAGACGCTGGCGTCGATCTTCCGGACGTCCTTGACGTAGTTCCGCTCGGTCCACAGCGGGGTCCAGTCGCCGGTGCGCGGCGCGCCGTCGACCAGTTCCCGCTGGACGGCCGCGCACTTGGCGCGGGCGTCGGGGCTCTCGACGTAGTCGGACAGCCACTCGGGGCCGGAGTCGTAGAGGGGGGCGCCCTGGGCGAAGTAGTAGTCGTACCAGGAGGAGATCGCGCCGATCGGGACGATGGTCTCCAGGCCCTCGACCCCGGTGGCGGCCACACCGTTGGCGACCGTGCCGTCGTAGCTCTTGCCGATCATGCCGGTTCTGCCGTTGGTCCAGCCGGCCTTGGCCTTCTTCGAGCCCGTGCGGGTGGTGTACGCCCTGCCTCGGCCGTTGAGCCAGTCGACGACCGCCTTGGCGGACTGGATGTCGGAGCGGCCGCCGACGTCGACACAGCCGTCGGAGCGGTTGGTGCCGGCGAGGTCGACGGCGACGAAGGCGTAGCCGCGGGGCACGAAGTAGTTGTCGTAGAACAGCGGCATCTGGACGACGTTCCCGTTGGCGTCGTACGTCTTGCGCTGACCCTCGTTGCCCCGTCCACAGCAGGAGTAGTACGGGCTGGCGTCCATGATCACGGGCACTTTGCGCCCCCGCAGGGCGGGTTCACTCGGGCGGACGATGTCGACGGCGACCCGGTCCGTCCGGCCGTCACGGTCACCGTCGAGTCCGGTGTCGACCCAGACGGCCTCGCGGACGGCCTTGTCGTACGAGTAGACCGGCTCGCTCTTCCGGGGGGCCGGGGTGCCGGCCACCGCCGGGGTGAGGAACGAGGCCGTGAGGGCGGCGGCCGTGGCCGCCGTCGCGAGCGATCTCCAGGTCGTGAAGCGCATACGTCGCGCAGGTATCGGCATGCGCGGACGGTACTGCGGTCAACTCCTGTGCAAAAGAGGGCCCTTGGGGTGCGCGGGACTTCGGCCACGGTGTGGCTGGAAAGAGGCGTGGGGCGGGGTCTCCTGTGTCGGCCGAGCGGTGATCGTGTGACAGGGGCGGCCATGAACCCGTCCGGGCCTCCAGGGACTCAAGATGCTTCGAGTTGTGCCACGCCTGCACCGTCGGCGCACTGATCGCGCAGTTCCACCCGGCCCCTGAGGGAAAGGGGCCGCATGCCTCCTTTCCCTCAGGGGCGGGGCTGGACCTTGGCTTCGATGGGTTCGCCGAGGACCTTGCTCGCCAGGTTCGAGGCCAGTTCCGAGGCGTAGGTGCGGAGTTCGGGTTCGACCGTGGTGCGGTCGAAGGCGAGGCGGGCGTGGCCCTCGGTGATGATTCTCCGTTGTTCACGCAGGCCCTCGGCGCGGGCGGCGGAGACCAGGGCGGTGCCCTCCTCGAAGGCCTGCTGGCGGATGCGGGCGGCGGCGTGGCGGGCCTCGGCGAGGATCGCTGCCAGCTCGGCCCGTTTGGCCTCCGCCTCCTGCCGTACGGCTTCAGCCTGTGCCTCGGCTCCCTTGGTCGCGGCCTCGCGTTCGTCCAGGACTCGCTCGATCCGGGGCACGAGTCGGACGAAGATGAGGAACACGAGTGCGAACAGCACCGATGCGACGACTAGTTCCCCGACGACGGGGTTCAACGGGCCGATGTCCATCGGGAGAAGATCCATACGGGTGCCTTACCCGCTCGCACACGCGGGGTACCGCACTCGTCGCTGATCAGTCCCCGTGGTCGTACACCGTCACGGATATCCCCCGTCCCACCAACCGGTCGATGATCAGCGGCTCCACCCGGGACCACTTACCGCCCGCGAGGCCACAACCGATGCGGGGCATGTGGACCGAGGCCTCCAGCTGCAGGGCCTTGTCGGCGAGCCGGCCCAGGGCCGTGTCGATGGCCTCGTAGCGGACGGGGACGCCCTTGCTGCCGGTGCGGGTGCCGCGCTGGCCTATCAGGTTGGCGACCCAGGTGTAGGGGCCGACCTGGACGAACTGGGCGGCGCCGAGACCGAAGTCGTTGTGCGCGCGGTCACGGTGCCAGGCGCGGTAGGCGGCCTCCGGTTCCGGCCAGCGACGGGAGAGGGCGAGGACGAAGCCCTTGCCCCAACCGCCGATGTCGTTGCTGACATGGGCGATCACCTTGACTCCCTTGCCCAGCGGCACGGTGGCGTCACCCCGGACATATGTGATCCCCGACATGACGCCACCGTACGGGGCGGCACTGACAATCGACGCCGTCCGAGGTGTTGCAGCACTGGTGGGACGGCGATACTGCTGTGCATGACGACGGACACCGGAGAGAGCACCGGCACCGGCTCGGGCTCCGGCTCGGATTCCGGCACCGCCTCGGGCTCCGGCACCGGCTCCGGCACCGGCACCGGCTCCGGCACCGGCTCCGGCTCCGGCACCGGCTCCGGCTCCGGCTCCGGGGAAGGCGTTGACGACATCGTCCTCACCGTCGACGAACTGGCCGCGCGGGCGGGTGTCACGGTGCGCACGGTCCGCTTCTACGGCACCCGGGGTCTGCTGCCGCCACCGGTGATCGGTCCGCGCCGGGTCGGGCACTACGGGCGCGACCATCTCGCGCGGCTCGCGTTGATCGAGGAGCTGCAGCGGCAGGGCATGACCCTCGCGGCCATCGAGCGGTATCTGGGGCAGCTACCGCCGGACCTCACCCCGCGCGACCTCGCCCTCCAGCGCGCGGTCGTGGCCTCGTGGGCGCCGGACACGGTGGAGACGGTGACACGGGACGAGCTCGACCGGCGGGCCGGGCGGTCCCTGGGCGAGCGGGAGTTCGAGCGGCTGGTGGCCATGGGCGTGGTCGAGCGGGACGGCGACGGGCTCCGTGTCGATCCCGGGCTGCTGCGGCTCGGTGTGGAGCTGATCGACGCACCCCTGTCCGAGGGGTCGATCCTCGCCGCGCGGAACGTCCTGATCGAGCACTCTCGGCTGGCGGCCCAGGAGCTGTCCCTGCTCTTCCGCGACGCCGTGGCCGGACGCGATCCGCAGGCGGTGAGGTCTCTGTCCGCCCACATGGGGCCGCTGGTGGTGCAGGCGTTGTTGACGACCTTTCAGCGGTCGTTGCGGGAAGAGCTGAGGCAGTGGCCGGCGGAGTCCTGAACGACGGTCGCAGGCATGCCGATCGCCCCCGGCCACCCCTACCCTTCTCATCCCCAGGGGCTGCGCCCCTTCGACCCCGCCACGCGTCGGAGAGCGGGGGACGCGGTTCGTCGGCGGGTGCGGGTGAGTGGGGGTTGCTCGCGCAGTTCCCCGCGCCCCTGAAGAACACGGGCTACCCCCGTGTTCTTCAGGGCGCGGGGTCCGATCTTCCAGGGGCGCCAGGAACGGCGCGAGCAACCATGAGGTCACCCGCACCCGCCCATACCCCCGCACCCCCGAGCCATGAGGCGCTCGGCAGGATCCCGGGGATCACGCGTCGTTGAAGCGTTCCCCCCTCTCCGCCTTCTCCAGCAGCAATGCCGGGGGCGCGAACCGCTCGCCGTAGCGGGCGGCGAGTTCCCGCGCGCGGGCCACGAAACCGGGGAGGCCGCCCTCGTAGCCGTTGATGTACTGGAGGACGCCGCCGGTCCAGCCGGGGAAGCCGATGCCGAAGAGGGAGCCGATGTTGGCGTCGGCGACCGAGGTGAGGACGTCCTCCTCCAGGAGGCGGACGGTGTCGAGGGCTTCGGCGAAGAGCATGCGTTCCCGCATGTCCTCGAAGGGGATCCGATGCCCCGGCCTGGTGAAGTGTTCCCGGAGGCCTGGCCAGAGTTTCGCGCGGCGGCCGTCGGGGGCGTAGTCGTAGAACCCGGCGCCACCACTGCGCCCCGGCCGCCCGAACTCGTCGACCATCCGGTCGATGACCGCGTCCGCCGGGTGCTCCACCCACGTGCCGCCCGACTCCTCCACGGTCCGCCGGGACTCGGCGCGGATCTTGCGCGGCAGGGTGAGGGTCAGCTCGTCCATGAGGGAGAGGACCTTGGCGGGGTAGCCGGCCTGGGCCGCCGCCTGTTCGACGGACGCCGGCTCGATGCCCTCGCCGACCATCGCCACCCCCTCGTTGAGGAAGTGGCCGATGACACGGGAGGTGAAGAAGCCGCGTGAGTCGTTGACGACGATCGGGGTCTTCTTGATCTGGCGGACCAGGTCGAAGGCGCGGGCCAGGGCCTCGTCGCCCGTCCGCTCGCCCTTGATGATCTCGACGAGGGGCATCTTGTCGACAGGTGAGAAGAAGTGCAGGCCGATGAAGTCGGACCGGCGGGTGACGCCCTCGGCGAGTTCGGTGATGGGCAGGGTGGAGGTGTTGCTGCACAGCAACGCGTCCGGTGCCACGACGGACTCGATCTCCTGGAAGACCTTGTGTTTGAGCTCGGTGTTCTCGAACACGGCCTCGATGACGGCGTCGCAGCCCGCGAGGTCGGCCGCGTCGGCGGTGGGAGTGATGCGGGCGAGGAGCGCGTCGGCCTTGTCCCGGGTCGTGCGGCCCCTAGACACTGCCTTGGCGCACAGCTTCTCCGAGTACGCCTTGCCCTGGGCCGCCGCTTCGGGCGACACGTCCTTCAGGACCACCTCGATGCCCGCGCGGGCGCACGCGTACGCGATGCCGGCGCCCATCATCCCCGCGCCGAGGACGGCGGCCTTGCGGACCTGGCGGGGCTCGATGCCCTTGGGACGGTTCGCGCCGGAGTTGACGGCCTGGAGGTCGAAGAAGAAGGCCTGGATCATGTTCTTGGACGTCTGGCCGGCGGCCAGCTCCACGAAGTAGCGGGCCTCGATGACCTGGGCCGTCTCGAAGTCGACCTGGGCACCCTCGACGGCGGCGGCGAGGATGCTGCGCGGTGCCGGATACGGCGCGCCGCCCGTCTGTTTGCGCAGAGTGGCGGGGAAGGCGGGCAGGTTGGCCGCGAACTTCGGGTGGGCGGGGGTGCCGCCGGGGATGCGATGGCCGGGCTCGTCCCAGGGCTGGCGCGACTCGGGGTTGGCGTCGACGAAGGCGCGGGCCTTGGCCATCAACTCGTCGTGTGTAGTGGCCACTTCATGGATGAGGCCGTTGTCCAGGGCGCGCCGCGGGGAGTACTGGGTGCCCTGGAGCAGCACCTTCAGCAGGGCGTCGGCGATGCCCAGCAGCCGTACGGTACGGGTGACGCCACCGCCTCCGGGGAGCAGGCCCAGGGTGACCTCAGGGCAGCCGATCTTGGAGCCGGGGGCGTCGAGGGCGATGCGGTGGTGACAGGCGAGGGCCAGTTCGTAACCGCCGCCGAGGGCCGCGCCGTTGATGGCCGCGACGACCGGCTTGCCCAGGGTCTCGATGCGGCGCAGATGGTGCTTGATCTCCATGCCGCCGTCGAAGAGCTCCTGCGCGGTCTCGGGGGTGACCTTGATGAGGTCGCGGAGGTCGCCGCCGGCGAAGAAGGTCTTTTTGGCGGAGGTGACGATGATGCCGCGGATGGTGTCCCGCTCGGCCTCCAGCCGGTCGGTGACCACCGCGAGGGACTCGCGGAACGCCTGGTTCATCGTGTTCGCGGACTGGTTGGGGTCGTCGAGGACGAGGGTGACGAGGCCCGTGCGGTCCTGTTCCCAGCGGATGGTGGTGCTCTCGGTCATCATGTGAGGGTCTCCGTGAAGTATCAGAGTCGGTGCCGCCGGGGTAACGTGCCGGGGGGAATGTCTAGACGCGTTCGACGATCGTCGCGACGCCCATACCGCCGCCCACGCAGAGCGTGGCCAGCCCGTACCGCTTGTTCTGCCGCTCCAGTTCGTCGATGAGCGTGCCGAGGATCATCGCGCCGGTGGCGCCCAGCGGGTGGCCCAGGGCGATGGCACCGCCGTTGACGTTGACCTTGTCCAGCGAGAGGCCCATGTCCTTCACGAAGCGCAGGACGACGGCCGCGAACGCCTCGTTGATCTCGACGAGGTCGATGTCGTCGATGGTCATCCTGGCCCTGGCGAGGGCCTTGCGGGTGGCGGGCGCGGGGCCGGTGAGCATGATGGTGGGCTCGGAGCCGGAGACGGCCGCGGAGACGATGCGGGCACGGGGGCGCAGACCGTAGCGCTCGCCGACCTCCCGGGTGCCGATGGCGACGAGGGAGGCGCCGTCCACGATGCCGGAGGAGTTGCCCGCGTGGTGGACGTGGTCGATCTCCTCGACCCAGTGGTACTCCTGCAGCGCCACCGCGTCGAAGCCGCCCAGTTCGCCGATGTCCGCGAAGGACGGTTTGAGCGCCGCGAGCGATTCGGCGGTCGTGCCGGGCCGCATGTGCTCGTCGCGGTCGAGGATCACGAGGCCGGAGCTGTGCCGGACGGGGACGACGGACCTGTCGAACCGGCCGTCCTTCCAGGCGGTCGCCGCCCGCTCCTGGGACAGTGCCGCGTACTCGTCCACGTCGCGCCGCGAGAATCCCTCGATCGTGGCGATGAGGTCTGCGCCGATGCCCTGGGGCACGAAGTTGGCCGCGAGGTTGGTCATCGGGTCGTTGAACCAGGCTCCGCCGTCCGAGGCCATCGGCACACGGGACATCGACTCGACACCGCCCGCGAGCACCAGGTCCTCCCAGCCGGAACGGACTTTCGCGGCGGCCAGGTTGACGGCCTCCAGACCCGAGGCACAGAAGCGGTTCTCCTGGACGCCGGCGACCGTGTCGGGCAGTCCGGCGGCGATCGCGGCGATCCGGGCGATGTCGGAACCCTGGTCGCCGACCGGGCCGACGACACCGAGCACGATGTCGTCGACGGCGGCCGGGTCAAGGTCCGGGAAGCGGCGCCGGAGCTCGTGGATCAGCCCGACGACCAGGTCGATGGGCTTGGTTCCGTGCAGGGAGCCGTTCGCCTTGCCGCGACCGCGCGGGGTGCGGATCGCGTCGTACACGTACGCTTCGGTGCTCACGAGTCTGGCCTTTCCAGTGGCGGGAGGGTGCGGCCCGGGGGCCGGTGTCAGTCGGTGTCCGGCGCGGAGGGGTCCGTCGGAGAGGAGTCCGTCGGAGAGGAGTCCGTCGAACGGCCGTCCTTGACGGAGGCGTCCTTGACGGAGGCGTGCTTGGGGGAGGCGTCCTCCACCAGGCGGGATATTCCCCAGTCGTGGGCCACGTCAGCCGTGTCGGCACCCGGCTGGGCGGGTCCGACGCGGACCGAGGTGTGGGTGGCGGAGAAGCGGGGCGCGGGGGCGGGCTGGGTGATGCCGCCGAAGTCGGTGAAGGTGCCCCGGGCCGCGAGATGCGGGTGGTGTGGGGCCTCGCGCAGTGACAGGACGGGGGCCACGCAGGCGTCGGAGCCCTCGAAGACGGCCGTCCACTCGTCCCTCGTACGGGTCTTGAAGCGGGCCGCGACCGTCTCGCGCAACTCGCCCCAGGCAGCCGTGTCCTTGCGGGCCGGGGCCCGGTCGTCGATGCCCAGGAGGTCGACGAACTCCGCGTAGAACCGCTGCTCCAGGGCGCCGACGGCGACGTACCTGCCGTCGGCCGTCTCGTACGTGCCGTAGAAGGGGCAGCCCCCGTCGAGGAGGTTGGCGGCGCGGCGGTCCTGCCAGCCGCCGGCGGCGAGCATGCCGTGGAGCATCGCGGAGAGGTGGGAAGTGCCGTCGACGATGGCCGCGTCCACGACCTGGCCGGCACCGGTGGCACGGGCGTGGTGCAGGGCGGCGAGGACGCCGACGACGAGGTAGAGGGAGCCGCCCGCGTAGTCGCCGAGGAGGTTGGCGGGGGCGGGGGGCGGGGTGTCCGGGGTGCCGATCATGCCGAGGGTGCCGGTGAGGGCGATGTAGGCGATGTCATGGCCGGCGCGCTGGGCGAGGGGGCCCTGCTGGCCCCAGCCGGTCATCCGGCCGTAGACCAGCTCGGGGTTGCGGGCGTGGCAGGTCTCGGGGCCGACGCCGAGGCGTTCGGCGACGCCCGGCCGGTAGCCCTCGATCAGGATGTCGGCGCGTGCGGCCATGTCGAGGACGGTGTCCGGGCCGTCCGCGGCCTTCAGGTCGACGATCACGGACCGCTTGTTGCGGTTGGTGACGTCGTACAGGGGGTTGACGGCGAGTCCCACGCCGCCGGGCCGGTCGACGCGGACGACATCGGCGCCGAGGTCGCCGAGGAGCATGGCGGCGAACGGTCCGGGGCCGATGCCCGCGAGTTCGACCACGCGCACACCGGCGAGCGGACCGTGTCCGGGCGTTTTCGCCACTGACATCGAGCCCCCAGCTCTGTGACACCAATGATGTAACACCAGCGATGCTAAGAACGCGTTCCACCGCGCACAAGCCCTGAGTGAGCAAACGCTTAGTCGTGCGCCCCGTCATTGTGCCCGCAGTCGCGGCGCACGTCAGCCCGGCCTCGCCGGGCCTCCGGCGCCGGGCCTCCGCGCCGTGCTCAGCGGGCCTCCAGCTCGGCTATCAGTCTCTTCGGGGCGATCACGCGGTAACTCTCCTCGACCCAGTCGCACAGCAGCTCCGCGCCCGGGGCGCCCTTCTCCTCCAGCGGAACGCGTACCCAGCCGGCCTTGCCCAGGCCGTATCCCGCAGGCTCGGCGCCGGGGCAGCTCAGGGCGTGGGCGTGGGTCTCCTCGTCCTTGAGCTTCACGGTGACACCCAACGCATAGCTGCCGTCGTCGACGCCGAGGAACACGAACACCTTCTTGTTGACCTTCGCGACGCTCTCCCCCCAGGGGAACTCCTCGACCGCACCGGGCATCCCGAGGGCGAACCCGCGCACCTTCTCCCACTTTTTCAGGGCGTTCCTGGGTACGGTCACGACCACCTCCGGATCCCGCGCGTTCGGCTGCTCGTTCCTCACGCTAGCCTCAGCCACCGACAACGGCACGGTGCCGAGTGCTGAGGGGTTCCATTGAGCAGTGGGCAGGGCAGGGCGGATCGGGTGTACGACATCGTGCTCTACGGGGCCACGGGGTTCGTCGGGCAGCTCACCGCGGAGTATCTCGCGGAACACGCGCCCGAGGGGCTGCGCTGGGCGATCGCCGGGCGCAACGCGGAGAAGCTCGCCACGCTGCGCGAGCGACTGCCCGGCGGCGCGGAGATCGGAGTCGTCCAGGCGGACGGGGCCGACCCGGAGGCCGTGCGCGAACTCGCCCGGCAGGCGCGGGTGGTGGCCACGACCGTAGGCCCGTACATCACCTACGGCGAGGAGTTGGTGGCAGCCTGCGCCGACGAGGGCACCGACTACCTCGATCTCACCGGTGAGCCCGAGTTCGTCGACCTGACCTTCGTCCGGCACGACGCACGCGCTCGCGAGACCGGCGCCCGGATCGTCCACGCGGCGGGCTTCGACTCGATACCGCACGACCTGGGCGTGTACTTCACGGTGCGGCAGCTCCCGGAGGACGTGCCGATCACCGTGGACGGGTTCGTGCGTGCCGGGGGCAGGGTCTCGGGCGGGACGTTCCACTCCGCGCTCACCGGGTTCTCCCGCACCCGCCAGACGGCGGCCGCGGCGCAGGACCGCAAACGGCATGAGCCGCGCACGGTGGGGCGACGGGCGTACGCGCCGGTGAGCGCGCCCCGGTACGCCAAGGAGGTCGGTGCGTGGGCGCTGCCGTTGCCGACCATCGACGCGGCTGTGGTGCAGCGTTCGGCGCGCGCCCTGCCGCGCTACGGTCCGGACTTCCGTTACCGCCAATACGCGGCCGTGAAGACCCTGTCGTTCGCGGTGGGCGGGGTCGCGTTGGTCGGCGCCGTGTTCGCCGCCGCCCAGGTATCGCCCGCGCGGCGCTGGTTGGGCGACCGGCTGAAGCCGGGTGAGGGGCCGAGTTCGGAGAAGCGGGCGAAGAGCTGGTTCTCGGTGCGGTTCGTGGGCGAGGGCGGCGGGCGCCGGGTCTTCACGGAGGTCGCGGGCGGCGACCCCGGCTACGGCGAGACGGCGAAGATGTTCGCAGAGTCCGCGCTGTGTCTGGCCCTCGACGACCTCCCGGCCACATCGGGGCAGGTCACGACGGCGGTCGCAATGGGTGACGCGCTGATCGAGCGGCTGCGCGCGGCGGGGATCACGTTCCGGGTGGCGGCGTCCCGGTAGTGCGGCACGGCCGCGCGGTGCGAGCGGGTGGAAGCCGTTCTCGGGCCACCGGCTGACGGGGCCCTGCTGCGCTCACCGGGTGAGCCCCTACTGGGCCCAACCGGTGAGCGTGTAGACCATGCCGGCGATCCAGGCCAGCCCGGCGATCACGGCGAGCAGCAGTCCGGCCGTCACGGCCCGCTCGACGGACTGGGTGGGGCTGGGGGCGGGCTTCGGGGCTCGGTGCGTCGTCATGCGGCAAGCCTGCCGATCATGACGCGCACCGGCATCCGCACTCCTACTCAGTTCGTACTCAGGTATCGGGTACGCGTTTCGCGCCGTGGCGACCGACGCGGCCGTGGGTTCAGTCGGTGGTGGCCCGCAGCGCCCGTCTGCACAGGGAGTCGGCCCGGCGGGTGGACTCGGGGAGGCGGTAGGCCGGGGTGAGGGCGAGGGTGTGGGCGCAGGCGTTGTCGAGGCTCACCCGGTGGCCGACGGAGACGAAGACGGGTTTGACGCCGTCGCGGGTGCGCAGGGCGCGGCCCACTTCTTCGGCGCCCGCGAGGAGCGGGGAGGCACTGCCACGCGGCGTGTCCGGGTCGTCGTACGTGAAGGTGAAGGGGTTCTTGGCGACGCCGATCGTGGGGAGTCCGGTGAGGACGCCGAGATGGGCGGCGAGACCGAAGCGGCGGGGATGGGCGAGGCCGTAGCCGTCGCAGACGACGAGTCCGGGGTCGCGCGGAAGTGCGTCGAGGGCGGCGAGCACGGTGGGGATCTCGCGGAAGGCCAGCAGTCCGGGGACGTACGGGAAGGAGACCTGACCGATCGCCGTGGCCTCGGCGACCACGTCCAGCGTCGCCGCCTCCAGCACCACGGCCGCCGCCGCGACCACGTCCCGCTCGTCGTCGTACGCCACGTCGACTCCGGTGACGTACCCGGTGCCGGGCGGTGGTCCGGACTCGTCGAGGATCACCTTGTCCCGCAACTCGTCCTGCACGGCGAGGGCTTGCTCTTCGGTGGCGGGCCAGCCCGCCGGGATGCGTACGGTCGTCATGGTGCTGACGAGCGTACGCATCCCGGCGCGGGGGCGCGGCCCGGGGCTACTTGTTGCCGAGGGCGCGCTGGAGCTGGCTCTTGTTCATGTCCGACCGGCCCTGGATGCCCTTCCGCTTGGCCTCTTCGTAGAGCTGGTCGTAGGTGGGGCCCTCGGAGCCCTTGTGCGAGCGCTGGCCGCCGCGCTTGCTCGACGACATGTCCTTGGTGGAGGTGCGGCTCGCCGTCCTGGACTCACCGGACCGGGCGCGTTCCTTGTTGACGGTCCGCGCGGCGATCTCCTTCGCCCGCGACTCGCTCTCTCCGCGGTCCTGGGCACTCTCCTTGATGTGCTCGTACTGGCGTTCCCTCTTGGGGCTCGAACCGCGTGGCATGGCCGATCACTCCCTTCGTGATGCGAACACGTCTCAAGTATCCCCTTTCATCAGCCGCAACCCATGGAAGTCGCTGTCCGCTCAGTTCTCCAGCCGGGCCACGCGCCCCTTCTCCCCCGCCGCCCAGCAGCCCCGGTCGGGGGCGCAGTCGACGGTGTCGTACGAGCCGGTGTCGACCGTGCGCCAGGTGCGGCCGCCGTCGGTGGTGAGGTCGGTGCCGGTGGGACCCACGGCGAGCGCGGCCGTACGGCTGTACGGGAGCCAGGCGACGCCGGAGCGGTAGGCGGGCGGCGGTTGTGCGGCGGCCGCCCAGGTGCGGCCGGCGTCGCCGGTGGTGGCCGCGGCCTGCGGGGACGGCTGGTCGGCGCGGTAGTCGCCGCCGACGGCGATGCCGTGCGCCCGGTCCCGGAAGGCCAGCGCGAAGATGCCCCGGGCGGGGTCGCCCGCCGGGACCGGGGTGTCGGCGGCCGTCCAGGTCAGCCCCCGGTCGGCGGAGTGCAGCACACGCGCGCGTGCCGCCCCTCCGGTGGCCAGCCAGACATCGCGGGGACCCGCGCCGACCAGGCACTGCCCGCTCGCCGCGAACCCTGCCTCGCCCTCCAGCGCCGGGGGCATTCCCTCGTTCGGCAGGACCTTCCAGGACCGGCCGCCGTCCTTGGTGGACAGGATCCGGAACTTCCCGTCCACCGGGTCGCTCATGGCGAGCCCGTGGCGAGGGTCCAAGAAGGTGAGGCAGTCGTAGAAGGCGCGCGGGTCGGTGTTACGGAACGACTCGGTCCAGGTCGCACCGCCGTCGTCCGTGCGGTACACGCGGGAGGCCTCGCCCTCGCCGATGGCCAGCACGACCGCCCTGCGCGCGTCGAATGCCTCGACGTCCCGGAACTGCAGATCCTGTGCGCCGGCCGGTGAGACGTCGCGCCAGGTCCTGCCCCCGTCGTCGGTGCGCAGCACGGTCCCCGCCGAGCCGGCCAGCCACGCGCTGTTCCGGCTGACGGCGGCGAGCCCGCGAAAGCGCACGTCGGTACCGGTCTGCTTCAGTTCCCAGTGCGGTGGACGGCCCTCCCCATGCGCCTGTGCGGGCACCGCCAGGGCGGCGGCGAGCGCCACCGCGGCCAGGCCCATCGCCATCGTCCGACTCGTCCGAATCCTGCGTCTCGACTGCCCCAAGCCCCTCATGGCGGGCGAAGTTAGTCCACCCGTCCGGTGCCGTCCAGATGCCCTCGGCCGGGAACCACGGGGTGGCGTTCGGTGTCCTCTCCCATGTCCCGTGACACGGGATGAGAAATGGATCACCTCAGTGATTGGGCCCGGTGACAGAGGTCACTCGGCCCTCATGTGCACGGATCGGCCCGATCCCGCGTCTCTTGAAATGCCCGGTCTCAGCCATCCGGAGTCCGTCCAGCCGTCACAAGGGAGCAAGGCGTTGTCCACCGTCATCGAGCAGCCCGTAGAGGCCCGTCTCGTCGCCGCCGCGCCGCGGATGCCGAGCATTCCCGCAACGCTCCACTACGACCGACGGGATCCCTTCGCCGTCCGTATGACCTTCCCCGCCCCGGCCACGCTGGAGGGTGTCGAGGTCTGCTGGACCTTCGCCCGCGAACTCCTCGTCACCGGTATGGAGGAGTCGGTCGGCCACGGGGACGTACGCGTGCGTCCGTACGGCTACGAGCGGCTGGTCCTGGAGTTCCACGCCCCGGAGGGCACCGCCGTGGTGCACGTCCACGCCGGTGAGGTGCGGCGTTTCCTGGAGAGTACGACCGACCTGGTGCCGCTCGGCCTGGAGCACCACCAGGTCGATCTGGACCACGATCTGGCGGAGTTGATGCGGGACGCCTACTGACGCGCGACGCCTACTGAGGCGGGACGTCTACTGAGGCGGGACGTCTACCGAGGCGGCCTGCTGAAGCGGGGTGGGTCCGGGCGTCGCGTTAATCCGTTGACACCCCTCCGAGACCCTCCGTACGTTGTTCCACGGTCCTGTTGCCGTCGATTGGAGAAGGACGTTGCTCGTCTGAGGTCCTGAGACACCGCGTCACACACCGTGCCGTATCACGGCCTTCCTGTGTGCGTTGCGTGCGACCTCGGCGTACGAGCCGTCCTCGGCAGCGGGCTCTTCTCTTGCCCCTCGTCGTGTCGCCCCTCGCGGTGTTTCGAACGCGTCGCCCCTGGCCGCTTCCCGCACACCCGCGAGGTTCCTCATGTCTACTCCCCTGTCCCTCACCTGCACGTCCCTGTCCTTCGCCTGGCCCGACGGCACCCCCGTGTTCGACGATCTGCAGATCGCGTTCGGCCCCGGCCGCACCGGTCTCGTCGGGGTCAACGGGTCGGGGAAGTCCACCTTGCTGAAGCTGATCGCCGGTGAACTCTCCCCGACCGACGGCGCCGTCCGTGCGGCCGGCGAGGTCGGCTACCTTCCGCAGAACGTCACGCTCGACACCGGCCTGAAGGTCGACGAGGCGCTCGGTATCGCCACCGCCCGCGCCGCGCTGCACGCGATCGAGGCGGGCGACGTGGCCGAGGAGCACTTCGCGGCGGTCGGGGACGACTGGGACGTGGAGGAGCGCGCCCTGGCGACCCTCGGGCAACTCGGTCTGGGTCACATCGATCTGGACCGCACGATCGGGGAGATCTCGGGCGGCGAGTCGGTGCTGCTGCGCCTGGCCGCACTGCTGCTGCGCCGCCCCGACGTCCTCCTGCTGGACGAGCCGACCAACAACCTCGACCTGTACGCGCGGCGCCGCCTGTACGAGGCCGTGGAGTCGTGGTCCGGGGTCATGATCGTGGTCAGCCACGACCGTGAACTCCTGGACCTGGTCGACCAGATCGCCGATCTGCACGCCGGCGAGGTCACCTGGTACGGCGGCAACTTCTCCGCCTACGAGGCCGCGCTCGCCACCGAACAGGAGGCCGCCGAACGGATGCTGCGGGTCGCCGAGGCCGATCTGAAGAAGCAGAAGCGCGAACTCGTCGACGCCCAGGTCAAGTTGGCCCGGCGCAAGCGGTTCGGGCAGAAGATGCAGGATCAGAAGCGGGTACCGAAGATCGTCGCGGGGCTGCGCAAGCGCGCCGCCCAGGAGTCCGCGGGCAAGCACCGCGTCCTGCACGAGGAGCGGCTCGCCGGGGCCAAGGAGCGCCTCGACGAGGCGGTGGAGGCGGTACGGGACGAGGACGAGATCCGCGTGGAGCTGCCGTACACGGCCGTGCCGCCGGGCCGCACGGTCCTCACACTCCTGGACCTGGAGCTGAAGTACGGCGCCCGGGTGCGCGGCGGCTTCGACCTGCGCGGCCCGGAGCGGATCGCGCTGATCGGGCGCAACGGCGCGGGCAAGACCACGCTGCTGCGGACGATCGCGGGCGAGCTGGAGCCGGTCGGCGGCGAGACGAGGACACATGTGCCGATGCGGTTCCTGCCGCAGCGGCTCGATGTCCTGGACGACGAGCTGACGGTCGCCGAGAACGTGGCCCGGTTCGCTCCGGAGGCCACGAACAACCGGGTCCGGGCGCGGCTGGCCCGCTTCCTGTTCCGGGGCGCGCGGGCCGACCAGCCGGCGGCGACGCTGTCCGGCGGGGAGCGCTTCCGGGCCGCCCTCGCCGCCCTGATGCTCGCCGAGCCCGCCCCGCAGCTGCTGATGCTGGACGAGCCGACGAACAACCTGGACATGGCGAGCGTGCGGCAGTTGACGTCGGCGCTGGAGTCGTACGAGGGCGCGCTGATCGTGGCCAGCCACGACCTGCCGTTCCTGGAGTCGATCGGGATCACCCGGTGGCTGCTGATGGAGGAGGGCGAGCTGCGGGCGACCACACCGGAGGAGGTCGGAGTGACCGACTGACCACTTCCTCGCCGGAGCCGCCGCCGAGGGCTTTGCTACCGCCGAGTATCTCAGGAGGGCCACAGCCTGCCCTCGGGGGTTTTGTCCACGTGGGCCGGGGTTGCATGATGGCTGACCGGCGTCGCTCCACGGGCGCCGGAAAACCCTCGTTCGATTCGGAGTCTCCCACGTGCCCAGCAAGAAGGCCCTCGTCCGCCGTCCCAGCCCTCGCCTGGCCGAAGGCCTCGTCACACACGTCGAACGCACGAAGGTGGACGTCGACCTCGCGGGCGAGCAGTGGGAGGCGTACGGGGAGGCCCTGCGCGCCCACGGTTGGGAGACGATCGAGGTGGACCCGGCCGACGACTGCCCGGACTCGGTGTTCGTCGAGGACACCGTGGTGATGTACAAGAACGTGGCGCTGATCGCGCGCCCCGGCGCCGAGTCCCGGCGCGACGAGACCGCCGGGATCGAGGAGGCCGTGGCCGCGCTCGGCTGCTCGGTGAACTGGGTCTGGGATCCGGGGACGCTGGAGGGCGGCGATGTCCTCAAGGTCGGCGACACCGTGTTCGTGGGCCGGGGCGGGCGCACCAACGCGGCCGGGGTCCAGCAGCTTCGGGCCGCGTTCGAGCCGCTCGGGGCGCGGGTGGTGTCGGTGCCCGTGAGCAAGGTGCTGCATCTGAAGTCGGCGGTCACCGCGCTGCCCGACGGCACGGTCGTCGGGCACATCCCCAAGATGGACGCGCCGTCGCTGTTCGGGCGCTTCCTGCCGGTGCCGGAGGAGGCCGGGGCGCATGTGGTGCTGCTCGGCGGCCACAAACTGCTGATGGCGGCGAGCGCGCCGAAGACGGCGGAGCTGTACTCCGATCTCGGCTACGAGCCCGTGGTGGTGGACATCAGCGAGTTCGAGAAGCTCGAGGGCTGTGTGACATGCCTCTCGGTGCGACTGCGGGAGTTGTACGCCTGATCAGGTGAGCCACTCGCCCGTCCGGCCCGGGGACCTGCGGGTCCACGGGGCCTTCGGCATACCCTCGGCCGTTTCCGGGACCCTCGCTGATCAGCGGGCTTTACAGCACACTTAACCTACGGCATCGTAACCTACGGATTCGTAGCCTACGATGCCGTAGGTTCAGGTCGCCCGCCCGCGGCCGGCCACGAAGTCCCGTCCCCTGTACGTCCCCTGGAGCGTCTGTGTCGATCACTTCTCCTCACCTCGGCAGCCCGTCCACCGAATGGACCGACGCGCGGCTGCTGTACGCGCTGGAGGAAGTCGTCGAGAAGGAACTCAACCGGCATCTGAAGGTCACCAAGGACTGGATGCCGCACGAGTACGTGCCGTGGAGCGACGGCCGCAACTTCCCCGGTTTCTTCGAGGACGGCGAGGCCTGGGAGAAGGGGCAGTCGAAGGTCACCGAGATCGGCCGGATCGCCCTCGTGGTGAATCTGCTCACCGAGGACAACCTGCCCAGCTACCACCACGAGATCGCCACCCTCTTCGGCCGTGACGGCGCCTGGGGCACCTGGGTGCACCGGTGGACCGCGGAGGAGGGCAGGCACGGCATCGTGATGCGCGACTACCTGCTCGCCTCGCGCGCGGTGGACCCGGACAAGCTCGAACAGTTCCGTATGTCGCACATGGGCGAGGGCTTCGAGTCGGACAACCGGCACTCGATGCTCCACACCGTCGCGTACGTCGCCTTCCAGGAGCTCGCCACGCGCGTCTCGCACCGCAACACCGGCCACCACTCCGGTGATCCCGTGTGCGACCGCATGCTGGCGCGCATCGCGACCGACGAGAACCTGCACATGATCTTCTACCGGAACCTGCTGAAGGCCGCGTTCGAGTTCGCTCCCGACCTCACCATGCAGGCCGTGCGGGACGTCGTGGTGAACTTCCGTATGCCCGGCCACGGCATGCCCGGCTTCGAGCGCGCCGCCGCGCAGATGGCGATCGGCGAGGTCTACAACATGCGCATCCACCACGACGACGTCCTCGCGCCCGTCATCCGCTTCCTGAAGATCATGGAGATCGACGGCCTCGGCCCCGAGGGCATGAAGGCCCAGGAAGAGCTCGGCCTCTACATGGGTGGACTCGACGCGGAGGCCCGCAAGTTCGACGAGAAGCTGGCGGCGCGCAAGGCACGGATGGCGGCGCGGGGCGCCGGGGCGTAACGGCCCCTCACCGTCGGCGCTGTGGCGCAGGGGGGCGGGGCGGCTGGATTCGAACCAGCGTGTTCCGGTTTTGGAGACCGGCGCGTCTGCCTCTGCGCTACGGCCCCGCCCTTGCGGGGAGCCTAGCCGTTCCCCTCACCACTCCGCCTCCCGATAATCCTTGAGGAACACTCCCGACACCGGGTCGCCCGCCTCGCCGCGCACGATCGGGTCGTAGACGCGGGCCGCTCCGTCGATGATGTCGAGCGGGGTGCGGAAGCCGGCGTCGGCCATACGGTGTTTCTTGGGGGCCGGGTTCTCGTCGGTGATCCAGCCGGTGTCTACCGCGCACATGTGGACGCCCTGCTCCGCGAGTTCGGCGGCGCTGGTGCGGGTGAGCATGTTGAGGGCGGCCTTGGCCATGTTGGTGTGCGGATGCCCGGCCGTCTTGTTCCGCACGGCGAAGCGGCCCTCGACAGCGGTCACGTTGACCACGTAGCGGCGGGGGCGCGGAGCGGCGAGCAGCAGCGGCAGCAGGCGGTCGCAGAGGAGCGCCGGGGCGAGGGAGTTGACCAGCTGGGTCTCCAGGACCTCCGCGGGGTCGAGTTCACCCAGCCGCGCCGACCAGGAGTTCTCCGGGGCGGGGTCGGGCAGCAGCCCGGCTTCGTCGGCCTCGCGCAGCACGACGGGCAGGGTCGCGGCGCCGGCCCCCAGCATCCGCATCGGGGTGAACCCCGGTGCCTGCCGGGCTCCTTCGGGCAGCGCGTCGTACTCCCCGGCGGCCAGCAGCGCGTACGACTCCGGCGGCCGCCGTACGGTCTGGGCCGCGTTGTTGACCAGGATGTCGAGCGGTTCGCCCTCCTGCCGCAACTGATCGCACAGGCCCAGTACTTGGCGCGGGTCACGCAGGTCGACGGCGACGACGGTCAGCCGGTCGAGCCATTTCCCGCTGCCGGGCTCGGCGCGGAAGCGGCGCACGGTGTCGTGCGGGAATCGGCTGGTGACGAGCAGCTCGGCGCCGTCGCGCAGCAGCATCAGCGCCAGCTGGAAACCGATCTTCACCCGGCCGCCGGTGAGCAGCGCGCGGCGCCCGCTGAGATCGGTGCCGAGGGCGCGGCGGGCGGTGTTGTCGGCGGCGCAGTCCGGGCACAGCCGGTGGTAGAAGGAGTCGACCTGTCGATAGGTCGCCTTGCAGACATAGCAGTGCCGCGACTTCAGCAGAACTCCCCCGCCGCCCGCCGCTCGTTGCGACAGCGGGGCGTCCTCGCGCCGGCCCAGGGCCCCGGTGGCGGTCGCGGCCATCACGGCGGCGTCCGCGGCGGACTTCTCGGCGCCGAGTGCCTTACGGCGACGCTTCCATCCGTCGCGTGCGAAGGACGCGGCGACCCGCTCGGCACGTAGGCGCACGGGGTCGTCCACGGGCAGCGCCCTCAGTCGGCCGACCGTGCGGTGGAAGGCCGCCAGTTCGTCCTCGGTGATGATGCCGCCGTCGGCGCCGCTGCCGTCGTCGTCGCTCATGTGTGCCCCGCCCCGCGTGTCCCGTGCCGTGTGACGGCTGCCCCCTCGGCCCACGCGGTCACCGAAGCAGCGCGGCGCCGTGCGTCGGGCGCGGTGCGCCACCGTGAAACGCCGTCCGGACGACGGATTCGAACCGGCGTTTCCGCCCTGGCAAGGCGGTGCGCCTGCCTCTGCGCTACGGCCGGACCGCGCCCGCGGATCCTATGCGCCCGCTTCGGCCGAGGCCCACCGATTTATGACCGGACCGGACGGTGACCCCGGCCGGCCCCGGCGCCGCACCGCGTTCGTCACCGACCCGTCAGCCGTTCTCGGTGCGCCGGAGTCGCAGTCTCTCCTTCTCGGAGAGTCCGCCCCAGACGCCGAACCGTTCGTCGTTGGCCAGCGCGTACTCGAGACAGGCGGTACGCATCTCGCACATGCCGCAGATGCGCTTCGCCTCACGCACCGAGCTTCCGGGCTCGGGGAAGAAGAAGTCTGCCCCCGTCTGCGCACACAGCGCACGCTCCTGCCAGGCGCTGTGGACCGGGGTGATCGTGTCATTGTGCATACCGAGGATCGTGCCGGGCACCGAAAAACGTTCGATCAACGCGACATCAACAGACGCGCGCGATGTGTCTGACCGCTCGTCCGCACAGTCGTCCGATCACTCAAGGTGATGTCGCGCGCTCGCGCACAGGGACGTCCCGCAAGCCACCCCACGCGCGATCACCGGCACCCGGTGCCAGACTCGGCAGTACAGCCCCTGGGCCCCCTCGGAGGAGGGCAGCGATGCTCACCACGCGTTATGTCACCGGCGCCCCGAACTGGATCGACCTCGGCACTCCCGACATCGACGGTGCCGCCTCTTTCTACCGGCATCTCTTCGGCTGGCAGTTCCAGTCGGCCGGCCCCGAGATGGGGGGCTACGGCTTCTTCCGGCTCGACGGCCGCACCGCCGCGGCCGGCATGCAGAATCCCCCGGAGCAGGGCCCGCCGTCCTGGAACGTCTACTTCCAGACCCCGGACGCCGACGCCACCGCCGAGGCGGCCGAGCACGCCCACGGCTCCGTGCTGATGAGGCCCATGGACGTCGCCGACGAGGGCCGTATGGCCGTCCTCGCCGACCGGGCGGGCGTGCCCTTCGGCGTCTGGCAGCCCCGCCGCATCACGGGCCTGGACGTCGTCATGGATCCCGGTTCGCTGTGCTGGCTGGAGCTGTACACGCCGGATCTGCCCGCTGCCGCCGGGTTCTTCAACGCCGTGTTCGGCTGGGAGACCTCCGCGATCGACATCGCGGGCGGCAGCTACACCTGTGTGAACCCGGCGGGGACGGAACCGAGGTTCATGTTCGGCGGCATCGTCCCGCTCGACGAGGACCCGAGCGAGTCCGGGTCGGGACCGTACTGGCTGCCGTACTTCGAGGTCCCGGACACGGACGCGGCGGTGAGCCGGGCGCGGGAGCGCGGCGGCGATGTGCGTGCGCCGGCCATGGACCTGGCGGGTGCGGGGCGGTTCGCCAAGCTGTCCGACCCGTACGGGGCACGGTTCGCGGTGATCAAGAGCGAGCAGCCGGGGAGCTGAGGGGCCGGATCTCGCCCCGCCCAGGGGCCCCCGAGGGGAGGGAGGATCCCGCTGCCCCCTGCGGCATCCCTCTGCCCCTGCGGCATCCCGCTGGCCCTGCGCCACCCCGCTGCCCCTGCGCCACCCCGCTGCCCCTGCGGCCGTCTCGATCCGTCGTCACCTCATGAACGCCCACTCTTTTTGAGAGCGCTCTCAGTCATAACTCTTGACGCCTGGAGGTCCCCTGGGAACAGTGGGGGCACCACAGCAGGGGCGCCCCATCCGCTGTGCCTCCACTCCCCCACGTTCCAGGAGGCCCACCGTGATTTCCCGCCGTATGTTCCTGTCCACGACCGCCGCCGTCGCCGGCGCGTCCGCCATCGGGGGCGCACTCGGCTCTCCCGCCCACGCCGCGCCCACCACCTGTCAACTCGCGCTGCGCAACGCCTCGTTGCCGGGCACGGTCCGGGCGTACGTCACCGGCCACGAGCAGTCGACGGGCGCCTGGGTGCTGCTGCGGGCCGACGGCGGCCTCTACCGGCCGACCTCGCCCTCGGCACCGCAGACCCCACTGCCGGTGGACTGCGCCATCCCGCTCGGCGCGGCCGGTTCGGCGCCTGTCGTGCTGACGCTTCCTCAAATGTTCGGTGCGCGCGTCTACTTCGTACGGGACAACACCCTGGACTTCTTCGTGAATCCGGGTCCAGCGCTGGTCGAGCCCGCCTTCGCCACGCCCGCCGATGCCAACTACGGCAAGATCTGGTCGTTCTGCGAGTTCACCTTCGATCCCACGCAGTTGTTCGCGAACATCAGCTATGTCGACCTGGTGACGGCCCTGCCGATCGGTCTCACGCTGGAGGGCGACGCCACGCACACCGTCGCCCCGCTGCCCGACGGGGCGGTGGACCGGATCGCCGCCGATCTGGTGGCGCAGACGGCGCGGGACGGACAGCCGTGGGACCGGCTCGTCATCCGGGGCGGCGACGGCGAGGTGCTGCGGGTCATCTCACCGCAGAGCCTGATGGCGCCGTACTTCGGTCAGCCCGACCGGATGCCGTTCCGCGCCTACTGGGACTCCTATGTCGGTCAGGTGTGGGAGAAGTACCGTGGGACGGACCTGCGGATCGACCTCCAGGGCGGCCGTGGCGTCCTCACCGGCCGGGTCTCGGGCGACACCCTCACCTTCGCCGGCGGCCACTCCTTCGCCAGGCCGACCTCGAAGGACATCTTCACCTGCGACCACGGTCCGTTCGCCAACAACCCCGGTGACCCCGACGACAAGAAGGCGCTCCTCGCCCGTCTCGCCGCCGGGTTCAACCGCTCGCTCATGCTCAGTCACCCCTCCCAGCCGAACGGGGCGACGGCGGCCGACTACTACCAGGGGCCGGTGACGAACCACTGGGCTCGCGTGGTGCACGCCAACTCGCCCATCGGGTACGCGTTCCCGTACGACGACGTACGCCCCGACGGCCGGCCGGACGTGTCGGGCGCGGCCCACGACGGGAACCCGCGGCGGTTCACTGTGACGGTGGGCGCCTGAGCGCTCCGCCGGTGAAGCCGCGATTCCCGTGCCCGGCGACGTCGTGGCTGGTCGCACGGGCCGGGGTACTACGCGGAGGCGCGTCGTACCAGGGTGGTCGGCAGGACCACACTGGACGGCGTGCCTGCCGGGCCCTGACCACCCTGCTCCTCGGGGGCTCGCCGTTCGAGGCCCCGGAGCAGCAGCCGGGCCATCAACCGGCCCATCCCCTCTATGTCCTGACGGACCGTCGTCAACGGTGGATCGGACTGCTCGGCCACCGGCAGCATGTCGTCGAAGCCCACCACGGCGACGTCCTCGGGAACCCGCCGCCCGAGCTCACGCAGCACACGCAGCGCGCCGGACGCGGACACGTCGTTGGCGGCGAACACCGCGTCCAACTCCGGGCAGCGGCCGAGGAGTTCCCGCATCGCCCGCTCCCCGCCCGCCGGGGTGAAGTCACCCTCCACGATCAGCCGGGGGTCGGCGTCCACCATGACGTCCCGGAACCCGTCGAGCCGGTCCACGGCGGAGGTCTGGTCGGGGGGCCCGGTGATGTGGGCGATCCGGGTGCGGCCGAGGGCGACGAGATGGCGTACGGCGTCCCGCGCGCCGCCCCGGTTGTCGCTGTCGACGTACACGGTGGCCGTGTCGCCGCGCGCGCCGTCGGCCCAGCCGGGACGGCCGCCGAACACGGTGGGTACGCCGGCGCCCTGGATCAGCGCGGGCAGCGGATCGTCGAGGTGCAGCGAGAACGCGAGCGCCCCGTCGACGTGTCCACCCGCCAGATACCGTCCCACCCGGGCGTAGTCCTCGGGTCCTTCGGTGAGCAGCAGCACGAGCTGTGAGTCGTGCGCGGTGAGCTCTTTGCTGATTCCCCGGAGTTGCAGGGCGAAGAAGGGATCGGCGAAGACCCTGGTCTCCGGCTCGGCGATCACCACGGCCACGGCGTCGTGCCGCCGGGTGACGAGGCTGCGGGCCGCCTGGTTCGGCACGTATCCGAGCTCCTCGACGGCTTTCCGTACCCGCTCGACCAGGGGTTCGCGGACGCCCTCGCCCCCGTTGACGACCCGCGACACCGTCGCCCTGGACACCCCGGCCCGCGCGGCCACGGCCTCCAACGTGGGACGCGACGCTGTCTCGGTCACTGCGGAACACTCCTCCGGTGCGGCTCCGCTCAGGATAGCCCTGGAGAAGAACCCGTTGAGAGCGCTCCCCGGCCCCCGTCCCGCCGGTGTTGACCTTCGAGTTGGTTGAAGGCCGAGGATGGCCGGGTGCCCCCTTCCGAACCGAATCCGAATCCCGAACTGATGCCGATCGGCGTCTTCGCCCGCCGCACCGGTCTGACCTCCAGCGCGCTGCGGTTCTACGCCGACTCTCGGCTGCTGTCTCCCGCCGAGGTCGACCCGGCGTCGGGCTACCGCTACTACACCGCCGACCAGGTGGGCCGGGCGACCGCCCTCCGGCGGCTGCGCGAGATCGCCATGCCGCTCACGGCCGTCGAGGCGGTCCTCGACGCCGGCCCCGAGGAGGCCGCACGGCTGATCGACGACCATGTCGCACGCGTCCTCGGGGAGGCCGTGGCCGCGCAGCGGACGGCCGGGCTCGTCAAGTCGTCCCTCCGTGCCGTGCCGGGTCTGCCGGTCGTCGCGTTGCAGGGTCCCGTGCTGGCCGACGCGGTGGAGCAGGTCCTGACCGCGACCGCCCGGAATCCGGAGCTGCCGGTGCTGGGCGGCCTGCGCGTCGAGGTGGACCGGGAGGCCGTCACCCTGACCGCCACCGATCGCTACCGGCTCTCGACCCGGACGCTCGTCCCGTCCGAGCCCCCGGCCGCGACCTGGGCAGCCACGGTCGCCGGCGACGAACTGCGGGCGGCGGTGGTCGAGGTCCGCCGGAGCACGCTGGTGCGCGTCGAGGCGACGGCGCAGGGGGTCCGGCTGCGTCTGAAGGGCCGGGAGGACCAGTACTGCCGGTCGCTGACAGCGGAGTTCCCGGACTTCCGGGCGATGCTCGACGCGCTGCCCGAGGTGGGCACCCGCGTGACGGTCGCGAAGGGGTCGCTCCTGCGCGCGCTGGAGGAGGACCTCGGTGAACGGGTCGCGCTGCGAGTGGCCGAGAACGGGACGGAGCTCCGGGTGTCCGGTGGCGGGCGGCCCGGCAGGCGGCGGCTCCCCGCCACCGTGGTGGGACGAGAACTCGACATCTGCTTCGAACTCACGACGCTCTACCCGGCCGTGAGCACCGCCGTCGGTCCCGACGTGATGCTCGATCTACGAGGGTCCGATCAGCCGGTCACGGTCCGCTCGGCCGACCGCGGCGACCTCACCACCCTGGCCATGCCCGTCCGGCCGCAGCCCGCGACCGAATGATGACGACGAGGACACTCCCGTGAACACCACTTCCGTGAACACCGCTCCCACGAGCACCACCCCCGTGCACACCATTCCCGCCGGCTCCGATCCGATCATGGAGGCCATCGGCGGAGCCGTCGCCGAAGGACATGCCGGGGACATCGAATCGGCCCGCCGGAAGCTCCTGGACCTGTGGTCCACGATCGGCGTCACCGGTGACGCGCTGCACCGCTGCGTCCTCGCGCACCACCTGGCGGATCTCTTCCCCTCCGACCCCGCCCGGGCGTTGACCTGGAACGTGCGGGCCCTGGACGCCGCCGACGCCGCGACCGAGGAACGCGTGCGGGAGCACGGCGCCGGTCTGCGCCGCGCGGGCTTCTACCCGTCCCTGCACCTCAACCTCGCGGACGACCACCGTCGGCTCGCCTCCTTCGAAGCCGCCACCGAGCACATCGACGCGGCCAGGCGGTACGCCCCGAACCTCGGGCAGAACGCGTACGGCGACCTGTTGCGTACCGCGATCGAGGAGGTGGCCGAGGCCATCGGCCGACGGGACACCGGCGAGCGGCGGCGGCCGGGGCGGCCTGCCGTTCGCTGAGACCTCAGTGCTGGTGCGCCTCGCCGGACTCGGCCGACCCGTCCGACCCGTCCGACCCGTCCGACCCGTCCGTACTGTGCGGCGTGTGCGTCTCGTACCCCGGGATCGTGCCGTCCGTCCTGCGCACCAGGAACAGTCCCACCATGCCCATGTCGGAGTGGCTCTGGACGTGGCAGTGGTACATCCAGGCACCCGCTCCCACGCCCTCGCCCGCGATGACCTGGAAGCCGAAGGAGTCGGCGGGGCCGACGATCTTGTTGTCGATGACCTGGCTGGGGTCGTCGGGGCCGGTGAGCATGCCGGTGCGGTTGTCGGCCCAGCGGTGACCGTGCAGGTGGAAGGTGTGGTAGTACTCGCCGTGGGTGATGACGACGAACTCGACACGATCGCCCACGGTCGCGTCGAAGTCGGGGCCGGAGTGCGCGGGTTTGTTGTTGATGAGCAGGTCGTTGAAGACGACTGTGACGGTCTTGTCGGGCAGCACATCGCCCTTGCGCCGGACGATGACGGCACCGTAGAGACCCTTGCGGACGCCGACCGTGCCGTGTTCGGTGCCGACGACATGGTCGTGGTAGTGCCAGTAACCGGCGCTGCCCGCACGCCAGGTGCCGTCCTTGCGGGCTCCGGGGGCGTGGGTGCGCCAGGTGTAGGTGCGGGTGCCGCCGGGTTCGACGTCGCTGCGGTTCTGCTTGGTGCCGTCGCTGGAGATCTCGTAGTCCAGGCCGTGGACGTGCAGGCTCGCGGCCACGTCCATCGTGTTCTCGAACTCGATGTGCAGGGTGTCGCCCTCGTTGAGTTCGATCAGTGGGCCCGGTATCGAGGCCTTGCCCTTCTCCAGGCCGTAACCCATCTGCCCGCCGGGCAGTTTCTCGGCGTACATCTTGATGTGCCGGACCACGCCGCCCGCCGGGGCCGTCCTCGCCTGCGTGGCGGCGCTCGCGGCCCCGGAGGTGCCGACGGTCTCGATGGCCACGGACAACGATGTCGCGGCGGCCGCGCCACCCAGCAGCACCCGCCGGTTGAACCCTCGTCTGTCCATCCCGCCCATGCGGAACTCCCCACGCCGATACGGATCTTGCTCAGACGCAGCTGTGATCAACCTGTGAGACGGTAGCGGCCGCACGATCGTTTATCCACACCCAGGACAAAGTTCAGACCATTCCGGTCATAGCTATTGGCGAGTCGTGTCAAAGCGGGCTAGCTTCCTTGGCGCTGTTGCTGTGACCGAGGAGGTGCCCATGTACTTACGAGGGTTGAGCGACGCGAAGAGACGGGCCTGGGCGGCCACCCTGACCGCCTCGGTCGTCACGGCGGGGCTCCTGTCGGGCCCCGCGGCCCAGGCGCGACCAGCGCCGGAGCCATCGCTGACAACGATGTCGATCAAGTCGCCGCCGGGCGGCTCCGGCCCGCGGGTGCTGATCTTCCACGGCTCCGCGGCGGCCGGGGACGAGTCGCCCGTGGTGAACGCCGGGATCGAGGCGATCGAACGGATCGGGCTGTCCGGGCCGGCCGCCGAGCGGTTCGGGGTCGTCGCCACCGACGACGCCTCCGTCTTCACCGACGAGACCCGGCTGAGCGGGTTCAACGCCGTCGTCTTCCTGACCGGCGGCGGTGACGTCCTGGATCCCGAGCAGGAGGCGGGGCTTGAGACCTATATGGAGGCGGGCGGCGGATTCGTCGGCGTCCATGACGCGGCGCGCGCCGAACCGTACTCGGACTGGTTCACCGGACTGATCGGTGCCCGTCCTGCCGCGTCCAGTCCCACGACCGTGCAGCGGGCGACCGTCGAGGTCGGTGACCGGCGGCACCCGGCCACCAAGGACCTGCCGATGCAGTGGAAGCGGCCCGACAAGTGGCTCAACTGGACCAAGAACCCGTCGGGTTCCGTGCACACGGTGGCCCGGGTCCGCGAGTCGACCTACCAGCCGGGCACCGGCGCCAACGGCTGGGACCACCCGGTGAGTTGGTGCCGCGACTACGACGGCGGCCGTTCTTTCTACACGGGCATGGGCGGGACCGTCTCCGCGTACGACGAGTCCGACTTCCGTGCGCATCTGCGCGGCGCCCTGCTCTGGACCTCCCGTCTCGCGCAGGCGGACTGCAAGGCGACCATCACCGCCCACTACAAGGCGGAGCGGCTCACCCGGCCCAACCAGCCGGGGCAGAACGACCAGATCGGTGAACCGCACGGCCTGGTCACCGCACCCGACGGGCGGGTGCTGTACATCGGCCGGGGCGGCGCCGACTCCTCCCAGCCCGTGGTCACCGACTGGAACAACCCTGACATCGGCAAGGGCAACGGCGAGATCCACGTCTACGACCCGATGACGAAGAAGGTCACCCTCGCGGGCGCGCTCACCGTCTTCGGCAACAAGGGCGGCGGCGACGAGCTGATCAAGGTCGAAGAGGGCCTGCTGGGCATCGAGCTGGACCCCGGCTTCCAGCAGAACGGCTGGGTGTACCTGCACTACACGCCGCACTCCGAGATCAACCGTGACACCCGGATGGCCGAGCGCCGCGTCTCCCGCTTCACCCTCGACCTCGCGAGCAACAAGCTCGACCCGAGCAGCGAGAAGGTCCTGCTCAAGTGGCCGGTGCAGATCCATAGTTGCTGTCACGCGGGCGGCGGCATGAGCTTCGACTCCAAGGGCAACCTGTACATCGCGACCGGCGACAACAACTCCAGCGGCTTCAGCGCCGGTTACTCGGGCAACAACCCCGAGCCCGACTACAAGGGCGTCTCCTTCGCCGACGCGCGCCGCACCGCCGGGAACACCAACAACCTCAACGGCAAGATCCTCCGCATCCATCCGGAGCCCGACGGCACCTACACACTGCCCGTCGGGAACCTCTTCACGGGCAGGGAAACCGCCGAGGGCGGCGGCAAGACCCGCGGCGAGATCTATGTGATGGGGGTCAGGAACCCCGCCCGGATCTTCGTCGACCGGCAGACCGACGTCCTCTACGCCGGCTGGGTCGGCCCGGACGCGAGCGCGCCCTCGACGACCTGGGGCCCCGCCAAGTACGACACCTTCGCCGCCATCACCGAGGCGGGCAACCGGGGTTGGCCGTACTGCATGGGCAACAAGCAGCCCTACCGGGACCGCGACCTGCCGGACCCGTCGAAGCCGCTCGGGTGGTACGACTGCGACCACCCGAAGAACGAGTCCCCGAACAACGACGGACTCGTCAACCTGCCCCCGGTGACCGGCAACAACATCTGGTACTCACCGCAGGGCGGCGCCCCCGACTTCCCCCGGGACACGAGCGGCATCCCCTCCTACAAGAACGAGGACGCCAAGTACCTGCTGCCGTGGCTCAAGGGCGGCGGCCAGGCCACGATGAACGGCCCGGTCTACCGCTACTCCGCGTCGGGCGACAACTCCGTCCGTTGGCCCGCCTACTGGGACGGCAAGTGGTTCGTCGGCGACTTCTACGACTCCGACCAGCCGCGCCACGCGGTGGTCATGGACCCGAAGAACCAGGGCAGCGGCGGACTCCCGGTCCACGCGGAGTCGCTGAAGAAGATCGTGCCGGTCGGGGCCGACGGCATCAGCAACCTCATGGACTGGAAGTTCGGTCCGGACGGCGCGCTGTACGTCCTGGACTACGGACGCGGCTTCTTCACCTCGGACGCCAAGTCGGCGCTGTGGCGCGTCACCTACACGGGCGGCGGCCCGACACCGGCGGCCGACGAGCTGGCGAGGAAGGCGGAGTGATGCGACAAAGGCGTTTGTGGGCGGCCCTGTTGGCGGCCCTGCTGATGGTCCTCGGGCTCACGTCGACGCCCGCGTCCGGCGGTACGGACGGGGTGCGGGAGAAGGCCGCCGCCCAGGTGCTCACCTGGACCGCCGGTGACGACATCACCAAGTACCTGACCGCGCCGCAGACCGCCGTGGCGGGTCCGGCCACCCTGGTCTTCGAGAACAGCAAGGCGACCGGCAACACCATGGGGATGCCGCACACGTTGACGTTCGACGTCTCCGACCCCGAGTACAACAACGACGTGCCGCTCAACATCCTCGCCAACCCCGGCGACGACCAGGGCGGCCGGTAAACGGCCGAGGTGACGCTCATCCTGACCGGTACCACACGCGACCACATCACTCCTTTGGGTGACTGAACCGCCATAGTTCCCGCGTGGCGGTTCTGAGTTGCTAGCTTCGTGACGTCCGTCAGTTCTACTGGCGAACCTACCGCCGGGCGGGCGGAAAGTGACGCTTGTGGAGGCCCATGTGAGACCGGCTCCCCTTGGGAGAGGCAAGGGCCTGTGAAGCAGGAACCCGTGGAGGTACCGCATCGCGGTACGGACCTGAATCGCCTGCTGCGGCAGGCGAGGGCGCCAATACTGCACGATCCCCGGCATGGGTAGGGCAGGGGCGTCCCCTCGACCACTCGGTTCTTGGGGACCCCGCCCCGCCGACGGGTCAAGGCCACAGTGACCGCCACCAGAGCGAGTACGTCGCCATGGCGACGGTCACCGTCTCCGCGTCGGACACCGGGTCGGGGGTCAACACCATCGAGTACGCCCTCGGCGACTCGGGGGCCTGGCAGCGTTACACCGCGCCCGTGATGGTGCACGAGGTCGGCACGCACAAGGTGCGCTACCGGGCCACGGACAAGGCGGGCAACGTCGCCGCCGAGAAGAGCGTCGGCTTCACCGTCGTCGCCCCACCGGCCGACGACACCACACCCCCGGTGACGGGCGTGACCGTCGAGGGCGACCGGAACTCCGCCGGCGCGTACCTGAGGAGCGCGAAGGTCACCGTCGGTGCCACGGACCACGGCGGATCGGGTGTCGCCGCCGTCGAGTACTCGCTGGACGGCGGCCCCTATCTCGCTTACACCGCCCCCGTGGTGGTCGACCGGGCGGGCACCCACACGGTCGCATACCGGGCTAGCGACAAGGCGGGCAACACGGCCGCCGCGCGCTCGGTCAGCTTCACCGTCGTCGCGGGCGGCGGGGTCCCCGCGCCCAACTGCGCCGAGTACGACGAGAGGTTGACGGTCTTCGTCGGCACGGTCGACTCGGGGGTGCCGAACCGGGTCACGAACAGCCGCTGCCGGATCAACGAGTTGATCGAGGACGAGAAGGAGTGGACGTCGCACGCGCTGTTCCTGAAGCACGTGGACACCGTCCTCGACAAGCTGTTCCGGGAAGGGGTCGTCGACCTGCGCGAGTACACCGCCGTGAAGGAGGCGGCGGAGGAGTCCGGGATCGGCAGGCCCGGCCAGACGGAGGGCTACCGCACGATCCTCGACGGCACGGCCGAGTCGTTCGCCAAGTGGCAGCAGGTGGGCGGCGGTTCGTTCGGCCTGAACAATGACGGCTCGATCACCTCCGGGACGACGAAGGCCGGGCTCGGCATGCTGTGGTTCCCCGAGCGGAAGTACGGCGACTTCTCGCTGCGCCTGCAGTGGCGGGACGACGCGCCGGGCACGGGCAACGCCAACTCCGGTGTGTTCGTCCGCTTCCCCTCGGTCCACGACCATCCGGAGGAGTCGCGGCCGGAGTGGGTGGCCATCAAGTACGGCCATGAGGTGCAGGTCCTCGACCGCCCCGACGGCGACATGTACAAGACGGGGTCGGTCTACGGCTTCGACCGGGTGGGGCTCGCCGGTGCGGGCGTCACCCAGAAGGGCACCTGGAACGACTACGAGATCAGGGTGGTCGACCAGCACTACTCGGTCTTCCGCAACGGCGTCCTGATCAACGAGTTCGACAACACCGGCGGCCAGGAGTTCGCCCCACCGCGTTCGGACGACCCGGGCACGGACGGGCGACGCTTCGCCTCCGGTCACCTCGGACTCCAGGTGCACGGCACCACGGATGTCGTCTCCTACCGGGACATCCGGATCAAGGAACTGTAGGGAACTCAGGCGGCCCGTGTCCCGCGAGGGGCGCGGGCCACCGTCATGTCTTCTTCGCCCTGCTCGGCTGCACCCGCTTCGGCTCCCCCGGCATCTTCGGATACTCCGGCGGGTACGGCAGATCGCCGAGCCCGTGGTCGTGTTCGTCGCGGGCGGCCAGCTCCAGCAGGGCTTCGAGAGAGAACGCGTGGTCGTCCATGTCGGCGTGGACGTCACCGACCTCGGCGAAACGCGGCGGCATGGTCGCCAGATCGAAGTCGCGGGGGACGGCGACGCCCACCTCGTCCCAGGTGAGAGGCGCGGAGACGGGGGCGTGTGGGCGGGGCCGTACGGAGTAGGCGGAGGCGATGGTGCGGTCGCGGGCGGTCTGGTTGTAGTCGACGAAGATCTTCTCGCCCCTTTCCTCCTTCCACCAGGCCGTGGTCACCTGGTCCGGCATCCGGCGCTCCAGTTCGCGGGCGACGGCGATGGCGGCGCGGCGTACCTGGGTGAAGGTCCAGTCGGGCCGGATCGGGACGAAGACGTGCAGGCCACGGCCGCCGGAGGTCTTGGGCCAGCCGCGCAGGCCGCCGTACTCGTGCAGAAGTTCACGGAGTTCATGGGCGGCGCGGACCGCGTCGGCGTAGTCGGTGCCGGGTTGGGGGTCGAGGTCGATCCGGAGCTCGTCGGGTCGGTCCACGTCGTCGCGGCGGACCGGCCACGGATGGAAGGTGAGGGTGCCGAACTGGGCGGCCCACACGACGGCGGCGACCTCGGTGGGGCACATCTCGTCGGCGCTGCGGCCGCTGGGGAAGGTGATGTGGGCGGTCGGGATCCAGTCGGGCATGTTCTTGGGGGCCCGCTTCTGGAAGAAGTTCTCGCCGGTCACACCCTCGGGGTAGCGCTCCAGGGTGGTGGGGCGGTCGCGCAGGGCCCGCAGGATGCCGGGGCCGACGGCGATGTAGTACCGGGCGAGGTCCAGCTTGGTGAGGCCGGGCTCCGGGAAGAAGATCTTGTCCGGGCTGGACAGCCGTACCGTCCGCCCCGCCACGTCCAGTTCCACCGCTTCACCCATGCGAGCCACCGTAGGCGGAACAGCCAGATGCCGCATACCCGGGCGAATCACATCCGCTGCATCGGGTGCGTATCGCTCGATACCGGGCGAATCTCACCGCGTGGTCGCAGAATCGGAGCATGGATCTCCCGGTGATGCCGCCCGTGAAACCGATGCTCGCCAAGTCCGTGGCGAAGATCCCGCCGGACATGCACTACGAGGCGAAGTGGGACGGGTTCCGGGCGATCGTGTTCCGCGACGGGCCGGAGGTGGAGATCGGCAGCCGTACCGGTAAGACGCTGACCAGGTACTTCCCGGAGCTGGCCGAGGCGTTGCGGCAGCGGCTGCCGGAGCGCTGCGTGGTGGACGGCGAGGTGGTGATCGTCCGGGAGGGGCGGTTGGACTTCGACGCCCTGACCGAACGCATCCATCCGGCGGACTCCCGCGTCCGGATGCTGGCCGGGACGACCCCGGCCTCCTTCGTCGCGTTCGACCTGCTCGCCCTGAATGACGAGTCGCTGCTCCAGGTCCCGCTCACCGATCGGCGCGCGCTCCTTGAACTGGCCCTCTCCGAGGTCACCGCACCCGTCCACCTCGCCCCGGCGACCACGGACCGCGAGCTGGCCGAGCAGTGGTTCGAGCAATACGAGGGGGCGGGTCTGGACGGAGTGATCGCCAAGCCGCTCAATCTGCGCTACCGGCAGGACGAGCGCGCCATGTTCAAGATCAAGCACGAGCGCACGGCGGACGTGGTCGTCGCCGGCTACCGCTTCCACAAGAGCGGACCGGTGGTCGGTTCGCTGCTGCTGGGCCTGTACGACGACGGGGGCACGCTCCAGCACGTGGGCGTGTGCGCCGCGTTCCCGATGAGACGGCGCGCGGAGCTGGTGGCGGAGTTGGAGCCGCTGCGGATGACGGAGGTCGGGGGGCACCCGTGGGCGGCCTGGTCGGACGAGGCGGCGCACGAGACGGCGCGGCTCCCGGGGGCGCCGAGCCGCTGGTCGGCGAAGAAGGACTTCTCCTGGGTGCCGCTCCGGCCCGAGCAGGTCGCCGAGGTGGCGTACGACCACATGGAGAACGGCGTCCGCTTCCGTCACACGGCCCGCTTCCGCCGCTGGCGCCCGGACCGCACGGCGGAGAGCTGCACCTACGCCCAACTGGAGGAGCCGGTCACCTACGACCTGGCGGAGATCCTGGGGGCGTGAAGGCCGGCCCTGGGCGCCCTGTTCTGACGGCAGGCACTGGGCGCCCGGCGCTGACAGTCGGCCCTGGGCGTCCGGCACTGACGCCTGGCTCTGATCCCCGCCCTGACGCCTGGTTCCGATCCCCGCCGGTTACTGACCCGCAGCCCGGCCCTGGCCACCGAACCAGGCACTTGCCACTGAACCCGGCCCTGGTCGGACCTGGTCAGACCTGGTGTGATGCCTCGGCCCACCCGTGGCCAAGGCGCGGGTCGGCTCAGGGCTCCATCAGCACCTTCACCGCGCCGTCCTGCTTGCGCTGGAACATCTCGTAGGCGTGCGGCGCGTCGGCGAGCGGCACCCGGTGGGTGGCGAAGGAGTCGACGCCCAGGGGATCGTCGTCCGTGAGGAGCGGCAGGATGTCGTCGCTCCAGGTGCGGACGTTGGCCTGGCCCATGCGCAGCCGGATCTGCTTGTCGAACAGGGTGAGCAGGGGCAGCGGGTCGACCATGCCGCCGTAGACGCCGGAGAGGGAGATCGTGCCGCCGCGTCGTACGAGGTCGATGGCCGTGTAGAGGGCGGCCAGCCGGTCCACGCTGAAGTGTTCCGCGAACTTCGAGCCGAGGGCACGGGGCAGCCGTCCGGCCGCGTTCTGGGCGAGGCGGGCGGCCGCGCTGCCGTGGGCCTCGGTGCCGACGGCGTCGATCACCGCGTCGGGGCCGCGTCCGGCGGTCCGGTCATGGATGGCGGTGACCAGGTCCTTCTCGTTCTCGAAGTCCCTGAGGTCGAACGTCTCGACGCCCCGCTCACGTGCCCGGCGCAGCCGCTCGGGCACCAGATCGACTCCGAACACCTGCTCGGCACCGCGTTGCCCGGCCACCCGGCAGGCCATGTCCCCGATGGGGCCGAGGCCGAGCACGGCGACGCTGCCGCCGAGCGGGATGTGGGCGTACTCGACCGCCTGCCAGGCGGTGGGGAGGACGTCGGAAAGATAGACGAACCGGTCGTCGGGCGGCCCTTCCGGCACCTTGATCGGTCCGAACTGGGCCTGCGGGACCCGCAGGTACTCCGCCTGGGCGCCGGGGACGGCGCCGTACAGCCGGGTGTAGCCGAAGATGGCCGCGCCCATGCCCTCGCCGGTGCACTGGGTGGTCTCGCACTGGGTGGGGAGTCCGGTGAGGCACATCCAGCAGTTGCCGCAGGCGATCTGGAAGGGCACGACGACCCGGTCGCCGACCGCCAGATCGGGGACCGCGGCGCCCACCTCCTCGACGACGCCCATGGGTTCGTGGCCGAGGATGTCGCCCGGCGTCATGAACGGGGTGAGCACCTCGTACAGATGCAGGTCGGAACCGCACAGCCCGGTGGAGGTGATCCGGATGATCGCGTCCGTCGGCTCCTCGATCACCGGATCGGGCACGGTCTCCACGCGTACGTCCCGCTTGCCCTGCCACGTCACTGCCTTCATCGCGCCCACACTCCGTCTCTCGCCTCGGCCAGCAGGTCGCGCACGGGTACCCGGTGCCCGACTTCCGAACCGCCCGGATCGCCCGGATTACCCGGATCACCCGGAGAGCCCGGAGAGCCCGGAGGGCCCTCATCAGCGGAGGGCCCTGATCAGCCCAACAGAAAGCGCACAATCAGAAAAAAACAGCTATGGCCATCTATTGGCAGATAAGCGCACAATCGAAGGCACCATCTGATGGACCGGCGGAGTGAACATGACACTGAGGACGCGGGGGCCACGGCAGCGCAGGGTGAAGAGATCCCTGCTGGCCGCCCTGACCGTGGGCATCGTCCTGGCGGGCTGCACCGTGAGCGGCCCGGACGACGACGACGGACGCGGGGGCGACGACCGGCGGGACGACCAGGTCAGCAGTGCCCCGGCGGGCTCCGTGCTCGCCGTGAAGATCGACAACGTCCGCCCCGCCCGGCCCCAGACCGGCATCGAGGCCGCGGACATCGTCTACGCCGAACAGGTGGAGGGCGGTCTGAGCCGGCTGATGGCCGTGTACGCGACGAAGTTCCCCGAGACCGTCGGCCCGGTCCGCAGCGCCCGCGAATCCGATCTGGAACTCCTCCGCCAGTTCGACGAGCCGACCCTCGCCTTCTCCGGCGCACAGGGCAAGCTGCTACCCCTCATAGACCGTGCACCCCTGCGAGCCGAGACCCCTCAGGACGCCATTGACGCATACTCCCGCGCCGACGACAGGCCCGCCCCGCACAACCTCTACCTGCGCCCCGAGAAGCTGCTCGACTCCCCGCCCGGCACCGAAGCCCTCACCACCGGCTTCCGCTACGGCCCCGCACCCGACGGCGGGAGCCCCGAAGCCTCCCGCACCGTCCGCTACCCGGCGGCCCGCTTCACCTTCACCTGGTCCGACGACCGCCGGGGCTGGCTTGTCTCCATGGACGGCGCGCCGACGATCACCACCGACGACACCCGTGTCGCCCCGGCCACGGTGGTCGTGCAGCACGTCACGGTCCGCGAGTCCCAGTTCCGTGACTTCCTGGGCAACAACACCCCGTACACGGAGACCGTGGGCTCGGGCCGTGCGGAGATCCTGCGGGACGGCCGTGCCTTCGAGGCGAACTGGGAGCGCGCGACCCCCACCGACGGCACCACCTTCACCGCACCCGACGGCAAGGCGTTGAACTTCGCGGAGGGCCAGGTATGGGTGGTGTACGCGAGGGCATGAGGCGGGCACCCGGCATCACGGACACAGCCGGAGCCCGCATCCGCCGCGGCACGCCGAAGCCCCCCGGGGCGGAAGCCCCCGGAGCCGAAGCGACCTGAGCCCAAGCGACCTGAGCGGAAGCGACCTGAGCCGCAACCCACCGGGGCCGTAGCCAACGGACACGAAGCCACCGAACCCGAAGCTACCGGGCGTCCATGGACGCGGTCGGGCTGCGCAGCTCCTCCGCCGCGTCCGCGACCCGCCTTATCAGCTCGAAGAACACCTCCCGTTCTTCCGCCGACAGGGGCGCGAGGAACACCTGGTTCATCCGGGCCGTGCGCACCGTGAGCCTGCGATGTGTGCGCACTCCGTCCTCCGTGAGCCGCAGCAGGAACCGCCGCCCGTCCTGGGGGTCGCGGACCTTGTCGAGCAGTCCCCGGCGACCGAGCCGGGTGATGACCTCGGACATCGTGGACCGGTCGAGCCCGACGCGCTCCCCCACGGTGCGCTGGTCCAGCCCCGGCTCGGCGACGAGCGTGTTGAGGACCGCGAACTGCGGCGAGGTGATCTCCTCGGAAACCATCACGTTCCACATCAGGTAGTGGGCCTGCTGCAACCGTCGGGCCAGGTGCCCGGGATGGGTGGAGAGGTCCACCGCGGCCATGCTCGCTCCTCGGTTCGGCTCAGTCGGACGATGTATGGGCAATTCGTTTGTGCACGGAATAATATCCGGCATCTCGCGCGGCATGTCCATGGCCGTGCACGCACTCGTTCCGCCTGGCTTCTCGGGCCTTGACGGGGAAGCCGACCAGTGGCAGCGTGAAGGAAACTTCACCCAATACTCAGTGCCCTGATTAACTGGTCACCGGGTGCTCGGACGAGATGGGGCCTCACGGATGGACAAGGTGGTCGCCACAGCCCTGGGGGCGGTGGCCGATGTGCCGGACGGCGCGACACTCGCCGTCGGGGGGTTCGGGCTGAGCGGTGTGCCGAACGTACTGATCCAGGCGTTGTACGAGCGCGGGGTCTCGGGGCTCGGAGTGGTGTCGAACAACTGTGGGGCCATGGAGTCCGGCCTCGCCGTCCTCCTCGCGGCGGCCCGCATCGCCCGGGTGACCGGTTCGTACATCGGGGCGAACAAGGAGTTCGCGCGGCAGTACCTCGCCGGTGAACTGGAGGTCGAGCTGATCCCGCAGGGCACGCTCGCCGAGCGGCTGCGCGCGGGCGGCGCGGGGATTCCGGCGTTCTTCACCCCGGCCGGCGTGGGTACCCAGGTCGCGGACGGCGGCCTTCCCTGGCGCTACGACGGCGACGGCGGCGTCGCCCTGGCCTCGCCGCCGAAGGAGGTCCGCGAGTTCGACGGCGTCGAGTACGTGCTGGAGCGCGGCATCCGCACCGACTTCGCGCTCGTCCGCGCCGCCAAGGGCGACCGGCACGGCAACCTGGTGTTCAACAAGTCCTCCCGTAACTTCAACCCGCTCGCGGCGATGGCGGGCAAGGTCACGATCGCCGAGGTGGAGGAGCTGGTGGAGCCGGGCGAGATCGAGCCGGACGCGGTGCATCTGCCCGGCGTCTTCGTCCAGCGCGTCATCGCCCTCACGCCCGAGCAGGCGGCCGACAAGAAGATCGAGCAGCGCACGGTTTCCGTGCCCGCGCCGCGAGGAACGGTGAGCGAGTGATGGCCTGGACACGCGAGCAGATGGCCGCCCGCGCCGCGCGCGAACTCGAGGACGGCCAGTACGTCAATCTGGGCATCGGTCTGCCGACGCTGATCCCGAACCACCTCCCCGAGGGCGTGGAGGTGGTCCTGGAGTCGGAGAACGGCATCCTGGGCACCGGCCCGTACCCGACGGAGGACCAGGTCGACCCCGATCTGATCAACGCGGGCAAGGAGACCGTGACGGTCCTGCCGGGTGCCTCCTTCTTCGACTCGGCACTGTCGTTCTCCATGATCCGCGGCGGTCACATCGATGTCGCGGTCCTCGGCGCGATGCAGGTCTCCGCCGGTGGCGACCTGGCCAACTGGGCCGTCCCCGGCAAGATGATCACCGGTATCGGCGGTGCCATGGACCTGGTCCACGGTGCCCGCACGGTCATCGTGGTCATGACCCACACCGCCAAGGACGGCTCGGCGAAGATCCTCGAGGAGTGCGCGCTGCCGCTGACCGGCAAGGCGTGCGTGGACCGGATCATCACCGACCTCGGCGTGCTCGATGTGACGGACGAGGGCCTGGTACTGGTGGAGACCGCGCCCGGTGTCACCGTCGAGGAGATCGTCGCGAAGACCGCCGCCGAGGTGCGCATCCCCGAGGAGATCCCGTCATGAGCAACGGTCCGAGCAACGGTCCGAAGGACGTCTACGTCGTCGACGCGGTCCGCACCCCGATCGGCCGCTACAACGGCGCGCTGGCGGGCGTGCGCCCGGACGACCTGGCCGCGCACGCCATCCGTGAGCTGCTCGCCCGCACACCGGACCTGGACCCGGCCCGCATCCAGGACGTGTACTTCGGCAACGCCAACGGCGCCGGCGAGGAGAACCGCAACGTCGGCCGTATGGCCGCGCTGCTGGCCGGTCTGCCCACCTCCGTGCCCGGCGTGACCGTCAACCGGCTGTGCGCCTCCGGCCTCGAAGCCGTGATCCAGGCCGCCCGCGCCATCGCGCTCGGCGACGCCTCCATCGCCCTGGCCGGCGGGGTCGAGTCCATGACCCGCGCCCCGTACGTCCTGCCCAAGAGCGACCGGCCCTACCCCGCCGGACACACCGAGCTGTACTCCACCACCCTGGGCTGGCGCATGGTCAACCCGGGCATGGACCCGCAGTGGACCATCCCGCTGGGCGAGTCGGCCGAGCTCATCGCCGACAAGCACAAGATCACCCGTGAGCAGCAGGACGAGTTCGCCCTCGCCTCCCACCAGAAGGCCGGCGAGGCGCGGGCCGAGGGCCGGTTCGACAGCGAGCTGGTGCCGGTCTCCCTTCCGCAGCGCAAGGGTGCCCCGGTCGTCTTCGGCGCCGACGAGTGCGTACGGGCCGACGCCTCCCTCACGGCCATGGCGAAGCTGAAGCCGTCGTTCCGCATCCCTGACGGGACGGTCACGGCCGGCAACGCCTCACCGCTCAACGACGGCGCCGCCGCCCTGCTCCTGGTCGACGAGGAAGGCCTGAAGGCCACCGGCCGTGAACCCCTCGCCCGCGTCTCGGCCACCGGCGTCCACGCCGTCGACCCGCACTACTTCGGCCTCGCCCCCGTCGAAGCCGTCAACCGGGCGCTCGCCAAGGCCGGCAGGAGCTTCGCCGACCTGGACGTGCTGGAGCTGAACGAGGCGTTCGCCGCACAGGTGCTCGGCTGTGTCGCCGAGTGGCCCGAGTTCGACCCGGCGATCCTCAACCCGCAAGGTGGTGCGATCGCTCTCGGCCATCCGCTGGGTGCGTCGGGTGCTCGGCTGGCCGGGACCGTCGCGCATCAGCTCGCGCGAAAGGGCTCGGGTGTCGGTGTCGCCACGCTGTGCATCGGTGTGGGGCAAGGACTCGCCCTCGTTCTGGAGCATTGAGCACCGCTTGCGACCGCGGGCCGTATGTGGCTGGTCGCGCAGTTCCCCGCACCCCTGACGGGGCACGACATCGACCCCGACTCATGACATGAACGTCAGGAACTCCCAGGACTCCCCATGACCCTCACCCAGCACGACATCGACCAGGAAATCGCGGCAGAACACGCCGCCTACGAGAAGCGGGTCGCCGACGGCGCCCCGGTGGAGCACCAGCCGCGCCGCGACTACGCCCCCTACCGGTCATCGGTGCTGCGGCACCCGAAGCAGCCGCCGATCCCCATCGACGTCACCAAGGACCCGGAACTGGTGGAGCTGTCCTCGCCCGCCTTCGGCGAACGGGACATCACCGAGATCGACAACGACCTGACCCGGCAGCACGCCGGCGAACCGATCGGCGAGCGCATCACCGTCTCCGGCCGGCTCCTGGACCGCGACGGGCGCCCGCTGCGCGGTCAACTGGTAGAGATCTGGCAGTCCAACTCGGCCGGCCGCTACGCCCACCAGCGCGAGCAGCACGACGCGCCGCTCGACCCGAACTTCACGGGCGTCGGCCGCACGCTGACCGACGACAACGGGCACTACCACTTCACGACCATCCAGCCGGGCCCTTACCCGTGGCGTCAGCACCTCAACGCCTGGCGGCCGGCCCACATCCACTTCTCGCTCTTCGGCTCGGCGTTCACGCAGCGGCTCGTGACGCAGATGTACTTCCCGAACGACCCGCTGTTCCCCTACGACCCGATCATCCAGTCGGTCACGGACGACGCGGCCCGGCAGCGGCTCGTCGCCACGTACGACCACAGCCTGTCCGTACCGGAGTTCTCGATGGGCTACCACTGGGACATCGTGCTCGACGGGCCCCGGGCCACCTGGATCGAAGAAGGGCGCTGACCTGCCATGACCAAGATCGACACAAGCCGTCCGGAGACGGTCCTCCCGACCCCGTCGCACACCGTGGGCCCTTTCTTCGGCCACGCCCTGCCGTTCCCCGGTGGCGGCGACATCGCCCCGGTCGGCCACCCCGGCACCATCGCCCTGCACGGACACATCTTCGACGGCGAAGGCAACCCCCTGCCGGACGCCTTCGTCGAGCTGTGGGGCCCCGACCCGGACGGCAACCTGCCCCGGGTCGACGGCTCGATGCGGCGCGACACGGCGAGCGGTGGCTTCATGGGCCGCAACGGTGTGGAGTTCACCGGCTGGGGGCGCTGCGAGACGGACATGAGCGGGCACTGGACGGCGCGCACGCTGCGGCCGGGCGCGCGGGGCCGCAACGCGCCGTACATCAGCGTGTGCGTCTTCGCGCGCGGCCTGCTCGTCCATCTGTTCACCCGCATCTATCTGCCGGGCGACGAGGCGGCGCTGGCCGCGGACCCGCTGCTCTCACGCGTGGACGAGGCGCGCCGGAGCACGCTGATCGCCGAGGACCAGGGCAACGGTACCTACCGTTTCGACATCCGCCTCCAGGGCGAGGGCGAGACGGTCTTCCTGGAGTTCCAGTGACTTCCGCCGACGCCGACGCCGGTCTGCTCGCCCCCGGGTGGACCGGTTCCCCGGCCGCGGTCGCGACGAGCGACACCGCCTACCTCCGGGCGCTCCTCGACGCCGAGGCCGCGCTGACCCGCGCCCAGGCCTCGCTCGGACTGGTCCCCGCCGCGGCAGGGAGGGCCGTGACCTCGGCGGCGGACGCCGCCGCCGGTGCCCTTGACGTCGGGTCGCTCGCGGAGCGGGCCCGCGCCGGCGGGAACCCCGTGATCCCGCTGGTCGCTGACCTGACCAAGGCGGTGGGCACGGAGTACGGGCCGTACGTCCATCGGGGCGCGACCAGCCAGGACATCATGGACACGGCGACGATGCTGGTCGCCGCGCGCACGCTCGACCTCGTGCTGGCCGACCTCTGCCGTACGGAGTCCACGCTGGCCGGGCTGGCCGCCGCGCACCGGGACACCGTGATGCCGGGCCGCACCCTCACCCAGCACGCTGTGCCGACCACCTTCGGGCTGAAGGCGGCGGGCTGGCGCTCCCTGGTCCTGGACACCAGGGACCGACTCACGGTCGTACGGGCCACTCTGCCCGCCCAACTCGGGGGTGCGGCGGGGACGTTGGCGGCCTTCACGGTCTTCCGACCGACCGAGGCCCACGCCCCCGTCGACCCGCTCGCCCTCGTCGCCGCCTACGCCCGCGAACTCGGCCTCCATGAGCCCGAGTTGCCCTGGCACACCCTGCGCACCCCGATCGCGGACCTCGCCGGAGGGCTGGCCTTCGCCGCGGGTGCCCTGGGGAAGATCGCGGTGGATGTGCTCACTCTGACCCGTACGGAGATCGCGGAGGTCTCCGAGGGCAGCGGCGGTGGTTCGTCGGCGATGCCGCACAAGGCCAACCCCGTACGGTCGACGCTGATCGCGGCGGCGGCTCGGCGGGCGCCCCAACTGGCGGCGACGCTGTACGGTGCGCCGACCGCCGAGGACGAACGGCCGGCTGGGGCATGGCACGCCGAGTGGGAGCCGTTGCGCGATCTGCTCCGACTGGTCGGTGGCGCCGCCCGGGACGCGGTGGAGCTCACCCGGGGACTCCGGGTGAACGTCGACATGATGCGCCGTCACCTGGACCTCACCCAGGGGCTGATCGTCTCCGAGCGGCTGGCCGCCGAGCTGGCCCCCGTACTCGGCCGCGCCCGCGCCGGGGAACTGCTCACACGCGCGGCCCGGCGTGTCCACTCCGAGGGCCGACCGCTGGGTGAACTGCTGGCAGAGGAGCCTGAGTTGCAGGATCTCGACCTCGTGGACCTCACCGACCCCGCCCGCTACACCGGCTGCGCCGGAGTTCTCACCGACCGTGCCCTGGAGCGACCTTGACCGAGAAGCTGCTCTACCACCGTGCGGAGGGCCCTGCCTCCGCTCCCCCGTTGCTGCTCGGCCCCTCCCTCGGCACCTCCGCCAAGCTGTGGGACAGGGTGGCACCAGAGCTGTCGATCACGCACCGGGTGATCCGCTGGGACCTGCCGGGACACGGCGACTCGGCCGCCGACCTGATCGCGCCGGGGGCGACGGTCGCCGACCTGGCCGGACTCGTGCTGGCCCTGGCGGACTCGCTGGGCGTAGAGCGGTTCGGGTACGCCGGTGTGTCCCTCGGCGGCGCGGTCGGTCTGCACCTGGCCGCGCACCACCCCGAGCGGATCTCATCCCTCGCCGTGATCTGCTCCTCCGCCCACTTCAACGGGGCCAAGCCTTGGCAGGAGCGTGCCGAGCTGGTGCGCGGGGAGGGGCTGGGCGGGCTCGCCGAGACGGCCGACTCCCGCTGGTTCACCCCCGGCTTCACGGTCCCGGAGCTGGTCGAGGACCACCGCAACGCCGACCCGGAAGCGTACGCCGCCTGCTGCGACGCGCTCGCCGCGTTCGACATCCGGGAGGAGCTGCCGCGGATCTCCGCGCCCACGCTCCTCGTCGCCGGCCGCCAGGACCCGGCGACGCCGCCGGCACATCTGCGGGAGATCGCGGACGCGGTGCCGGGGGCATCGCTCACGGAGATCTCGGGGGCCTCCCACCTCGCCCCCGCCGAGCGCCCGGAGGCCGTACTGGCGGCGCTGCGCGGGCACTTCGACGGCTTCGCCGAGCGCGGTATGGAGGTGCGCCGCCAGGTCCTCGGTGACACCCATGTGGACCGCGCCCAGTCCCGGCAGACCCCCTTCACGGCCCGCTTCCAGGACTTCATCTCCCGCTACGCCTGGGGCGAGATCTGGACCGACCCCACGCTCTCCCGGCGCGAACGCAGCATGATCACCCTGACCGCCCTGGTCGCCCACGGCCACTACGACGAACTGGCCATGCACATCCGGGCGGCCCGCCGCAACGGCCTCGCCCCGGAACACATCGCCGCCGTACTCCTGCAGACCGCCGTCTACTGCGGTGTCCCCGCGGCCAACTCGGCCTTCGCGACGGCTCAACGGGTCCTGGCGGAGGAGGAGACGGAGGAGGAGGCGGAGACGAAGGCGGAGGAGACGGCGGCGGAGGAGACGGGCGAGGCCTGAGGCCGCCCGTACCGCTCCGCTCAGCCGATGCGGTCGAGCGCCTCTCGCGCCTGCCCGGCCAACCCGTCGGCGCCGCAGGACTCGGCCAGGGTCAGGCCCCGCTCGAGTTCGGAGACGGAGCGGATGGTGATGCCGTACTCGACGCGGGCGGCCGCATGCTCGTACCCGGAGGGAGAGGCGGCCAGGTAGGTGACCGCCTGGGCGTAGAGGGAGGCGGCCTTGCGGCCGGTGGCGAGGGCCGCCTCAAGACGAATGGCTTCACCTATGGCGGTGTCCGTGCCGAAGCGCTCGGCACGGCGGCGGATGCTCGCGGCGAGTTCTGCGGCGCGGCGCGGATCCTCGGTGGCCAGGGACCTGGCGAGGGCGGCACCCCAGGTGGCGGTGACCGTGTTGTGGTGACCTCGGGCCGCGGTCGCCTTCTCGGCGGCCTCCAGTTCGTTGATGCCTTCCGCGGTGCGGCCCACGGCCAGGAGCAGGCGTCCCCGGACGGAGCGGGGTTCGGGCAGCACGATGGTGGAGGGGTACGGCGGCGCGAAGTTGTACTGCTCGGCGACCTTCCATGCCTCCTCGACGTGTCCGCGGACGAGCAGCGTGTCGACCAGGTTGCAGGTCGTGCTCCAGTACAGGGGCAGTCCGCGACCGACTTCCTCGGCGAGTACCAGCGACGTGCGCAGGGAACTCTCGGCGTCCTTGAGGCGGCCCCTCAATCGGTGTCCGAGCCCGACATAGGCGTGGGCCAGGGCGAGGTGACCGCCGCTCCACCCGGCGGACTCGTAGGTGCGCAGAGCGTCGGTGTACAGGCTCTCCGCCCGGTCGAGCCGGTCCGCGTAGGCGTACGCGGTGGCCAGCATCAGCAGGAGCTCGATGCCCCACTCGGTGTCGGTCCAGCCGAGACCGGGGGCGAGGCGGCCGTTGACAAGGGCGCGGTCGCAGAACGCGATGACCTCCTCGGCGTTCTCACCTCGTGTCATCGCGTCGAAGCCACGCAGGATGAGCAGTGCGCGTTCGGAGTTGTCCCTTCCCGTACAGGTCGCCGCGAGTGCGGCGAGCTCCTGGGAGTGCGTCGCCGGGAGCTCCTCGCCCGCGTGCACGCCCTCCCACATATAGCGCGCGGCCTGGAGCCGCATCCTGGCGGATCCGGGCTCCAGCCTGGCGATCTCGGCATCGACCGTACGGATCGCCTCGCCCAACTGGTCGTTGTGGAGCAGCGCCTGGGAGAGGCGGAAGACGGCGTCCACTCGTTCGGTGCTGTCGAGGCCCGGTTCGGCGAGGGCCGCGCGGAGATAGTCGACGGTGGTGCCAGGTGAGGTGAGGAGGGTGGCGCAGCCCAGCTCGTAGAGCACGCGGACCCGGATGTCCGGCAGCGGCGGCTCCTTCAGGGCTCGCTCCAGACAGCGGCGGGCGGCGTCCGGGGCGCCCACGGCGAGGTGCTCCGCCGCGGCGGCCCGCAACTGCTCGACCAGATCGGCCTCGCCGTCCGGATGTACTTCGATGAGGTGGCGGGAGGCCGCGGCCGCACCACGCCCCGACTCGGTGACGGCGGTCGCGGCTACGCCGTGGAACGCGGTGCGGATGCCGGACGGGATCGAGTCGTAGACAGCGGTGGCGATCAGCGGGTGAACGAACTCCAAATCCCCGTCGTCCGCCCGCCGGTTGGAGGGATCGGGCTCGGTGAGGATGCGGGCCGAGGTCAGCAACTCGGCGCAGAGCACCGCCCTTTCCCGGGGCAGACTGGCAAGGCGGGCCACGATGTCCACCGTGATGCCGGTGTGCAGGATGGCCGCCGCCCAGGCGAAGCGGGTGGCTTCGACGCCGAGTTCCTCCAGGCGGGCGACCAGGCCGTGGCCCCGGGCGGAGCGGTTCAGGGCGCGCAGTTCGCCGGCCGAGTCCTCGACCGGTGGCAGTCCGCTGTCCTTCACCTTGGCGAGGAGTTCGACGGTGTTGTACGCGTTGCCGCCGGTCACCGCCCACACCTCGCGGCAGAACGGGTCGTCGGCGTGCCGGCCGACCGTGGCGCGGGTGAGCCCGGCGGTGGCGTCGGGCGTGAGCGCGTTGAGCGTGGTGACCGGGCGGGCCTTGGCTGCGATCCGGGTGAGGTGGCGAGCCCGCTCCCCGGTCGCCTCCCCGGGACGGCGGGCCACGACGACGAGGACGCACATCTCCGTCAGGCGGTCGGCGACGGCGGAGAGCCAGTGCAGGGTCTCCTGGTCCGCCCAGTGGGCGTCGTCGATGAGCAGCACGAGCGGCCAGGTCCGCCTCGCCAGCCGGTTCGCCGCGGCGACCAGCCCGTCGCACACGGCCTGCGGATCGGTCTGGCCCTCGCCCGGCTCGGTGAGTCCGAGAGCGGGTCCGGCGATGTCGTACCAGTCGCCCAGGTACTCGCGCCTCTCCTCTTCCATCAGGCCCAGCAGCGCGGGCTGCAGCAACTGCCGTACGACGTTGAAGGGGACGGAGGTGACGGTCTCGCCGCCGCGTGCGTACCAGGCGGTGCAGCCGCGCTCCTCGGCGATCCGGCGGGCCTCGGCGAGGAGCGCGGTCTTGCCGATGCCCGCCTCACCGCTGATCACCAGGACGCTGCCCGGGGACGCCTTGTCGACCCGGAGTTCGTCGATCGCCTGGGTGATGGCGTCGATCTCCGCTTCGCGCTCCCACAGGGAAGCCGAGGCGGCCGCACCGGGCCGTGCCTCCGTCATCCCGCTACCTCCCCAGGTCGCCCAAAAGACGTACTGGTCATCGAGCGTAGCCCTCCGGCAGCCGAAGTGGAGGCCGGTCAGGGCACCTCTTGCCGTGTCGGGTGACACCGCAGGGCTCGGAGGCGACGCATTCGGCCGCTCACCTCGGGCGTAGAACGTGATGACCGGTCAACTGCGTGTGTCGTGGGCCCCCTTCACTGAGGCATGGCGCGGAGCCGGGAGGTGTACCGCCGCGGGCGACGACGTGGGGGGTGTCCTGGGGGCGGTGACACCGGGTCGCCACGGCCTGCGCCGAGTGCGGCGCACCATCCGGTGGAGCCACGGGCGACTGTCGTGGTCCGATCCGAGCGGTGGGCCGGGCGTCCGGCCGCGGGCAGTGATCAAACGGGGGGCAGGGGCGACGGGGGCGGCCACCCGGTCGGTCAGCAGGGCAGCGGGGCAGCGGGGCGGACGGGGGATCGGTCGGTGGACGGGAAATCGTCGGTGGCAGCGAATCGGACGGCGGACGGAGTCCGTGTCGGCGGACGGAGTCCGTGTCGGCGGACGGAGTCCGTGTCGGCGGACGGATTGGTGTCCGCCGACGGAGCTTCGGCGGTGGACGTATCCCGGTCGGTGGACGGAGCCCGGTCGGTGGGCCGGGAATCGCGTGAGGGGCGGGACTCGGTGGCGGGACGGGAATCCGACGGGGCGGGGAAACCGGCGGGGCGGCCGCGAGGAAATCGGGCGGCCGGTGGCCGAATCGGGCAGTGGACGGGGTGAATCGCGGGCCCTCTCATCCGCTTTTCACTCCGGCCTCATACGGTGGCCCCATGACGCAGGTGACTCCTCCCGGCTGGTATCCCGATCCCGGGCAGACAAGTGACGCGCCCGCCACCGAGCGCTGGTGGGACGGCAAGGCGTGGACGGACCAGATCCGGCCCGTCGGTTCGGCCGCCGGATTCGGCCCACCGGCCTATCCGCCGGGGGCCGGGCCGTACCCGCCGGGGGCCGGGGCCCATCCCGGGTACCCGGCATACCCGGCGTACCCGGTCGCGGCTCCGAAGCGCGGCCTGCGCACCGGGATAGCCGTCGCCGTGGCGGCGGCGGTCCTGGCCAGCATCGGAGTAGGTGTGTACGCGCTGACCAGCAACGACGGTGGCAGTGACGGCAGTACGACGTCACAGGGCACCGGCGGGCAGAACGGCCGCGGCGGTGGTGACGGCGGGCAGGGCGGGCCGGGCGACAACTCCGGGGGCCAGGGCGGACCGGGCGGGTCGGGCGGTTCCGGCGGACAGAGTCCGCCCCCCGACCAGTCGCTGCCGCCCCAGGAGAAGGGGTACGCCACCGACGCGGCCAGCGGCATCAGCATCCCGGTGCCCGACGGCTGGGTCACCTCGCCCCTCCCGCAGGGCGCCCAGGTGACGACCGAGGCGTCGTACGAGTGCCCGGCCGACCCCTCGAAGACCTGCACCCGGGGCGGCGCCTACTCGATGCCCGCCGAGCTGCTGAAGCTGAAGGCCACCACGGCGGAGGCGGCGGCCAAGGAGGACATCTCCGCGAACGCCGAGGACGCCTACGGCAGCGAGGGCTACGGGAAGATCACCTCGCACGAGGAGCTGGCCTCCAAGGCGGTGACGGTGGCCGGTGAGAAGGGCTACTACGTCCGCTGGAAGGTGATCACGGGCAAGGGTGACGACGGCTATGTCGAGTCGCTGGCCTTCCCGTCCCCGGCCGACTCGTCGAAGCTCGTCGTGGTCCGCTTCGGCATCGACGTCAGCGACGAGGCACCCAAGCAGTCGATCATCGACACCATCACCCAGGGCATCAAGGAGGCGGCGATCAGCGGCGGGGGCAGCGGCCAGGACGTGTGATCCTTCCCGCCCCGGTACGCCCCCGCCCGGAGAGGACCGAATGCCCCACCCCGCACGAGTCGGCCGGGTGGGGTTCCCCTCCGCTCCAGAGGAACCCCACCCGGCCGGGGTACGCGCCGCCCCCGTCCCCACGGTGCGGCGCGATCAGGTCGTCGTCCGGTCGGTCAACGGACGCCGGCCTGAGTCTCACGCGAGGCCGAGCGTCGGGAGCACGGCCGCCTCCATGAACTTGGTGATGTACGCCTCGTCCGCGTCCTGCCCCTCCAGGACCGGGCGGGCCCGCAGGACGCCGAAGATCTGGGCCGGAATGAACTCCAGCGCCGGGTGGTCCGCGGGTACCTCGCCGCGGGCCACCGCTCGGCCGATCATCGTCCTGAGGGCCTCTATCTCAGGCTCGACCAGCGCGTCCCGCAGGGCCGCATTCAGCTCCTCGTCCTGGACGACGGCATGGCCGAGCGCCTGGAAGAGCCGACCCTCCAGAAAGTAGCCCTCCCCGGCGTGCCGGGCCACTTCCCGCAGGTCACCGGCGAGGGTGCCGGTGTCGATTCCCCCGAAGCGGACGTTGCGGCGCGCGCGCAGCGCTGCCGCCACGAACTGCGGCTTCGTCTTCCACTGCCGGTAGAGCGTCGACTTGCTGCAGCGTGTGCTCGCTGCGACGCCCTCCATGGTCACCGAGTCGTAGCCGCACTCACGGATCCGTTCGAGCACGGCGTCGAAGAACTCCTGCTCACGCTCGGGCGTGAGTTTGGAGCGGCGCGAGGCGACGGCCGTCTCCGGCCTGTCCGCTGCCTGCGACGTCATGGCTCCTGTCTCCTTCGGTCGTCCCCATGCCGAAAAGCCCGTCGATACGCCACTGTACCGGAACGCCATCGTTTCGGTACAGTGGCGTATCGATACAAATTCGTTTCGGTACAGCGGCGTATCGGTACTGCCGCGTATCGATCGCTTGTACCGCCAACGGAACGAGCGCCACCAGCGCCACCAGCGCCGTCAGTGAAAGGGCCGGGGGATGGAATGCCGCACCGAGCCTGCGCGAGAGCGGGGCGCCGCCATGGAGCGGCCGCCCGTCGTCGGTGAGTTCCTGCTCGTCGCAGGGCTCTTCCTCGTCTACAAGTTCGGCCGGAGGCTGGCCGACGGCCACACCACCGAGGCCTTGGGCAACGCCCACCGGGTGTGGGACTGGGAGCGGGCCCTGCATCTGCCGGGCGAGGGATCCGTACAGTCGGCGCTGCTGCACGGCGACACCCTGGTCCACCTCGCGAACGTCTCCTACGCGCCCGTCCATTTCCCGGCCACCGCGGCCTTCCTGATCTGGCTCTGTCTGCGGCGCCCGGCACACTACGTCCGGGCGCGCCGTGTCCCCCGGTGTCGGTGGCTCTGGCTGCTGCACCCGCTGGTGCCCCTGCTGGTGATCGTCGGCACCGCGAACCACTACTGGCTGGACTCGGTCGTGGCGGGCGTCCTGCTGGCCGTCGCCCCGGCCGTGGTCCAGCACCCGCACCGGACGGCCACGACGGCCGGGCGGCGCGCCGAGGTCCTCGTACCGGCCGAGGAGCCCGTCCTGGTCGGAGCGGGCCGATGAACGCCACCGCGGTCGCCGTCGCCCTGTCCCTGGTCTCCGCCGTCGCTTACGCGGCCGCAGCCGTGGCCCAGGAACGGCTCGCCTCCCGCAGCGCCGACACGGGTGTGCGGCGCATGTTTGCCAGTGGTGCCTGGTGGAGTTCGGTCGCGCTGAACGCCGGTGCCGCGCTGCTGCACGTGGTGGCCCTCAAGTACGGCCCCCTCACCGTCGTGCAGCCCCTCGGCGCGCTCACGCTCGTGGCCGCGGTGCCGCTCGGGGCTCGGATGGCCGGGCGGCGGGTCACCGCGACGGAGTGGCGGGGCACCGCGCTCACCCTGGCCGGGCTCGGGGCGATCCTGATCGCGGCGTCGGGGCCCGCCCCGGACGACGTGCTGAGCGTCGCGGAGGCCCTCGCCGTGGCCGGTGCCACGGCTGCCCTGATCGGTCTCCTGTCGCGTCCCGGCACCAGGCCCGGGCTGCGTCACGCCGCCGCGTCCGGTATGGCCTCGGGGGTCGCCTCCGCCCTCACTCAGACGGTGACGGTCGCCGCGACGGACCGCTCGGGCGCCCTGCTCGGCGTCCAGGTGATCGGGGTGGCCCTCCTGGTCGCGGCGTTCGCCGTGGGCGGCCTCCTGCTCTCCCAGACCGCGTATCGGGGTGGACTCGGCGCCCCCCTCGCGGTCGTCACCCTCGCCAACCCCCTGGCGGCCGCCGTGATCGGCCTCTCCCTCCTCGGCGAGGGCCTGCGCGGTGGCGCCGCGGGAGTGCTGCTCGCCCTGACGGGGGCGGTGGTGGCCGCGCGAGGCGTGGTCCTGCTGACCCGGGTGACGCACACGGCGCCGGCGCCGGTGGACGACGACCACCCGGTGGCGGCGGTACTGGCCCTGGAACCCCGCCACGCCCCGGCGGAACCCTCACTCCTCCCACAGCGACCGGGGGCACCGACACCGGCGCCGGGCCACCTCACCCCTCTCTGAGACCGGGATGCGCTTACCGGCGCTGACAGGGCGCCGCCGCGCCCACCCGTGCCGCCCAGCGGAGATGCACGCCTACGGAGAACGCACGCCGGTCACCTCCCCGCCGTCGCATGTGTCAGTACGGGCATGTGTCAGTGCGGGCATGTGCCAGTGCGGGCATGTGCCAGTACGGGCATGTGCCAGTACGGGCATGTGCCAGTACGGGCATGTGCCAGTACGGGCATGTGCCAGTACGGGCTTTGAGAATGGCGGCGAGCCGGGCGGACCACTGACGTTCGGCAATGGCGAGACCGCGCTCCAGCGTCTCGACGAGCACCGTCCGGCTCACCGACTCTACCGTCGGCTCGGTGCCCCGGGCGGGGCCGCCTCCCTTGCGTACCCGACAGTCAAGGCCGAGGTGAACCATTCCTCAAGGCTCAGCGGGAGTGAGTCCTGTCGCCAGGACTCATGCTCAGCCGGGCGCCCGAACGGTGTTGGGCGTTCTGGTCTCCGCGTTCGCTCCGCGTCCGGCGCGCACGGATCGTGTCCGTGGTTCGGGAATGCGGGGGCGGGAATCCTTACGCCCCGAGGTTATTGGTGGGGCCTGGACGGTCCGATGCCCGTACCCATCGCTCTGGTGGGTACGGGGCGGTGCCGTCCGTCGCCGGATCGGATGCCTCAGCGCGCCTGCCGATCGGCGGAGCACCTCGGAGAACGATTCGCCATGGACGTCTTGTGTGGCCTCGATCCATCCCTCGTCGATGTCGACCCCAGGATCCGTACCACGCCCTGGCGCTGGCGGCGGCCAGTGGTACCTGGCCAGCACTGCCTACACGCGGCTCATGGGGCCGTACGTCACCCGTTGTCCAGCAGAACGGCACGGGGCGCGGCCGGTGTTCGCCACCCCGCTCGCCCTCGATCGCCGGTAGCCCGGCGGCCGGTTTCGATGTCTATCAGCAGGGTGCCGTAGCCCTGGCCTCGTCGGCAGGAAGGGCACGGGACTGGTCGTCCCCAGCGCGCCGACCGGGCCGATGACGGGCCGCGCGGTAGCCCTCAGTGAGTCGCTGGCTCTACACGCGCCCTCGTGGCATAGCCATTGAGTGTTCCACGATCACGGGGAAGGCCGGGAAACCTCACCGGCGTGCAGGTCGGTCAGTGCCGCGGAGAGCAGCATCTGATCGACGGTTGCGTACTGCCACCGGGGTTGAGCAAGTTCCGCCGGCCAAATGCCGCCGCTCGGAGCGACGATCAGGCATTGAGGTCTTCTCAGCAACGCGATGGTTGCGGTGCGTGATCGCCCAGCGTGCGCGGGATGGTGACCTGGCGTCAGATATGCGTGGTGCCCTTGATAGGAACGAGTCTGCCAAGATCACGTTCCGTACAACCAGAGGCTCCACGTGCCCTCCAGATCACCTACACCGCTGTCCTGGATGTCCGCAGGGCGACCGCCGAGCATCTCGCGAAGCTGCTGCGCGGGCATCGTGCGCTGCTCGGGACCCGCAGGGGGCACTCGCGCGCTGGGCGTCTTCAGGCAGGCGGTGCTCGTGCTGCGCTGGTTCGTCGACGGCACCCGGCTGGCCCAGCTCGCCCGGGACAACGGCATCTCGGTGCCGACCGGCTACCGCTACCTGCACGAAGGGCTGACGGTACTCGCCGACCATGCGCCCGACTTGTCCACCGCCCTGGAGCGGGCGGCGACAGCCGGGTACACCCACCTCAATCTGGACGGCACGGTCATCCGCACCGACCGGGTGGCCGCCGCCGGCCCCAACGGCGCGGACCTGTGGTGGTCGGGCAAGCACGAGCACCACGGAGGGAACGTGCAGGTCGTCGCCGCCCCGGACGGCTGGCCCATCTGGGTCTCCCCGGTCCGCCCGGGCCGCGAGCACGACACCACCTGCGCCCGCGCCCACGGCCTGGTCGACGTCCTGAACCGGCTCGCCGTCACCCTGGGCATCCCCACTCTGACCGACCTCGGCCACGAGAACGCCGCCGACGGCTTCCGCCACCCGGTCAAATAGCCCAGGGGAGGCGAACTCACCTTGGTCGCGCCGGTGAACAGGGGCGAACCGGCGGGTAAGACGTCCGGTCAGGGTGAGGGCAGGCTGAGGGCCGGCAGGACAGTGACGTTCTCCCCGGAGTGCCGCATGTGTTCTTGGTCGATCCTGTGGCGGGCCATCCATTCCCCCGCGTCACGACTGACATGAGAGCGGCCTGGCCCGCGGAGACAGACCGCGCGGACCTCGTTGTCCAGACAGGAACGGCACCATGTCGGCCTTGGTGAAGAACAGGTGCGAGTTGAGCAGCCGGAAGCCGCCCAGCGCGACAGCCTCCTTGTGCCGACGGCGGTACTCCGGGGTGACAGGCCCGTGGTGCGCAATGCACCAGAGCACGTTCTCAAGCCGCCCCCAGCCGCTGCTCTCGGGATCCATGCCCTGCTCGGCGAGGCGCTCACGACCGGCGAGTCCGGCGAGCGCGCCGCTGAGGGCGAGTCCGGCGGACTGGACGCGTCGTACCGGGATGCCGGCCGACGCGGCGGCGTCCGGCATCTCCCCGACCGCGCGCAGGTGGAAGCCGAAGGTCGTGCGGTAGAAGACACAGCAAGGCCCTGAGCAGCCCATTCGCAGAGACGCTTCCGTCTGACAGAAGCCGCCTTGCGCGGCCACCGCGGCCGTCAGGAACCTGTTCCCAACCACGGCACGCGGGGCGACGGCGCCCCGCCGACAGGGACGGGAACCCCATGCCTCACATGACCGCCTTCGCCAGGAACCAGTGGTACGTCGCCGCCTACGCCGAAGAGGTCGGGCGGGAACTGCTCGGCCGGACGATTCTCGGGGAGCCGCTCGTCTTCTACCGCACCAAGGAGGAGGGGACGCCGGTGGCGCTGCACGACCGGTGTGTGCACCGCCGGTACCCGCTGTCGGAGAGCGGGCTGGACGGGGACCGGATCGTGTGCGGGTACCACGGCTTCACCTATGACACGACGGGCGCCTGTGTGTATGTGCCGGGGCAGAAGCGCATCCCCCGGACGGCCAGGGTCGCCTCGTACCCCGTGGTCGAGCAGGACTCGCTGATCTGGGTGTGGATAGGCGACCCGGCGCTCGCGGACCCGCAGACCATCCCGCGCGCCAAGCACCTGGCGGCGCCCGGCTGGGTCACCGTGCGCGGCATGGAGCCGATCGACGCCGACTACGGGCTGCTCGTCGACAACCTCCTGGACCTGTCGCACGAGACGTACCTGCACGGCGGTTACATCGGCACCCCCGAGGTCGCGGAGACCCCGATCACCACCGAGGTCGACGAGGGCGCGGGCATCGTGCGGGTGAGCCGGCACATGGACGACGCCGAGTGCCCGCCGTTCTACGCCAGGTCGACCGGTATCGACGGCCGGATCACCCGGTGGCAGGACATCGAGTACTTCGCCCCCTGCCTCTACCTGCTGCACAGCCGGATCGCCCCGGTGGGCGTGGTGCCCGAGGCGGACGGCAGCGACCCGAACGGCTTCCACACCGAGATCACCTACGCGATCACGCCGTCGTCGGACGGCAAGGTGTACGACTTCTGGATGGTCTCGCGGGACTGGGCGACCGAGGACGACGAGGTCACCGAGTTCCTCAAGGGCAACAACCACACGGTCGTCATGCAGGACGTCGACGCGCTGAACCTGCTCCAGCAGACGCTGGGCACGGAGCGCACCGGCTACCAGGAGCTGAGCATCAACATCGACACCGGTGGTCTGGCCGCCCGCCGTATCCTCGCCCGGCTGGTCGAGCAGGGTGAGAAGCCGGTGGAGAAGGTCCAGTGAGCACACCGCCCACCTTCGAGACCGGAGAGGTCTACCGCATCGACTGGCTGCCGGGCACGGACATCCTGCACGGCACCTGTCACTGCGGACGCGAGCACACAGCGCAGGACCCGATCGAGATGTGGGAGTGGATGCTCGCCCACCCCCAAGGACACGAGCCGCAAGGAAACCTCTGATGACCTCGTCCCCGTCGCTGTCGCCTTCGTCGTCGTACGAGGCCGAACTCGTCGTCGACGGCCGGGAGTTCGCCGCCGACGGCGTGCTCGCCCTCACCCTGCGGCATCCGCTGGGTGAGGAACTCCCGGCCTGGCAGCCCGGAGCGCACATCGATGTGCTGCTGGGCCCGGACCTGGAGCGCCAGTACTCCCTGTGCGGCGACCCGGCGGACCGCACGGCGTGGCGGATCGGGGTCCTGCGCGAGCCCGACGGGCGGGGCGGATCGGCGTATGTGCACACGGAGTTGACGCGGGGCGACAAGGTCCGTGTGCGCGGGCCGCGCAACAACTTCGCCCTGGAGCCGGCACCCCGCTACCGGTTCGTGGCCGGCGGCATCGGCATCACCCCCATCCTGCCGATGCTGGCGGCGGCCGAGGCGGCGGGCGCGCAGTGGTCCCTGCTGTACGGCGGACGCAGCCGTGGGTCCATGGCGTTCCAGGCGGAGTTGGGGGCGTACGGGGACAGGGTGACGGTGGCGCCGCAGGACGAGACCGGGCTGCTCGACCTCGCCTCGGTCCTGGACGACCTGCCGGAGGGGACTCTGGTCTACTGCTGCGGGCCCGGCGCGCTGCTGGACGCGGTCGAGGAGCGGTGTCCGGGGCAGGTGCTCAGGGTCGAGCGGTTCCAGCCCAAGGAGCAGGAGACGGGCCCGGACAGCGAGTTCGAGGTCGTGCTGGAGCGGACGGGGAAGACCGTCACCGTGCCCGTCGGGGTCTCCGTCCTCGACACCGTGCGGGCCGCCGGGGTCGAGGTGCTCTATTCCTGCGCCGAAGGCACCTGCGGGACCTGCGAGACGGACGTCCTGGAGGGCACGCCCGACCACCGGGACTCGGTGCTCAGCGACGAGGAGCGCGAGGCCGGCGAGACCATGCTCATCTGTGTGTCCCGGTGCCGGGGGGCACGGCTGGTGCTGGACCTGTAGAGGACCCGGGGAGCGCGGCCGGTCCCCGCTGGGGGGCCACGGCCGGTGCTCGACGGGTATCCGTGTCGGGGGCCACGGCTCGCCCCCGGCACAACGCCGTGTCGGCCACGCACAGGTCGGCCTCGATCCGGGCGACCGTGGCCAGCAGGTGGGGCAGCAGGTCGCGGCGTACCGACTCCACGGAGTTGCGGCCGGCGTGGACGGGGATGTTCACGCCGGCCACCACCTCGCCGTTCCGGTCCCGCACCGGGGCGGCGACCGATCGGAGCCCCTCCTCCAACTCCTGGTCCACGACGGCGTACCCCTGCCGTCGTACGCGGTGCAGCTCGGCCTTCAGCCGGCCGGCGGAGACGAGGGTGCGCGGGGTGAGGGGTCTGAGGTCGGCGCGGGCGAGCCGGGCGTCGATCTCCTCGTCCGGCAGATGCGCGAGGATCACCCGGCCGACCGAGGTGACATGGGCGGGGAAGCGGGTGCCGACGGTGATGGTGGCGGTCATGATGCGGCCCGCGCTCACCCTCGCCACGTACACGATGTCGTCGCCGTCCAGCACGCACAGCGAGGACGACTCCCTGACCTGCTCGACCATCCGCTCCAGGTGGGGCTCGGCGAGGTCGGAGAGCGTGCAGCCGGACAGATACGCGTAGCCGAGTTCGAGCACGCGCGGGGTCAGCCGGAACAGCCGGCCGTCGGTGTGGACGTATCCGAGGTCGACGAGGGTGAGCAGGAAGCGGCGGGCGGCGGCCCGGGTCAGCTCGCAGGCCCGGGCGACCTCGCTCAGCGTCAGCGCGGGACGCTCGGCGTCGAAGGCCCGGATGACCGCGAGGCCCCGCTCGAAGGACCGGACGAAGTGCGGTGCGCGGGCTCCGCCGAACCCGTCTCGATCTGGCATCGTCGCCTCCAGGAAGACGCACGAAAAAACGCACGAAAGATGCACGTACAACGCACGAATGACGTGTCGCGCGTGCGCTCCGTACGGTCGCGCGTGCGCTCCGTACGCACGACGGTGCGCTCTGCGCACGCTAGGAGCACACTTCTGCAACTGTCAACGACCCTGCACGGCAAGGCCATTGACCCGCAACCGGCAGCGTTCTACCTTCCCGCTGAGCACTTCTGTGCGGTGTGCGCACAGCATGTCGAAGAAGCCCGTCGAAGAACGGTCCCATCAGGGGGAGTCATGCGTCGTCTGCTCATCGGCCTCGTGGCCGGCACGTTATCGGTCGCCGTGACGGCCTGCGGTTCGTCCGGCTCCTCCGGGTCGGACGGCGGGGGCCAGCAATCGGGCGGCACCACCACGCTCAAGATCGGCGTCATCCCCATCATCGATGTCGCCCCGATATACCTCGGCCAGAAGAAGGGCTTCTACAGCGAGCGCGGTCTGAAGCTGGAACCCTCGCTCGCCCAGGGCGGCGCGGCGATCGTGCCCGGTGTCGTCTCCGGCCAGTTCGACTTCGGCTTCAGCAACATGACGTCCCTGCTGGTCGCGAACTCCAAGAACGTGCCGGTCAAGGCCGTGGTGAACGGTGTGGCGTCCACCGGCAAGGCGGGCGCCGACTTCGCCGAGATCGCCGTGCCGAAGGGCAGCCCCCTGAAGTCCGCCAAGGACCTGGAGGGCAAGAAGGTCGCCGCCAACACCCTCGGCAACATCTGCGACACCTCCGTCAACGAGTCGGTCCGCAAGGACGGCGGTGACCCTTCGAAGGTCGAGTACGTGGAGATGCCCTTCGACCAGATGCCGGCCGCCCTCTCCCAGGGCCAGGTCGACGCGGCCTGTGTGGTGGAGCCCGCGCTCGCCACGATCAAGTCCCAGGGCGGGACGGTGCTCGCGTCGAACTTCGTGGACGTGTCGCCGGACCTCACCGTCGCGATGTACTTCACCTCCCAGCAATACGCCGCCAAGAACCCGGAGCTGGTGAAGAAGTTCCAGGAGGCCACGGCCGAGTCGCTCGCGTACGCCGACGAACACCCGGACGAGGTCCGCGAGATCATCACCACGTACACGAAGATCCCGGACAACCTGCTGAAGACGGTCACCCTCCCCCGCTGGCCCGCCGACCCTGACCGTGCCTCCATCGAGCGCCTGGCCGAACTGGGGCAGCGGGACGGACTGTTCGAGAAGGCACCGGACCTGGACAAGCTGCTGCCGTGAGGGGTTCGAACGTCGCTCTCGGCGCGGCCGGGCTCGCGGGATTCCTCGCCCTGTGGGAGGCGGTCCCGAGGCTCGGCCTCGTCGAGGACGACCACTTCCCGCCGGTCGGCTCGGTCGCCGACGCCCTGGTCGGCGAACTCGCCGACGAAACGTTCTGGACGGCGCTCGGGGACACGCTCACCGGCTGGTCGGTGGGGCTCCTGATCGCGGTGACCGCCGGGATCCTGGCGGGCGTCGTCATCGCCGTCGTCCCGTATCTGCGCGAGGCGACTGCCTCGACGATCGAGTTCCTGCGCCCGATCCCCTCGGTCGCCCTGATCCCCCTCGCAGTCCTCCTGTACGGCACCGAGCTGCGGTCGGTACTGCTGCTGGTGGTCTACGCGTCCTTCTGGCAGATCCTGATCCAGACGCTGTACGGCGTCCAGGACGTCGACCCGGTCGCCGAGGAGACCGCCCGCTCCTACGGGCTGGGCACCTGGGCGCGGGTCCGGCACGTGCTGTGGCCGACCGCCCTGCCGTACGTCATGACGGGCGTACGGCTGGCCGCCGCCGTGGCGCTCATCCTGGCCGTGACCGCCGAACTGGTCATCGGCGCTCCGGGGTTGGGCCAGCGCATCGCGGTCGCCCAGACCTCGCAGGCGGTGCCGGAGATGTACGCCCTGGTGGTGGTCACCGGGTTGCTGGGGTTGCTGATCAACGTGGGCGCCCGCGCGGTGGAGCGGCGGGCGCTGGCCTGGCACCAGTCGGTGCGCGGGGAGGTGGCGGTGTGAGCCGCGTCCTGCTCCGGCTGCTGTTCGTCGTCGCGCTCCCCCTCGTCCTGCTCACCGTCTGGTGGTTCGCGTCCGACGACAGCACCGATGTGTACTGGCCGCCCCTGCGTACCATCCTCACCGCCTTCCCGGACGTCTGGACGGCCGAGCGGCTGCGCGCCGACGTCCTGCCCAGCCTGCTGCGGCTGTCCGCCGGCTACGCCCTCGCGGCCGTGGCCGGCGTCGCCCTGGGAACGGTCATCGGCTCCTACCGCCGGGTGCGGGCGGTGTGCGAACCGGTCCTGGAGTTTCTGCGGGCCGTGCCGCCGCCCGTCCTCGTCCCGGTCATCACGCTGTTCGCGGGCATCGGCGACACCATGAAGATCGCCGTCATCGCCAGCGGCTGCGTCTGGCCTATTCTGCTCAACACGGTCGAGGGCGTCCGCGCGGTGGACTCCGTGATGGCGGAGACGGCCCGGTCCTACGGCATCGCGGGTGCCGCCCGGCTGCGGAACGTCGTGCTGCGCTCGGCGAGCCCGCAGATCTTCGCGGGGCTGCGCCAGGCTCTGTCCATCGGCATCATCCTCATGGTCATCAGCGAGATGACCGCCTCCAGCAACGGACTGGGCTACACCATCGTCCAGTTCCAGCGCGGTTTCGCCGTCCCCGACATGTGGACCGGCATCCTCGTCCTCGGTCTGCTGGGGTTCCTGCTGTCCGTCGTCCTCCGGCTGGTCGAGCGGCGTGTCCTCGGCTGGTACCACGGTCTGCGCGCGTCCTCCCGGCGGTCATAGTGCAACTCGAGAAGGGGCGGCGGGCGATGCACGCCTTGCTTGACGTATCGGGCCTGAAGAAGGTCTACGAGGGCTCCGGGCGCCGGGTGGAGGCGGTCCGGAACCTCACCTTCACCGTCGATGCCGGTGAACTCGTCTGTCTGGTCGGTCCGTCGGGCTGCGGCAAGACCACCCTGCTGAAGTGCGTGGCCGGCCTGCTGGACCCGTCGGCCGGTGAGGTCCTCCTGGGCGGACGGCCGGTGAGCGGGCCGCCGCCGGGCATGGCGGTCGTCTTCCAGGAGTACGGCCGCAGCCTGTTCCCCTGGATGCGGGTCCGTGACAATGTCGAACTCCCGCTGCGGCAGAAGAGGCTGAGCAAGTCGCGCCGTCGCGAACTGGTCGACGACGCGCTCGCGTCGGTGGGCCTCGCCGACGCGGCAGGCGCGTACCCCTGGCAGTTGTCCGGCGGTATGCAACAGCGGGTCGCCATCGCCCGCGCGCTTGCGTACGAACCGGAGATCCTGCTGATGGACGAGCCGTTCGCGGCGGTCGACGCGCAGACCCGCGCCGATCTGGAGGACCTCGTGCGGGGGCTGTGGCGAGAGCGGGGCATCACGATCCTCTTCGTCACCCATGACATCGACGAGGCCGTCTACCTCGGCGAACGCGTCCTGATCCTCTCCGCCTCCCCCACGGTCGTGCGGGAACAGCTCAAGATCGACCTCCCGCCCGGACGCGACCAGCTGCACACCCGCGTGGCCCCACGTTTCGCGGAGCTGCGGACCCATGTGTACGAGCAGATCCAGGCGGCCAAGCGGGGAGCTCCGCCGGGGAAGGAGTGACCTCCGGCGCCGTCGGCGACCTGAACGCCGGCGGCGCCGGAGGGGGCGCGGTCACCGGTGGGGTGAGGGCACCACGGTCAGGTGGCTCGATGTGGCCCGCCGGGGACGGCGGGGCTTGCGCGCGGGCTCGGTGGGGCGGCCGGCCTCGCGCAGGACCAGGGTCATCCGGCTGTAGCCCATGTCGCGGAGGGTGTCGGGGGTCTCGCCGACGACGCGGCAGTCGATGGTGCCCCGACGCGGGTCCGGGTGGACCAGGGGGCGTACGGCGCCGTCGTGCCGGCCGGCGGCCGGGCCGACCGTGCGCAGCCAGTGCGGGACGCCGTGGCGGTAGGCGGCGTCCATGATGGGGTCCTGGGCGATGTCCCGGCGGATGGACTGCAGGCCACGGTCCTGGGCGTGCCGCTCCACGGCGGTGGCGAAGTGGGCGAGCATCGGCAGGCACCAACTGGACTCGTGGTCGCCGAGGACCGTCGCGGCGTCGGGGTGGAAGAGCACGAAGCGGAGGAAGTTGTCGCCGGGCATGGCTGTCGGGTGCGGTCCCACGCCGCCGAAGAGCGCCTGGAACGCGGAGTTGGCCAGGACGACGTCCCAGCGGTGGTCGAGGACGACGGACGGGAACGGGACGGACTCCAGCAGCGTGGCGTAGTCCTGGAGGTACGCCTGTGCTTCCTGGGCTTCGAGAGTGTCGGGGACGGGCCGCGGTACCGACCGCTGCCCTCCTGCCTGATATGCCATCGGGAGGTCACCCCTCTTGCCTATGCGGCCTTCACGCGGCGCCTTGATCCTCCTGCCCCGGGCGGAGTCGTGTCAACTATCGTGGCATTTGGCGTCGGTTGACGGCTGAATCCCGCCACAGTTGTGGCGAGACCTGGATGTGAGTTCGACACAACCGCTAGTCTCCCCGCAGTTCACGGTGTACTTGCCGGGACCAGGGTCTCGCGTCAGGCTTGGATCCACGGATTCCGCAGTACCGCGAGATTGGCCTGAGAGAGACGTAGGAGATCTGTCGGTGACGGATGACTTCGAGGTCCCGGACGCCGCGGCGACGGTTCTGCTGCCGGCCGTCGTGGCCCGTGTCACCGCGCTGGCGGACAAGCTGCGTGTGGCGCACGCGGAGGTCTTCGACACCCGACGTCTCTCGGTCGCCTCCGGAGTGCCGGAAGCCGTGGTGAAGGCGCTGCTGAGCGGCCAGCGCGCCGGTGAGCCGGATGTCCAGGCCCGTTTCCTCCAGCGCCTGGACCTGCTGCGCCGCACGCGGCTCAAGCCCAACGGCCGCAGATACACCCAACAGGAGATCGCGGACGGCGCGGGGATGTCGCGCCAGCAGGCGGGCGCCCTGATCAACGGTGACCGGCGTCCCACGATGGAGCACTGCGACGCCATCCAGCGCTTCTTCAGAGTGCACGCCGGCTTCCTCACCGCCGAGGATCCCGAGGCGCTGGCGAGCGCCCTGATGCGGACCGAGCAGGAACTGCTCCAGCAGCTCGCCGACCGCGAGCGCGCGGCGGCCGAGGCCGCCGACGACCCGCTGCAGCGGCTGCTGCAGAACCACGGTGTGCGCTCCATCGCCTGGCGGGCGGCCCAGCTGCCCACCGACCAGCACCGCGACAAGGTGGCGGAGTGGCTGGACATGCTGCTGGAGAGCGTCAAGCGGCCCGAGTCCTGACCGGGGGAGATCTGTGGGCATCGGAAAGGAAATGCGCCGTCTGTGCGGCGAGTTGGTCGGCGAACTCACCCTGCCGGCACCGGCGGACCCCGCCGACCTCTACAGCGCCCTGTGCGACGCCATGAGCAGACGCCGCGGCCGCCCCGTCCACTACCGCACGGCCGCTTTCCCACCCGGTACGGCCAGCGGACTGTGGCTGGACATGGCTGAGCAGGACCTGGTCGTCATCGAGGAACGCACCGCCCCCGACCACCAGTTGGTGATCCTCGGCCACGAGCTGTGGCACATGCAGGCCGGGCACTGCGGCCACGCCGTGGAGGGTGCCGCGGTCGCGGCACGCTTATTGCACGGGGACGCCGATCTGCGGGCCACCGTGCTCAAGGTCGCCGCCCGTACCCGCTTCGACCTGGCGGACGAGCAGGACGCCGAGAGCTTCGGACTGCTGCTGGCCAGCAAGTGCCGTACCTGGCTCGCCGGTTCGGCGCTGCGCGGGCCCGTGGGCCGCGATCACCTGGCCGGCCGTATCGGGGCCTCGCTGGGCTACCGCGGGCCGCAGGGCTGAGCGGCCGGGGCCGCGGAAACGCCGAGACGCTGAAGACATGGACGGGTCCAGCTACTACCTTCCGGCCGTCGCGATGACTATCGCACTCACCCTCAAGGTGCCCGCGCTGCTGCGGAACTGGGGCGATCATCTGATCAGGTCGGTGTGCGCGCTGATAACGCTGGCCGCCCTGGTCTTCTGTTTCGCCGCGCCACCGACGATCACCGAGGTCAACCGTGCCACGGGGGTCACCAACATCTCGGCGGCCCTCGTCTACCTCCTGTTGAGCGCCTTCAGCGGCTCCTGCCTGGTGCTGATCACCTACTGGCGCGGCGGCCCGCGCGAGACGACCCGCCGTCTCGCGCGCCGCTGGATCGCCGGATACGGCGCGGTGTGCGCGGCGATCGTGGTGCTGTTCACGCTCGGCGACGCCCCTGTGGAGCGGGTGCGGGACTTCGACACGTACTACGCCAACACCCCGTATCTGCGCGAGATGATCGTGCTGTACCTGACCGGGTTCACCGTGGCGGGCGTGGCCATGCACGTCATGTGCTGGCGCTGGGCGCTCCAGGTGCGCGGCTGGCTCCGTGCCGGGCTGCTGATCATCGCGTGCGGCTTCCTGCTGAACGTGCCGTTCGCGGCGGTCAAGCTGATCGCCGTGGCGGCCCGCTGGCAGGGCGGCGACCTGGACCGTTTGAGCACCTACGTCGCGCCGTTGCTGTCCTCCGTCGGCGCGCAGATCTGCGCCGTCGGCTTCTGTCTGCCGTTGGCCGGGGAGCGCATCGGCGACTCCTGGACCACCTGGTCCATGTACCGTCGGCTCGGCCCGCTGTGGCGGGAGTTGCGCCCCGTGTGGGCCCGGGCCAGTCACGAGGTGCGGATCTCCTGGTGGGCGCCGGCGCAACTGCAGATGACGCAGCGGGAGTCCGACATCCACGACGGCATGCTCAGCCTGTATCCGTACTTCGACTCCGAGGTGCGCGCCAAGGCGTACGACGCCGCGGTCGCGGCGGGCTCCGAGCCCCTCCAGGCGCGGGCCGAGGCCGACGCGGCGATGGTGACGGCCGCGGTGCGGGCCAGGGCGGACGACCCGGAGGGCCGGGTTCTCGACTCCGCGGTCGCCGACGCCCCGGCCCCGCCCGCCGAGAACCCCCGTGACCTCGTGCGGATGTCCATGGCGCTGCGTCAGTCCCCCGTCGTAGCGGCCGCCCGCGAATGGGCCGCCGCGACCAGGTCAGAGAGCGACTTCCATGAGCGAACCCGTTAGCGGCCCACGTGACGCGTCGGTCACCACTCCCCGGCATGCCGTCGTCGTCGGCGCGGGCCTGGCCGGCCTGCTGGCCGCCGCCGCGCTGCGTGACCACGCCGAGGTCACCGTCGTCGAGCGCGACGCCCTGCCCGAGGGGCCGGAGCCCCGCAAGGGCCTCCCGCAGGCCCGGCACGCCCATCTGCTGTGGTCCGGCGGGGTCCGGGCGATGGAGGAGCTGCTGCCGGGGGTGACGGAGGCCTGGCTGGCGGCGGGGGCCCGGCGCCTTCCGCTGCCGACCGGTCTGGTGTCGATGTCGGCGCAGGGCTGGTTGCGGCGCTGGCCGGAGATGGAGTTCATGATCGCGTGCAGCCGGGATCTGCTGGAGTCGGTCGTCCGTGCCCGGCTGCTCGCCGGCCCCGGGGTCACCGTCCTCGACCGCACCGAGATCCTGGGCCTGGAGGGCGACGCCTCGCGGGTGACCGGGGCACGGGTCCGTCCCGCCGGGGGCGAGGAGCGGGTCCTGACCGCCGACCTGGTGGTGGACGCCGCCGGGCGTGGCTCGCGGGGCACCGCCTGGCTGGACGCGCTGGGTGTGGCGCCGGCGCCGATGGAGGAGGTCGACTCCGGGCTGGTGTACGCCAGCCGGATCTTCCGGGCGCCCCCCGGAACGGAGGAGTTCCCGGTGGTCAATGTGCAGCCGGACGCCTCGCAGCCGGTGCCGGGGCGGAGCGCGACCCTCGTGCCCATCGAAGGCGGGCGCTGGCTGGTGACGCTGTCGGGCACCCGAGGGGGGCAACCGACCGGTGCGGACGCGGAGTTCGAGGAGTTCGCGCGGGGCGTCAGACACCCGGTCGTCGGCGAGCTGATCTCCCGTGCCGAGCCCTTGACGGACATCGTGGTCACCCGCAGCACGATCAACCGCCGGCGGTTCTTCGAGAAGGTGTCCGACTGGCCCGACGGGTTCGTCGCGATCGGCGACTCGGTCGCCACGTACAACCCCATATACGGACACGGCATGTCCGTCGCCGCCCAGAGCGCCCTCGTACTGCGGGCACGGGTCGCGTCGCACGGTCTCATGGCGCCGGGGCTCGCGCGCCGGACGCAGAAGGCGGTGGCGGGTCCGGTCACCCTTGCCTGGGAACTGGCCACCGGCGTCGACATCCGTTACCCCGAGGCCATCGGCAAGCGGCCGAACGCGGTGCGCAAGCTCTTCGGACGCTATGTGGACCGGCTCGTACGGACCGCGCTGGGTCGGCCCCTGGTCTGCAAGGCGTACCTCGGTGTGGTCACGCTCTCCGAGCCGGTGGCGGCCCTCGTCCGGCCCCAGATCGTCCTGTCGGTACTGCGCGGTCCGCTCAGGACGCCCCCGGCCGAGCCACCGCTGACGGACCATGAGCGGGAGACGGTGCTGGACGCGTCACCTCGGTAGACACGGGATTGTCAGTGGCGGACGGCAAGCTGGGGGTGTGCCACCCGTGACCGGGGTGGGCACGGAGTTTCACCGATCCGACCAGGGGAGAGCCGTTCGATGCCGACCGCCGTACTGACCGACCGCGAGCGCGCCGCCGTACAGGCCTATCTGCGGCTGCTGGGGACCGTACGAGCCGCCTTCGACGGGGCGCCGGAGTCACGCCGACCACCCGTGGTGCCGCCCGGCGCGCTCGCCGAGGCGGAGCGTGCGCTGGCGGCGGCCGGGCTCGCGGGCAACGAGGAGGAGTTCTTCCGGCTGCTGCGGAGCTGGTGTCCGGAAATCTGAACACGGCCCGACGGCCCGACGGTGTCCCCGGCGGGCCGTCGCCGACCTGGGTTCAGCTCAGGTGCATCCCGGCGGCCTGGTCCACCAGTTGCCGCAGGGTCGTCAGATACGGCTCGCCGCCGCCCAGTTCATCGAGCGAGCGGTACGCCTCGTCACGGAACGCCATGAGGTCCTTCTCGAAACGCCGGAGAACGGCGGGGGCGAGCAACAGCGCGCGCAGTTGCGAACGCGCCTGTTCCGAACGGCGTGCGGCGACACCGAGTTCCAGGACGCGTGCTCTCGATCCGGGTGATGCCTCCTCCAGGGCGCAGGCGAGGAGATAGGTCACCGTGCCGTTCCGCAGATCCTCGTCGCGCCCGGAGAGAAGGTCCTCCTGGTCGTTGAAGAGCTGCCAGAGAACGCCGAAGACATCACCGAACTCCCGCCATAACTCGGTGCGTTCGGTCCGCGCGCCGGAAAGGATCGCGGCCATCGCCGTGATCATTGCGAAAGGCGCGCCGGATTTCCCGCGATAGGCGGCGGCGACCGCGTCCCGCGAGGCGTTCTCCACATCGCCCCGCAGGTCTCGCAACTGACCTTCCACGGCGTCGATCCAGCAGTTGACGATCTCACCGGTGAGGGCGTTGCGCACCGCGTCCGGGACCGGCTGGGCCTGGACGACCCTGATGGGAAGGGCCTGTCCGCTGAGGACGGACGCCAACAGCGCCTCGTCGGTCCCGAGTCCCTCGGGGGCGTGCGCGCCGTGCCCGTCGGCGAGGTCGTCGAGGTAGCACGCGGAGGTCCACCACAGGACGTGCACGGCCGACAGGGGAACGGCCGGCTCCACAGCACCCGTCTCGGCGGCGTGCACGAGGAGCGGAAGTACGGACAGCGGGTATTTCATCTGCTGATGTCCCAGCAGCCCGGAAATGGACCGCCGGACCTGCGCGGCCGACGGCCCGAGTCTCTCCAGGGCGGCCGTGATCTCCGCGTCGATGTCCGACGAGACCCGTCGGTGCAGATCCACATAGGAGAGGGAGTTCATCCGGCGCCCTCGTCTTCCGTGGGGAAGGGAACCGAAACCGCCGTCGCCGCCAGTCCCCCCCGGACGGTCCAGCGTCCGGTGAGGACGCCCAGGCGACGACCGTTCACCACCGGTCCGGGCACGAGGAGTTCGGCGCGCAGTCCGCCGGAGCGGCCGCCGGGGTCGACCGACAGCTCGATGTCGGCCTCCGAGAAGTCCAGCCACCGTCCGGTGAGCGGAAACCACGCCTTGTAGACGGACTCCTTGGCGCTGAAGAGCAGCCGGTCCCAGTGGACCGAGGGGTGGTCGGCGGTCAGACGGCGCAGTCGGGTCTCCTCCGCGGGGAGCGCGATCGCCGCGAGGACGCCCCGGGGCAGGGCGTCGTGGGGTTCGGCGTCGATACCCAGGGAGGCGAGGTCGGTGGCGCGGACCAGCGCGGCGGCCCCGTACCCCTCGCAGTGGGTCATGCTGCCGGTCAGGCCGTCCGGCCATCCGGGGGCGCCGCGCTCGCCGGGCACTATCGCCCGCGGGGCGACCCCGAGCTTCTCCATGGCACGCCGGGCGCAGGCACGGACGAGGGTGAACTCATGGCGCCGTTTCGGTACCGCCCGGGCGACGACCGCCTCCTCCTCGGGGTACAGCTCGACCCCCTCGACGGCGGCAGCGGCTTCATGGGCGTGCGCCTCCACGACCACGACCGCTCCCGGGAGCAGTTCCTCGATCACCGGCTCCGACCTCCATCGGCAGAATACGGCGCAGCCTGCCCGGGGGCTCCGGGCGCGGCCGCCATTCGCGGGGGTAACCCACGGACACCTCTTCGAAGCGCACGCCGTCCAGCCAGGTCGTCCGCGGAATGTGCAGATGGCCGTAGACCATGACCTCGACGTTGAACCGCCGGTGCCAGTCGGCGGTCAGCTCGGTACCGCACCACATCGCGAACTCGGGATAGCGCAGGACATCCGTCGGGTGCCGGTCCAGGGGATAGTGGTTGACCAGCACCGTGGGCACATCGGCCGGCAGTTCGGCGAGCCTGCGTTCGGTCTCGGCGACCCGGGCCCGGCACCAGTCGTCGCGGCTCGGATGGGGGTCGGGGAACAGCACGTGCTCGTCGGTGCACACCACACCCGTGCCGTACGCGTACTCCAGTCCCTCGGCTTTCGTGGTGCAGCCCTTGGGCAGGAACGAGTAGTCGTACAACAGGAACAACGGCGCGATCACCACCGGGCCTCCAGGCCCCTCCCAGAGGGGGTACGGATCCTCGGGGGTGACGACACCCAGTTCCCGGCAGAGGGCCACGAGGTGCTCGTACCGCTCGACGCCCCGGTACGGGACGGTCTCACTCGGATGGGTCCACAGCTCGTGGTTTCCCGGCACCCACACGACCTTGGCGAAGCGGCCGGCGAGGGTCTCCAGGGCCCAGCGAATGTCGGCGACGGTCTCGGCGACGTCACCGGCCACGAGGAGCCAGTCGTCATCCGTCTCGGGGCGCATGTTCTCCACCAGGGCGCGGTTCTCGGGATACCCGATGTGCAGATCACTGATGGCCAGCACATTTCCGTGACGGCCGGCCCTCGACTCCACCCGCACTCCCTCCTGAACTCCGAACGTCAACACGAGAACACAGGTGCGCGCCGGTGGACAAGACCGACGGGCCGGGCTCCGGACATCTCGCGGCAAACGCGCCGCGCGAGGATTAACACGCGCGTGACAGAAACATGGGCCCCGGTGGCCGTATGATCCGTCCTACACCACCGCCACGCCCCTTCTTCGCGTACGGCGGTTCGGCGTACCTCCATCCCCCCTGGCCGGGCACGGCCTGCTCCGCCGTGCCCGCGAACCCTGGAAAGGCGGCCTGCATGGTCTCTCGCGTACGCGTCTGGCTCAACCGCACGTACGCGGAGAACGTCTTCTTCATGGATCAGCTGCGGCATAATCCGCACGCTCGTCCGGTGGACATCCATGCCACGCACGGCGACGCCGACTCCCCCGTACTGGCCGCCGCCGACACCGCCGACCTGGAGCCCGAGGGCCTCTCCCCCGCCGCGTACGTCGAGTACGCGCTCGACCAGTGCGTCAGGCGCGGCATCGACGTGTTCGTGCCCCGGCTGCACCAGGCGGCGATCGCCGCGCACCGCGAGGAGTTCGCGGCCGTCGGTACGGCCCTGCTGGCGCCGCTCGCCGAGGCCATCGAGGTCTTCGAGGACAAGGTGACCGCCTACGAGGCGGTCCGGGAGCACGGGGTTCCCGTGCCGCCGTGGTTCCGGGTGACGAACGCCGACGAACTCGTCGCCGCCGTCGAGGAGTTGGAAGACGGCGGGCACAGGGCGTGCTTCAAGCCGGCGGCCGGGGCGGGGGGTGTGGGCTTCCGTGTCGTCACGCGCGCCCCCTTCTCGCTGGCGCACCTCAGTGGATTCCCGACCCCGTATGTGCAGCTCGACATGGTCGTCGAAGCGGTCCGGGCGGCCGAGGAGCCCGTCGACTGGATGGTGATGCCGCGCCTCGAACAGCCGGAGGTGTCCGTCGACTGTCTCACCGGACCCGACGGGCGGGTCCGGATGGCCGTGGGCCGCACCAAGAACGGCCGACGGCGCGGCTTTACGCTCAACCCCGCGTGGATCGAGCCGGCGCGGCGGATCGCCGAGCGGTTCGGGCTGCACCACCTCACGAACATCCAGTTCCGGATGTACGGCGAACAGCCGGTCCTCATGGACGTCAACACGCGCCCGGCGGGCGGGTTGCACCAGCTCGCGCTGTGCGGGATCAACGCACCCTGGGCCGCTGTGCGGTTGGCTCTGGGTGAGGAGCCGGGGGATGTCGTGCCGGCGCGGCTGGGGCAGGACTACACGGTGGTGTCGGGGGCGCGGCCGGTGCGGCCGGTGTTGTTGCCGCACCAGGTTGCCGAGGTGGCGGCCGAGGAGGTGCCGGTCGCCGTGGATGCGCGGCCTGTGTCTGTCGCGCCGCCTGTGGCCTGCAAGCCCACGGCCGCCGACCGGCCGCTCGCCGTCTGAGGGTTTCGCCCCCGCCCTTTCCCGTCCCCGCGGCTCCGCCCCCGGCCCCCGTTCGCGCGGTTCCCCGCGCCCCCGCGCCCCCTGGAGGGCGCGGGGGCGCGGGGAACCGCGGTCAGCCGTCGGCCCGGTCCACCGCCAGCCGTAGGGTCTGCACCTCGAACGGACGCAGCGTCACCGGGACGCCGTCGCCGTCCGTGGCCGCCTCCGACAGCGGGCGTTCCAGCAGGTCGGTGATCTGGGCTCCGGCGAGCGGGAAGCCGGTGCGCAGGACGCCCCGGGCCCGGCCGCCGCGCGACTCGTAGATCCGGACCACGACGTCACCCGAGGCGTCGTCGGCGAGCTTGACCGCCTCCACGGTGACGCCCTCACCGTCCACGGACACGACCGGTTCGGGGGCGCCCGCCGCGTCCGCGACGCGCAGCGGCAGGTTGAGGGCATAGCCCTCGGCGACCGCGTCCTCGATGCTCGCGCCGGGGAGGAGGGAGTAGGTGAAGCGGTGCTTGCCCTGGTCGGCCTCGGGGTCCGGGATGCGCGGGGCGCGGACCAGGCTGAGGCGGACCGTGGTGGTAGTACCGCCGTCCTCACGGACCGTGCGGGAGACGTCGTGGCCGTACGTCGAGTCGTTGATGACCGCGACGCCGTAGCCGGGTTCGCCGACGTGCACCCAGCGGTGGCCGGAGACCTCGAAGCGGGCCGCCTCCCAGCTCGTGTTGGTGTGGGTCGGGCGCTGGATGTGGCCGAACTGGATCTCGGCGGAGGAGTGGGCGGCGCGGACGTCGATCGGGAAACCGGCCTTGAGGAACTTCTCGGCCTCGTGCCAGTCGATGTCCGTCTCGAAGTCGATCCGGGCGCTGCCGGCGCGGAGGGTGATCGTCTGGGTGACGCGTGAGCCCTTGCCGAACGATCGCTCTACGCGGAGGGCGGCGAGGAGCGGGGTGTCCTCGACCACGGTGATCGACTCGGGGGCCAGCAGGTCCGTGTAGCGGTTCTTGTAGTGCTTGTCGACGTCCCAGGCGTCCCAGTAGTTGGGGAGGTCGGTGTGGAGGCGGAGGAGGTTGCCCTTGTCGCCCAGGACCTCGCGGTCGGCGACGAGGTCCCGTACGGACGCCAGAGTGCCGTCCTCGGCGAGTTCGACTCGGACCAGGCCGTTGTCGAGGACTCGGCCTGAGACCGTCACCAGGTGGTCGGGCTCGGCGGCTACCAGGGGGGCGATGCCGTTCGCGGGCACCTTGGTGTAGATGGGGGTGCCTTCCGGTGTGCGGACGACTTCCGCGCGGGCCGTGGGGCTGGTGTTGAAGACATGGGCGCCCGGCACAGCGGTAGCCGCCGCACCGGCGGTCGCCAATGCCGCCACCGCTTCTGCCGTCAGCTCCTCCAGTTCCTTCGCCACCCGCGCGTACTCCGCCTCAGCCTCGCGGTGCACCCAGGCGATCGACGAGCCCGGCAGGATGTCGTGGAACTGGTGGAGGAGGACCGTCTTCCAGAGGCGGTCGAGCTTCTCGTGGGGGTAGGCGTACTCCGGCGCGTGGAGCGCGGCGGTGGTGGCCCACAGTTCGGCCTCGCGGAGCTTGTGCTCGCTGCGTCGGTTGCCCTGCTTGGTGCGGGCCTGCGAGGTGTACGTGGCGCGGTGCAGCTCCAGGTACAGCTCGCCGTTCCAGACGGGGGCGTCCTCGTACTCGGCTCGGGCCTTGGCGAAGAACTCGTCGGGGTGTTCGACGACGACCTTGGGTGAGCCTTCGAGGTCGGCGAGGCGCCGGGCCCGTTCCATGATCTCGCGGGTGGGGCCGCCGCCGCCGTCGCCCCAGCCGAAGGGGGCGAGGGAACGGGTGCCGGCGCCCTTCTCCTGGTAGTTGCGGACGGCGCGGTCCATCTCCTCGCCGCTGAAGCGGGCGTTGTAGGTGTCGACGGGCGGGAAGTGGGTGAAGATGCGGGTGCCGTCGATGCCCTCCCACCAGAAGGTGTGGTGGGGGAACCTGTTGGTCTGGTTCCAGGAGATCTTCTGGGTGAGGAACCACTCGTTGCCGGCGAGCTTGGCGAGTTGCGGGTAGGAGGCGTTGTAGCCGAAGGAGTCCGGCAGCCAGACGCCCTTGGTCTCGATGCCGAAGTGCTCGATGAAGAACCGCTTGCCGTGGACGAGCTGGCGGGCGATGGCCTCACCGCCGGGCAGGTTGCCGTCGGACTCGACCCACATGCCGCCGACCGGTACCCACTGGCCCTTGTCGACGGCCTTCTTGATGCGCTCCCACACCTGCGGGTAGTTGTCGCGCACCCACTCGTACTGCACGGCCTGGGAGCAGGCGAAGATGAAGTCCTCGTACTCGTCGGCCAGGGCGGTGACGTTGGAGAAGGTGCGGGAGGTCTTGCGCTTGGTCTCGCGGATGGGCCACAGCCAGGCGGAGTCGATGTGGGCGTGGCCGACGCCGGAGATGGTGTGGGCGCTGGCGTGGGCGGGCTTGGCGAGGACCGGGGCGAGGATCTCGCGGACGGCCGTCGCGCTGCCGGAGACGTCGTCGAGGTCGACGGCGTCCATGGCCCGGTCCAGGGCGTGCAGGATCTCGTGGCGGCGGGGCTCGTGCTCGGCGAGGTGGACCATCAGTTCGCGCAGCACCTGCAGGTCCAGGTCGAGGTGGAAGACCTCCTCGTCGAGGACGGCGATGTCGGCGCGCCGGAAGGTGTAGAGGGGCTTGTCGCCGGCGGTGAGGATGTCGCCGAGCGGCGTGATCTTCGAGAAGTTGTCGGCGAGGATGTCCGGGTTGGAGGCGGCCTCGACCAGGTAGTCGATCGTTTCGCCGCCCCGGACGGGGTTGCCGATCGGGACGTAGTGGTTGAGGGGGTTGACCGCCTTCAGCGGGGTGCCGTCGGCGAGGTGGACCAGGGCCTCGGCCTGGTTGCCGGGCCAGTCGCCGACGAAGCCGAGGTCGATGACCGCCTCGACACGGCGGCCCGCCCACTCCGCGGGGACCTGTCCGCGCATCCGGAACCAGGTGGTGCCCCACGGCGGGCCCCAGGGGGTGTCCATGGCGAACGGTGTGTACGAGGCGGCCGCGGCCTCCGCGAAGGGGACGGGCTCCCCCGGCGCCTGCCAGGCCTCGACGGTGAAGGGGACGGAGGCCGCGTAGATCGCGGGCTTGATGCGTTGGGTGTGGACGCGCTCTACGCGTTCCTCGATCCGGCGGCGTTCGTCATGCATGTGAGGTCTCCAGGAAGAGGGCGGAGCAGAAAGCAGGAGGAGCGGAGGGAGGGGAGCGGAGGGAGGGGACAGAGACGCCGAAAGCGCTTTCCGGGCGCGAGCCTACTTCAGGTAGTCCAAGCCAGGGTGCACCGCCGTGTAGCCCTCGACCAGGCGGCGGGCGACGTTCACCGAGTCCACCAGCGGATGCAGGGAGAACGCCTTCACGGCGGTCGCACGGGAACTCGATTCGGCGGCGGCCAGGACCTCGCGCTCGACGGCCTTGACCGCGCAGACCAGTCCGGTGGCGTGGTCGGGCAGCGGGGCGACGGAGACCGGGTGGGCGCCGTTGGCGTCGACCAGGCAGGGCACTTCGATGACGGCCTCGGTGTCGAGGACCGAGAGGGTGTCCTTGTTGCGGACGTTGAGGATGAGGGTGGTGCGCTCGTCGCGGGCGATGGCCCGCATCAGGGCGAGGGCGACCTTCTCGTAGCCGCCGGAGAGGTCGTCGGCGTCGCGTTCGCCGGCGCCGGCCGTCTCCCTGTTCTCCGACATGTAGGTGGCCTCGCGCTCGGCACGGGTGCGGTCCCAGGCCTTGAGCGCGTGGGCGTCGGGGCGGCGCATCTCCTCGTAGAAGTGGGCCTGCTGGTCCTTGAGGAAGGCACCCCGGGTCTTCTCGGCCGCCTGGTAGGCCCGTACGGCCTCGCGGTTGAAGTAGTAGTAGTGCAAGTACTCGTTGGGGATGGCGCCGAGGGACTGGAGCCAGTCGACACCGAAGAGCTTGCCCTCCTCGAAGGAGCCGAGGAGGTCGCGGTCGGCGAGGAGGCGCGGGAGTTCGTCCCGGCCGGCGACACGCAGTCCGCGGACCCAGCCGAGGTGGTTGAGGCCGACGTAGTCGATCCAGGCCTCCTTGGGGTTCGCCACCCCGAGGACGCGGGCGATGCGGCGGCCGAGGCCGACGGGTGAGTCGCAGATGCCGATGACGCGGTCGCCGAGGTGGCGGGACATGGCCTCGGTGACCAGGCCCGCCGGGTTGGTGAAGTTGATGACCCAGGCCTCGGGAGCGAGCCGGGCCACGCGCCGGGCGATGTCCACGGCGACCGGGACCGTGCGCAGGCCGTAGGCGATGCCGCCCGCGCCGACGGTCTCCTGGCCGAGGACTCCTTCGGCGAGGGCGACGCGTTCGTCGTTCGCACGTCCCTCCAGGCCGCCGACGCGGATCGCGGAGAAGACGAAGTCGGCGCCGCGCAGGGCCTCGTCGAGATCGGTGGTGGCGGTCACCTCGGGGGCGCCCCGCACGTCGGCGGCCTGCTCGGCGAGGACGCGGGTGACGGCGGAGAGCCGTTCGGCGTCCAGGTCGTGCAGGACGACATGGGTGACCCGGCCCTCGGCGCGGTCCCCGAGGAGCGCTCCGTACACGAGGGGCACCCGGAATCCTCCGCCGCCCAGAATCGTCAGCTTCACGCAAGTACCACCTTCGTCGATCTGTGGGGTCCCCCGGACGAAGCCGAGTGGGGGAGTGCGCGGGACGTTCCGACACGTGTCAGCCCTTCCGTCCCGGGAGCGGTCATGCGGTGACCACGTCGACCCCCGCGTCCTCCAACGAAGACCGGGTCGCCGGCTCCACCTGTCCGTTGGTCACCAGTACGTCGAGTTCCCCGGGTCCGCAGACCCGCGCCATCCCCGTGCCGGGGAACTTCGCGGAGTCGGCGAGCAGGACGACCCTGTCGCTCGCCCTGATCATCGCGCGTTTGACGGGAACCTCGACGACGGTCGTGTCCATCACCTGACCGCCGGGCCGCACCCCGCTGGTGCCGAGGAAGAGCCAGTCGGCGTGCAGCTGCCGGAGGTTGTCCTCGGTGAGGAAGCCGACGAGGGAACGGTACTCGCGGCGCAGCATGCCGCCGAGCAGCACCAGTTCGATGCCCTCGTCGTCGGCCAGCTCCTCGTAGACGACCAGATTGCTGGTGATCACGGTGAGCCGGCGGCCGTGCAGCTGCCGGGCGAGGCGGTACGCGGTGGTCCCGATGTCGAGCAGGACGGACTGGCCGTCGCGGACCATCGACGCGGCCCTCGCCGCTATCGCGTCCTTCTCGGCCACCCGCACCTCGGCGACCTCGGCGAAGGGCTGGTCGCCCTCCTCCACGACCGCGCCGCCGTGCACACGGGTGAGCAGCCCCTCCTCCTCCAGCCGGACGAGGTCACGCCGGATGGTGGCGGGGCTCACGCCGAGCTGTTCGGACAGGTCGGTGACGGCCGCGGGGCCGCCTGACCGCAGGGCCCGGAGGATGAGTTGGTGTCGTCTCTCTGCCAGCACGCGCTGAACAGTACTCGTCATTCCCAATCATTTCCATGCTCACTTCTGCTCGGGTATTGACCAATCTCTCGGATCGGCGCACGATTCCCGGCATTGAATTTGAAGAGTTCTGACGAGAGGTGCACACGTGGACGACGACCGGCCCGATGTGCTGCTGACCGGGCTGCTCTTCTACGACCTCGTGCTCACGGGGCTGGGAAGGCCGCCGACACCCGGCGAGGAGATCTGGACCGACGGCATGGGCTGCGGTCCCGGCGGTATCGCCAACCTGGCGGTGGCCGCCGCCCGTTTCGGTCTGAACACCTCGCTGGCCACGGTCTTCGGCGACGACTACTACGGCGCGTACTGCCGCGAGGTCCTCGCCGGACAGGAGGGCGTCGACCTCTCCCTCTCACGCACCGCGGACGGCTGGCACACCCCCGTCACCGTCTCCCTGTCCTACGGTCACGACCGGGCCCTGGTCACCCACGGCCAGGAACCGCCGTACTCGCAGGACGTGCTCATGGGCGATCCGCCCGAGTCGCGCACGGCCCTGGTGCACATCGAGGCCGAGCCGCGCGAGTGGCTCGCCAAGGCCGCCGCGAACGGCACACACATCTACGCAGACGTCGGCTGGGACCCCACGCAGCGGTGGTCCCGCGACCTGCTCGACCAACTCGCCCTGTGCCACGCCTTCCTGCCCAACGAGACCGAGGCGATGGCGTACACGCGGACCGACAGCGCGGTGGCCGCGCTCGGCACACTGAGCGAGCTGGTGCCGGTGGCGGTGGTCACCCGCGGCGGCGAGGGCGCGATCGCGGTGGACCAGACGACCGGGGAGTACGCGGAGGCGCCGGCCCTGGACGTCGACGTGCTCGACGCGACGGGCGCCGGCGACGTCTTCGGCGCGAGCTTCGTCGCCGCCTCGCTCGGCGGCTGGCCGCTGGCGGAACGGCTGCGGTTCGCCGTGCTGTCGGCCGGCCTGTCCGTGGGCCACCACGGCGGGGGGTCGGCGGCCCCCGGCTGGTACGGCGTCGACCGGTGGTGGCGCTCGCTCACGGAACCCGATGTCAGGCGTGCCTACGGCTTCCTCGCCGACCGTCTGCCGGGCGACCCGGGCCCGCCCGTGCGGTACGCCCCGGTCACTCCTCCGGACCCCGCACCCCGCTGAACCACCCCTCCCCCACATCTCCTTGCTGGTCCCCCTGATCCACCTCGTACGTCGAACGCGTACGTCGAAAAGATCCGAAAGGCGGTGGGAGCGTTGCGGCTCTCACGAAGAGGCCTGCTGCGCGCGGGCCTGGCCGGTACGGCCGCCACGGCGCTCGGCGGCCTGGCGTCCGGCTGCGCCGTGCCGTACGGCTCCAGTGGCCGGAACATGGTGCTGTGGTACTGGAGCGGCGGCCTGAGCGACACCGTCGTCAAGAACGCCAAGGCGCGTTACGACGGCTCCGTGGACCTACGGCCCATCCAGATCGGCGGCCAGTACCGCTCCAAGCTGATCACCACCATCACCGGCCGGGCCCACATCCCCGACATCGCGGGACTCAAGGGCGAGGACATGGCCGCCTATCTGCCGAACGCGGACCAGTTCGTCGATCTGCGGACGCTGGGCGCGGAGAAGTACAAGAGTCAGTACCTGTCCTGGAAGTGGGACCAGGGCATCGCCGACGACGGCACGATGGTCGGCTTCCCGATCGACTGCGGTCCGGTCGCGCACTTCTACCAGTTCGACGTGTTCCGCAGGGCGGGGCTGCCGTACGAGCCCGACGACGTGTCGAAGGAGTTGAACACCTGGGAGAAGTTCTTCGCGGCGGGCGAGCAGCTCAAGAAGCGGATCCCGGGCACCGAGCTGCTCACCGACGTCAACGCCGTCTTCGAGAACGTCGTGCAGCAGGGCGCCAAGCGCTACGTCGACAAGGACCAGCACTTCATCGGAGACCAGGAGCACGTCCGCGACGCCTGGGCGCTCGCCGTGGAGGCCAAACGGCGGGGGATCGTCTCGAACCTCGTCAGCGGCACCCCGGACCAGCTGTCGGCCAAGGAGAGCGGCAAGCTGCCCAGCGAACTGGGCGCCTCCTGGGCCACCTTCGACATCAAGAACGGTGTGCCGAAGACCAAGGGCAGGTATCGGATCGCCCAGATGCCCGTGCGGCCCGCCAACAACGGCGGCTCGTTCCTGTCGATCACCAAGGCGTGCAGGGAGCCGGAGCAGGCCTTCGAGATGATCACCTGGATGCTCAACGCGGCCAACCAGGCCCAGGGTTACGTCGATGCGGGTCTGTTCCCCTCCACCCCTGCCTCGTACGACCTCAAGCAACTGCGGGAGCCGGACGACTTCTTCGGCGGCCAGGTCACGACGGACATCTTCGGGCCCGCCGCGCAGAAGATCATGGTCGCTTACAACAGCCCGTTCGACGTCGCGCTCGGACAGCCCATCAAGGACGAGATCAAGAACGTCGGCGTCCTCGGCAAGGACCCGGAAAAGGCCTGGAGTGACGCCATGAGCAAGTGCCGTCGCATCGCGAAGCACCTGGGGGTGAGCTACTGATGGCCGTCATCGAGCGAACCCCGCCCGCCGTGGCACAGCCGCCCTCCCCGGCCCAGCCGGAGAAGGGGTGGCGCAAGTACTGGCACCTCTACGCCGCGATCTCCCCCTTCTATCTGATCTTCCTGGGTTTCGGGCTCTTCCCGGTCGGCTTCTCGCTCTATCTGTCCTTCCACCGCTGGGACGGCCTCGGCTCGATGGAGTGGGCCGGGCTCTCGCAGTACCAGTACCTGCTGAGCGACAGCGACTTCTGGAACTCGATCGGGAGCACGCTGATCATCTGGGCGCTGGCCACCTTCCCCATGATCTTCCTGGCGATGGTCACGGCCGTGATGCTCAACTCCGCGGTCCGCTTCAAGGGCCTGTACCGCGTCGCGTACTTCCTGCCGAACGTGACCTCCGTCGTCGCTGTCGCGATCGTCTTCGGCTCGATCTTCTCCACCAACTTCGGTTTGGTGAACGCCGTGCTGGAGGGCGTGGGCCTCGACCAGGTGGCATGGCTGAACACACCCTGGGGCATCAAGATCACCATCGCGGCCCTGATGACCTGGCAGTGGACGGGCTACAACGCCATCATCTTCCTCGCCGGGCTCCAGACCATCCCGGGCGACCTGTACGAGGCGGCGCGCATGGACGGCGCCGGTCCGATCCAGACGTTCTTCCGCATCACGCTGCCGCTGCTGCGGCCGACACTGCTGTTCGTGCTCGTCGTCTCGACGGTCACGGGTCTGCAGAGCTTCTCCGAACCACAGGTCCTGCTCCAGACCTCGTCCAACGAGTCGACGTTCGCGGGCGGTCCGGGGCACTCGGGCCAGACGATGGTCCTCTACTTCTTCCAGCAGACCTTCGACAACAACGACTTCGGGTACGGCGCCGCGGTGGCGTGGGGCATCTTCCTCGTCGTCGTCCTCTTCTCGATCATCAACTGGCGCCTCGTGCAGCGCCGGGGCGAAGACTAGGAAGGTTGGATCATGGCATCCATCAAGGGGTCCCGCCGCAGAGGGATCGCGCTGCACCTCCCGCTGATCATCGGCACGGTGATCTCGGCCTTCCCGTTCTACTGGGCCGTGATCATGTCGACGCACAGCTCGTCGGAGATCTTCTCCTACCCGCCGAAGCTGCTGCCGGGCACACACTTCCTGGAGAACCTCCGCAATCTGTTCAACGCCATCGACTTCTTCGGATCGATGGGGAACTCGCTGCTGGTCGCGGTGTCGGTGACCTTCCTGGTGCTGTTCTTCGACTCGCTGGCGGCCTTCGTCTTCGCGAAGTTCAGGTTCCCCGGGAAGGGACTGCTCTTCGGGCTGCTCATGGTGATCTTCATGGTGCCGGCGCAGCTGTCGGTCATCCCGCAGTTCGTCCTCATGGCGAAGATCGGCTGGATCGGCTCGATGACCGCGCTGGTCGTCCCCGCCGCGGCCAACGCGTTCGGCATTTTCTGGATGCGCCAGTACATGAAGAGCGCCATCCCGGACGAACTCCTCGACGCCTCCCGGCTCGACGGCGCGAACTTCCTGCGCCAGTACTGGCACGTGGCGCTCCCGGTCGTCCGCCCCGGCCTCGCCTTCCTCGGCATCTTCACCTTCATGGGCCAGTGGAACGACTTCGCCTGGCCCCTGATCGCCCTCACCAATCCGGACAACGTGACCCTCCAGGTGGCGCTGTCCCAGCTCAACGGCACCCACGGGACCACGGACTACGGCATCGTGATGACCGGAGCGCTGCTCGCCCTGATCCCCCTGCTGATCGTGTTCGCGATCGGCGCCAAGCAGATCATCGGTGATCTCGCGAAGGGAGCCGTCCGCGGATGACGAGCGATCCCCTGATCGCCCTGCGCCCCTGGGAGGCACCCGAGGTGACCTCCTGGGGGCGGCTTCCCATGAACGCCGTCGACCGACGCGCCCAGGCGCTGTCGCTGGACGGCCGTTGGCGGTTCCAGCTGCTGCCGTCGCCCGATCACGAACCCGCTCCGGCCTGGTCCTGGGCCCGGCTCCCCGGTTCCTGGGCCCTCCAGGTGGCGGAGGACCCACCGCAGTACACCAACGTCCGTATGCCGTGGGGTGAGTTCCCGCCGGGGTCGCCGGCCGAGAACCCGACCGGTGTGTACGAGCGGGAGGTCGACATACCCGCCGACTGGGCCGGACGCCGGATCGTCCTCCAGGTCGGCGCCGCCGAGAGCGTGCTGCTCGCCGAGGTGAACGGGCGGCCGGCCGGGATCTCCAAGGACTCCCATCTGGCCGCCGAGTTCGACCTCTCCGGTCTGGTCCGCCCCGGTGAGAAGGCCACCGTGCGGCTGACGGTGGTCAAGTGGTCCGACGCCTCGCACATCGAGGACCAGGACCAGTGGTGGCTCGGCGGCATCACCCGCTCGGTGCTGCTGTACGCCACCGATCCGCTGTATCTCGCGGACGTGACCGTGCGGGCGCGCCGCGACGGGGAGTTGCGGGTGGACTGTTGGGTGCGCTCAGCGGCGGGGGCGGGGGCGGCGACGGGCGCCCTGCCCGCCGGGTGGTACGTCAGCGGAGAGGTGGACGGCCTGGAGCTGGTCCGGGACCGCGAGTTCGACCGGCTCAACGCCGAGGACGAGCGGGTCTCCGACTTCCTCGGCGAGGCCCGGCTGGGCACGACCGTCCCCGGGGTGCGGACCTGGAACGCCGAGACCCCCGAGCTGTACGACCTCACGGTCCGCCTCCACCGCGCCGACGGTACGGTCGCCGACACCTCCCACCACCGGGTCGGCTTCCGCGAGGTCGAGATCCGGGGCCGGGACCTGCTGGTCAACGGGGAGCGGGTCTACCTCCGGGGCGTCAACCGGCACGACTTCCACCCGCTCACCGGCCGCACGGTGTCGTACGAGGACATGCGCGCGGACCTGATCACCCTGAAGCGGTTCGGCTTCAACGCGATACGCACCTCCCACTATCCGGGCGACCCTGGCCTGTACGACCTCGCGGACGAACTCGGTTTCTACGTCGTCGACGAGGCGGACATCGAGTCGCACGACCACGCCCATGAGATCGCCGACGACCCGCGCTATCTGGGCGCCTTCGTGGACCGCGTCTCCCGGATGGTGCTGCGCGACAAGAACCACCCGTCGGTGATCATCTGGTCGTTGGGCAACGAGTCGGACTACGGCGCCAACCACGACGCGGCGGCGGGCTGGCTGCGGCGGCACGACCCGACGCGACCGGTGCAGTACGAGGGGGCCGCGAAGCTGGACTGGGCGGCCACCGACGACGCCTCCGACATCGCCTGCCCGATGTACGCGCCCATCGAGGACTGTGTGGCGCACGCGCTGTCGGGCGAGCAGACCCGGCCGCTGATCCAGTGCGAGTACTCGCACGCCATGGGCAACAGCAACGGCACACTGGCCGACACGTGGGCCGCCATCGAGGCGACCCCGGGTCTTCAGGGCGGGTTCATCTGGGAGTTCTGGGACCACGGCATCCTCCAGCGTGTGAACGACGGACGGCCGGCCGGGCGTGGGGGCACCGGACTGTACGAGAACGGGGTCGCGGGCCCCGGCCTGCGCTGGGCCTACGGCGGCGACTTCGGCGAGACGATCCACGACGGCGCCTTCATCGCCGACGGGGTGGTCTTCCCCGACCGCACGCCCAAGCCGGTGATGTTCGAGCACCGCGAGATCGCCGCCCCCGTGCGGCTGTCGGTGGAGGGCGAGGGCACCTGGCGGGTGCTGCGGGTGCACAACCGCCAGCACTTCCGCGATCTGTCGTGGCTGGCCGCCGAGTGGGAGTTCGCGGCGGCCGACGGCGGCACCTGGACGGTGCCGGCCCAGCTGCCCGCCGTACCGCCCGGTGGCTCGGCCGTCATCGACCGGCCCGAGGTGCCGGGCGGGGCCGGTGAGATCTGGCTGACGCTGCGGGTGACGACGGCAGCCGACGAGCCCTGGGCACCGCGCGGCACCGCGGTGTGTTCCCCGCAGATCCAGTGGTACGCGGCGGACGAGGGGGAACCCGTGGTGGGCGTCGACGACGACCTCGGGCACATCCCCCCGCCGGAGGCCGACGAGGACGGGCTGCTGCTGCACCCGCTGCTCGCCTCCCCGCCACTCCTCAGCCTGTGGCGGGCGCCGACCGACAACGACGTCCTCGGCGGTATGGCCGAGGGCTGGCGCGCGTGGGGCCTGGACCGCGCCGAGCGCGAGCCGGTGGCCGTGGAGCGCAAGGGTTCCACCGTGCGGGTCCGGTCGCGCTGGCTGACCGGGGCCGGGGCCGTCGAGCACGAGCAGACGTTCACGGCCCTGGTGGACGGCCGGGTGCTCGTCGAGGAGAGCGTCGTCCTGCCCGAGGAGCTGGCGGACGTGGCCCGCGTCGGCACGGTGTTCGAGACCGTCGACGGTTTCGACCACCTCGCCTGGTACGGGCAGGGCCCTTGGGAGAGCTATCCCGACCGTGCGGCCGGGGCGCCCGTGGGCCACCACTCGGCCACCGTGGACGAGTTGTTCACCCCCTACCTCCGGCCGCAGGAGAGCGGGGGCCGGCACGGCGTACGGCACTTCACACTCAGCGGCGGCCGGCACACCTTGGGCGTACGGCTGGACCGGCCCCGGCAGGTCTCGGTGACCCGCCATCGCGCCGACGACCTGGCCGCCGCCGCGCACCACGACGAACTGGCACCCCGGCCGGGGTGCGTGGTGCACATCGACGCGGTGCACCGAGGGCTGGGCACGGCGTCATGCGGGCCCGACACCTCGCCCGAGTACCTCGTCCCGCCGGGAGTCCACCGCTGGTCGTGGACACTGCGCGCCCTCTGATCCCACCCGCCCTCCCCTTCTCCCTTCCTTCTCCTCTCACGGACCTTCCCACGGAGCACAGGTGTGTACTTCGCATGAGCACGACCAGGACGAGGCTGCACCGCAGGCCGGCGCCGGCAGACGCAACTTCCTGCGGGCGACCGCATTGATGGGTGCGGCGGCAGCCGTGCTCCCGGCGGCGACCGGCGCCGCGCGGGCCGCCGGCGAGGCCCCCGTCCCGGCCGCGCGGTGGCGGCCCGATCCGGACAGCCGCCGGTTCACGCTGGCGGTGATGCCCGACACGCAGTACCTCTTCGACGGGCCGAGCATCGACAAGGCACCCGTCGAGGCGTCCCTGCGCTACCTGTTGGAGCAGGGCCGGGAGGAGAACATCGTCTTCCTCTCCCACCTCGGCGACCTCACCCAGAACGGCGCCGAGAAGGAGTGCGCGGCGATCGGCGAGGCGTTCCGGCTGCTCGACCGGCGGGGAGTGGGCTACAGCGTCCTCGCGGGCAACCACGACGTGCGCCCGTCCACCGACGACCAGCGGGGTCCCACCCCCTACCTGGACGTCTTCGGGCCCGACCGCTTCAAGGGCAGGCCGACGTTCGGGGGCGCCTCCCCGGACGGCTACAACTCCTTCCACCTCTTCGAGGCCGGCGGCCGGCAGTGGATGGTGCTCGCGCTCGACTGGCGGCTGTCCCCGAAGGGCTTCGACTGGGCGAAGGACGTGCTGGCCCGGCATCCGAGGACGCCCGTCGTCCTCACCACGCACGAACTGGTCGACGGGGACGACTCCCTCTCCTCGTACGGCCAGATGCTGTGGGATCAGCTGATCGAGGACCACGACCAGATCTTCCTCACCCTCAACGGGCACTACTGGCCGGCGGCGCGGGCGACCCGGAGGAACGCCGCCGACAACGATGTCCACCTGCATCTCACCAACTACCAGAACCGGTACTTCGGCGGCGCGGCGATGATCCGCCTCTACCGCTTCGACCTCGACCGGAACACCATCGACGTGGAGACGATCTCCCCGTGGATCATGGGCCGGGCGGCCGAGGGGCTCAACGAGCTGGAGCGGCAGGAGATCGAACTCTCAGGTGACGCCGACCGGTTCACGGTCGAGATCGACTTCGAGACGCGGTTCGCCGGCTTCGACCCGGTGCCCGCGCGGGCTGAGCGGCCCGTTTCCAAGACGCTCATCCCTGGCACGGTGGCGTACTGGCGCTTCGACCAGGCGGTGACCGGCACCGTCCGCGACCGCTCCGGGCGCGGCAACGACCTCACCCTGGTCACGGTCGGCGGCGGCGAGCTGGGCTGGTCCGCCGACCACCATCCCGACCAGCCGGGCCACGGCAGCCTGGAGTTCCAGGGCTTCAAGTCCCCGCTCAAAGGCGCCTATCTGCGTACGGTGGACGGCGCCCCGCTCAACTCCGCGACCTTCGAGCGGGGTTACACCATCGAGGCGTTCTACCGCCTCCCCGCCGACTGGGACCCCGCCCACCACGCCTGGTCGGGCCTGGTCAGCCGTACCGGCGCGGGCGGCGCGGCCGGCAGGACGGCCGACGACCCGGACGAGCCGCTCGCCACCCTGTCCCTGTCGAACGACCGGGAGCCGCAGTGGGCCATGCGCCCGCTGAACCAGCAGGGCATCGCCACCAACTGGGGTCAGGAGACACCGCTGGAGACGTGGTGGCACCTCGCGGTCGTCAACGACGGCGAACACACGACGCTGTACGTCGAGAGCTGCCCGGTCGTCCGCAACCCGAAGGCGGTCTCCACCGGCATCACCTCCGTCGGCCTGCCGTGGCTGCTCGGTGGCTACGAGTACGGCGGCAGGATCGACCAGATCCTGCACGGACGCCTCGGTGACGTCCGCATCGTCGAACGGGCGCTGCCCGTCAAGTCGTTCATGAACCACTGAGACGCGAAGGAAGCGCAGGAGCCATGTCCGACACACCTGACACGCACGAGCAGCAGCTGCCCGTCTGGGCCGATCCGTCCGTCTCCCCCGCCGACCTCGACGCGCAGGGCGTGTCGCGCCGTGGACTGCTGCGCGGCGCCGGCCTCTTCGGCGCCGCCTTCGCGATGGGCGCCACGGGGTCCCTGGCGGCACCGGCGGTCGCCTCCGCCGGGTCCACCGACTCCACCGACTCCGCCGGCTCCCGGCACCTCGGCGGCGAGGACCCACGTCTCGCCTATCTGGTCGGCGACCACCACGTCCACTCCGTCTACAGCCACGACGCCAAGTACACGTTCTCCCAGCTCGCGGCGGCGGGTGCGAAGTACGGCCTCGACTGGATGGTGTTCACCGAGCACTCCAACTTCGGGCACGCCGACTTCGGCGCCGCGCTGGAGCACCGGGAGATCCTGAAGGCCCGGGCCGAGAACCCGCGTCAGCTCATCTTCCAGGGCCTGGAGTGGTACATCCCGGCCGCCGAGCACTGCACGGTCTTCACCGCACCCGGCCGGCACGAGGTCGACCTCCTCACCCGTTTCGAGCGCGCCTACGACGGCAAGCTGCTGCACTACACGGACGGTTCCGACGGCGGCGCGGACACCGCACGCAACGAGGCGCACGCTGTCAAGGCGGTCAAGTGGCTGGCTCAACAACGACGTTCGGGGTACGTCGACGACGTGCTCGTCCTCGCCAACCATCCCCTGCGCCTCGGCATCGACTCCCCGCACGAGATGCGCGCCTGGCGGGACGCCGCCCCCGAGATCATGATCGGCATGGAAGGCGCGCCCGGCGCCCAGGGCGCGGCGATCCCCGGTTGGCGTGGCACGGCCTCGATCCGGGGCGAGTACGAGAACAAGCCGTCCGCCCAGTCCTGGCCCGGTTACCCGGCGGAGGCGTACCTCACCTACGGCGGTTTCGACTGGTCGACGGCGACGGTCGGCGGCCTCTGGGACTCCCTGCTGGCCGAGGGCAAGCCGTTCTGGATCACCACCAACTCGGACGCCCACCGGATCGTCTTCGACACCTGGAGGAACGGCGACTGGCCGGCCGGCCAGAACTTCGACAACACCGGCAGGCTTCCCGACCCGGTGAACACCGACACCCCGCAGCCCGGCAGCGACTTCTGGCCCGGCCAGTTCAGCCGCACCCACGTCGGTGTGACCCGCTACGGCTATCGCGCGGTCATGGCGGGCCTCCGCGCCGGCCGCGTCTGGCTCGACCACGGCCATCTGCTCGACGGGCTCGACGTCCGTGTACGCCGCGACCGCGACCTCGGCCGGGGTGTCACCCTCGGCGGCAGCCTGCGGGCCCGCAAGGGGGACAAGCTGACGCTGACGGTGACCGTGACGACCGCGTCCCGCCCCAACCCCCGGGGAGAACTCCCGGAGTTGGGTCACGTCGACGTCATCCGGGGCACGGTACGCGGCCCGGTGACCGACCGCGACACCTGGAAGGCCCCGGACACAAGGGTGATCCACACGAAGGACGTGAGCGGACGCGAGGGCACGTACACCCTGCGCATCCCGCTCACGGCCGGCGAGGAGTCCTTCTACGTCCGCTTGCGCGGCAGCGACGGAAAGCGCAACGGGACGGGCTATCTGGGCGCGTCCATCGACCCGCACGGTCCGATCCCCCACGCCCCGGGGGACGGCGACCCGTGGTCGGACACGTGGTTCTACTCGAACCCGATCTTCGTGGACGTGGTAGGAGGCTGAGCGGGAGCGCCCCTCAAGGGGCGCGGGGAACTGCGCGACCAGCCACGACGGACGCGCGGTTCCCCACGAACCCTTACGCGTAGAAGCGGGAGAGGCTCTGCAGCACGGCCGCCGGCTTGGCCCCGCCCTCGATCTCGATCGTGCCGTCAACGGTGATCTGCACCCCACCGGGCACGTCCTCCACCGATGCCAGCTTGCCCACCAGCCGGATCTTCGACCCGACCTTCACCGGCGACGGGAAACGCACCTTGTTCAGGCCGTAGTTGACCTTCGTCGACACACCCTCGACATCCAGCAGCTCGGTGAAGAGCGGGATGAACAGGGAAAGCGTGAGGTAGCCGTGAGCGATCGGCGCCCCGAAGGGGCCCTGTGCCGCCTTCTCCGGGTCGACGTGGATCCACTGGTGGTCACCCGTCGCGTCGGCGAACGTGTCGATGCGCTCCTGTGTGACCTCGATCCACTCACTGGCTCCGAGGTCGCTGCCGGCGAGCTTCTTGAGCTCGTCGATGCCGTTCACGGTGATGCTCATATGTCGTCCCTTGTCTAAGAATCGATGCCGTAGCGCTTGCGCACCCGGGCCTTCAGCAACTTGCCGGAGGCGGTACGCGGCAACTCCTCCGCGATCACCACCGACTTGGGGATCTTGTACTTGGCCAGCCGCCCGGCCAGCGAGGCCAGTACCTCGTCGGCGTCCAGGGCGCAGCCCTCCCGGGGCACGACCACGGCACGCGGTACCTCGCCCCACTTGTCGTCCGGTACGCCGATGACCGCGCACTCGACGATGTCGGGGTGGGCGAGGAGCTGGTCCTCGATCTCTGCCGGGTAGATGTTCTCTCCCCCGGAGATGATCATGTCCTTGATGCGGTCGACGATGAAGACATAGCCGTCCTCGTCGACCCGGGCGGCGTCTCCGCTGCGGAACCAGCCGTCGGCGAAGACCGCGGCCGTCTCCTCGGGCAGCCCCCAGTAGCCGGGCATGACGTGCGGTCCCCGGACCACCACCTCGCCGGGCTCGTCGACGCCGACCGGTGTCATGTCCGGCCGTACGACCCGCACATCGCTGAAGAAGTGCGGGACTCCGGCCGAACCGGCCTTGCTCACGGCGTGCTCGGCGTCCAGGAAGAGCGTGCCGGGGGCCGCCTCCGTCATGCCGTAGCCCTGGAGGAAGGTGAGCCCGCGCTCCTGGAACCTGGCGATGAGCGGCGTCGGCACCGGGGAGCCGCCGCAGGAGAGCATCCGCAGCGACGACAGGTCGGCGTCGGCCCAGCGCGGGTGCCGGGCCACCTGGTCGAACATGGTCGGCACGCCGAACATGAAGGTGATCCGGTGCCGTTCGATCAGGTCGAAGGTGGCCTCCGGGACGAAGGACTCGACCAGGACGCAGGTGCCGCCCTTGAGCAGAACGGGCAGGGTGAGCATGTTCAGCCCGGCCGTGTGGAACAACGGGGCGGAGACCAGGGCGCGTTCGTCGGTGATGATGTCCTGGTCGACGAGCACGTTGACGGCGTTCCAGATGATGTTGCCGTGTGTGAGCATCGCGCCCTTGGGGCGGCCGGTCGTCCCCGAGGTGTACATGATGATGCAGGTGTCGTCAGCGGTGACGGGCTGGTCGATCGGCTCGGCCTCGGCCCCCGCGAGCAGCGCCTCGTACTCCGTACCGATCTCCACGAACGTACGCACGTCGGTCTCGCCGCCCGGCAACCCGGCGACGAGTCCGGTGAAACCGGGCCCGTACACCAGTGCCTTGGCCCCGGAGTCCGCCAACTGGTAGGCGATCTCGGGGCCCGCGAGGCGGGTGTTGAGGGGGACGAAGACCGCGCCGAGGGTGCCGGCGGCGAACAGTGTCTCCAGGTACGAGGGGTGGTTGGGCCCCAGGTAGGCGATGCGGTCGCCTCGACGTACGCCACAGGCGCGCAGGGCGTGGGCGAGGCGCGTGGTGCGCTCGTACAGTTCCGCGTAGGTGAGGCTCGTGTCGCCGTGGATCAGGGCGGTACGGCCGGGGGTCTTGCGGGCACGGCGGGCGGGCCACGACCCCAGTCCCTCATTGCGCATGTCTGTGCCCCTGTCCGTCATTGCACATGGGGTGTGTCCCTCACGGTGTCGTCATCGTTGGCTCATGGCTTCGTCAGTCCGAGCAGCCGGGCGGCGTTCTCCTTCAGGATCTTCGGCTTGACCTCGTCCTTGATCGACAGCTTCTCGAAGTCGGCGAGCCAGCGGTCGGGGGTGAGGACGGGGTAGTCGGAGCCGAAGAGCACCTTGTCCTTGAGCAGGGTGTTCGCGTACTGCACGAGCTGCGGCGGGAAGTACTTCGGCGACCAGCCGGACAGGTCGATGTGCACACCGGGCTTGTGCGTGGCCACGGCCAGCGCCTCGTCCTGCCAGGGGAAGGAGGGGTGCGCCAGGATGATCTTCAGATGCGGGAAGTCGGCGGCGACGTCGTCCACGTGCAGCGGGTTGGAGTACTTCAGGCGGATGCCACCGCCGCCCGGAACGCCCGCGCCGATGCCCGTCTGACCCGTGTGGAACAGGGCGATGGTGCCCGTCTCCTCGATGACCTCGTACAGGGCGTACGCCACCGCGCGGTCGTTGGGGAAGAAGCCCTGGACGCTGGGGTGGAACTTGAAGCCCTTCACCCCGTACTCCTCGACCAGTCGGCGGGCCTGCTTGACGCCGGCCTTGCCGCGGAAGGGGTCGATGGAGGCGAAGGGGATCAGCACGTCCGCGTTGGCGGCGGCCGCTTCGGCGACCTCCTCGTTGGGGACGGGTTCGGTGCCGGTCGCGGACTCGGCGTCCACCGTGAAGATCACGGCGGCCATCTTCCGCTCGCGGTAGTAGGCGGCCGTCTCCTCCAGGGTGGGCTTGCGCTTGCCCTCGACCTTGAAGTAGGCGGAGGAGGCGTCGTGCAACTCGTCGTCCAGCGACGACGTGCCCTTCTTCGAGGACACCTCGGCGTGGGTGTGGACGTCGATCGCGACGAGTTCCTCGACGTTCATGGAGAGGGTCATCACGCCTCCGGGATCTTCGGGGCGGGGATGCCCACGGTCTGCGGCTCGGCGCCCAGCGAGGTCGGCCAGACGTCGGCGAGGGCCTCGGGGGTCCAGCCGCCGTTCGCGTACGCCGTCTTGATCTCCTGCGGATGCGACCAGAGTGCCACCTTGTCGCCGCCGATGCCGATGGCCTGGCCGGTGACACCGCGCGCCGCCTCGGAGGCGAGGAACGGGATCAGGGCCGCGCAGTCCTCGGGGGTGCCGAAGCCCTCACCCTTGCGCAGGAAGTCCGGGAACGGCTTGCCCTCGCGCAGGGCCTCCACGTACGGGGCGAAGACCGGAATGGTCTCGGTCATGGCGGTGGCGGCGACCGGGACGATCGCGTTGACGGTGATGTTGGCGCGACCCAGCTCCATCGCCCAGGTGCGGGCGAAGGCGGCGATGCCGGCCTTGGCGGCGGCGTAGTTGGTCTGGCCGAAGTTGCCGCGCTGGCCGGCCGGGGAGCCGACGAGGATCAGGGAGCCGCCCTCGCCCTGCTCGCGCATACGGATCGCGGCGGCGCGGGCGCAGGTGAAGGTGCCTTTGAGATGGGTGGTGATCACCGCGTCGAAGTCGTCGTCGGACATCTTCCACAGCACCTTGTCGCGGAGGATGCCCGCGTTGGTGACCAGGATGTCGAGGCGCCCGAACTCCTCCACCGCGCGGCCCACCAGCCGGTCGGCGGCCTCGGTCGTACCGACCGGGACGACCTCGGCCACGGCCTTGCCGCCCGCCTCGGTGATGGACTTCACGGCCGCCTCGGCCACGGCCTCGTCGATGTCGTTGACGACGACGGAGGCGCCGGCGGCGGCGAGGGCCTGTGCGTAGGCGAGGCCGAGGCCACGGCCACTGCCCGTGACGACGGCGACCTTGCCGGTGAGATCGATGCTGGGCACGAGTGGGTCCCTTCGAGTGGCGGTGCTGCTTCGAAATCGAAGTTAAGAGCAATAGTTGTTGACGTCAATAGTTGTTGTTCCCCGGGCGTTGCGTCATGCTGGGGGCAGTACGTACGCGCCGCCCCCTCGCTCGGCGCACAGCCCTAGCCACCAGGGAGCCCGCCATCGCCCGCCAGCAGACTCAGGACGCCGCCTCGATCGACGCGCACGAGCCGTGGATGCGCGGGCTGCACGCGGACACGGGCTATCTGCTGTACCGCCTGGGTCTGCGGTCCGGGCAACTGTTCAACTCGTCCCTGCAGGAGTCGGGCCTGCGGCTGCGCCACTACGCGCTGCTGCGCTTCCTCGCCACCTCCCCGGGCGCGCTCCAGCGCGAGCTGAGCGCGTCACTCGGCTATGACCCGAGCGCGATCGTCGGCCTGGTGGACGACCTGGAGAAGCTGGGCTTCGCCGAGCGGCGCCCCTCCCCCGACGACCGCCGCAGCCGGATCATCGTCCTCACCAAGGACGGCCGGTCCTTCCTGCGCGACACCGACGAGGCCGGACAGCGCGTCACGAACGAGTTGCTCGAGCCCCTCGACGCCGCCGAGTGCGAGACACTCCATGTGCTGCTGCAGAAGGTCGCCGAAGCCGGACTGGGGTGACGCCATGCCGATGACCACCGACGCGCTGCCGTCGCCGGGTGCCGTGCCCCGACAGACCGCGCCGCCGGGGGCCGCATCCTCGCCGGCCGCGCCGCCGAGGGCCGCCCGCTCCGCCCCCGACCGGCTCCTCGCCGTGCTGGCCGCCTTCGACCACGACCACCCGGCGCTCTCCCTGACCGACATCAGCCGCCGGGCCGGGCTGACCCTCACCACGGCCCACCGGCTGGTCGGCGCCCTCACCGAGTGGGGCGCGCTGGAGCGCGACACGTCCGGCCTCTACCACGTGGGGCTCAGGCTCTGGGAGGTCGCGGCCCTGGCCCCGCGCGGGCTGGCGCTGCGCCAGATCGCGCTGCCCTACCTCGAGGACCTGTACGAGGCGACGCACGAGAACGTGCAGCTCGCCGTGCGCGACGGCGACGAGGTCGTGTACATCGAGTGGCTCTCCGGACGCTCGGCGGTCGGCGTCCACATCCGGGTGGGCGCCCGCTGGCCGCTGCACGCCACGGGGGTGGGCCTGGCGCTCCTCGCGTACGGCGATCCCTCGTCCCAGGAGGAGTACTGCCAGGGGCCGCTGGCCTCCTTCACGCCGTACACCATCACCGACGGGTCCCGGTTGCGACGCGTCCTCGCCGAGGTACGGCGTACGGGTGTGTCGGTGAGCAGCCGTCAGGTCACCGAGGACGCGCTGTCGGTGGCCGCCCCGGTACGCGGTCCGGGCGGGGCCGTGGTCGCCGCCGTGTCGGTCGTGGTGCCCCAGGCCGACGCGCAGGTACCGGTGTTGACCCCCGCGGTCCGGGTGGCGGCGCGTGGAATCTCGCGGGCCCTGGGGTGGCAGCCGGAGGAACCCCGGCGCCGCGGGTCGCTGATTCCGGGCCGGGGCACTGCCCCTTCCTGATCTTGCCGGCGTGGCCGCTGTGCGGTCCGGTGAGCAGGGGGCAGTGGGAAGGGGCGCGGACCGGAGTGACCGAGTAGGGGTCGGTGAAGCACAGGCCCTCGGCGGCCAGGGCGTCCAGTCGTGGGCTGTGCCCGAGGGGCTCGGGGACGGCGACGACGTCCGTGGTCTTCGGGGCTGGGCGGACCGGCTCGCCGAGCAGGTCGCCCGCCACAGCCCCGGCCTGCTCTACGCCAACCTCGCGGTGCGCGGCCGTAAGGCCTCAGGTCCTGGCCGTAGGGGATGAGTTCGCCGTAGCCGAGGTCGTCCGCGGGGACGACGACTTCGGCCGCTGCGCGGGGGTGCGGGCGGCGACCACGACCGGCGTGGAGGGCGGCTCACCTCCCGCGTGGCGGATTCCCGGGCAGCGGCCCCGCGCCCTCGTCAGCGACGCTTCCGGCCACGGCCACGGTCGCGCCGCCGTCGCCGCTGCGGCTCAGCCGTCGGCTCGGGTCAGGTCAGGTCCAGCCAGGTCAAGTCAGGCCGACAGGGCCTCGTACACGGCCGCGAGGATCATGAACGCCCGGTACGTCGCCGAGTCCGCCGTCATCGACCATCTGGTTCATCACATACGCCACGGCCATCCGGGCGTCGAGGTCGACCAGGACCAGGGAGCCGCCCCAGCCTCCCCAGCACAGGTACGGGTATTGGGCAGTTGGCCGCCGTTCGGGCCGTACCCCATGCCGTAGCGCATCGGCACCCGCCCCACACCGACCCGATGCCTCCTCTCCCCGCCCAACGACCACCACCGGCAAAGGTCACACATTCGACCAGAGAACCTTCGTTCACACCCCAACACCCGCACCCGCACCCGCGGCGGAGGTCCGCCCCATGCGCTGCCCGTGGACGACGCGTTCGTGGCGGTGGCCTGGGACGCGGCGCTCTCGGTGAACCCGGAACGGCCGAAGCCCCGGCCGTCCGCGTCCGCCGCGGGAGGCCGCCCGTCGGCCGAGGACGCAGAGCCCCTCTCCGCCGGGGCCGACCGGCCGTCATCTCAATCCGTGGACGCCTCACCGTTCGACCGAGGCCGATCTTCACAGGGTGAACTCTGCACACCCGCACCGACTTTCTCCGCTACAACTCTTGACGGCCGCAGCGCCGGAGCGCACATTGGCCGCACGCTCTTCATCTGAGAGCGCTCTCAGGACGGGACTCCGGGAGCGCTCCCGCTCCTCCCCCCCACCCGTGCATTTCACTCCGTACACCGAAGAGGCCGCCATGAGTGAAACCTCCGGCACACCCGTCAGACGTCGTCGACCGCTCCGGCGCGCACTGCTCGCCATGGCCGCCGCCGTGGCGCTGGCGACGGCGTGGGCGACGACCGCCCAGGGCGCGGCGCCCACGCCTCCCGCCGGCTGGACCCAGGTCTTCGTCGACGACTTCAACGGCGCCGCCGGCACCGGCGTCAACACCGCCAACTGGCAGTACGCCACCGGCACTTCGTACCCCGGTGGGCCCGCCAACTGGGGCACCGGTGAGGTCGAGACGATGACGAACAGCACCAACAACGTCTCGCTCGACGGCAACGGCAATCTGCGCATCACCCCGCTGCGCGACTCGGCCGGCCGCTGGACCTCGGGCCGGATCGAGACCAACCGCGCCGACTTCCAGCCTCCGGCGGGCGGCAAACTACGCGTGGAGTCCCGGCTCCAGATGCCGAACGTCACCGGGACGGCGGCCGAGGGCTACTGGCCGGCGTTCTGGATGCTGGGCGCGCCCTACCGGGGCAACTACCAGAACTGGCCGAGCGTCGGCGAGCTGGACATCATGGAGAACGTGCAGGGCCGCAACCAGGTCTGGGCCACCATGCACTGCGGTACCAACCCCGGCGGCCCCTGCAATGAGACGACCGGCATCGGCAACTCCACCGCCTGCCCCAACACGACCTGCCAGTCCGGCTTCCACACGTACACCATGGAGTGGGACCGCTCGGTGACCCCCGAGACGATCCGGTTCCTCGTCGACGGCACCCAGTTCCACTCGGTCAACGCGAACCAGGTCGACGCGACCACCTGGACCAACGCCACCAACCACGGGTTCTTCGTCATCCTGAACGTGGCCATGGGCGGCGCCTTCCCCGACGCGTTCGGCGGCGGTCTCGACGGTGACACCCGCTCCGGTGTGCCGATGGTCGTCGACTACGTGCAGGTGCTGTCGGTCGGCGGGGGCACCACGACTCCGCCGCCGACGGGCACCCGTGACGCGTACAGCGCCATCCAGGCCGAGTCGTACAACAGCCAGAGCGGCACCCTCACCGAGACCACGACCGACACCGGCGGCGGCCAGAACATCGGTTCCCTGGCCAACGGCGACTGGGCGCTCTTCCAGAACGTGGCCTTCGGCTCCACCGCGGCCACCCAGTTCGTCGCGCGCGTCGCCTCCGGCGCCAACTCCGGGGTGAGCGGCTTGGTGGAGGTGCGACTCGACAGTCGGACGAGCACACCGATCGGCAGTTTCTCGATCGGCACCACCGGTGGCTGGCAGTCCTGGCGGACGGTGCCCGCCAACATCAGCCGGGTCACCGGCACCCATGACGTCTATCTGACCTTCACCAGCGGTCAGCCACAGGACTTCGTGAACGTGAACTGGTTCAACTTCGGCCGCTGACAGTCGGTTCGGCCAGGGGGTGGGCTCCGCACGGTGGAGTCCGCCCCTCGCCGTGTGTCACCGCATCTCCGCCCGGAAGGCCACCGGCGTCGTCCCGGCGTGCAGGTGGAAGAACTTGGAGAAGTTCGCCGCGTCGGGAAAGCCGACGGCCGCGCCGACGCGGCCGATCGGCAGGTCCGTGTGGGCCAGCAGCCGCTTCGCCTCCAGGACGACACGCTTGTCGATGAAGCCCTTGGGGGTCTCCCCGGTCGCGGCGCGGACCGCGCGGACGAGGGTGCGGCGGGAGTATCCGAGGGCGTCGGCGTAGGCGCTGACGCTGTGGTTGGTGGCGAAGTCCCGCTCGACGGCGTCCCGGAAGCGGGTGAAGGTGGTTTCGTCGAGCCTGTGCTCCTCCTCCGTCGAGCCGGCGGCGAGATGGGCCAGGCGCAGCAGGAAGGCCGTCAGGGAGTGCCGCAGGACCGCGGTGTGGAGGCCGGACGGCAGGGTGACGGTGTCGACGTACTCGCGTTCGAGCTGGGCCGACGAGGCCTCCAGGCCCGCGAGTTGGGCCGCGTCCGGGCGGAGCAGCGGCGGCAGGTCGTAGCGGTAGAGGCCGGTCGCCTCGACGGTGGTGCGGGGCAGGAAGCCCGGTTGCATGGCGAGGACGGTCCCGCGGTACTCGGCGGCGCGTGAGAAGCGATGCACCTGCCCCGGCCGAATCCACAGCAGTTCGCCCGCGCCCACCTCGTACTCGGTGAAGTCGATCATGTGGCGAACCGGGCCTGCGTCGAACAGCATCACCACGTGGAAGTCGATGCGGTGCACCCCTTCCAGGGGTATGTGCGCGTGCCAGGGGCCCCGGCCGCCCATCGGGCCGATCCGCATGCCGACGCCGGAGAGGCCGCGGTCGACGGGGAACGGGAAGGTCTTGATCCGGTCGCCGTCCGGGAAGTCTCTGTCCGTCATGTCCTCGCCGTCGCGTCGTCGGTGTCCCAGTTTCACCGAAGGCTGGCACACCGCCACCTCGCCCCATAAAAGTCAGACTTTTAGTTTTGAAGACGTCAGAGCAATTCCGCCGTCTCATCGAGGACTTCTTGAAGATGAACTGGACAGAACTCGACCGGCGCGCCGTCGACACCGCCCGCCTGCTGGCCGCCGACGCCGTGCAGAAGGTCGGCAACGGACACCCGGGTACGGCGATGAGCCTCGCGCCCGCCGCGTACACGCTCTTTCAGAAGGTGATACGCCACGACCCCGCCGACCCCGAATGGACCGGCCGCGACCGTTTCGTCCTCTCTCCGGGCCACACCTCGCTGACCCTCTACACCCAGCTGTACCTGGCCGGGTACGAGCTGGAGCTGGACGATCTCAAGGCGTTCCGGACGCACGGTTCGAAGACGCCGGGTCATCCGGAGTACGGGCACACCGCCGGGGTCGAGACCACCACGGGTCCGCTCGGCCAGGGGGTCGCCAACGCCGTCGGCATGGCGATGGCCGCCCGCTACGAGCGCGGTCTGTTCGACCCGGACGCCCCGGTGGGCGAGTCCCCGTTCGACCACATCGTGTGGGCGATCGTCTCCGACGGCGACCTGGAGGAGGGCATCTCCGCCGAGGCCTCCTCGCTGGCGGGCCATCAGAAGCTCGGCAATCTCGTCTTCCTGTACGACGACAACCACATCTCCATCGAGGGCGACACGGCCACGGCCTTCTCCGAGGACGTGCTGAAGCGTTACGAGGCGTACGGCTGGCATGTGCAGCGGATCGAGCCGGCGTTCAACGGCAACATCGACGTGCACGCCCTGTACGACGCGCTGCTGGCCGCACGGGAGGAGACCTCGCGCCCCTCGATCATCGCGATGCGCACGATCATCGCCTGGCCGGCCCCGAACGCCCAGAACACCGAGGCCTCGCACGGCTCGGCGCTCGGCGCGGACGAGGTCGCCGCCACCAAGCGGGTCCTCGGCTTCGACGCGGGCAAGACCTTCGACGTCGCCGACGACGTCCTCGCCCACACCCGCCGGGCCCTGGACCGGGGCGCCGAGGCGCACGCCGCCTGGGACAAGCGGATCGCCGAGTGGCGGGCCACCTCCCCCGAACGCGCCCGGCTCTTCGACCGGGTGGTCGCGGGCCGGCTGCCCGAGGGCTGGGAGCGGGCGCTCCCCGTCTTCGAGGAGGGCACGTCCGTGGCGACCCGGGCCGCGTCCGGCAAGGTGCTCCAGGCTCTTGGGGCGGTGATCCCCGAGCTGTGGGGCGGCTCCGCGGACCTCGCCGGCTCGAACAACACCACCATCGACAAGACGTCGTCCTTCCTCCCGGCGGACAACCCCCTCCCGGAGGCCGACCCGTACGGCCGGACCATTCACTTCGGTATCCGTGAGCACTCCATGGCCGCCGAGATGAACGGCATCGCGCTGCACGGCAACACCCGGATCTACGGCGGCACCTTCCTGGTGTTCTCCGACTACATGCGCAACGCCGTACGGCTCTCCGCGCTGATGCAGCTCCCGGTGACCTACGTCTGGACCCACGACTCCATAGGTCTCGGCGAGGACGGCCCGACCCACCAGCCGGTCGAACACCTGGCCTCCCTGCGGGCCATCCCCGGCCTGAACATCGTCCGCCCGGCCGACGCCAACGAGACGGCGATCGCCTGGGCCGAGATCCTCAGGCGGCACGCCACGAACCCCGCGCCGCACGGTCTGGCGCTCACCCGCCAGGGCGTGCCGACGTACGAGGTCAACCCCGATGCCGCGAAGGGCGGTCACATCCTGCGGGAGGCCTCGACCGGTACGCCGGACGTGATCCTGATCGCCACCGGCTCCGAGGTGCGGCTGGCCGTCGCCGCGCGCGAGCGGCTGGAGGCCGAGGGGGTCGCCACGCGGGTGGTGTCGATGCCGTCGGTGGAGTGGTTCGAGGAACAACCGCGCGAATACCGGGAGAAGGTGCTGCCGCCGTCCGTGAAGGCCCGCGTGGCGGTCGAGGCGGGGATCGGTCTGACCTGGTACCGGTACGTCGGTGACCACGGCCGCATCGTCTCGCTGGAGCATTTCGGCGCCTCCGCCGACGCGCAGACCCTGTTCGACGAGTACGGCTTCACCCCCGAGAACGTCGTCACCGCCGCACGGGAATCACTTGTCGCCGTCCGCGGTTGATGCGAGCGCCTGAAGGAAGATGATCATTGTGACCACCCGAACGGCCGGGACGACCACCGTCACGGACCCCCTGAAGCGCCTCTCCGGCGAGGGCGTCTCCCTCTGGCTCGACGACCTCTCCCGCGAGCGCGTCTCCTCCGGCGATCTCGCGGAGCTCGTCGAGAAGCGGCACATCGTCGGCGTGACGACCAACCCGTCCATCTTCCAGGCCGCCATCGGCTCGGGCGAGGGCTACGAGGACCAGCTCAAGGACCTCACCGTGCGCGGAGTGACGGTGGACGAGGCCGTACGGATGATGACGACCGCCGACGTACGCGCCGCCGCCGACGTCCTGCGCCCGGTGTACGACACGACGGCCGGCCGGGACGGCCGGGTCTCCATCGAGGTCGACCCCCGGCTGGCCCACGACACGGCGGCGACCGTCGCCGAGGCCAAGCAGCTCGCCTGGCTCGTGGACCGCCCGAACGTGATGATCAAGATTCCGGCGACCGAGGCCGGCCTCCCGGCGATCACCGAGGTCATCGGCCTCGGCATCAGCGTCAACGTCACGCTGATCTTCTCGCTGGAGCGGTACTACGAGGTGATGCACGCCTATCTGGCGGGCCTGGAGAAGGCGCAGTCGGCGGGCCTCGACCTGTCCGCGATCCATTCCGTGGCCTCCTTCTTCGTCTCCCGCGTCGACACCGAGATCGACAAGCGGCTCACCCTGCTGGGCACGGACGAGGCCCTCGCCCTCAGGGGCCGCGCGGCGCTCGCCAACGCGCGGCTCGCCTACGAGGCGTACGAAGAGGTGTTCGGCCACGCTGTGGACTCCTCCCACCCCGGCAGCCGCTGGACGGCCCTCGCGGGCGCACGGGCCAACAAGCAGCGTCCGCTGTGGGCCTCGACCGGTGTCAAGAACCCGGCGTACAAGGACACCCTGTACGTGGACGAACTGGTCGCGCCGGGCACCGTCAACACGATGCCGCAGGCCACGCTGGAGGCGACCGCGGATCACGGTGTCATCCAGGGGAACACGGTGAGCGGCGGCTATGCGCAGGCCCGCGCCGATCTCGCGGCCGTGGAGGCGCTCGGCGTCTCCTACGACGAGGTCGTGACGCTGCTGGAGAGCGAGGGCGTCGCCAAGTTCGAGGCGGCGTGGCAGGAACTGCTGGACGCGGTGGCGAAGTCGTTGAACAGCAAGGGAGTTGATGGGGAATGACCGCCGAGTGGCTCAACCCGCTGCGAGACCCGGGCGACCGACGGCTCCCGAAGATCGCGGGCCCGTCCGGGCTCGTCATCTTCGGGGTGACCGGTGACCTGTCCCGCAAGAAGCTGATGCCGGCCGTGTACGACCTGGCCAACCGCGGCCTGTTGCCGCCGGGCTTCTCACTGGTGGGGTTCGCGCGCCGGGACTGGGAGGACGAGGACTTCACGCAGATCGTCCACGACGCGGTCCGTGAGCACGCGCGCACCGAGTTCCGTGAGGAGGTCTGGCAGCAGCTCGCGGAGGGGATGCGGTTCATCCCCGGCGACTTCGGTGACGACGAGGCGTTCAAGCGGCTCCGTGAGGCCGTCGAGGAGCTGGACGCCTCGCGGGGCACGGGCGGCAACTTCGCGTTCTACCTCTCCGTGCCGCCGAAGTTCTTCCCGAAGGTCGTCAAGCAGCTCAAGAAGCACGGGCTGGCCAGTCCCCCCGAGGGTTCCTGGCGGCGCGCGGTCATCGAGAAGCCGTTCGGCCACGACCTGGCCAGTGCGCGCGAACTGAACGCGGTCGTGCACGACGTGTTCGACCCGGAGCAGGTCTTCCGCATCGACCACTACCTGGGCAAGGAGACCGTCCAGAACATCCTGGCGCTCCGCTTCGCCAACCAGATGTACGAGCCCATCTGGAACCGGAGTTACGTCGACCATGTGCAGATCACCATGGCCGAGGACATCGGCATCGGCGGTCGCGCCGGGTACTACGACGGCATCGGCTCGGCCCGTGATGTCATCCAGAACCACCTGCTGCAGTTGCTGGCCCTGACCGCCATGGAGGAACCGGCGGCCTTCGACGCCGAGTCGCTGCTGACCGAGAAACTGAAGGCGCTCAGGGCCGTGCGGCTGCCGCACGACCTGGGCCGGCACACCGTGCGCGGCCAGTACGCGGGCGGCTGGCAGGGCGGCGAACGGGTGCTCGGCTATCTGGAGGAGGAGGGCATCGACCCGTCCTCCACCACCGACACCTACGCTGCGGTCAAGCTCGGCATCGACAACCGTCGTTGGGCGGGCGTCCCCTTCTACCTGCGCACCGGCAAGCGGCTCGGCCGCCGGGTCACCGAGATCGCGGTCGTCTTCCAGCGCGCCCCGCACTCCCCGTTCGACTCCACGGCCACCGAGGAGCTGGGACAGAACGCCGTCGTCATCCGGGTACAGCCGGACGAGGGGATGACCGTGCGCTTCGGTTCCAAGGTGCCGGGTACCTCGATGGAGATCCGGGACGTCACCATGGACTTCGCGTACGGCGAGTCGTTCACGGAGTCCAGCCCGGAGGCGTACGAACGGCTGATCCTTGATGTGCTCCTCGGCGACGCGAACCTCTTCCCCCGCCATCAGGAGGTGGAGGAGTCCTGGAAGATCCTCGACCCGATCGAGGAGTACTGGGCCAAGAAGGGCAGGCCCGCGCAGTACGCGTCGGGCAGTTGGGGCCCCGAGGAAGCGGACGAGATGCTCGCACGAGACGGACGGAGCTGGCGCAGGCCATGAAATTCGACCTGACGGACACCACGGCAAGCAGGATCAACAAGGCTTTGGTGCAGGGCCGCCGGGCCATCGGCACGCCCGCGGTGGGCATGGTCCTCACGATGGTGATCGTGACGGACGAGGAGAACGCGTACGACTCGATCAAGGCCGCCGAGGAGGCCTCGCACGAGCACCCTTCGCGGACCTTGGTCGTCATCAAACGCCACGCCCGCACGCCGAAGGACCGGACGAAGTCACACCTGGACGCGGAGGTGCGGGTCGGCGCCGACGCGGGCACCGGCGAGACGGTGGTGCTGCGGACGTACGGCGAGGTGTCCGACCACGCCGACTCCGTGGTCCTGCCGCTGCTGCTGCCGGACGCGCCGGTGGTGGTGTGGTGGCCGGTGGACGCGCCGGAGAACCCGGCGAAGGACCCGTTGGGCGCGCTCGCCCAGCGCCGGATCACCGACATGTACGCCGTGGAGAACCCGCTCGCCGCGCTCGACCAACGGGCCGCCTCCTACACTCCCGGGGACACCGACCTCGCCTGGACCAGGCTGACGCCGTGGCGTTCGATGCTGGCGGCCGCCCTCGACCAGGCCAAGGAGACCATCACCTCGGCCGCCGTGGAGAGCGAGGCCGACAACCCGAGCGCCGAACTGCTGGCCCGCTGGCTGGAGGCGCGCCTCGGGGTGGCCGTGGAGCGCGTCCTGACCGCCGGCCCGGTCGTGACCGGTGTGCGCCTCGGCACCGTGCGGGGTGAGATCGTCATCGACCGTCCCGAGGGCCCGCTGGCCACGCTCACCCTGCCGGGGCAGCCGTCCCGCACCCTCGCCCTGAAGGTGCGCGCCACCTCCGAACTGATCGCCGAGGAGCTGCGGCGCCTCGACGCCGACGAGATGTACGAGATCGCCCTGCGCGGCGGCGGGACCACCGACGAGAAGGCCGGGCATGAGTGACACACCCCGGCTGAACCGCCGCCCCGAGTGGGCGGAGCCGGAGGACCGTCGCGCGGGCCCGATGCTCCACTGCCGGCGCCGGAGCTGACCCCCTCGGTGCTGGGGCAGCTGATCGCTGTACGAGCACAAGGTGTTCACGCTCCTGCCGCGTCCACGCTTCCGTGCGCGCTGCGAGGGCCAGGTTGTAGACCTTGCGCACGCGCCCGAACGTGCGCGACAGCTCGGCTGCCTGCGCATCGGCCGGGCAGAAGCGGTACTTGGACGCCCGCTTCACGTGGGTGGTCTGCACGGTTCACTTACTACCGCCTCAGTTTGTGACGGACTGCGGGTAGTTGGAAGTGAATGCCGGTCCGCCCTGGCGGCGAACCGGCTTTTCCTGCCCTGCTCCGCAGGAGCTTCGTTTCCTCCCCCGGCTGAAGCCGGGGGTATCCACGAAGGAGAGACACGATGACCGCGATGCAGCTGGGCCTGATCGGTCTCGGCAAGATGGGCGGCAACATGCGTGAGCGGATCCGCCGCGCCGGCCACACCGTCATCGGCTACGACCGCAACCCCGACGTCTCCGACGTGGGCAGTCTGGCCGAACTGGTCGAGCGCCTCGACGGGCCGCGCACCATCTGGGTGATGGTCCCCGCCGGTGGCGCCACCCAGTCGGTCATCGACGAGCTGGCGGAGCTGCTGTCGCCGGGTGACACGGTCGTCGACGGCGGCAACTCCCGCTGGACGGACGACGAGAAGCACGCGGCGCAACTGGGCGAGAAGGGCATCGGCTTCGTCGACGCGGGTGTCTCGGGTGGCGTGTGGGGCCTGCGGAACGGCTACGCCCTGATGGTCGGCGGCGACAAGGAGCACGTCGAGCGGCTCCAGCCGATCTTCGAGGCGCTCAAGCCGGAGGGGCCGTACGGCTATGTCCACGCCGGCAAGGTCGGCGCGGGGCACTTCTCCAAGATGGTCCACAACGGCATCGAGTACGCCATGATGCAGGCCTACGCCGAGGGCTGGGAGCTGCTGGAGACCGTGGACTCCGTCACGGACGTGCGTGAGGTCTTCCGTTCCTGGCAGGACGGGACCGTCATCCGCTCCTGGCTGCTCGACCTCGCCGTGAACGCGCTCGACGAGGACGAGCACCTGAAGAAGCTGCGCGGCTACGCCGAGGACTCCGGTGAGGGGCGGTGGACGGTGGAGGCGGCCATCGACCACGCGGTGCCGCTGCCGGCGATCACCGCGTCGCTGTTCTCCCGGTTCGCCTCGCGTCAGGACGACTCGCCGCAGATGAAGATGATCGCCGCGCTGCGCAATCAGTTCGGCGGGCACGCGGTGGAGTCCACGAAGTAGCGTCCCCCCGGCCCCGGCCCCGGCCCCGGCCCCGGCCCCGGCCCCGACCCGCCCCGCCCCGCCACGTCGCCGAGGGTCGGGCGGTGGGGCGGTGGGGCGGGCGCACGTCGTGTGCGGCTCTACCGGTTGTAGTCGTGCCAGCGGTTCATCAGTGTGTTGACGATGGTCGCGGCCTCCACCTGGGTGATGAGCCCTTGTGTCGCGTGGGCGTAGACGACGTTGGCGAGTTCCCGGACGCGTGTCTCGTCGAGGGTGTTGTTCATCATCGCCGCGTTGAAGCCGTCCGTCATCGCCATGCGGACGGCTTCGACGTTGTTGCCGCTGTTGAGCTGCCCCGCCACGGAGGCCGACCAGTCCTGGGCGACCTTTCCCCTGCCGGTGGAGGTGATGCCGTTGCCGCCCACGCCGCCGCGCTCCCCGGCGCGATGGGTGGGGATGTCGAGCCGGTAGGTGGGTGCGGTGCCGTACAGGCTCCCCATGCCCGCGCCCCGGTAGGCGGCCCCGGGGATCATGTGCTCGTTCTCGTACTGCCCGTTGGTCCGTGTCCGCCTCGCCTGGTTGTACGGGGCCACGGTGGACGAGCTCACGGCCGGCGAGAAGAGGCCCTGGTGGTCGTCCTTGCGTCCGCACTGCGCGCCGTCGACGCAGGCGTTGACGTTGCAGTAGTAGCAGCGCTGGATCGCGACCCCGGCGGACGAGGCCGCGGGCTTCCGGGAGATCGTCGGCGCCTCGCCCGACGGCTGGTGCGTCGTGGACGACATCACCCTGGTCGCGTTGGCCTCCGCCTCGCGCTCGAAGCGGTCGGACGGGTCGGAGACCTTGAGGCCCGAGCCGTTGTCGGTGCCGGCGACGGGGCCCTGGCGCTGCTGGATCACATGCGTCAGCTCATGGGCGAGGGTGTGCTTGTCGCCGCCGCCGTCGCCGATGACGATATGGCTGCCGGAGGTGTAGGCGCGGGCACCGACCTCGGCGGCCGACGTCCTGGCGGCGCTGTCGTCGTGGATGCGGACGTCGGAGAAGTCGGCACCGAGCCGGGACTCCATGTCGGCACGGGTCTCGTCGTCCAGGGGGCGGCCGGGGGCGTTCAGAACACTGTGCACGCTGGAGCGCTGCACGGCGGGCCGCTCTGTCTGCTGGTGACCGCACCCCGGGCCGTGCTGGTGCCGCTCCTGGGCGAAGGGGTGGCCGGACCGGCGCAGGAGCTGGACGACGGCCGCGTTGCCGACGGCGCTCTGCAGGGCGAGGAGCCCGGGCGGCGACGCCTCCGGTTGCCGCCGGTCGTCCGTGGTCCGCTTCCAGACGGCCGGAGCACGGCCCGGACTCCTCTCGTCGCCTGTCCTGCCATGGCCTGATGTGCGCACGAAGGGCCCTTCCGGTGGTCGGCGTCTTGCCCTCCCTGGATACAGGGGCACCGGGCTGTGCGGCGAGGTCCACGAGTGCAGCTCTCGCTGCCCGATCGGGCAGTCCGGCGCGCCGGTCGAGGCCGCCGGCCCGGGCCGTCTCTCCGGGACGCCGGCCAAGCCGCCGGTGGAGCAGAGGCGCAGCGTCCGTCGCGGCCGCCGGTCGAGGGCGTCGTCGAGGTGGGCTCAGGGGCCCGCCAGTACGGCGGTGAACGTGTCGTGATGGGTGGCCAGCCAGGTCTGGATGCGCTCCCAGCGGGCCCAGCCGCCGCGCTCCGCGAGGGCCCGTCGGTAGACCGGGTCGCCCTCGGCGACGCGTGCGGCGACGAAGGCGCGGCAGACCTCTGTGGCCTGTTCCACGACGCCCGGCAGTTCGGCGCGTTCCCGCGCGGACAGGCCATAGCTGTCGGCGAGGATTCGCAGCCGGCGTGGAGCGTGCAGCCCGCCGCCCGGATAGAGCACGGCCGTGGACTCGGGATCGAGCATCGGTACCCAGTACCGGGCCGCCATCGCCACGTCCCAGAGCGGGCGGCCCGGCGCGGCCAGGTCGAAGTCGATGAGGGCGGTGGCGCGGCCCTCGCGGAAGACGACGTTGTCCGGGCAGACGTCGTTGTGGCAGAGCATCGGCCCGCCCTCCGGGTCGGACAGGTCCCGGGGCCACTCGATATGGGTGTCGACCGGGAGGACCGCGCTCACCGTGTGCAGACGCCGCAGGAGTCGCCCCACCGACACCAGGGCGTTCTCCGTCAACACCCAGGGCGGGAACGGGGGCAGGGCCACGTCGCCGGGTACGAAGGTCAGCCGCTCGCGGCCGTCCGGGGTGAGGCCGACGGGGAGGGGCGCCCCGTCGAATCCGTGCCGTCGCAGTGCGCGCAGGTGGGCGTGGAGGGCGGGCGCGGTGCGCGGTGCCGGCCGGTCGACGACGGAACCCCGCCGGAAGACCGCGCCGGCGTTCACCATGCCGCCGGTCAGCGCCTCGCTGTGGGGACCCGCCGCGTCCTGCGAGCCGCCGATCCGGCCCTCCTCCCCCTGCGCACCCGCTCCCGCTCCAGCCGTCATGTCGATCACGCTACTCCCCGGCTTCGAAAGGACGCGCACCGGAACCACGTCGAGGCGTGGGGTCACCAGGGCCTGTCGGCCGGGGGTCCATCCGGGATCCGGCCGGAACTCGAGGCTGGACAGCGGTGGTTGACAGGTACAAGCGTCCCGGGTGAGAGTCCCGGTGATGATGATCAACGATCTGACGGCGGCCGAGCGGCGGGTGTGGGACGCCTTTCCGCTCGGCACGGCGGTGGACTTCACCAGGGACGCCGCCGACGGCGCCGTCGAGGACGCGGCGGACGGTGCCGGGTGGGGGGCGGATCGGACGGTACGGGCCCGGGTGCTGCGTGCGTTGCTGCTCACCGCTCCCCAGGAGGAGGGTGAGGTCTCCGCCCTCAAGATCGCGGGTGCCCGGATCACCGGCCGCCTGGAACTGAAGTACGCGACGGTGGAGAGCGTCGTACGGCTGAGCGGCTGTCACTTCGACGAGGTTCCCGACTTCTCGGGCGCGCAGTTCAGCTACGTCAATCTGACCGGTTCCGTACTGCCGGGCCTGCGGTCGGCGCGCGTCCGGGTCGACGGCGGACTGCGGCTGTCGGGATGCCGGTTCCGGGGGCCGGTGAAGCTCACGGGGGCGCAGGTCTCCGGGACCCTGTTCATGGAGCGGGCCGAGTTCACCGGGCAGGACGACGAGCCCGCGCTGCGGCTCAACCAGGCCGAGATCGGCGAGGAGTTGTGCGCGCCGGGGCTGCGTGCGGACGGCGAGGTCGGCCTGGGCGGCGCCCATGTCGCCGGGGCGGTCGACCTCAGACGCGCACGCCTGCACCGGCCCGGCGGCATCGCCCTCGGCGCGGCGACGCTCGCCACCGAGTCCGATGTCGTGGCGCGGCACGCGGACGTACGCGGCCGGGTGGAACTGCGGGGTGCCCGGGTGGGCGGCCGGCTGGAGTTGTCGTACGCGCGGCTGTCGAACCCCGGTGGTACGGCCCTACGGGTGAGCAGTTCGGTCATCAGTGAACTGTGGCTGCGCAACGGCCCTCCGGTGGAGGGCGTCCTCAATCTGCGCCGCGCCCAGATAGAGGTGTTGTTCATGGAGCCGGACATGCTGCCGGAGAGGGTCCTCCTGAACAGCCTCACCTACACCTCCCTCATCCCGCACGAGCCCGCCCAGCGGCGGCTGCCCATGCTGGAGCGGGACGAGGACGCGTATCAGCCGTACTCCTACGAGCAGTTGACCGCCGCGTACCGCAGGATCGGTGACGACGACGCGGCCCGGCGGGTCCAGCTCGCCAAGCAGCGGCGCCATCGCGCCACCATGCGCTGGCACGGGCGGCTCTGGGGCTACGCCCAGGACGCCACGGTCGGCTACGGCTTCCGCCCGCTGCGTGCGGCCGTGTGGCTGCTGTCGCTGATGGCGGTGGGCTCGGTGACGTACACGGTGCTGCCACCGAGTCCCCTGAAGGCGGACGAGGCACCGCCCTTCAACGCTGTCGTCTACACCCTGGACCTGCTTCTGCCGATCATCGATTTCGGACAGGAGCGGGCGTACGCGCCGGACGGCTGGTCGCAGTGGTTGGCGTACGTGCTCGTCATCACCGGCTGGATCCTGGCGACGACGGTCGTCACGGGCGTGACCCGCACGGTCAGCCGCCAGTAGGCTCACTCGGCTCACTCGGCTCCCCCGGCCGGCCGCCGGCCGCACGGAAGGCTCGGGCGGCGGCGACCACGTAGTCCGTGGTGAGGGCGAGGTGCTGGGAGCGGGCGGTGTCGTCGCTCGGGGACGGGCCGACGGCGAGGGCGAGGGCGTCCCGTGCGCCTCGCCGAGGTGTCCGGGGAGCCGTGTGTGCGGGCACCGAGAGCGCCCCCGCCGTGAGGACACACAGAGCTCAGCGGCATGATGACCACACCGCCGCGACTACGCGGAATCACAGCAGGGGGACGAATGAATCGCGGTGAGGACCCGTACAGAGCCGCCCGGCCCCCGTGGGAGGGGTGGCCCTCGGCCGAGACCAGTCGGCGGCGTTGGAGGATTGCTCTGATCGTCCCGCTCGTCGGCGCGGCCGGGTGCGGCCTGCTGTTCTTTCTGGGCGTCGGGGCGATGGCCCTGTTGCTCGTCGTGAGCCGGCTGTCGGTCCCCATTCCCGACGGCGAGCCCCTGGCCCTGAGCACCGCCGAGGTCACCGGCAGCTGGGTGGACGAGCAGGGCGAGCGGCTCGTGCTCAAGGAAGACGGGACGTTCACCTCGGGCGGGATCTGCGGCGACTTCGGCGAGGCGGGCGAGGAGGCTCCCGGCGCCACCATCGCACCGGACCCCGGCGCGGGCACCTGGGAGCACGGCGTCTCGGACGACATCGACACGGGCGACCCCTGGTCGGAGGTCTCCATCACCTTCACACCCAGCGGGGTGTCGACCGAGTACGAGACCCGAGGCACGTCGAAGCAGAATGCCGTCCTGTGGATGTACCTCGGTGACCCCGATGCCGGGAACCTCTGCGTGCTGCACAAGGCGACCGAGTAGCACCGTACGAGCGATCGCCTGAACCGGATACCAACCGGCGACCTTCCCGCACCCTTGGTAGACAGTGTCTACCAACCCTTGATAGACACTGTCCATGAGCGACCTGAGCAGTGCGCGGAACACCGGGCTGCGGTCCCGGCTCGTCGATGTAGGCGTCGAGCTGGTGACGGCGGAGGGCGTGCAGGCGCTGTCCCTGCGCGAGATCGCACGGCGGGCCGGGGTGTCGCACGGGGCGCCTCGGCGTTACTTCCCGACCCATCTGGAGCTGCTGTCCGCCATCGCGCGCCGGGGGTTCGAGGAGCTGGCCGGCAGGGGGGTGGCGGCGCTCGGGGACGAGGCGGCAAGCCCTCGGGAGCAGATCGCGACGCTGGGGCGCGTGTATCTCGACTTCGCGCTCACCAACCGGGGCATGCACGAGCTGATGTTCCGTCATGACTTGCTGGAGAGCAATGAGTTGGGCCTGCGGGACGCCAGCCTGCCGATCTTCTCCCTGTTGGTGGATCTCGTCGGGCGAGCCCGGCCCGATGTCGACGCGCGGCTCGTCGCGGGCGCGCTGCTGGCCAACCTTTACGGCATAGCCCAGTTGTGGACCTGGGGGAGCCTGCAACTCACCACGGGTACCGCCGACTTCGTTCCCCTGCTGCACACGGCGCTCGACGCGCACCTGGGGAGTGAGGGGCGATGAGGACGGCCACGGTGGAGTCCGGTGTCGGCCGGGACGGTCCGATGTCCGCCTCGCACCGTCGGCTCACCCTCGCGAACAGTGTGCTCGGTGCCGTTATCGTCGCCCTCGACGGAACGGTGCTCACGATCGCCCAGCCGACCCTGCGGAGCGATCTCGACGCGTCGCTCACCGAGGTGCAGTGGACCAGCACCGGTTATCTGATCGCGGTGGCGGGGCTGTTGGTGTTCGCGGGGCGCCTCGGTGACCGGTTCGGTCATCAACGGGTCTTCGCCTGGGGCGTGTTGGGTTTCGGAGCGGCCTCCGCCGGTATCGGGTTCGCGCCGGACGTGGGGTGGGTGATCGGGCTGCGGATCCTCCAGGGCGTCTTCGGCGCGCTGCTGCAGCCCGCCACGCTCGGGATGCTGCGGGCCGCGTTCCCGCCGGACCGGCTGGGGATGCCCATCGCGCTGCGGACCAGCGCGATCGGTGTGGCGGTCGCGGCCGGTCCGCTGGTCGGCGGTGTACTCGTCGCGCAGCTGGGCTGGCGGGCAGTGTTCTTCCTCAACGTCCCGCCGGCGCTGGTCATGGGCGTGCTGGCCCTGGCGGTACGCACCCCGGAAGCGGCGCGGACACGGACGGCAACGGCAACGGCAACGGCAACGGCAACGGCAACACAGCCAGGACATACGAGCAGGTCAGGTCAAGTTTCGGCCACCCGCCTAGACCTGCCCGGCGCCGCACTGCTCGCCGTGGCCCTCGCGGCCCTCGTGCACACGCTGGTCGGCGTGTCCGCACACGGCTGGACCGCCATGGATGTGATCGGCCTGCTGCTCGCCGCCGCCTCAACCGGTGCCCTCGTACGCCATGAACGTCGCACCCCCGACCCGTTGCTGCCGCCCGCCGTACTGGGCTCAGCGGCGGTGAGGGCGTCGCTCGGGGTGCTGGTCGCCGCGTCGGGGGCGATGCTCGGCGCGCTCTTCGTGTGCAGCTTCGTCCTTCAGGACACCCTCGGCATGGACCCGCTGCGCACGAGCCTCGTCGCGCTGCCCGGCGGCGTGACGATGGTGCTGGGGGCGCCGCTGTCGGCCGTACTGCTGCGCCGTTGGGGCGCCCGCCCCACCACCCTGGCGGGCACGGCGCTGCTCACCGCCGGGGTCCTCGCGTTGTCCCGGATCGGCCCGGGGTCCTCGACGGTGGTGATCGGAGGAGGCTTCCTGCTGCTGGGGGCCGGTTTCGGCGCGCTGATGGTCACCGCGACCGCCGTGGTCGTACGGCATGCTCCGCCGGAGTCGGCGGGCGTGGCGGGCGGGCTGCAGCAGACGGCGATGAATGTCGGCCCGACCCTCGGTGTGGCGGCCGCGACCACGCTCATGCCGCTCGGGACGGGCCCCGCCCTGCTGCTCCTGGCCGGCGTGGCCGCACTCGGTGCGCCTCTTGCCGTACGAATGCCCCGACCCGCCCGCCCCACGAGGGATGGAACGCGATCAGTACGGAACGATGAAGACAAGGATGAACGCGAGCCTTGACCCGGGCCACCGGAGGAGAACCACCATGGAACGACTGCGACAGGATGCCGACCCGCGCGAGGCCGGCCTCGACCCGAAGATCCTGGCCCGTCTGGACGACCACCTCGCCCTCCAGGTCGACGAGGGCCGGCTCCCCGGCTACCTGCTGTCGCTGGCCCGCGGCGGACGCGTCGCCCACCTCACGACGTACGGACAGCGCGACCGCGCGGCACGACTGCCCGTCGAGACCGACACATTGTGGCGCGTCTACTCCATGACCAAGCCCGTCACGTCCGTCGCCGCACTGATACTGGTCGAGGAGGGGCGCCTGTCACTGACGGACCCGATCTCCCGTTACCTCCCGGAGTTCGCGGAGCCGCGCGTGTACGAGTCCGGCGAGGGCGCCGACGTCCGGACCCGTCCGGCCGAGCAGCCGATCCTCGTCCGTCATCTGATGACCCACACCTCGGGGCTGACCTTCGGCTTCTACTACGACCACCCCGTCGACGCGCTCTACCGCGACGCCGGCCTGGAGACCTCCGTACGGCCGGGCGCCGACCTGCGGCAGACGTGCGCGGAGTACGCGCGCCTTCCCCTGCAGTTCGAGCCTGGTTCGCAGTGGAACTACTCCGTCTCCACCAATGTCCTCGGCCGGATCATCGAGGTGGTGTCCGGGCAGGCCCTCGACGAGTTCTTCGCCGAGCGGATCCTCGGGCCGCTGGGCATGACGGACGCGGGTTTCCGCGTCAGCCCCGAACAGCTCCCGCGGCTGGCGGAGTTGTACGGCGAGCGGGAGGACGGTTCGATCGCGCCCGTCCCCGGCCTCCCGCTGCGCGGCCGACCGCGTTTCCTGTCCGGGAGCGGTGGCATGGTCGCCACCGCCCGGGACTACCACCGCTTCGCCGAGTTTCTGCGCCGCCGAGGCGAACTCGACGGCGTACGGCTCCTCTCCTCCGAGTCCGTCGACCTGATGGCCGGCAACCAGTTGCCGGGCGACGTCGACATCCACACCTACGGCAGTCCGTTCCACCGGCAGCCGGGCAATGTGGGTGTCGGCTTCGGGCTCGGGGTCTCCGTGGTGATCGACCCCTCGGTCACCGAAAGCCCCTCCTCACGGGGGACGTTCGGCTGGACGGGGGCCGCCACGACGATCTTCTGGGTCGATCCGCGTCGTGATCTGACGGTGCAGTTCATGACGCAGGTGCGGCGGCGGTCGTCGTTCTCCGTGTATCCGGAGTTGAAGCGGCTGGTACACGAGGCCGTCATGCGCTGAATCAGGTCCGGCCCCTGGCGTCCGGAGGGCTTCTGGGGCCCGGGCAAGGATTCTGCAAGGAACCGGCAAGGGCACCGTCCAGTCGTGCGGGGATGAGCGCGGCGCTGGAGGAGGTGCAAGCACGGCTGGCCCTGGGCAGTTGCGAGTTCGCACGGGGGCGGCCGAAAGTGGCCCAAGACCACTTCGTGTCCCCGCTCGAAGCGGCCCGGCGGATCCATGCCGAGGAAGAACAACGGGGGCGGTTGTCACACCGCCCCCACCCCCCTCAGCCAACGCCCCTCAGCCCCCACGCCCTCAGCCATCGCCCCTCGGTGCGAACGCGATTCCCTCCCGCTTCAGCTCCCCCAGCCACGCCTCCGAACGCTCACCCGTCTCCGCCGCCCTGCTGAGGCCCGTCGGCAGTGAGCCGTCCAGGATGTGGCCCACACCGAGGGCGAGGGGCCGGGACACCAGGCGTGCCATCGCGCTCTCCCTCTCGGTGCCGACGGTGTCGAGGAGGTTGCCGCCGGACCACCGCTCGCCCGAACCGGTGTGTACGTCGAGGGAGACGGCCAGGACGACCCGGTCGCGGTCGGAGTCGGTGGTCGGGTAGCGGGCCGCCAACTCCCCCGCCAGCGCGGCAATGCGCCGGTCGTCGTCGCGTTCGAGTTCCTCGAAGACGGGGGCCCAGGCGGCGAGCCAGCCGTCGAGCCGGAGGGTGCCCCGGACGAAGGTGCGCGGCTTCCAGGCCGGGGGGAGGCCGTACTGGGCGACGAAGGGGATGCTGTCGCGGTTGGGGTAGGCCTCGAATGTCTCGCCGTCGATGACGTGGGGACGGGTGGCCGTCCAGGGTCGGTGGGCGGTCGTCTCGGCGCCGTCCTCGATGTAACGGGCCGGTGAGCGCAGGGCGTTGAGGACACCGGCCGGTGCCCAACTGAAGCGGTAGCGGAAGTCGTTGGGGACGGCCGGGACGCCGCCGCAGTACGAGGTGAGGGTGTAGGAGGCGGCGGTCTCCGGGCCGATCACCTCGCTCGCGCGCGCGACCAGGCTGTGCGCGAAGAGGTGGTCGATGCCCGGGTCCAGGCCCGCCTCGGTGAGGACGGTGACACCGGCGGCCTCCGCCGCCGGCACCAGGTCGAGGACCGCGTCGGACACATAGCTGGAGCAGGCGAAGTGGGCGCGCGCCTCGACGCACGCCCCGAGGAGCGGGGCGTGGTCCGGTGCCGGGAGCATGGAGACCACCACGTCTCCCGGGGAGAGTTCCGCCGCGAGCGCGGGCAGCGTGAACGCGCGGGGCTCGGCGCGGCCGGTCAGGCCCAGTGCGGCCAGGGCCCGCTCCGCGCGTTCCTGCGTGCGGTGCCACAGCCGTACCCGGGCGGCGGTGTCGCACAGGGAGCCGAGGCCGCTGCCCGTGGACAGGCCGGCGCCGACCCAGTGGACGGTGCCGCTCGCGGGGACCACTTCGGTCATCGGCAACTACCCTTCTGTCAGGCCCAGTTCTTCACTCGCTCGACGGAAGCGTTCCAGGCAGCGGCTCCACGCACCACCCGCCGCGAAGTCCAGTAGCTGCGGCAGCAGGGCGGCCGAGAAGTCGGTGCTCGCCTCCCGGGGCAGCAGCGAGGGCAGGTTGTCGATGGCGATGAGGTCGAGCGGGGGGTCTTCGCGCAGCCGTCGTACGGGATGGTCCCACTCGGTCGTCGTGTCGTAGAACGGCAGGACGTTCATGGGGGAGCCGACGTCGACGGTGACGTCGGAGATCGTCCTGAGCCGGCGGTCCGGGCCGTCGAGGTCCTTGTCCGTCAGGAAGGGCGGGACCGGGGTGGTCGTGAGGACGGTGTTGACCATCAGGTCATGGGCCAGCAGCGCCGGCCGGTCCAGGTTCCGGGTCTCGGCCAGATCCCAGCAGGCCGGCTCGACACCAGCCTCGCCGAGCGCCACGCGCGCACCACGGCCGCTGCGACCCAGGGCGCCGATCACCAGGGCGGACACGTCCCCTCGGGAGGAGCGGAGTTCGGTCTCCATCTCCTCCTTGGTCGTGGGGACGAGCGGGGTCTTCAGCACGCCCCGGTGGTGCAGCACCGCGAGGGCGGCGCCCAGGTAACCCGCCCAGTAGCCGAAGGCGGCGAGCCTGCGGCCCTGGTCGTCCACCAGGTACTCCAGGTCGAGCAGCGCGCCGCCCCCGGCCGCGAACCTGCGCAGCAGCGCCTCGGCTCCGGGCTGCCCCTTGTAGGCGTGACCGAAGAAGACATGGCGGTGCGGCAACTCGGCCGGGTCGTCCGGGAGTTCCTTGAGGCCGACGATCACGGTGTGCGGCGGCGCCGACACCCAGGAGCCGGGGGCGGCGCCGCGGCAGCCGGCCTCCTCGTACGCCTCGGTCGGGAAGACGCGCTGCGGGGAGTCCTCGACGGTGATCCGCACTCCGCTCTCGACGAGCCGCCGTGCGTCGGACGGCACGATCGGGGTGCGGCGTTCGGTGGTGCGGGTCTCGTGGCGGAGCCACAAGTGGAGAGCGGTCATACGAGGTTGGCCTCCGGGCGCAGGGAGTCGGCCGTGAACCGGTCGACGCTCAGCGGGCTGATGTCGACGAAGGGTACGCGCCCGAGGTACAGGTCGCGGACCACCTCGCCGACGGCCGGGCCCTGGAGGAACCCATGGCCGGAGAAGCCGGTCGCGTACAGGAAGCGCGAACACGAACCCGCCTCGCCGATCAGGGCGTTGTGGTCCGGTGTGATCTCGTACAGGCCGGCCCAGCCGCCCGTGCGGCGCAGGTCCAGCAGCGCGGGGGCGCGGCGCTCCATGGCCTCGTACAGGCGGGGGATCCAGCGGTCGTGGGTGTCGGTGGCGAAGCCGGGGCGCTCGTCCGGGTCGGACATGCCGACGAGCAGGCCGGGCCCCTCGGTGTGGAAGTAGAGGCTGCTGGTGAAGTCGATCGTCATGGGGAGGTGGGGCGGGAGGCCGGGGACCGCTTCGGTGACGGCGATCTGGCGGCGCAGGGGCTCCACCGGGAGGTCGACACCGGCCATGGCGCCGACGGACCGGGACCAGGCGCCGGCCGCGCACACGACGGTGTCGGTGACGATGCGGCCCTTGCCGGTGACGACCGCCGTGATGGTGTCCCGCCAGGTCTCGATGCCCAGGACCTCGCAGTTGCGCAGGACGGTGGCCCCGTGGCGGCGGGCCCCGGCGGCGTAGCCGTGGACCACGGACTCGGGCGTGCAGTGCCCGTCGTCGGGCGAGAACGCGGCGGCGCGCAGGCCCTCGGTGGAGATCAGCGGGGAGAGTCGCTGGGCCTCGGCTGGCTCCAGCATGCGGCTGGGCACACCGAGGTCGTTCTGAAGCTGTACGCCCGCCTCGAACTGCGCGACCTCCTCGGGTGTCGTCAGCAGGAAGAGGTAGCCGACCCGGTGGAGTCCGATGTCGTGGCCCAGCTCCTGCCGGAAGCGGCCGAACGCCTCCAGGCTGCGGGCGCCGAGCTGGATGTTGAGTTCGTCGGAGAACTGCGCGCGGACCCCGCCGGCGGCCCTCGCGGTCGATCCGGAGGCCAGTTCGTCGCGTTCCACGAGGACGACGTCGTCCACTCCGGCGGCGGCCAGATGGTAGGCGATGCTCGTCCCCATGACGCCCCCGCCGATGACGACGACCCGTGCGCTGCGGATCACGAACGCTCCCTTCGTCCGACCGTCGTCGGATGGCCCGACGGACTCAGGTCTTCCACCACGGGCGAACGTTCATGCGGAGCGCCGCCCTGAAGACGGACGCGCGGCGGGCGCGGCGGCCGGTGTCGGGGTCGTCCCGTGACGGCCGCCGCGCGGACCCCGGCGCTCAGGACGAGTGCACCACCGCGTCCAGGTGCGGCAGGTAGTGGTCGAGCCGCTCGCGCTTGGTGCGCAGGTAGGTGATGTTGTCCTCGCACGGCGTGATCAGCAGCGGCACCTGCTCGGAGACCCTGATGCCGTGGCGCAGCAGCGCCTCCCGCTTGCGGGGGTTGTTCGACATCAGCCGGACCGAGCGTACGCCGAGGTCGTGGAGCATCTCGGCCGCCACCCGGTAGTCGCGGGCGTCCACCGGCAGGCCGAGGGCGAGGTTCGCCTCGACCGTGTCCAGGCCCTCCGCCTGGAGCTTCATCGCCTGCAGCTTGGCCAGCAGACCGATGCCGCGTCCCTCGTGGCCACGGAGATAGACGAGGATGCCGCGGCCCTCGTTGACGATGGCCCTGAGCGCACTGTCGAGCTGTTCACCGCATTCACAGTGCTGGGAACCGAAAGCGTCACCGGTCAGGCACTCCGAGTGCAGCCGTATGAGAATTCCCTCACCGTCGCTGATGTCGCCGTACACCAGCGCCACTTGTTCCTCGCCCCGGTCCTGGTCGAGATAACCTACGGCCTCGAAGTCGCCGTAGGTCGTGGGCAGAGGGGCGTTCACCACACGCACGGCACCGGAGGACTGGGCATTCGCGCCGAGTACGCCAACATTTTCTGTCATGATCTGGTTCCTATCTGGTGAGTCCTGACGTCATGCGAAAATGACGGAGCATCAGCAGAGACGAAAGGCCGTGAAGAGATGAGCAGTTCGAGTCTTGTACCGACGGACACCACCGCGGACGTCCGCACGAGGGGGGCGAAGGCCGGCCGGCAGGTCGCGGTGCTTCCCGTCGGCAGCTACGAGCAGCACGGCCCGTTTCTGCCGCTGGCCACGGACACGCTGGTCGCCTGCGCCATAGCCCGGGAGATAGCCGCCGCGTATCCGGTACACCCGCTGCCGCCCGTGACCATCGCGTGCTCGCACGAGCACGCGGCCTGGCCGGGCACGGTCAGCATCTCCGCGACGACCTTGCACGCGGTGGTCCGCGACATCGCCGCGTCCCTGCGCCGGTCGGGTGTCGAGGCACTGGTGGTGGTGAACGGACACGGAGGGAATTATGTTCTGGGCAACGTCGTCCAGGAATCCACCGCGGAGGGACATCGAATGGCGCTTTTCCCGGCGATGGAGGACTGGGAGGCCGCACGTGAACGGGCGGGCATACAGACCTCGTTGCTCAGTGATATGCATGCGGGAGAAATTGAGACCTCCATACTTCTGCATTGCCATCCCGAATTGGTCCGGCCCGGTCACGAGACCACCGATTTCCTTGCCGACGACCGCCGTCATCTCCTCTCCCTCGGTATGTCGGCCTACACCGAATCCGGTGTCATCGGCCGTCCGTCGCTGGCTTCCGCCGCGAAGGGGAAGGAGTTGCTGGCGGGGTTCGTCCATTCCTTCGGGGCGTACTTCTCGTTGGTCACCTCGGACGCCTGGGACAAGGGCGCGGTTCCGCCCGCGTCCCCCTCGGTGCCGTCCTCGGCGGGCGCCTGACGGCGCGCCCGCAGGGAGCCGTACCAGCGTCCGACGAGTACGAGAAGCCCCGGCAGGGCGGCCACGAAGCTGAGCACACCGTAGACGACGGCCACGGTCAGCCCCTGGGCGGCGCCCAGGCCGGCGGCGCCGAACGACCAGGCGGTGACGCCTTCCCGGGGGCCCCAGCCGCCCACGTTGAGCGGCAGGCTCATGGCGATCAGGGCCAGCAGCGCGAGGGGCAGCAGCTCCAGCGCGGACACGGCGGACCCGGCGACGCGGGCGGCGAGCAGGAACATCGCCACGTAGCCGGCGAGCACCGCCACGGACGAGACCAGCACGGCGGGCCCGCTGTCGCGGTGGAGCAACGCGCCGCGCGCCTCGGTGAGTACGGCCCGGATCCGGCCGCCCCCGCTCGAGCCGGTGCTCCGTCCGCGGCCCGTCCGGGCCGCCGCCCAGATCGCCAGGGCACCCAGCGCGGCGAGCAGCGTCACCCCCGCCGCGTGACGGGTCTGTTCCAACACCGGGGAGGGCAGCACCAGCAGGACCGTGACGCCGACGACGGCCAGCACCAGCTGGCCGGCGGTCCGCTCGATCACGACCGCGCGCACGCCCCGGCCCAGGTCACCGGAGCTCCGACCGTGCCGCACCGCCCGGTCCACATCGCCCAGGACGCCGCCGGGCAGGGCCGCGTTGAGGAACAGCGCCCGGTAGTAGTCCGCGACGGCCGGGGCGAGCGGCAGCCTGATCCCCAGCGCCCGCGTCACCGCGCACCAGCGCCAGGCGCTGAACACCGTGGTCAGCACACCGATCCCGACCGCCGCGACCAGCGTTGCGCCGTCGATCCGCCGCAGCCCGTCGACGAACACGCCGGTGCCCATCCGCCAGAACACGACGGCGAGGATGACCGTTCCGGCCAGCGTGCCGAAGTGGGTGCGCAGTGCGCGGGTGAACTTGGCGGCCGGGCGGGGGCGGGCCTCGGCGAGCGCCTCCGGCGAGGGGGCGCCCGGCATCGTGGCGGCCCCTGCCGGGGCTGTCGGTGAGGCGCCGCTCACGGTCACGGGGGCGGTCGCCTCGCAGCCGTGCGCGCCGGCGTCGGCATCGGCATCGGCGCGGTGGCGGGCCTCGGTCGGCTCCGTGGACGCGTCCGTCGCGACCGTCCGGCGGTCCACGACGGACACGGCCCCTTCGGGCCCCGCGTCGGCGGCGATCTCCGTCGAGGCGGTCCGGCAGGCCGGTGTGCCCGGGTCGGCAGCGTCGGTCAGAACGGCAGCGTCGGCCAGGACGGCAGCGTCGGCCAGGACGGCAGCGTCGGGCAGGACCGCGGACGCGGACCTTCCGGACCCCACGTCCGAGGCGCCCCCCACGGTGGCAGTGGGGCGTTCCGGTGCGGACGGGTCGGCGGTGCCCGCCGCGGCAGCGCCCGCCGTCGGAGCGGTGCGGTGGCCCTGCGAGGTCAGGCACCCTGCGGAACCGGCGTCCGTCGTCGCCCCACACGCGTCGGAACCGGCGTCCGTCGTCGCCCCACACGCGTCCGAACCGTTGGCCGAAGCACCCCCACACGCGTCGAAGTCGGCGGCCGAGACATCCACACAGACGTCGGAACCGACGGCCGAAGCACCCCCACAGAGGTCGGAACCGACGGCCGAGGCACCCCCACCCACGTGGGTGCCGGCCTCCGGGGCCGTCCCGTGCGGGTCCGGGTTCGGCAGTCCTGCGGCACTCGGCAGGTCACCTCGGCCCGTGCCGGGGGCGAGTACGCCTCGCGCCCTCACCCGGGTCATGGGCGCGCTCGCCATCACCCGGGCCCGGACTCCACCCGGTCGCACGCGTACGCGGTCCCCCGTCGGCGCTGGGTGTGCCTCGACCGGCGCCGTCATGAGGCTCCGCCCTTGGGCCGGGGCAGGGCGAGCAGGTCGCTGTGGTGGACGACGGCGCGGAGTTCGCCGGCCGCGTTCGCCCGGAGGCGGTCGCCGAGGTAGGCCTCGGCGCGCTCGGTGAGTTCGGGGCGCTGTTCGCAGGCGGCGCCGACCCAGCCGCGCAGCCACTCCGCGACGAGGGCGGTGTGCCGGGAGTCGAGCTGCCAGGGGCTCGGGTGGACGCGGACCGTGGCGCCCTGCTGGGCGAAGGCCTCGCAGGCCACGGTGATCGCGTCCGGGCCGAGCAACTCGCTCGCGCGCTGGTGGGCGTTGAACGCCTCGGTGATCTCGGCGTCCATCGGGTGCGCGGGGACGAGGTCCACCCGGCCCACGACCGAGAGGGTCAGCAGGACGGGAACCCCGGCGCCCGCGCAGGCCGCCGCGAGCGCCTCGATCTCCTCGCGGGTGAGGACGTCGAGCAGTGCGGACGCGGTGACCAGCGAGGCGCCCTCGAGGTCGTCCGCCGTCAGCCGCCCGATGTCGCCGCGCCGCGTGGTGACCGTGACGGGGCTGCCGTCGGCGGCGGCGCGGGGCGCCCGGGCGACGGCCAGGCGCAGCAGGTTCGGGTCCTGGTCGTGCAGGACCCACCGCTGGGCGCCGTCCAGACGGGGCGCCAGCCAGCGCCCCATCGAACCGGTGCCGCAGCCCAGGTCGTGGACGGTGAGCGCGGTGGCCCGGCCGGGCAGGTTGGCGAGGCGGATCCGCAGCGGGTCCAGCAGATCCACCGCGCGGGCGTCGGCGTCGGCGCCCTCGCGCAACTCCAGCCACTGCGGCGCGTACTGGTGCCCTTCGGGTGCCGGCGTGTCACCCCCGCGCCCGGCCATGCTCAGCACGGCTCCGGACGCGGCGGCGGCCGTACCCGCCCCGGCAGCCCCGGCCGTCGTGCCCACGGCGGCGGTCGCACCCGCCGAAGCCGCCGTACCGGCAGAAGTGGTCATGCCGCCCTCCGAGGTTCGTGCCGCAGCCGTCCCAGTACATGGGCGAGGCTGCGGGCCGTGGTCGCCCACCCGTCCAGCGCGGCCCGGCGCCCGCGCGCCGCGGCCTTCAGCCGACGCCGTACGTCGGCCTCCCCGAACCATCCGCGCAGCTCCGTCGCGATGGCCGCGGGGTTCTCCGGCGGTACGAGGATGCCGGGCACCCCGCCGTCGGGGGCACGGCCGACGGCCTCGGGGAGACCGCCGACGTCCGTGGCGAGGACGGGGATTCCTCGGGCGAGTGCTTCGGTGACCGCCATCCCGTACGTCTCGGCGTACGAGGTGAGGACCATGAGGTCGGCGGCGGCGTAGCTCGCGTCGAGTTCCGCGCCCGCCTGCGGTCCGGCGAGGTGGAACCGGTCCTCCAGACCGAACTCGGCGATCAGCCCCCGGATGTGCTCGACGTACTCGGGCTCCTGGTCGAGGCCGCCGACCAGCACACAGCTCCAGCGCAGTTCGGTGACGGTCGCGAGGGCCTCCACCAGCCGGTGCTGTCCCTTCCGGGGGGTGACGGCGGCCACGCACAGCAGCCGGGAGACGCCGTCGGTGCCGGAGGCCAGGGGCGCGATGTCGGCGCCGGGGGCTGCGACATGGACCCGCTCGGGGGCGAGGCCGTGGTGGGACACGAGTCGGCGGACGGCCCACTCGCTGGTCGCGATCACGGCGGAGACGCCCCGCAGGGTCGTGCGCTCCTTGGCGTCGAGTGCGGCGGCGGCATCGGGCGCCAGGCCCGTCTCGTCGCCGAGCGGCAGATGCACCAGCACCGCCAGGGAGAGGCGTTCGGCCTCGGGGAGGACGATCTCGGGGACACCGCAGGCGACCAGACCGTCGAGCAGGACGACCGTGCCGTCGGGGAGTTCGCGCAGCGTACGGGCGAGTTCGGCGCGTGCCGTCGCCCCGGGGCTGGGCCAGCTGCCGTCGATGGCGTGCTTGTGCACCTGCCAGCCGAAGCCCGGCAGATCGAGACAGATCCGGCGGTCGTAGGCATTGCCCCCACTGGGCCGGGCCAGGTCGTCGACACCGCCCGGCATCACGAAGTGCACGGAGCGCAGCGACATGGGGACGATCGCGGCGTGCTTGAGTGCCGCGTTCTGCACGGGCACATAGCCGAGCCGCACCTGCTCTCCCCCGTCCGCCTGGCCGACGATGCTCTCCGCCTGGCCGGCGGTGCCTCCCGCCTGAGGGTTGATACCGCTAGTCCGGGCGGTGATGCCGCCCGTCCGGGTCTCGGTGCCGACGGCCGCCCGGTCGATCGTCACGTCGGTCACAGGGCACGCTCGTAACTCGCCCAGGCGATGTGCGACTCGTGCAGGGTGACGGTGATCTGGGCGATGCCCTTGGCGTTCTCTCCCAGGGCGCCCTTGTGGATCCGCTCGGCGAGACGGTCGGCGATCACCTTGGCCAGGAACTCGGTCGAGGTGTTGGTGTTCGCGAAGTCGGGCTCGTTGTCGAGGTTGCGGTAGTTCAGCTCGCTGACGACGGCACCGAGCTCCTGCGTGGCCAGCCCGATGTCTACGACGATGTTGTCGTCGTCCAGTTCGGCGCGCCGGAAGGTGGCGTCCACGAGGAACGTGGCGCCGTGGAGGCGCTGCGCGGGTCCGAAGACCTCCCCGCGGAAGCTGTGGGCGATCATGATGTGATCGCGAACGGTGATGCTGAACAACGGACGACCCTCCAGTGCGGTACGTCTGCCCCCGGGCCGGGGCATGCCGTGTAGTACGGCTGCTCCCTACCCGTTGTTCAGCCGAGTTTTCCGGTTTCTTCGAAGGTCGTCGTTCCCGTTCGGGCAGTTCAGGGGCGGATGGGGTGCCCGGGAACGCTCAACTCCTCGGCTCACTCGGCGTCGTAGCGCACCCGGTGGCACATCCCCGGCAGCTCTCCGCTCGCCAGCTTCGGCAGGACGTCCGGGAGGTCCTCGAAGGCGCACTCTCCGGTGACGAGGGCGTCGAAGCGCTCGTCGGCGAGCAGTTCGAGGGCGAGAGCCAGCCGGTCCGCGTACGTACGTCCGACGCGTCCGGCCGGGGAGACGGTTCCCACCTGGCTGCTGCGGATGGCGAGCCGGCGGGAGTGGAAGGCCTCGCCCAGCGGCAGGGTGACGCCGCGGTCGCCGTACCAGCTCAGTTCGATCACCGTGCCCTCGTCTGCGAGCAGTTGGAGCGAGCGGACGAGTCCGGCTTCGTTGGCGCTGGCGTGCACGACGAGGTCGCACTCCCCGAGCGCGTCCTCGGGCAGCGCGAAGTCGACGCCGAGCGCGCGGGCGATGTCGGCGCGTGCCGGGTCGGCGTCGACGAGTTGGACCCGGACTCCGGGGTAGCGGGCCAGCAGCGCGGCGACCGAGCAGCCGACCATGCCGCCGCCCACGACGGCGATCCGGTCGCCGATGAGGGGCGCGGCGTCCCAGAGGGCGTTGACGGCGGTTTCCACGGTCCCGGCCAGAACGGCACGCGCCGCCGGGACCGTCTCCGGCACGACGGTGACGGAGCTCACGGGAACGACGTAGCGGCTCTGGTGCGGATACAGGCAGAAGACGGTCCTGCCGACCAGTTCGTCCGGCCCCTCTTCCACCCGACCGACGCTGAGGTAGCCGTACTTCACCGGGGCGGGGAACTCGCCCTCCTGGAAGGGCGCGCGCATGGTCGCGCGCTGGTTCTCGGGTACTCGGCCCTGGAACACGAGGGTCTCGGTGCCCCGGCTGACCCCTGAGTACAGCGTGCGGACGAGGACTTCCCCGTCGCCGGGTGCGGTGAGAGGCTCCTCGCGGATCTCGCCCTGCCCGGGTGAACGTAGCCAGAAGGCGTCGGCTGTCGGTTTCATGTGCGTCTCCGTGAACGGTCCGGCGGTTCTCCACGTACGCAGCGGTGGAAGTCGCGGAAAGAGTACGCGGCCGATGATCCACTTTCCACACATGTTCGGAAGGTTTGCGGTGGCCCTGATCAACACTTACGACGGCCGACTGTTGCTCTCGGAGACGACCGTGGGCGCGGGCGCCCAGGTCCTGCTCCTCGCCTTCCTGGGGACGGCGATCGGACTGGGCCCCGCGGGCTGGCTGACCGGGCTGGCCTTCGGGCTCGCCACCTGGGCCGTCCTCAACCGCGCCCTGCTGCGCACCAGGACCCGCACCTTCGGTCCCGCCAATCGCGTCACCCTCGGCCGGGCGATCCTCGTGGGCGCCGTCACGGCCCTGGTCGCCGATTCCTTCCAGAGCTCGCCGCCCGTCTCACTCTTCGTGGGCCTGACCGCCGTGGCGCTGATCCTCGACGGCGTCGACGGCAAGGTGGCCCGCAGGACGGGCACCTCGACCGCGCTGGGCGCACGCTTCGACATGGAGGTCGACGCCTTCCTGATCCTGGTGCTGAGCGTGTACGTCTCCATGTCGATGGGCCCGTGGGTGCTGTTGATCGGCCTGATGCGGTACGTCTTCGTCGCCGCCGCCAAGGCCATGCCGTGGCTGAACGGTTCCCTCCCGCACAGCATGGCCCGCAAGACGGTCGCCGCGGTCCAGGGTGTCTTCCTGTTGGTCGCCGCCTCCGGTCTGCTGCCGTACGCGGCGGGCTTCGGCCTGGTGGCGCTGGCGCTGGGCTCGCTGCTCTGGTCGTTCGGGCGGGACATCGCCTGGCTGTTCCGCAACCGGGAGGGCCGGGGGGAGCCGAGGGTCACGGCGCCCGTCGAGGAGACGATGACCGTGACCGTGGCCCTGGAGGCTCCCGTCGAGCGCCGGACGGCCGAGCTCGTCACGAGCTGACCGGCCGGCCTCTCAGGAGCCGGCCGGCGCGGGGTCCGGCTCAGGGACCCCGCGCGCGGGAGAACCCGCCGAAGGGGATCAGCGGACCGCGAGAACGATCTTCCTGGTCGTCCGGTCGATCTCCCCGGTCGTCCGGTCGATCTCCCCGGTCGTCCGGTCGATCTCCCCGGTCGTCCGGTCGATCTCCCCGCGGGCGTGCGCCTCGCCCGCCCGGCCAGCGGAAAGGCCGCGTCGGAATGGGCCCGAGCTGCCCCTTCTCCGCCGGCTCGGCGATGGTCCGCATCCCGGCGTTGTCCGCCTCGACGAGCATCTGCTCCAGCCGTACGCCCAGCTCGACGGGCCGCCGCGCGTCGTCCTCGTAGCCGACCGGGAGGATCGTGACGAGGACACCGCCCGCGCGCAGCACCTCCAGGGGACGGCCGCGGACGTCACCGGCGAGGGTGTCCCGGGCCACGTCCACGTCCACGTACTCGTCCACGTACTCGTCCACGTCGGAGACGGCCGTCGTGAAGTCCGTTGTCCGGTAGTCGATCAACTCGTCGGCCCCCAGCTTTCGCGCAGCGGTTCGTGCTTGCCGACGCTCGCGGTGCCGCTGACGTACGCGCCGCGCGCCTTGGCGATCTGCACGGCGAGATGGCCGACTCCCCCGGCCGCCGGCATGGATCAGGACGGCCGGAACCTGACGGAGGACGCGGCGTAGGCGCCAGGCCGGGACCGGCGGCCCCTTCCCGGACAGAGCGGCTAGCCGGTGACGGCCCCGGGTCCGGCTCCAGCTCCGGACCCGGACCCGGACCCCGGTGGCATGTTGTAGGGAGTCACCACCTGGATCGGCGACGGCAGGGACGGGCCCTCGTCGGGGAGGGCGTGGTGGGCGCGCATGATGGTCTGGCAGGCGCGCCGGACGTCCTGGCGGAGGTCGTGGTGGAGCACTGCGGAGAGGCGGTGTTCGCGCAGCAGCCGGGTGTTGTCGTGGTCGAGGTCGTGGGCGACGAAGACGTGCGGCTCCCGGCCGAGCGCGGCGAAGGCGTCGAGGGTCGCGGTGTTGCCGCCGCCGATCGAGTAGACGGCGGCGATGCCCGGCTCCCGCTTCAGCGCGTCGAGGACGAGGTCCCGCTGGGTGGCGTCGAGGCCGTCGCTGTCGGTGACCTCGACGAGGGTGCGCCGGGGTTCGACGGCCCGCATCACGCTCCGGAAGCCCATCTCGCGCTCCTCCTCGTTGCGGTAGAAGCTGCGGCTGATCGTCACCAGCACGACGCCCGGCCGCTCGCCGAGCCACTGCCGGAGCAGATACGCGGCGGTCGCCCCGGCGGCCCGGTTGTCTATGCCGACGTACGCGCTGCGCGGACTGCTCGGCAGGTCGGTCACGAAGGTGACCACCGGGACCCCTGCCGCAACCAGCCGCTCGACGGCGGCGGTGACCTCCGGGACGTCGGGCGCCTTGAGGATCACGCCCTGTGAGCCGCGCCGGCCGATCCGGTCGAGCACCCGCACCATCTCCGAGGCGGACCCGGTCTCCCGGAAGTGGAAGCGGGAGCGCACGACCGCCGGGTGCAGGGAGGGCAGTTCGGCCTCCAGCGCCTCACGGACCGCCGTGGAGAAGCGGTCCGGGGTCTGCATCACGATGTCGACCATGAAGGTACGGCCGCCGATGCGCACCTGGGTCCGCTGCCGGTCCAGGTCCTTGACGGCCTGGTGCACCTCACGGGCGGTGCTCTCGCGCACCCCGCCCCGGCCGTTGAGGACCCGGTCGACCGTGGCCTGGCTCAGCCCGGCCTGACGGGCGATCTCACGGATCGTGTAGGGGTGTGCCATGGCGATGTGTCCTGGATCTCGACCGGGGGCCCGGAGGTTGGATCGATGGGATTGATGGGTTTTTGATGGTTCGCTGCGGGTTGTACGAGGGGCCTCGCGCCCCAAGACTGACAGAGGCGAGAGCGCCGCGAAAGCTTCCGCGACCAGGCCGGTTCGCCGGCTCCGGCGGCGCCCGCCGGAGCGGACCGAAAGGACACACGCCCAGATGGCACTACTGCGGGACAAGGTCGTCCTCGTCAACGGCGGCAGCCAGGGCGTCGGCGCGGGCATCGTCCGGGCGGCCCTGCGCGAGGGCGCGACCGTCGCGTTCACCGGCCGCCGCACCGAGATCGGCGAGAAGCTCGCCGCGGACACCGGCGCCGTGTTCCTGCGGGCGGACCTGACGGATGCGGCGCAGGTGCGCGGCGTGGTGGAGCAGGTGGTCACGGCCCACGGCCGGGTCGACAGCCTCGTCAACGCGGCCGGCCTGACCTCCCGAGGCTCGCTCCTCGACACGTCCCCCGAGCTGTTCGACGCGCACATCGCGATCAACCTGCGCGCCCCCTTCTTCGCGATGCAGGCCGTGGTCGAACACCTGGTGGGCCGTGGGGCTCCCGGCACGATCGTCAACATCGGCTCCAACTGCGCCCACGGCGGCCCGCCGTACCTGGCCCCGTACTCCGCCGCGAAGGCAGGCCTGGCGGGCCTGACCCGCAACGCGGCCCACGCCCACCGCTGGGACCGGATCCGGATCAACGACCTCAACATCGGCTGGACGGAGACCGAGGGCGAGGACGCGATCCAGCGGGAGTTCCACGACGCGGGCGACGACTGGCGCGAGCGCGCCGCCGAGCGCCTCCCGATGGGCAAGCTCGGCCAGGTCGACGAGATCGCCGACTTCGTCATCTTCCTGCTCTCCGACCGCAGCGGCGTGGTGACCGGCTCGGTGATCGACTGGGACCAGAACGTCCAGGGCGCCTCGGACTGACCACCCCTGACCTGCTCGTACCTTCTTCACCAGCACATCTGAAAGGGACACTCGATCATGCGCATTGGCATCCTGGGGCTGGGCCGCATCGGCGCCTTCCACGCCGGGACTCTCGCCGGGCTCGACGTCGTGGAAGAGCTGGTGGTCTCGGACCCGGTGGCCGCGGCCGCCTCCGCCGCCGCCGAGAAGTTCGGCGCCACCGTGGCCGACTCCCCCGAGGCCGTGTTCGCCTCCGGGATCGACGGTGTCGTGATCACCGCCGCCACGGACGCGCACCCGGGGCTGATCCTCGCCGCCGTCGAGGCGGGCATCCCGGTGTTCTGCGAGAAGCCGGTGGCCAAGACGGTCGAGGAGAGCCTCACCGTGCTGCACGCCGTGCGGGACAGCGGCATCGAGGCCCAGATCGGCTTCAACCGCCGCTTCGACGCGGGCTGTGTGACCGCCCGCGAAGCCGTCCTCAGCGGTGAGCTGGGCACGCTGCACACCGTACGGTCGACGACGCTGGACCCCGCCCCGCCGCCGGCGGCCTACGTCGCGGTGTCGGGCGGCATCTTCCGGGACTGCGCGGTGCACGACTTCGACGTGGTGCGCTGGGTGACGGGCCGCGAGGTCGTCGAGGTGTACGCGACGGGCGGCAACAAGGGCGCGGAGTACATCGAGGAGGCGGGTGACGTCGACACGGCGTCCGCGCTCCTCACCTTCGACGACGGCACCATCGGGGTCATCTCCAACACCCGTCACAACGCCCGGGGTTACGACGTCCGTCTGGAGGTCCACGGCATGAAGGACAGCATCGCGGCCGGCCTCGACACCCAGCTCCCGCTGCGCTCCGCCGAGCCTGGCGTCACCTTCCCCCCGGGCCCCCCGCACACCTTCTTCATGGACCGCTTCGCCCCCGCCTACCGCGCCGAACTCACCGCCTTCACCGAGGTCGTCGCCGGCACCCGCACCTCCCCCTGCACCGTCGCCGACGCCCTGGAGGCAAGCTGGATCGCCGAGGCGGCGACGCTCTCGGTGGCTCAGCACCGGCCGGTACGGCTGGACGAGGTGCGCAAGGAAGGCGCCCGAGCGGCCTGAGGCCCGGAACGGGCGAAGCCGTCCAGCCGGGCCGGGGTGGCCCAGCCGGGCAAAGCCGTCCAGCCGGGCCGGGGTGGCCCAGCCGGGCAAAGCCGTCCAGCCGGGCGAAGGCCTCTGCCCGGCCCGGCGCCCCCCTGTCAGGTGCTGGAACGGATGACCAGGCGGGTGGGCAGAACCAGCGGGGTGGGGTCCTGTCCGTTGACGAGCGCGACGAGCATGCGGGCCATCTCCCGTCCGAGAGCCGTGATGGGCTGGTGGACGGTGGTGAGCGGCGGATCGGCGATACGGGCCACGCCCAGGTCGTCGAAACCGACCACGGCGACGTCCGCGGGAACCTGCCGCCCGGTCGCCCGCAGGGTGCGCAGCGCCCCCGCCCCCATGTTGTCGCTGGCGGCGAACACCCCGTCCAGGTCCGGGTGTTCCGCCAACAGCGCGGCCATCACAGCGGCTCCGCTGGGCTCGGTGAAGTCCCCCTCCCTCGGCGGGAACGGATCGAGGCCGGCCACCAGCATGGCGTCCCGGTAGCCGCGGTAGCGGGCACGCCCGGCCTCGGTGTCCAGACGCCCGCAGATCGCGGCCACGCGCGTCCTGCCGCGTGAGAGCAGGTACTCGGTCGCCTCGCGGGCTCCCCCGGTGTTGTCGACGTCCACGTACCAGCGGGGAGCCGACCCGACCGGGCGCCCGCCGAACACCACGGGCAGGTCCGCCTCCTCGGCCATCCGGGCCAGCGGATCGTCCTCGCGCAGCGCCATCATCATGACGCCGTCGGCGCCCCTGCAGCGGAGCAGTTCCTCCACCCGCTTGCGACCCCGGTCGGAAGCGGCCAGGCAGAGCATCAGATGCAGGTCGGCCTCCTCCAGGGCGGCCGACGCCCCCACGATCACCTGGGCGAAGAACGGATCCGCGAAGATCGACGGTTCCTCTCCCGAGACGACCAGGGCGGCGGCTCCCGTCTGACGGGTGGCCAGGGCCCGGGCGCTCGGATTGGGTACATAACCGAGCTGCCGGACGGCTCGTTCGACCGCCTCGCGCTTCACCCCGCTGACGTGCGGTGCGTTGTTGAGGACGCGGGAGGCCACCGAACGCGAGACGCCGGCGAGTTCGGCCACGGCGTCGAGTGTGGGCTGCCGACGCGGCGGATCCTCCGACCTGACCACGAACCCCTCCCCCGGCCGAAAACTGGGAACGCTTCCGGTCACTGAGGACCGTAGAGCCCCGAACTCGCCGTGTACAGAGGGAGGTTCACACCTCCGCTCTTGACAGTTCCACCAGCCGGTCACACGATACCGACCACACCCCGAAGGTTCTCAGCGCACCTGGGACCGCTTCCAATGGGAGCGCTCCCACCCCGCCGGACCGTACCAGGAACACCGCACCACCGCACTTCCTCAGCGCGTCGCACGCTCGGGACCAGGGCGCGACGCCTCCCTGCCAGGAAACCGAGGTGATGTCATGCGCCGCAGACTCCGCGTCCTGATGGCAACGCTCTTCGCTCTGCCGCTGGCGCTCACCGTCGCGCCGTCCGCTCATGCGGCCGACCCGACCACCATGACCAGCGGGTTCTACGTGGATCCCGACTCCAGCGCGAAGAGGTGGGTCGCCGCCAACCCCGGCGACGGCCGGGCGTCCGCGATCAACGCCTCTATCGCCAACACCCCGACGGCCCGCTGGTTCGGCTCCTGGAGCGGCGCGATCGGCTCCGCGACGGGCTCGTACGCGGGCGCCGCGGACAGCCGGGACAAGCTGCCCCTCCTCGTCGCGTACAACATCTACCACCGTGACCACTGCGGCGGGCACTCCGCGGGCGGGGCCTCCTCACCGTCCGCCTACGCGAGCTGGATCGCCCAGTTCGCCGGCGGGATCGGCAACCGCCCGGCCCTCGTCGTCCTGGAACCGGACTCCCTCGGGGACTACGGCTGCATGAACCAGGCCCAGATCGCCGAGCGCCAGGGCATGCTCACGGGCGCCCTCTCCCAGTTCGCCCGCCAGGCCCCCAACACGTGGGTCTACATGGACGCCGGCAACCCGGCCTGGACGGATGCGGCGACCATGGCCCGGCGCCTGCACGAAGCCGGCCTCCGGCAGGCCCACGGCTTTTCGCTCAACGTCTCCAACTACCTCACCACCGGCGAGAACACCGCCTACGGAAACGCCGTCAACAGTCAACTCAGCGCCCGCTACGGCTACACCAAGCCGTTCGTCGTGGACACCAGCCGCAACGGCAACGGCTCCAACGGCCAGTGGTGCAACCCCTCGGGCCGCCGCATCGGCCCCGCCACCCAGATGGGCGGGGGCGCCGAGATGCTCTTGTGGATCAAGGTTCCGGGCGAGTCCGACGGCAACTGCGGCGTCGGATCCGGTTCCTCGGCGGGCCAGTTCCTCCCCGAGGTCGCCTACAAGATGATCTACGGCTACTGACCCCACACTCCCGTGGCCCGGTACACCACGCCCTGCGACCGGGCCACGGGGCTCGGCGGGGGCACCGGGCCGGGTCTGGGAGCGATCGGCGAGGGCGAGGGCTCCGAGCAGGGCGGTCGGCCGACCGCCCAGGAGCGTCCTCAGGAGCGCCCTTGTGCTCGCCCACAGGCCGAGCCCGCCGGGAGGGGCACCCCCGGCAGGAGGCTGTCGCGTTCGTCGGCGCCGATTCCGGCGCTCAGCCGGCAGATCTCCGCCATCCGCGTCCCGGGGTCGAGGTCCCACAGCCGTACCGTGCCGTCGGTGCTGCTGCTGGCCACCGTCCGCCCGTCGGGCGCGAAGTCCACGCCCCACACGGCGTTGGTGTGGCCGGTCAGTGTCGCCCACGGCCGCCGTGCGGCGACGTCCCACAGGCGCACCGTACGGTCGTTGCCGCTGCTGGCGAGCATGCGGCCGTCCGGTGAGAAGACGAGACCGCGGGTGGAGCCGGTGTGCCCGGTCAGGGAGACCTCGAAGCGGCCTTCGCGGACGTCCCACAGGCGGACCGTGCCGTCGTTGCCGCTGCTGGCGAGGGTGCGGCCGTCCGGGCTGAAGGCGACGCCCCGCACCGCGCCCGTGTGCCCGGTGAGTTCGGTCGGCGGACGGTGGGAGGCGACGTCCCAGAGCCGTACGGTCAGGTCGTCACCGGCGCTCGCCAGGATGCGGCCGTCGGGGCTGAAGGCGATGTCGTTGACGTAGTCCTCGTGTCCTTCGAAGGTGGCGGTCTCGCGCCGCGAGGAGATGTCCCACAGGCGGACCGTGCGGTCGGCCCCGGCCGAGGCGAGGGTTTCGCCGCCGGGTGCGAAGGCCACCGAGAAGACCTCCCCGGTGTGACCGGTCAGCGTCGCCAGGTGCTTGCGCCCGGCCACGTCCCACAGCCGGACGGTGCCGTCGGAGCCCGCCGAGGCCAGGGTCCGGCCGTCGGGGCTGAACGCCACCGAGAAGACCGTCTCGGTGTGGCCCGTAAGCCGCTTCAGCAACCGATGGGCCTTCACGTCCCAGAGGCGGATCGTGTGGTCGGTGTCGGCGGTGGCCAGGAGTCTGCCGTCCGGGCTGTACTCGGCCTGCCAGACCTCGGTGAACGGACGTGAGGTCAGCACGGGTCCGCCGAGGTCCCAGAGGACCACGGACTGGTCGAAGCCGGCCGTGGCCAGCAGAGCGCCGTCGGAGGTCACGGCCACCCCCATGACGTAGTCGGTGTGTCCGGCCAGCACGGCGGTCTGCCGGCCGCTGCGCACGTCCCACAGCCGGGCGGTGCCGTCGCCGACCGCGCCGACCACGGCGGCGCCGTCGGGTGTGTAGGCGACGGCGTTGATGTCGTCGCTGCCGCCGGTGAAGGTCGCGGTGGCCCGGCCGTCGCGGACGTCCCACAGCCGTACGGTCCGGTCGATGCCGCCGGAGACCACATGCCGTCCGTCCGGGGAGAAGGCGGCGCCCAGCACCTCGTCGGTGTGCCCTTCGAGGACGTCGAGTTCCCGGGCGCGGTCGGTGTCCCACAGGCGTACGGTCCGGTCGGCGCCGGCGGAGACGAGGGTGCTGCCGTCGGGGGCGTACGCCAGCGCGTTGACGGTGCCCCTGTGGCCGGTGAGCGAGGCGGTGCGCCGGGGTGTGCTCCCGGCGTTCCAGAGCTGGACCGTTCCGTCGGCGGTCGCGACGGCGAGCGCGCCGCCGCGCGGATCGAAGGCCACCGCCCGCGCGCCCTTCGTACGCGCGGAGAGCGTGGCCGTGCGGCGGCGGTCGGCCACGTCCCAGAGGACCACGGGCCCGTCGGTCGACGTGGCCGCGAGGGTATGGCCGTACGGGCTGAAGGCGACCGAGCGGACCCGTCCGGGGACGGTGAAGGTGGCGAGCTCGCGATGGTCGTCGCCCGTGCTCCGCAGGGTCACCGTGCCGTCGGAGCTGGCAGTGGCCAGCGCGCGGTCGTCGGGCGCGAAGGCGACCGCGTTGACCGGCCCCCGGTAGCCGCCGAGCCGGGCCTCGAAGGGCTGGGACTGGGTGCTGAGGACGGCCCCGCGGGCCTCGACGGTGGTGTCGGCCCGGTAGGCCTCCCCGGCGAGCAGCATCGACGCCTCGGGCCGGCCGCCTGCGAGGGACGCGGAGCGCACGGCGAGAGCCTGGGAGCGGGCGACGCGTTCCTGGTCGAGGGCGCCTGCCCGCTGCTGGTAGGCGAGGCCGCCGGCGGTCACGGCGAGCCCCAGCAGGACGACGAGCGTGGCGAGCATGGACTGCCGCAGACGGATCTGCCGTGCGGCCTGTCGGCGGCGGCCGTCCTCCTCTTCCTGACTTGCCCTCAGGAAGGCCTCCTCGCCGGGTCCGAGCCGGCACCAGCCCTCGGACTCGTCGGCCCAGGAGTGTGCGGTCTCCAGCCGTGTGCCCCGGTAGAGCAGGGACGGGTCACGGCCCTCACGCTCCCATTCCACGGCCGCGTGGGCGAGTTGCTGGTGGAGGAGGAGGCCGGCCCGATCGGCCTGGATCCATTCCCGCAGCCGGGGCCAGGCGTGCAGCAGTGCCTCGTGGGTGATCTGGATCGTGTCGCTGTCCATGGTGACGAGCCGGGCGCGTACGAAGGCGTCGAGCGCGGCGGCGGCGCCGTCCGCGTCGTCGAACTGCCGCATCACGGCGGCCGTGCTCATCCTGCGACGGGTCGCGCCCGCGCCGTCCGCGACGAGGACCAGCCGGGACAGGATGCGGCGGATCGTCCTCTGCTCGGCCGGGTGCAGCCGGGCGAACACGGTCTCGGCGGTGCGGGCGACGGCTCCCTGGATGCCGCCGGCCCGTTCGTACCCGTCGACGGTCAGCGCGGAGCCGGTGCGGCGCTGCCAGGTGGCGAGCAGTGCGTGGGAGACCAGGGGGAGCGCGCCGGACGGTGCCTCGTCGGCGCCGATCCTGGTGGGGTGCGGGGTGCCCCGGAGGGCGGTTCGATGCGCGTCCGTGTCGGGTTCGTCGCGCAGTCCGGCGTCGCGGAGGAGGAGGGAGACGAGGCCCGGTTCGAGGGTGACACCGGCGAGTTCGGCGGGGCGGGTGATCGACTCCCGTAGCTCCGCGACGGACATCGGCGCCAGTACGAACAGTCCGTCGGTGAGGACCGGGGTCAGTTCGGGCAGCCCCAGACAACTGCCGGTGAAGTCGGCGCGTACGCCCAGCACCACGACGGCCGGGGTGTGCGTGTCCTGCGCCGGGTCGGCGGTGGCCAGGGCGCGGAGCACCCGGACGTAGGCGCGTCGCTCCTCCTCGTGCGGGCAGAGGGTGAACAGCTCCTCGAACTGGTCGACGATCAGCACCGGGCGAGCGGGCGGGGGCCGCCGGTCCTCGGTCGCCGTCGGCGGTTCGTCCACCATCGTGCGCACGGCGTCGAGCAGGGTGCCGGGGTTCTCCCGCACCTCCGCCACGGTGACGCCGAGGTCGCCGCCGACGGCTTTGGCGGTGCGTTCCAGCAGTTCGTCCAGCGGGCGGGACGTGGGGGTGAGGAAAACCACCGGCCAGCGGTCGGCGCCCGGCATCGGGAAGTCGCCGCGCCGCAGGGCGGGGACGAGACCGGCGTTGAGCAGGGACGACTTGCCCGCGCCCGACGGGGCGACCAGCGTCAGCGGCCCGCTGCCGACGCGTTCGAAGACCCGTTCCACCAGTGCGGCCGTCGCGCGCTCCCGGCCGAAGAACCACTCCGCGTCCTGCGGGGTGAAGGCCGCCAGCCCTCGGTAGGGGCACGTACCCCCCGGCTGCCGCGTCCCGAGGCCGGCTCCGCCGTCGCCACCGCCGTCGCCGCCGCGTTGCTGCGCCTGGTGCACCAGGCGCAGCAACGCGCCCTCGGCGCGCAGCACCTGGTCGCAGAGACGGGCGACGTCGACGGTGGCACGTTTCGTGCCCGTCTCGATCTTGCTGAGATAGCCCTTGCTGTAGTGGGTCTGCCGGGCCAGATCGGTGAGCGACAGGCCGCGTTCACGCCTCAGTCGTCGCAGTTGTGCGGGGAAGGACCGCGTGGTCGGCGCGGTCGGCTCCGGGTCGTTCCGGTGGTCTGGTGCATCTCCGAGCTGCGGGTCCCCCAAGGTGTCCCCCAAGGCAGTGCGGGCCGTGAGACGGCGGATGCCAAAGGCTAGCGGCGGGGCGGCGAGGGGAACCAAGTCTTTCACTCGGAGTGGCGAAAACACGGGCGTCCGGAACCGCGGGCGCGGTTCCGGACGTTGTCCGTGCTCGTGATCGGCCGGGATCAGGCTTGGAGGGTGATGGAGTTGATGGGCGTCATGTTCTTGTCGATGTACCAGCCGGCCGGCAGGTGGCCCTGGCAGCCGGTGCCGTTGTAGCCGGTGCAGGTGCGCATGGTGGCACCACCGGTCTGGTTGTTGTAGATGCGGTAGGTCCCGACCACGTTGCTGAGGTTGTAGGTCCCGTACCGGTAGTACTTGTGGGTCGGCGTGTTGTTGTTCCAGCCGGCTCCCGGATACATGCACACATATCCGGACGGGCAGCCGTAGCTGTCGGCCTGCGGCGCCGCCTGTGCCTGGCCCGCGCCGGCAGCCGTCATCGCGCCGACGGCGAGCGCCATCGCGGCCACGGTCCTCATCACCTTGAGCTTGCGCATCGTTCCCCCTTGGTCGTGGGTCTTGCTGCGTGCTGACGAGTCCAGAGTTGCCCCGCCGCTCACCGGGGTCGACGGGTTTCCTGTTGCCCGCCTGCGGAACGGCCGGGAAACCGGTCTCGACCTGGACGAACACCGGCGCGGAGGCAACGCCGGCAACGCACGGCACGAACAAGCGGAATCACGCTTCGCGCAATCCTGGCTCAATCCATTGACGCGATCTTGTCCCCCTCTTATCTTCTGATCGAAGTTACGCACGATGTGCGACATTTCGAGCAATCTCCTCAGGCCTCAGGGCAGTTCACGCAGAAATGGGACGAGCGTTGAACAGAACCCTCAGGGCGGTCATCGCCCTCCTCACCTCGGTGGCCGCCCTGCTGGGGCTCACCACCGCCTTCGCCGGTCCGGCAGGAGCCGCCCATCCGTCGCCGGGGCAGGCGACGCGGTACACCATGACCGCGTTCACCAACAGCAGCGAGTCGAACATGTACGTGTACGACTCGCCGGACGCCACCGCGTTCACGCTCCGGAAGGGCCCGGCCTACACGCCGCCCTCCGGCCTGATCCGCGACCCCAGCATCTTCAAGCACACGGACGGCTTCTACTACCTCACCTACACCACCCGCACCTGGTCCGCGCTCTCCACCACCATCGGCTTCGCCCGCTCCACCGACCGCCTCAACTGGACCTTCCTGTACGACCACACGGTCCCGATCAGCGGTCTGCAGCGCGCCTGGGCGCCGGAGTGGTTCGTCGACAGCAACGGCAGCGTCAACATCATCCTGTCGGCGTCGACCGCGGCGGGCGGCGAGTGGACCTTCAAGCCGTACAAGCTGACGGCGACGAACTCCTCCCTCACCGCCTGGTCCGCTCCCACCGTGCTGTCCGGCATCGGCCCGAACTACATCGATACCTTCATCGTCAAGATCGGCTCCACGTACCACGCGTTCGCCAAGAACGAGACGACGAAGTACATCGAGTACGGCACCGCCTCCAGCCTCACCGGCCCGTACAACATGACGAAGACGGGTGACTGGGCGGGCTTCGGCGACTGGGTCGAAGGCCCGGCCCTGGTCCAGCTCGACAACGGTGGCTGGCGCATCTACTTCGACGGCTACTCCGACACGAAGTACTGGTACAGCGACAGCTACGACAACTTCGCCACCTGGTCGACCCCGACCGAACTCCCGGGCCTCACCGGCTTCGTTCGCCACCTGACCGTCCTGAAGGAGACCGTCTCCGGTGGCGTCACCCTCCCGACCAACACCACCCGGTCCCTGCAGTCCGTCAACTTCCCCGGCCGCTACGCCGTGCGCCGCACCGACAACCTCGGCTACGTCGACCCGCTGACCTCCTCCAGCACCACCGCCGTGAAGCAGAGCGCGACCTTCACGATCGTGCCCGGCCTCGCGGACGCCAACTGCTACTCCTTCCGCGACTCCGCCGGCCGCTATCTGCGGCACTGGGACTTCCGGGCCCGCTTCGACGCGGACAACGGCACGGCCGTGTTCGACAGGGACGCCACGTACTGCGCCCGTCCGGGCTCGACCGCCGGCTCGGTCAGCCTGGAGTCGTACAACTACCCGGGCCGCTACCTCCGCCACTACGACTACGCACTCCGCATCGACCCCTACCAGGCCACGGCCACCTTCCGAGCCGACAGCTCCTTCACCGCGGTGAGCCCCTGGGCCTAGCAGCACCGCGCGAAGCCCCCGCGCCCCGCAAAGGGGCGCGGGGAACTGCGCGATGAGCCACGAACCACCCGCACCCGCACCCGCACCCGCTAACGAACCCCACGTTCCGAGCTGGAAGGCGAACGCGGGGTCGAAGGGGCGACAGCCCCTGGGGACAGGACAGGACAGGACGGGATGGGACGGGGCGGGGCGGCGGGGCCGAGGCCCCAGCGGACGACCCCCACCGGCCGGGCAGGGCCGCCCCACTAGTCACCGCTCACTCATCACCGAGGCCGGCGCCGACGCATATCCCGCGGGGCGAGTCGTGAAGGTCCCCCGCCCCTGCGTCCGGCTCCGCAACCGGGTCGCGTACCCGAACAACTCCGCCAGCGGCACCGTCGCCGTGACGACCACCGCCCCCGCCCGGAGAACGGAGTCCGACACCCGCCCCCGCCGCGCGGCGAGATCCCCGAGCACCCCGCCCACGGCGTCCGAGGGCACCGTGACCGTGACGTCGGCGACCGGTTCCAGCAGCCCCATCGCGCTCCCTCGCATGGCCTCCCGCAGCGCCAGCCGCCCGGCCGTGCGGAACGCCACCTCCGAGGAGTCCTTGGAGTGGGTCGCCCCGTCGGTCAGCGTGACGCTCAGCCCGGTCACCGGGTGACCGCCGAGCGGCCCCTCTGCGAGGGCGTCACGACAGCCGGCCTCGACCGCGCGGACGTACTCCTGCGGCACCCGGCCCCCGACGACGGTCGAGCGGAAGACGAACCCGGTGGCGGCACCGTCACCCTCCGCCTCCAGAGGCTCCACGTCGAGCACGACATGGGCGAACTGCCCCGCCCCGCCGTCCTGTTTGACGTGCCGGAAGACCAGCCCGGACACCCCACGCACGACCGTCTCGCGATACGCCACCCGAGGCCGCCCGACGGTGACCTCCAGACCCTGGGTCCGCCGGATCTTCTCCACCGCCACCTCCAGATGTAGTTCGCCCATGCCGGACAGCACGGTCTGGCCCGTCTCGGGGTCGGTCCGTACGACCAGCGAGGGGTCCTCCTCTGCCAGCCGCGCCAGGGCCGTGGCCAGCCGGTCGGTGTCGGTGCTCCTGCGTGCCTCGACGGCCACCGACACCACGGGGTCGGCGACGGTCGGCGGTTCGAGGAGCAGCGGCGCCGTCGGCGCGCACAGCGTCGTTCCCGCACGCGCGGACTTCAGCCCGACCACTGCGACGATGTCCCCGGCCACCGCCCGATCCAACTCGGCGTGCCGGTCGGCCTGGACCCGCAGGATGCGTCCGATCCGCTCGGTGCGCCGCGTTCCCGCGTCCAGCACGACGTCCCCCTTCCGGATGCTTCCCGAGTACAGCCGCAGGTAGGTCAGCCGTCCCGTGGCCGTGGCGCTCACCTTGAACGCCAGGGCCGCGAGTGGTGCCAGGACGTCGGCCGCACGCTCCAGTTCCGTACCGTCGTGCGTCCCCCGCACGGCCGGTACGTCGAGCGGCGACGGCAGATACGCCACCACCGCGTCGAGCAGTGGTTCGATGCCACGGTTGCGGTAGGCCGAGCCGCACAGCACGACCACGCCGTCGCCCGTGCGTGTGAGGTCGCGCAGCGCTGAGGTCAGCGTCCGCGCGGAGAGCGTGGACTCGGCGCAGAACTCCTCCAGCGCCAGGGGATGCAGTTCCGCCACCGCCTCCTCCAAACGCCGTCGGCGTCGCTCGGCCTCGTCCCGCAGGCCGTCCGGCACGGGGCCCTCCTCGGCTGTGCCACCGTCGTCCGCCCAGACCAGCGCCCGCATGCGCGGCAGGTCGACGACTCCGGTGAAGCCGTCCTCCGTACCGATCGGCAACTGCACCACCAGCGGGGCCGGATGGAGCCGCTCACGGATCGACTCGACCGCCGTGTCGAGGTCGGCGCCCGCGCGGTCCAGCTTGTTGACGAAGGCGATCCTCGGTACGCCGTGCCGGTCTGCCTGCCGCCACACCGACTCACTCTGCGGCTCGACCCCGGCGACCGCGTCGAACACGGCGATCGCGCCGTCGAGCACCCGCAGCGAGCGTTCCACCTCGTCGGCGAAGTCGACGTGGCCCGGTGTGTCGATCAGGTTGATCCGATGGCCGTCCCAGGCGCAGCTCACCGCCGCCGCGAAGATCGTGATGCCGCGATCGCGCTCCTGCGGATCGAAGTCGGTGACGGTTGTTCCGTCGTGGACCTCACCCCGCTTGTGCGTGGTCCCGGTGGCGTAGAGGAACCGCTCGGTGACCGTGGTCTTGCCGGCGTCGACGTGGGCGAGGATGCCCAGGTTCCGGACGGCGTTCAGGGTGTTGTGGACGTTGCTGCGCATGGCCCGTGGCCTTTCGGATGAGCTGTTTCGGGGCAGCGCGATTCCCGTACGGGGCCGACGCGGGCACGATCCGGGAGGCCTGCGGCAGGTCCAGGACATACCTGTGACACGGTCGAGGACAGACCTGGAGACCGGTCGATGGGGTGTGGCGCTGTCGCGAACAGGGCTGTGGCGCTGTCGCGGGTGTGCCTTCGGCGTCAGGCGGTCGTCACGGGGTCCGGTACCGGCCGCGCAGCGGGCACCGGACGGACGAGGACACGAGGATCACCTCGTACAGGGAACGGGGAACGACAACAGCGGTACGGTCACACACGGCCGGGCTCCCCTCTCTCGTCTTCTGGTGGGGCGAGTCTAGGGAGGGCGGTGGAGCGGGCGCACCGCATTTTCGTACGCCGCGTCCTCCTGCGCCGACGTCTTCCTCCAACGAGAAACCCACCGACCGGAGACCGGTCGGTGGGGTCAATGTGGGACGTTCACGAGATCCTTAAGACGCGGTCCGAGTCTCCCCGCAGGCCGGGCCGCCACAGCCCCATCGCGATGCCCCCACGCTGCTTGCCCTCCAACTCGGAGGAGAATTCCTCCGCCTCGACCCAACACTGCGCCGTCTCGTCCCGGCTGCCGTCGGCGATCCGGATGACACGCAGCTGCTTGCCGTACAGACCGATCCGCTGAACGGGACCCCCGTCGAGGCCGAGCCTGTCCCGTTGGAATGTGCTCGTACGCTGACGCAACGTACGGACCGCACCTCTGGAACGCGCCCCCGGCGCACCCGTCACCGTGGCCCCATGAGCGCAACCACACCCCAACTCACCGCCACCGTAAACACGTTCACCCAGCTCCTGTCGTCCACCCGCCGCGGAGCCCGGCTCGCCCGCCTCCTCGCCGCCGAGCAACTCCGCGCGTGGCCGGTGTCACCCGGCGTCACTGAGCGCGCAGAGCAGATCGTGGCCGAACTCATGGCGGGCTGTGAACGCGCCCCACATCGTCGCTCTGGTCCGTGCCGGGGCCCGCTTCGAACGCGGCCACCTCGTCGAACGCCCCGAGACCCTCTCGGCGTGAGCAGCCTCAGCCGATCCGCAGAAGCCGGGAGGATCTCAGGCACTCCTGCGCCGTATGTGCAGGTGGCCATCGCAGGGGAAGGAGGGCGGCGCCGCGGGCAGGATGCTGTCGAAGTCGTAGCGGCTCTTCTGCGCAACCCGGCACGATGCCAGGTTGTCCACCTGGTGCAGGAGTTCGAGACGCTCCAGCCCGTCGGCTTCGAAGGTGTCGAAGGCCCAGCTGGTGAGTGCCTCCAGAGCGCGGGAGGCCACTCCCCGCCCGCGAGCGTGCGCCGCGGTCCAGTAGCCCACCTCGGCCGCCGGTTTGCCGGAGGTGACTTCCTTGAGGACCACGTTGCCCACCAACTGTTCGCGAACTGAACCGGTTTGTGCCTCAAGGACGGCGAAGCCGAACCGGTCCCCCGCTGCCCATCCCCGCTGCTGCGCCTGCACCCACCGTGCCCCGTCAACATCGTTGTCCACGACAGTGCTCGCCCACTGGCGCAGTGCGGGATCCCGGCTCACCTCGACCAATGCGGCAACGTCCTCCATGCGCCAGGGGCGAAGAACAAGAGCGGGAGAGGCCAGCGACGCGGCCACCTGAAGTACGACGGGGGCACTCATCAACCGATCATATGCGGCGGCGTTTTCTCCCGGCGCCAGCCGCGTCCGGCCCATGCCGCCTTGCGGCCACCCCGTCATTGCGGTCGTTCACGCTCTCCAGCCGAGTCGCCAGCTGGCGGCGAAGCTCGACGTCGTCGGGGCGGCCGAGGAGACGCGCGTACTGCGCCGTGAACGCCGCGACGATCGGATCGGCCAGGGGCGAGGACGGGTCGATGCCGGCGGTCAGGGCCGGGCTCGCCTGGTCACGGACGGCTGCGGCAATGTCGCGCCGCGGGCCCATCATGTCGCTTCGGTGCAACTCGTCCTGCCAGAACGCCCAGGGCTTTCTGTGCACCTGCTCCTGCCGCGCCAAGTACCACGGCCGTGGCAAATGGCGAGGCGGGTGGGGGACCCTCGGCGAGTTCGCGGGGTCCTGCGCTGGCCGCACGCCGTCCAGCGGTCGGGGTCCCGGTCGCCCTGGAGGGCGACGACTACATCGAGTTGCTGCCGCCCGAGTGGCGGGTGGTCAACGGACAGCGAGCCTGGACCGATTGCCACCGAGGGATCCACCAGTCGCAGTGCCCAGCCGCGCCTGCTGATGGCGGACACGCCTCGCCTCTGCGGGGCCCGGCCCACAGGAGTGGTGGCGGTCAGTGGGCGGTGGGCCGGATCGCGTGGAAGGCCCGGCTGAGACGCTCCGCCTCCCCGAGCATCTCCTTCTGTTCCGCAGTGGGCAGTTCCACCCGGCAGTAGCTTTTCACCTCGGCCCGCAGATCCTCGGGCATGTCAACAGCATCGCTGAGATGGAACAGTTCGGTCCGCGCTTCGTCGAGGTCCGGGGCCGCCGGCCACTCCATCGCCGCGAAGAGGGCGATGCCGTGCAGGAGCTTGCCCAACTCGAACCAGCGGTACTCGGCGCGTGAGGTCCGCTCCTCCACCAGGCCAACCACACCCTCCACTACGCGCCCACATGCGATCATGATGTCCCGGCCGGGAGGGTCGATCTGCTCCAGCAGGACCCTGACCTCCCGCAACGGTGCAGTTTCGGCCTCGTTCAGGCCGACCTGGCGAAGCGCGCCAAGGAATTCTTTGAACCGACCGGACGCCGTCAACTGGAGCGTGACAGCACCGCCGACGGCGGCCCCGGCCTGGAAGAGGGCCAGCAGACGGTCCTCGGCAGGCGCGGCGGGCCGCCCGGCGGCCGCGTTCCTAAGGAGGCGCTCCGCTCCGGCGGTACTCCCGGGTTCCCCGGCCGCGACCCGCCGCAGTTCAAGTAAGGCGTTCACGTCCATACCTAATGTTCTGCCCAGTGCCTCGACTGTGCTTTCCCTCGGTACAGCCCCGTTGGAGAAGTTGTAGAGGGTGGTTCGGCGCAACCCCGCCAGACCGGTCAACTGGGCTGCTGTCAGTCCCCTGTTGATCCGTTTCTCGTGGACCCGCCTGCGGAGCTCGACGAGCGCTTCCTCGGGTCCAAGGTTCTCCGTGCTCATTCGCTCCCCAGCGGCGAGTGTCCAGGTGTACAGCTTTGTCCATCTGAACCTCGTTCGACACCAGTTCCAGGAAGGTCGGTCACGTCAACGCCCCGACCTCTGCTTGGAGATCGTCGTGAACCGAATCGTCGTCGTCCTGTTCACCAGCGCCCTGGTCATCGTGCTCGCCTTCTTGGTCGGAGCTATTGCGGGCGTGCTGGCCCGCCTCGACGGCGCCACCTACCCCGCCGCCGTAGCCCGCGCCGGCGCAGCCTTCGCCGCAGTCGGGACAGTGGGCAAGCGGGCACGCCCTTTCCCCGGCACCCGTTCCGTACCGTCGCCGCGGCGGAGCTGCGGTCCGACGGCGGTCCGTCATTGCGTCCGGGGCGGCATAGCGCCGAGCAGCCGCTCGACGTCGTCCCGCCACCCACACAATCCCCCTGCGTGGGAGCCAGCTCGGAGCCGTGACAGTGGCAGGCCCGGCTGAGCCCGGCCCAGGTCGCCGACCAGCGGCGGGCCGTGTCGGGGTCGGCGTAGGACTCCAGACACTGAAGCTTCCCCTTGGTGCTGAACACCTGGAACCGGGGCGTGAGGTTCCAGAGGAAGTAGTGCCAGGTGGGAAGCAGGAGCAACCGCAGCAGGCGGTACACGGAGGAGTGCAAGCGAGACGCGGTCGCCCTCGTCCGTTCCTCTGGCAGGACCGTCACAGGTGGCTCAGGAGCTCGGGGTCAGCGCCGAAGAGCTGCGGAACCAGGTCCGGCAGGACCAGGCAGACCGCGGTCAGGGGGCGCCGGGCGAGCTGACGACGGCTGAGCGGGAGGAACTGCGCCGACTGCGTCGGCAGAACCGTGAGCAGGCCGAGACGATCGAGGTGCTGCGAAAAGCGGCGGTCTTCTTCACGAAGGAGAGCGATCGATGACCCCGGTCACGCGTTCATGGAGGCGGAGAAGACCACCACCCACACCGTTGCTCTGCTGTGCCGGCTGCTGGAAGCTGCCCGCTCCTCGTTCTACGCCCGGCGGGCCGGCGAACAGGCCGCCGGGCGAGGCAGGCCGCCGACGACGCCCTGGCCCGCGAGATCACCGTGCTGCACATCGCCTCCCGGCACACCCACGGTGTCCCCCGGATCCACGCCGACCTGCGTCGGCTCGGCCACCGGGTCAACCGCAAGCGGGTGGAGCGGGTCATGCGCGAACGCGGTATCACCGAGGTCACCCGGCGCAGGCGCCGGAGGAGCCTGACCCGTCCGGCGAAGCGGGCCGTGCAGACGGTCGACCTGCTCGGCCGCGACTTCACCGCACCCGAACCCGGCACGCGGCTGGCTGGCGACATCACAAACGACGAATTACCGGCGAGTCACATGACTCGACCGGTAATTCGTGAACGCTTCGGGACGATCTCGTGCACGTCCTGGTGTGTGTCCGAGGGGGGACTTGAACCCCCACGCCCGATAAAGGGCACTAGCACCTCAAGCTAGCGCGTCTGCCATTCCGCCACCCGGACTAGGTGTCTGTCACCTGGACGGGGGTGCTCCCCGCGGCGACATGGACAACAATACCAAGGTTTCGGAGTGCCCTTCACCTGCATATCCGGGCCCGGAAGGGGGCCGTGCGGGCCTCGAGGAGGAGACACGCACGGCCTCACCAGGGGTGAGCGGGCGGTCACGATCCGGCCATGTCAGGCAACCGAAGGCATGACGTGGTACTCGGGAAAGTTCCCCGGCAGCCGCTCTCCCGCCGGGCCGCGTGTGACGGCCTTGACGAGCAGTTCGCCGCCGACGAAGGCGCCCCGCCAGGACGCGCCGAAGCCGCCGAAGAGCTCCTCGCGGTCGCCGCGTGAGCGGGGCCGGCCGTGGCCGACCTTGAACGCCCGGATCTGGGGTGCCAGCCGTTCGTAGGTCGCTCTGTCGTCCGTGGACAGGGTGGCGACGAGCGCGCCGTTGGAGGCGTTCATGGCGGCGAGCAGTTCGGCCTCGGTGTCGACCAGGACGATCGTGTCGACCGGGCCGAAGGGTTCCGCGTGGTGGAGGGGTGAGGAGGGGGGCGGGTTGAGGAGGGTGACGGGCTGGACGTACGCGGCGGTGTCCTGGCCGGGCAGGAAGCGCGCGGCGGAGAGCCTGCCCCGGTGCAGCGGGACGGCGCCCCGGTCGACGGCCTCGGCGACCTGGTCGGTCAGTTCCTTGGCCTTGGCGGCGTTGATGACGGGCCCGAAGTCCAGCTCGGGGTACGGGTCGTCGGGGTGCGCCACGGCAAGCGGGTGGCCGACGCGGAGGGTGCGGACCGCCGGAAGGTAGGCGGCGAGGAACTCGTCGAACAGCTCCCGTTGGACGACGAAGCGCGGATAGGCCGTGCAGCGCTGTTTGCCGTAGTCGAAGAGCTTGGGCACGACAGCGGTGAGGGTCTCCCAGTCGGTGTGGTTCCAGATGCCCCAGGTGTTCAGGCCCTCCTGTTCCAGGACGTGGCGTTTGCCGAGGTCGGCCACGGCTGTGGCGACCGCGGCGCCGGTGTCGCGACCGCCGACGAAGGAGACGCAGCCGATCTCGGGGGCGCGGACGAGCGCCTCGGACAGCTCGCGTCCGCTGCCGCTGACGAGGGTGACGGGGATCCCTTCGCGGGCGGCGAGCGCGCTGGCCAGGGTGAGGCAGGCTACGCCGCCGTCGGTGGGGGTCTTGGCGATGACCGCGTTACCGGCGAGAGCCTGGACCAGCATCGCGTGGACGAGCACGCTCATCGGGTAGTTCCAACTGGCGATGTTGGAGACCGGGCCGTCAAGGGGGACGCGCCCCTCGACCATGGGTTCGATGCCGTCCACGTACCAGCGGACGCCGTCGATGGCCCGGTCCACGTCGGCCTGGGCCAGCCGCCATGGCTTGCCGATCTCCCAGACGAGGAGCAGGGCGAGCAGGTCGCGGTGCTGGGTGAGGGCGTCGAGGGTGGCGGCGACGCGGGCTCGGCGTTCATCGAGGGGGATGTGGCGCCAGGCGCGGTGCTGGTCGAGGGAGGCCCTGACCGCCTGGTGCGCGGTGGTGCCGTCGAGGCGGGGCGGGCCCGCGACGGGGCCGCCGTCGACGGGGCTGGTGGCCGGGAGGGCCCGGCCGTCGGCCTGCCAGGAGCCGTTCCAGAGGTTGAGGACCCGGTCGTCACGGAAGGCCTCGGGAGCGACGGCGAGACAGCGCCGCCAGGCGTCGGTCCAGGCGGTGCCGGATTTGAGGGTGAGGATGGGTGCCATGGTTGCTCCGCTCTCGGTGCACAGTCGGGGCGGGTGGTGCATGGTCGTGGGACGCACGGCGGGCACCCCGGGCGGGACGCACGGCGGACGCCCGCCGCGGGGCGCACAGCGGATGCACCGCCGCGGGACGCACAGCGGACGCCCGGCGTGGGGCGCACAGCGGATGCGGCGCCGTGGGCAGACGCCGTCTCCCCGCGAAAGGGCGCGCCAGGGCGACCTCGCCAGGGACGCCACTGAGGAAGCCGCTGCTTCGGCAGGGCCGCACGGTGGGCGCTCCCGATGGGGCGCACGCGGATGCTCGCCGTGGGACGCACGGCCGATGCCCACTGCGGATGCCCTCCGGGGACGCACGGCCGATGCCCACTGCGGGGCACGTCAGGGACGACCCCGCCGGGGGCGCCGCCGAGGCGCCGCGGCTTCGGTGAGCGATCTCGCGGCCACCGTGAGTGACGTCAAGCGTCGGCTTCCAGGGCGGCCAGGACCAGTCGGGCCGTCTCGGTGGGGGTGTTCCCTACCCGGACCCCGACCGCTTCCAGTGCCTCCTTCTTGGCCTGCGCGGTGCCGGACGAGCCGGAGACGATCGCCCCGGCGTGCCCCATCGTCTTCCCCTCGGGCGCGGTGAACCCGGCGATGTAGCCGACGACGGGCTTGGTGACGTGGTCGCGGACGTATGCGGCGGCCCGTTCCTCGGCGTCGCCGCCGATCTCGCCGATGAGGACGATCAGTTCGGTGTCCGGGTCGTCCTGGAACGCGGCGAGGCAGTCGATGTGGGTGGTGCCGACGACGGGGTCGCCGCCTATGCCGACGCAGGTGGAGAAGCCGATGTCGCGGAGTTCGTACATGAGTTGGTAGGTGAGGGTGCCGGACTTGGAGACCAGGCCGATGCGTCCCGGCTTGGTGATGTCGGCGGGGATGATGCCCGCGTTGGACTGGCCGGGGGTGATCAGACCGGGGCAGTTGGGGCCGACGATCCGGGTGCCCTTGGACTGGGCGTACGCCGTGAAGGCGACGGAGTCGTGGACGGGGATGCCCTCGGTGATGACGACGGCGAGGCCGATGCCGGCGTCGGCGGCCTCGACCACGGCCGCCTTGGCGAAGGCGGGCGGGACGAAGAGGACGCTGACGTCGGCGCCGGTGGCCTCGATGCCCTCGGCGACGGAACCGAAGACGGGCACGGCACGGTCGTCGAAGTCGACGGTGCGGCCGGCCTTGCGGGGGTTGACGCCGCCGACGACGTCGGTGCCGGACTCGAGCATGCGGCGGGTGTGCTTCATGCCCTCGCCGCCGGTCATGCCCTGGACGAGGACCTTGCTCTCCTTGGTGAGGTAGATGGCCATGTCCGGGCTCCTCAGTTCGCGTGGGCGAGGTCGGCGGCGCGGCGCGCGGCGCCGTCCATGGTGGTGGCCTGATGGACCAGGGGGTGGTCGCGGTCGTCGAGGATCGCCCGGCCGCGTGCGGCGTTGTTGCCGTCGAGGCGGACGACCAGCGGTTTGGTCAACTGGACGCTGTCCAGGGCCTGGACGATGCCGTTCGCGACCGCGTCACAGGCGGTGATCCCGCCGAAGACGTTGACGAGGACAGACTTCACGTCGGGGTCGGAGAGGATGACGGAAAGGCCGTCGGCCATGATCTGGGCGGAGGCGCCGCCACCGATGTCAAGGAAGTTGGCGGGGCGGGCTCCGCAGCCCGCGACCACGTCGAGGGTGGACATGACGAGTCCGGCGCCGTTGCCGATGACGCCGACCTCGCCCCTTAGTTTCACGTAGTTGAGGCCCTTGGCGGCCGCAGCCGCCTCCAGCGGGTCGTCGTGCGCGAAGCCCTCGTCGCCCCAACGCGACTGCCGGAAGCTCGCGTTGTCGTCGAGGGTGACCTTGCCGTCGAGGGCGAGGATCTGCCCCTTTTCGGTGCGGACGAGTGGGTTCACCTCCACGAGGAGGGCGTCCTCGCGGGTCAGCACCTCCCAGAGCCGCATGAGGACGTCGACGGTCTGCGGGGGCAGGCCGGCCGCGTCGGCGATCTCGGACGCCTTCGCCGAGGTGACGCCCTCGGCGGGGTCGATCGGGATCCGGGCCACGGCCTCGGGCCTGGTGGCCGCCACCTCCTCGATCTCCATGCCGCCCTCGGCCGAGGCGATCGCGAGGAAGCGGCCGGCGGCGCGGTCGAGGACGTAGGAGACGTAGAACTCGCTCTCGATCGCGACCGGTTCGGCGATCATGACCGTGCCGACGGTGTGGCCCTTGATGTCCATGCCGAGGATCTGGCGTGCCGTCAGCTCGGTGGCGGCGGGGTCGGCGGCGAGCTTGACCCCGCCCGCCTTGCCGCGTCCGCCGGTCTTCACCTGGGCCTTGACGACGACGCGTCCGCCCAGCCTTCGGGCCATCTCACGGGCCTGCTTGGGCGAGTTCGTGACCTCGGCCCGGGGCACCGGGATGCCGTGTTCCTCGAAGAGTTCCCTTGCCTGGTGCTCGAAAAGGTCCATTCCGGCTCCTGACTCAAAAGTGCCGCACGCCCCCTGGACACCACCCACCGGATGCGGGATAACAAGCTTCATACAGTATTCGTCGACTGTATGCAATCAACCGCGAGAGCGCTCCAACCCCTACGAAGACCCTACGAAGGGACAGGACTTCGCCATGTCCGACGGCAACAGCCAGGACCTCATTTCCGGTGGCCACCTCGTCGCGAAGGCACTCAAAGCGGAGGGTGTGGAGGTCATCTACACCTTGTGCGGCGGCCACATCATCGACATCTACGACGGCTGCGTCGACGAGGGGATCGAGGTCGTCGACGTACGCCACGAGCAGGTCGCCGCCCACGCCGCCGACGGTTACGCCCGGATCACCGGAAAACCCGGCTGCGCGGTCGTCACCGCCGGCCCCGGTACGACCGACGCCGTGACCGGTGTCGCCAACGCCTTCCGCGCGGAGTCCCCGATGCTGCTGATCGGCGGCCAGGGGGCGCACACCCAGCACAAGATGGGGTCTCTCCAGGACCTCCCCCACGTCGACATGATGACGCCGATCACCAAGTTCGCGGCGACCGTCCCGGACACCGCCCGCGCCGCCGACATGGTGTCGATGGCGTTCCGCGAGTGCTACCACGGCGCCCCCGGTCCCTCCTTCCTGGAGATCCCCCGCGACGTCCTCGACGCCAAGGTGCCCGTCGAGAAGGCACGAGTGCCGAAGGCCGGTGCGTACCGGGCCTCGACCCGCTCGGCCGGGGACCCCGAGGCCGTCGAGAAGCTCGCCGACCTGCTGGTGCACGCCGAGAAGCCCGCGATCCTGCTGGGCAGCCAGGTGTGGACCACACGCGGCACCGAGTCCGCGATCGAACTGGTGCGCACGCTGAACATCCCGGCGTACATGAACGGCGCGGGCCGCGGCACCCTGCCGCCCGGCGATCCGCACCACTTCCAGCTCTCCCGCCGGTACGCGTTCTCCAACGCCGACGTCATCGTCATCGTCGGTACGCCCTTCGACTTCCGCATGGGCTACGGCAAGCGGCTGTCGCAGGACGCGACCGTCGTGCAGATCGACCTCGACTACCGGACCGTCGGCAAGAACCGCGACATCGACCTGGGGATCGTCGGCGACGCCGGACTCATCCTGAAGTCGGTGACCGAGGCCGCCTCCGGGCGCCTCAACGGGGGCGCGTCGAAGCGCAAGGAGTGGCTCGACGAGCTGCGCGCCGCCGAGCAGACCGCCATCGAGAAGCGGCTGCCCAGCCTGAGGTCCGACGCCTCGCCCATCCACCCCTACCGGCTGGTCAGCGAGATCAACGACTTCCTCACCGAGGACTCGATCTACATCGGTGACGGCGGCGACATCGTCACCTTCTCCGGTCAGGTGGTGCAGCCCAAGTCACCCGGGCACTGGATGGACCCGGGCCCGCTCGGCACCCTCGGTGTCGGCGTCCCCTTCGTGCTCGCCGCCAAGAAGGCACGGCCCGACAAGGAGGTGGTGGCCCTCTTCGGTGACGGCGCCTTCTCCCTCACCGGCTGGGACTTCGAGACCCTCGTCCGTTACGACCTCCCCTTCGTCGGCATCATCGGCAACAACTCCTCCATGAACCAGATCCGCTACGGCCAGAAGGCCAAGTACGGCGAGGAGCGCGAGCGCGTCGGCAACACCCTCGGCGACGTCCACTACGACAAGTTCGCCCAGATGCTGGGCGGTTACGGCGAGGAGGTCCGCGACCCCGCCGACATCGGCCCCGCGCTCCGGCGCGCCCGCGAGTCGGGCAAGCCGTCGCTCATCAACGTCTGGGTCGACCCGGACGCGTACGCCCCCGGAACCATGAACCAGACGATGTACAAGTGAGGTGACCCGGTGACCACCGAGACCGCCACGACCGACAGCAGCACCCAGGCCTCGCCGCCCGGAAAGGCGCTCGCAGGCATCCGCGTCCTCGACATGACGCACGTCCAGTCCGGCCCGTCCGCCACCCAACTGCTCGCCTGGCTCGGCGCGGACGTGGTGAAGCTGGAGGCGCCGACCGGGGACATCACACGCAAGCAGTTGCGTGACCTCCCGGACGTCGACTCCCTCTACTTCACGATGCTCAACTGCAACAAGCGGAGCATCACCCTGAACACCAAGACCGAGCGCGGCAAGGAGATCCTCACCGAGCTGATCCGGCGCTCCGACGTCATGGTCGAGAACTTCGGGCCGGGCGCGGTCGACCGTATGGGCTTCACCTGGGACCGCATCCAGGAGATCAATCCGCGTATCGTCTATGCCTCCATCAAGGGGTTCGGGGACGGTCCGTACACCAACTTCAAGGCGTACGAGGTCGTCGCGCAGGCCATGGGCGGGTCCATGGCCACCACGGGCTTCGAGGACGGGCCGCCGCTGGCGACGGGGGCCCAGATCGGGGACTCGGGCACGGGCATACACGCCGTGGCGGGGATTCTCGCGGCGCTGTACCAGCGGGAGAACACCGGGCGCGGCCAGCGGGTCAACGTGGCCATGCAGCACGCCGTCCTCAACCTCTGTCGGGTGAAGCTGAGGGACCAGCAGCGGCTGGCACATGGCCCGCTCCGTGAATATCCCAACGAGGACTTCGGCGACGAGGTTCCCAGGTCCGGGAACGCGTCCGGCGGCGGCCAGCCCGGCTGGGCCGTGAAGTGTGCGCCGGGCGGCCCGAACGACTACGTCTACGTCATCGTGCAGCCCGTCGGCTGGCAGCCGCTCAGCGAACTCGTCGGCCGACCGGAACTCGCGGACGACCCCGAGTGGGCGACGCCGGAGGCCCGCCTCCCCAAGCTCAACAAGATGTTCCAGCTCATCGAGGAGTGGTCGTCCGCACTCCCCAAGTGGGAGGTGCTGGAGCGGCTCAACGCGCACAACATCCCGTGCGGGCCGATCCTCTCCACCAAGGAGATCATCGAGGACGAGTCGCTGGTCTCCAACGAGATGGTCGTCACCGTGCCGCACCCCGAGCGCGGCGAGTTCGTGACTGTCGGCAGCCCGCTGAAGCTGTCGGACTCCCCCGTGGACGTGACCAGTTCCCCGCTGCTCGGCGAGCACAACGAAGAGGTCTACGTCGGCGAGCTCGGTCTCGGCGACGAGGAGCTGCGCCTGCTCAAGTCGAACGGAGTGATCTGATTGATGGCCGAAGACCGGGTGCTGAGGGTGCGTGGGCTCCTTGACGCCGTACGGGCCGAGGGCCGGAGCGCGCTGACCGCTCCCGAGGGCAAGGTGGTCGCCGACGCGTACGGGATCGCCGTTCCCGGCGAGGAGTTGGCGCGGGACGTCGACGAGGCGGTGTCGTACGCGGCGCGCTTCGGCGGGCCGGTGGTGATGAAGATCGTCTCGCCGGACATCCTCCACAAGACCGACGCCGGCGGTGTGATCGTCGGAGTGGAGGGCGCCGGTGACGTACGGGCCGCGTTCCACACGATCGTCGACAACGCGCGCGTGTACGCACCCGACGCCCGTATCGAGGGCGTCCAGGTGCAGGAGCTGCTCCCCAAGGGGCAGGAGGTCATCGTCGGCGCTGTGACGGACCCGACGTTCGGGAAGGTCGTCGCGTTCGGGCTCGGCGGGGTGCTGGTCGAGGTTCTCAAGGACGTGACCTTCCGGCTCGCGCCGGTCGACGCGGACGAGGCGCTCTCCATGCTGGATTCGATCCGCGCGGCCGAGATCCTGCACGGGGTGCGCGGGGCGGCCGCCGTGGACCGGTGGGCGATCGCCGAGCAGATCCGCCGGGTCTCCGAACTCGTCGCGGACTTCCCAGAGATCGCCGAGGTGGACCTCAACCCGGTGATCGCCACCCCGGAGGGCGCGGTCGCGGCGGACATCCGGGTGATTCTCGCCGACTCGGTGCCCAAGCCCCGGCGCACGTACACGCGCGAGGAGATCCTCACGTCGATGCGGCGGCTGATGCAGCCCTCGTCGGTCGCCGTGATCGGGGCCTCCAACGAGCAGGGCAAGATCGGCAACTCGGTGATGCGCAACCTCATCGACGGCGGGTTCTCCGGGGAGATCCATCCGGTGAACCCCAAGGCCGATGACATTCTGGGCCGCAAGGCGTACAAGAGTGTCACGGACGTCCCTGGTGAGATGGATGTGGCGGTCTTCGCGATCCCCGCCAAGTTCGTGGCCGCGGCGCTGGAGGAGGTGGGTCGCAAGGGCATCCCCAACGCCGTGCTGATTCCGTCGGGTTTCGCGGAGACCGGTGAGCACGGACTCCAGGAGGAGATCGTGGCGATCGCCGAGCGGCACGGCGTCCGGCTGCTCGGGCCGAACATCTACGGCTACTACTCGACGTGGCAGGACCTGTGTGCCACGTTCTGCACGCCCTACGACGTCAAGGGCGGGGTCGCGCTGACCTCGCAGTCGGGCGGCATCGGGATGGCCATCCTGGGCTTCGCGCGGACGACGAAGACGGGTGTGTCGGCGATCGTGGGCCTCGGCAACAAGTCGGACCTGGACGAGGACGACCTGCTGACGTGGTTCGGCGAGGACCCGCACACGGAGTGCATCGCGATGCACCTGGAGGACCTCAAGGACGGACGGGCGTTCGTGGAGGCCGCCCGCGCGACCGTCCCCAAGAAGCCGGTGGTGGTCCTCAAGGCGGGCCGTACGGCGGCCGGGGCGAAGGCGGCTGGCTCACACACGGGAGCGCTGGCGGGGGACGACGCCGTGTACGAGGACATCCTCAAGCAGGCCGGTGTCATCAGGGCCCCCGGTCTGAACGAGATGCTGGAGTACGCGCGCGCGTTGCCGGTGCTTCCGGCTCCCCAGGGCGACAACGTCGTGATCATCACGGGGGCCGGTGGCAGTGGGGTACTGCTGTCGGACGCGGTGACCGACAACGGGCTGACCCTGATGGAGATCCCGCCGGACCTGGACACTTCCTTCCGGAAGTTCATCCCGCCCTTCGGGGCCGCCGGCAACCCGGTCGACATCACCGGCGGCGAGCCTCCGTCGACGTACGAGGCGACGATCCGGCTGGGGCTTGAGGACCCGCGCATCCACGCGCTCGTCCTCGGCTACTGGCACACGATCGTCACCCCGCCCATGGTGTTCGCCGAGCTCACCGCGCGCGTGGTGGCCGAGTTCCGCGAGCGGGGCATCGAAAAGCCGGTCGTGGCGTCGCTCGCGGGTGACGTCGAGGTGGAGGAGGCCTGCCAGTACCTCTTCGAGCATGGGGTCGTGGCCTACCCGTACACGACGGAGAAGCCGGTTGCGGTGCTGGGCGCCAAGTATCGCTGGGCGCGGGCGGCGGGCCTGTTGTGACGCGGGAGCACGCCGTGAAGCGGCTGTTGGGGGGCGATCGATGAGCTGAGCGACGGCTCGAACCACGGGGCCTGCGGCGACCGCTCACCGCGGGCCCCGGCGCAGAGAAGCACGGACAGGGGGCGCTGGCCAGACTTCTTCCACGCGGAGGGTTCGATCGACATGGCAACAACTGACATCTCCACATCCGTCCCCTACAGGGAGGTGACGGACGCCAACGGCCGGATGTACCGGATCGGTGAGTCCGACCTGGACATCATGGGGCGCAAACGCAAGTGGATGGTCATCCTGCCGTGGGTGGGCATGATGGGCATCAGCTCGGCGGAGTACGCGTTCGCGTCCGCCGAGGAGACCCTGCACACCGCGCACTCCTGGAGCAACCAGCACATCTTCTGGATGCTGGGCGTGTGGGTGTTCTTCCAGGCCGCCGTGGCCTTCCCGGCGGGGAAGCTCCGCGAGAGCGGCAGACTGCCCGCTCGCTGGGCGATGATGCTGGGCGCCGTCGGCACCCTGCTCGGGTATGTGTCCCTCGCGTTCGCACCGCACGTCGTCGTCGCGTACATCGGGTTCGGCATGTTCAGTGGTATGGGCGCCGGCATGGTGTACGCGACCTGCGTGAACATGGTCGGCAAGTGGTATCCGGAGCGCAAGGGCGGCAAGACAGGCTTTGTCAACGGTGGCTTCGCCTACGGTTCGGTGCCCTTCGTGTTCATCTTCACCGGGTACATGGACCTGACGAACTTCCGCTGGGTGCTGGTCTGCGTCGGTGTGTTCCTCGCGGCGGTGGTCGCCGCGGCGGGGTACTTCTTCCAGGACCCGCCGAAGAACTGGTGGCCGGCCGAGGTAGACCCGCTGCGCAAGCCGGACGACCCGCGCGCGCGGCGCGCGCTGGAGAAGAACCCGCCGGCCGTGAAGCAGTACACGCCGAGCGAGGCCTGGCGGACGGGCCGGGTCGCGCTGATGTGGTTCTGTCTGCTGTGCACCTCGGGTGTGAACATCTTCGGCATCGCCTTCCAGGTGCCGTTCGGCAACGAGGCGGGTTTCGCGGGCGGGATCGTGGCCACCGCCATGTCCCTGAAGGCGATCGTCAACGGCACGGGGCGCGGTGTCATCGGCTGGCTCTCCGACCGCTACGGCCGCAAGCAGTGCCTGATCTTCGTCTGCATCGTGCTGGGCCTGTCCCAGTACGGCATCCTGTGGTCCGGCAACATCGGCAACCTGCCGCTCTTCCTGGTGTTCTCCAGCATCTCCGGTTTCGGCGGCGGGGCGATCTTCCCGATGTTCGCGGCGATGACCGCGGACTACTTCGGCGAGAACAACAACGCCTCCAACTACGGTCTGGTCTACAGCTCCAAGCTGGTGTCCGGTCTGCTCGGGTCCGGCATGGGCGCCGTGGTGGTGGGCGCCTGGGACTACGCGGGCGCCTTCGTGCTCGCTGGCTCCATCTCGTTGTTCGCCGGCTTCGTGGCCCTGTTCCTGCATCCGCCGGGGCGGCCCCGCAGCAGGCACATCACTCCCAACCCCCGTCCGCTCGGTGACGAAGTGGCCTGACGCCTTCGCGTACGGCAGCAGGCGGGCGCCCCCGGGGGCCCCCCCCCCGGGGGGCCGCCCGCGGCCGCGGGGGGGCGCCCTGGGGGACCACCTGTAGGTGGGTCGTGGGGGGGGGTTGG
>NZ_JBIBEN010000001.1:249456-661973 GCF_042955065.1 Streptomyces sp. NPDC012510
CCCCGCCCCCACCCAAACCCCCCCCCCCCCCCGCCCCGCGGGGCACGCGGGGGCCCCCCGCCTCGGCCGCCGCCCCCGGGCGCCCCCCCGGGGCCCCCCCCCCCGGGGGCGGCCGCCTGCTGCCGTTGTCGTACGCCTTCGGTCAGCACTTCTCCCGCAGCGAGTGGAGGTGCTCGCTGGAGCGGCGGGCGAAGGTGAACGACTCGCTGGGGTTGTCGTGTTCGGCCTGCCAGTGGTGGGCGAGCCGGTGGCCCCTCAGGCGGGTAACGGCCGTGATGAACCTCTGGTAGTCGATGTCGCCGTCGCCGACGTCCACCATGCGGTAGCCGAAGGGGTTCGACGGGTCGCTCTCGCCGTCCTTGACGTGGAAGAGCGGGTAGCGGTTCGGGCGGCGCAGGACGTAGTCGAGGGGCTCGAAGGGCGCGGAGGTGCCGTCGGGCCGCTTCGAGAACCGGAACTGGGCCACGTACGCCCAGAAGATGTCCATCTCCAGGAAGACCAGGTCGGGGTCCGTCTCGCGGAGCAGCACGTCGTAGAGGCGGACCTTGGGGTTGTCGGTGGCGAAGGAGAACTCCTCGGAGTGGTTGTGCTGGTAGAACTTCATGCCCCGCGCCCTGGCCGCCGCGCCGTAGGTGTTGAACTCGTGGGCGGCCCGCTTCATCGCGTCCACGGTCATGCCGTAGCGGAAGGGGCCGGCTGCGGTGCCGATGTGCTTGAGGCCGAGCGCCTGGGCGTCGTCGAGGACCTTGGTGAGGTTCTGGGCGAAGGTGTACGCGTTCGGATCGTCGGAGTAGTAGCCGACGTGGCTGCCGATCGGGGTGAGGCCGTGGTTGCGGGCGAGTCGCCTCAGTTGGGCGAGGGTGATGGGGCCCGCGGAGCCCTGGGTGTAGCCGGCGAACTCGACCTCGTCGTAGCCGTACTTCTCCAGCTCGGCGAAGACGGGGGCGAAGCCGAGGGTGGAGACCTTGTCGCGCAGGCTGTAGAGCTGGATGCCGAGGCGGCCGGGTGGGAGGACGGGGCGACCGCGACCGGCGGTGGAGGCTCCGGCGGCGGTGGCGGCCTGTGCCGGGGCGGCGGCCGTGCCCAGCAGGGCTGCGGCGGTGGCGCCCGCGGCCACACCGAGCATGCCTCGTCTGCTGAGGCGGTGGGCGAGTTCGGGATCCGTCTTGTCGGCGCGGCTCATTCCTGGAACTCCTCTGCGTCGAAGGGCGTTGTCAGTGGTGAGTGCTTCACTTGTGACCAGTCAGGACCCCTGGGGGTCCGTGGCACCGGTCAGGTAAGACCGGCAAGTCGGAGCAGCAGTGCTTTCACATCGGTGGCCGCCACGCGGTCGCCGACGGCTCGGGGGGTGGAGCAGATGATGAGCGGACCGTCGTCGTCGCTCGCGGGAAGGCGGCCGTGGCTGCCGCGAATAGGTGAGGGATCCAGCGGCACGACCGCCATGCGGTAGCGCAGGCCGAGTTTCTTGCGGGCCAGTGCCGTGGCCGCCTTGAGCTTCACATACGGGTCGAGCGGGTCCATGAACAGCTCGACCGGGTCGTAGCCGGGTTTGCGATGGATCTCGACGAGGCGTGCGAAGTCGGGTGCGCGGTCGTCGTCGAGCCAGTAGTAGTACGTGAACCAGGCGTCCGGCTCCGCGACGGCGACGAGTTCGCCGGAGCGCGCGTGATCAAGGTGATGGGACTTCTTGCCCTCGTCGTCGAGGAGCTGGTCGATGCCGGGCAGGTCCGCGAGGGCTTCCCTGGTGGCTTCCAGGTCCTCGGGGCGGCGTACGTAGACATGGGCGATCTGGTGATCGGCGACGGCGAAGGCCCGTGAGGTCATCGGGTCCAGATACTCCATGCCGTCCTGTGTGTGCACCTGCAGAAGGCCGGCACGGCGCAGGGCGCGGTTGATGTCCACGGGGCGGTCGACGCGGGTGATGCCGTATTCGGAGAGCACGACGACGGTACGGCCTTCCGCGCGGGCGTCGTCGAGCAGGGGCGCCACGGCCTTGTCCAGGTCGGCGGCGGCCTTCAGGGCGCGTGGGTCGTCGGGGCCGTGGCGCTGCAGGTCGTAGTCGAGGTGAGGGAGGTAGCAGAGGGTCAGGTCGGGCCGGCGGGTGCGGATGATGTGGCGGGTCGCGTCGATGATCCAGCGGCTGGAGACGAGGTCGGCGCCGGGGCCCCAGAAGCGGAACAGCGGGAACGTGCCGAATTTCGCGGTGAGTTCGTCGTGCAGGGCCGGGGGCCGGGTGTAGCAGTCGGGTTCCTTGCGGCCGTCGGAGTAGTAGATCGGACGGGGGGTGACGGTGATGTCGGTGTCGGCGCCCATGGCGTACCACCAGCAGATGTTGGCGACCGTGTAGCCGGGGTGGGCGCGGCGGGCCGCGTCCCACAGTTTGTCCCCGGCGACGAGACCGTTGTGCTGGCGCCACAGCAGGACGTCGCCTAGTTCACGGAAGTACCAGCCGTTGCCGACGATGCCGTGCTCGGTGGGCAGCGTGCCGGTCAGGAAGGTGGACTGGGCGGCGCAGGTGACGGCGGGCAGGACGGTTCCGAGCGGGGCGCGGGAGCCGGACCGGCCGAGGGTCTTGAGGTGGGGCATGTGGTCGAGGAGACGGGGGGTGAGGCCGACGACGTCCAGGACGAGGAGAGGGGTGGGCCCGGCGTCGGGTCGGAGATGCGCGGTGGCGCTCTCTCGGCTCACGGCAGCTCCTTGAGGCCGAGGTCCGTCAACAGGTCGCGGGCGAGCGTGAGTTCGGCTGCTATGCCGTCGGTGAGCCGGCCGCGGGTGCTGGGGCGCAGCTCGGCCGGCAGGGCCTGCCAGGTGTAGGTCTCGACCTCCAGATGGCGGGTGAGGGGATGGGCGCCGCCGACGAGAAGGGTCAGGGCCGTCTTGAGCACCGGGAGCGTGGAGGTGAGGGGTGCGGCGGGGGCCGCGTGGAGGGGGACGTGGAAGTGGGCGCGCCAGGGTGAGGCGTCGGGCAGGGCGTCGCCCTGGAGGGCCTCGCCGAGGTCGTCGGTGCCGCGCAGGCCTGCGGCGGTGGAGGTGCGGGTCTGGTGCAGGAAGCGGGGCTCGTCGAAGGCGGCGAGGGCTTCGCGGATCTCGGGGAGGTGGGGGTGTTCGGCGTGCAGGGCGGCCGAGAGCTGGGATTTCACGATGGGGACGCGGGCCTGTGTGAGCGCGTCCAGGGCGGTGTGCGGGTCTTCGAAGGAGGTGGCGAGATGGCAGGTGTCGACGCAGACGCCGATGCGGTGGTGGTCGATGTCGGTGAGCGGACCGATGGCGTCGGCGGTCGTCTCGACGGTGCAGCCGGGCTCGGGTTCCAGTCCCACGCGGATGGAGCGGCCGGTCAGCTCGGCGACGGCGTCGAGGCGTTCGGCGAGGGTGCGCAGAGCCGTGCGGGACCGGGCGGCGCGGGTGTCGTCGTAGACCGTGCGCCAGGCCAGGGGCAGGGTCGAGATGGTGCCGTCGGTGACATCGTCGGGGAGGAGACGGGCGAGGACGCGGGCGAGGGAGGTGGTGTGGTCGAGGCGTTCCGGGTCGGCCCAGTCCGGCTGGTAGACGCGGTACTTGACCTCTTCGGAGCCGAAGCCCTGATAAGGGAAGCCGTTGAGGGTGACGACCTCCAGTCCGCGCCGGTCGAGTTCGGTGCGCAGGCCGCGCAGGGCGGAGGGGTCGGTCACCAAAGCCTCGGCGGCGTCCTTGGCGAGCCACAGTCCGATGCCGAGGCGGTCGCGGCCGAGGCGGCGGCGTACGGGTTCGCAGTGGTCGCGGAGTTGGGCGAGGACGCCGTCGAGGGTTTCGGCCGGGTGCACGTTGGTGCAGTAGGCGAGGTGGACGGTGGAGCCGTCGGGGTGGCGGAAGCGCACGGGTCACTCCCCGCCGCGCAGGATGCTGTTGCCCTTGTGCGTGGTGTCCGTCTCGGTGACGTCGAGGGCGAGGCGGCCGCTGAGTCCGTAGAAGGCGACCGGGTTGCGCCACAGCACCAGGTCCACGTCGTCCTCGTCGAACCCGGCGGCGAGCAGGGCGTCGGCGACCCGGCGGGTCTTGAGGGGGTCGCTTCTTCCCCAGTCCGCCGCGGAGTTGACCAGCACCTTCTCGGTGCCGAACGCCTTGATGACGGCGACCATGCGCTCCTCGTCCATCTTGGTGTCCGGGTAGACGGAGAAGCCGAGCCAGGCGCCGCTGTCCTTGGCCTCTTTGACGGTGGTCTCGTTGAGGTGGTCGAGCAGCACCCGTTCGACGGGCAGGGCGGAGGCTGCGACGGCGTCGAGGGAGCGGCGCAGGCCCGTGAGTTTGTCCCGGTGCGGGGTGTGGACCAGGGCGGGCAGGCCGTGGTCGGCGGCCAGTTGCAGTTGGTGTTCGAGGGCGAGGTCCTCGGCCGGGGTCATGGAGTCGTAGCCGATCTCGCCGACGGCCACGACCCGGTCCTTGAGCAGATAGCGGGGCAGGTGGTCCAGGACGGGCGTGCACCGCGGGTCGTTCGCCTCCTTGGGGTTGAGGGCGAGGGCGCAGTGGTGGGCGATGCCGTACTGGGCGGCGCGGAAGGGCTCCCAGCCCAGAAGGGAGTCGAAGTAGTCGATGAAGGAGGCGGGAGAGGTGCGGGGCTGTCCCAGCCAGAAGGCCGGCTCCACGACGGCGCGGACACCCGCCCCGTGCATCGCCTCGTAGTCGTCGGTGGTGCGTGACGTCATGTGGATGTGGGGGTCGAAGATGCGCATCAGGACTCCTTGCCGTCGGTGCCGTAGGTGCCGTCCGGGTGGGGCTCGTCGGCCGGTGGAGGCGCGGCCAGGGCCAGGACGCGGTACAGGTCCTCGGGTACGGGACGGCCCGCGGCGGTGCGTTCCTCGGCGTAGTCGCCGAGCATGCGGGCGAGTTCGCCGTCGCCGTGGGCCCGGCGGGCCAGGTCGGTGATCTCGTCGACGCGCACTCCGGTGAACAGGCACTTGAGCACGGCGTGCCGCCAGGGGTGCGGGGCCAGATGGCGGGCGGCGTACGGGCCGAGGGCGGCGGCGACGAGACGGGTGTCGTTGGTCCGCAGGGCGTCCTCGACGAGGTGCAGCGCGTCGGGGCCCGGCACCAGATGGGGCAGGGCGTGCAGGACCGCCCGGCGTTCGTCGGCGGTGCCCTGACGGTAGACCCGGGTGAGCGCGTCGGTGTCGGCGCGGGCCGCGTGCAGGATCAGGACGCGGACGGCGTCGGCGTGCTCGGCACCGCAGCGTCGGCCGGCCTCGGCCAGGCGCAGTTCCCAGACGGAGATGGGCCCGTGGGCGCCCGGATGGTCGGCGGCCTCGTCGAGCGCCCGACCCAGCCAGGCGCGAGCCGCGTCCGTGAGGAGGGCATCGAGGTGACCGCGCAGTTCGTGGGGTGCGGCGAGGGCGGGGTGGGCTGCCGGGCGGTCCGGTGTGCGGTGGTGGATCACGTGGCGCTCCCGTTCGGGGACGGCGATGGTGTCGCGGGGCCGCCCGGAAGCGCTCGTGCCGTGTCGTCGGTGCCACTGAGCGTGCACTCGGGCTCGGGTGGGCCGGTGCCGTCGGGGCGGGGAAGGCCGGTGCCGTCGGGGCGGGATGGGCGCGTGACGGGGAGGCGAGGGAGGGCTGTGCCATCGGAGCGAAGACAGAGGGTGCCGTCGGGGCGGGAAGGGAACCTGACTTGGAGGCGGGGAGGGAGCGGTCCGTGCGGGCGGGGGGATGCCTTGCGGGCTGTCGACCGGTCGGCGGCTCGACGGAGGAAGGAGAGGGACTGTTCGGCGAAGTGGGGGCCGGCGTGGGAGTGGCGGGGGAGTTCGACGACGGTCAGGGCACGGTAGTCGACGGCGGCCAGGGCTTCGAGTACGGGTGGGAAGTCGATCTCGCCTTCGCCGAAGGGGAGGTGTTCATGGACGCCGCGGCGCATGTCCTCGATCTGGACGTGGCGGAGCCAGGGCGCGGCGGCGCGAACGCAGTCGGCGGGCGGGAGGGGCTCCAGGCACTGGCAGTGGCCGATGTCGAGGGTGAGGCCCAGGGCGGCGGGACTGGCGAGGGCCTCGCGGAGGCGGTGGAAGTCGGCGAGGGTGGCGAGGAGGTGACCGGGTTCGGGTTCGACGGCCAGCGGGACGCCTGCGACGGTGGCGGCGTCGAGGACGGGGGTGAGCGCGTCGGGGAGGCGTTTCCAGGCGGTGTCCTCGTCCGTGGTGGGCGGGGTGACTCCGCTGAAGCAGTGCACGGCGTGGGCGCCCAGCTCCGCGGCGACCTGTACGGCGCGGATCAGCAGGTCGGCTCGGCGTGCCCGGTCGTCGGGGTCGGGGTCCAGGAGGGTGGGGCCGTGCTTGCAGCGGGGGTCGAGGACATAGCGGGCCCCGGTCTCCACGGTGACGGTCAGTCCTAGGGTGTCCAGCCGTCGCGCGAGCCGCCGGGTGCGGGCGGCCAGATCGGGGGCGAGCGGGTCGAGGTGCATGTGGTCGAGCGTCAGACCGACACCGTGGTAGCCGAGGTCGGAGAGGAGGGCGAGGGCGTCGTCGAGGCGGAGGTCGGCGAGGCCGTTGGTGCCGTAGCCGAAGGAGAGGGGGGAGCCCGGGGTCGGCCGGCTGAGCGGGGGCTGTTGTGCGTTCATGCCGGGCCCGCTTCCGAGGACGCCGTCGGTGACGGCCCCCGCTCGGGCTGACCCGCGCCGGCACGGTGCCCCCGCAGCCGCTCCGCGAAGCCCGCCAGCGCCGTGTACTGCTCCCCCAGTGCCGACGGGGCCTCGCCCACTGGGTCCTTGAAGTAGAAGGCCAGCTCCCTCAGAGGGCCGGTGAGGCCGGCCTCGTGGGCCCTGGCCAGCAGGCGGGCGAGGTCCAGGACCAGGGGGGCGGCCAGGGCGGAGTCGCAGCCCTGCCAGGTGGTCTGGAGAACCATCCGTGTGCCGAGGAATCCGTCGAAGGCGATGTGGTCCCAGGCGGTCTTCCAGTCGCCGAGCGCGGGGACGTCGTCGATGTGGGTCTCGCCCTCGGGGGCACGGCCCAGGGTGTCGGTCAGGACGCGTGCCTTGCCGGCGTTCTTGGCGGCGGCGGCCGCCGGGTCGGCGAGCGCGGCACCGTCACCGCCGCCGAGGAGGTTGGTACCGGACCAGGCCCGGACGGTCAGGGCCCGCTGGGCGAACATCGGGCCGAGGACGGACCGGAGCAGGGTCTGTCCGGTCTTGCCGTCACGGCCCGCGTACGGGAGGCCGGAGGAGGCGGCGAGGGTGGCGAGCGTCGCGTGGTGGAGGCCGGTCGAGGGGGTGAAGTTGACGTAGGGGCAGCCCGCGCGGAGGGCGGCCGTCGCGTACAGCGCGCTGGGCGGCAGGGCGGCCCCGGTGGGCGCGGGTTCCGTGGAGGCGACGTTCACCACCACGGCTCGGGTCAGTCCCCGGCGCCGTACGAAGTCTTCGATGTCGGCCGTGAAGGAGGAGATCAGCTCGTCGGCGCTCCTGGTGTCGCCCGGGAAGGGGCCACCGGTCCTGATCTCCCGGTCCGCGGCGGCCAGTTCGGAGGTGATCGTCGTCGGCAGGTCGTACGGCAGGACGCCGGCGGCGGCGAGGGCTTCGGCGCGCTTGGGCAGGGGGCAGTCCGTCGTGTCGTGGCCGCCGAAGACGAGGGAGGCGAGCGGGGGCAGGCCCGTGTCGGCGAAGAGAGGGGTCTCGGTGATCAGGCCCGTCGGGGTGTGCAGGCCCGCCGTCATGGCCGCGCAGCCCGCGACGGCGGTGGTGGCGACGGAACCGCGTGCTCCGATCAGCCACACGCCGACGCTCGGTGGGGGAACGGACATGGACGCGGGCATGGGCGGCCTCCTTGTCGGGCGAGTGGTGGGGAAACACCGGGACCCCTCGGGGGGAAGGTGAAGGCGGCGGGCGGTGGTCCGGCGTCCCCCGCCCGCCGCCGCTCAGTCGCCCGGGGACGGGCCAGCCGGGTGGGCGGCCCGTGCGGGCAGTTCCTTGATCCGGATGTCGCGGAAGGACACCTGGTCGTCGGCTCCGTGGTTCTGGATGCCGAGGTGGCCGTCGCGCAGGCTGCGTACCGGATCGGTGTTGGTGAAATCGTTGATCTTCAGTCCGTTGAGCCAGACGCGGAGGCGCTCGCCCTCCACGCGGATCTCGTACGTGTTCCACTCCCCCGGCGGGTTCAGCGCGCGGTCACGTTGTGCGATGTCGGCGGAGCGGAAGCCGTACACGGCCCCCGTGGTCCTCTCGGGTACGTCCGTGGCGTCGATCTGGATCTCGTAGCCGTTGTGCACGGCCGACCAGGGGTCGTCCGAGGGCGGGAAGCCTACGAACACACCGGAGTTGTCGTCGCCGGAGGCGCCGGACATCCTCCAGTCGAGCTTCAGGGAGTAGGACCCGAAGCCCGAGGCGGCGTACCAGAGCATGCCCATGCCCCCGCCGGACGTCAGCGTGCCGTCCTCACCGAGCTCGAAGGAGCCCGGGCCGGCCTGACGCCACGCGGCCAGGGACTCGACCGTGCCGTCGAAGAGCGGCCGGTAGCCGTTCTCCGGGCGGCAGTCGGCCTGGGCCTCGCCGATCGCCCACCGGATGCCGCCGAGCAGGTGCCGGCGGAAGGCGGGTTCGGCGAAGGACTCCTTGGTGTGGCCGCCGCCGGTGTAGAAGGCGCGGCCGCCCTGGTAGTTCTGGCACCAGGCGATCGGATGGTCGCCGTTCATGGTGCCGCCGGTGTACGACGACTCGTCGAGCGAGGCGAGGACATGGGCCCGCCCGCGTGGGTTGGAGCGGTAGTTGTACCACTCGTCCGTGCGGTTCCAGGTCGCGCCGAGGCCCGAGGTCGCCGGGTGGGCGTGGTCCTCGACCTTGACCGTCGCGGGCTGGATCGCGGGGTGCGACTGGAAGTACGCGCCCGCGAGTCCGCCGTAGAAGGCCCAGTCGTACTCGGTGTCGGCGGCGGCGTGGACGCCCACATAGGCGCCGCCGCGCTTGATGTACCGCTCGAACGCCCCCTGTTGGGCCGCGTTCAGGACATCGCCCGTCGTCGAGAGGAACACCACCGCGTCGTAGCGCCCGAGGTTGCGGGCGGTGAAGGCGGCGGCGTCCTCCGTGGCGTCGACACCGAAGCCGTGGGCGGCGCCCAGTTCCCGTACGGCCGCGATGCCCTCGGGTATCGAGTCGTGCCGGAAGCCGGCGGTCTTGGAGAACACCAGCACCCGGCGCTCGTGCCCGTGCCCCGCGGAACCGCCCGCCTCATCCGACACGGCCGGCCCCGACACACACCCGATCAGCAGGGCGGCGCCACCCAGCGCTGCGCAGAGTCGTTTGTTCGTAAGCATGGCTCCCCCTCACCTCGTCGTGAAGGTGAAGTCGTCCACGTCGAACAGGCCGCCGGAGCCGCTCCCCTTGAACACCAGGTAGAGGGTGGTGGTTCCGCGCGGGGCGCGGGACAGGTTCGCGGTGACGTCCTGGAAGTTCTCCCAGCCGCCGGTCGCCGGCACGGTCGTACGGCCGAGGACACGCCCGGTCGGAGAGCCCGCGCGGACCTCCAGTTTCCCGCCGGCGCCCCCGGAGGAGACACGCGCGGTGATCTTCGTGGCGTTGGAGAGGACGTACGGCTCGAAGGAGATCCAGTCGCCGTGGGAGATGTCACCGACCGTCTTGCCACCGTGTGCCGTGTCCTTGGACTGCACCGCGATGCCCGACGAGTCGCCGTAGTGCTCGGCCTGGCGGTGCTTGGGCTGGACGACGTGTCGGTCGTGGGTGGTCAGCGGGGCCTGGCCGCCGCCTCCGCCGTCGGTGTACTCGGCGTCGAAGACCCCGAAGATGTTGGCGTTCTCGTCGTGGCCGCCGTCGGCGCTGGTCTGGATGGTGCCGGTGCAGCCGTTGGCGGAGGTCACCGGGTGGCCGTGGCTGTCGTGGCCGAGGATGAAGGTGACCTTGACCTTGGCACAGTCGATCGGGCGGCCGTCCTCCGGGTCGCTCACCCGCACCTTGAACGGTACGGCGTCACCGAAGGCGAACAGCTGTCCGTCCTGCGGGAGTTCCAGCGTGACCTTCGGCGCGGTGTTGCCGACGACGATCCGCACACTGGCGCTGCCGGTGCGGCCCGAGGGGTCCTTCGCGGTCACGGTCGCCGTGTAGGTGCCGTTCTTCTTGTAGGTGTGTGTCGGGTTCGCCGCCGTGGACGTAGCGCCGTCGCCGAAGTCCCAGCTGTACGTGAGGGCGTCGCCGTCCTGGTCGCTGGTGCCCTTCGAGGAGAAGCGGACCTTCAGCTTCGCCTGGCCGGAGGTGCGGTCGGCGGCGGCCTGGGCGACCGGGGAGTGGCCGTCGGTGGCGTTCTCGATGCGGTACAGGGCGGAGTGCTCGTCGCCGCCGAACCAGGAGACACCGTAGTCCAGGACGTAGAGCGCGCCGTCCGGGCCGAAGGCCATGTCCATGACCTGGGTGCCGGTCCAGGGCACGTTGTTGATCGACCGCACGGTGCCGTCGGCGTCGCTGGTGATCCGCTTGATCCAGCGGCGGCCGAACTCACCGGCGAAGAAGTCGCCGTCGTACGCCTCGGGGAACTTCACCGGGGAGTCGAGCGAGGCGTCGTAGTGGTAGACCGGGCCGCCCATCGGGGACTCGGAACCGTCGCCGAACTCCGGTACGGAGGCGCCGTTGTAGGGGATCCAGGCGGGCTCCGCGGGCGGCAGGTCGGTGAGGCCGGTGTTGTTGGGCGAGGTGTTCTTCGGGGCCGCGCAGTCGAAGGCCGCGCCCGAGGTGCCGGTGGCGAAGTCGTAGTCGACGTAGGCGTCGTTCTTGCCGGTGCAGTACGGCCAGCCGAAGTTGCCCGGCTTGGTCACCCGGGCGAACTCGACCTGTCCGGCCGGGCCACGCGAGGGGTTGGCGGCGCCCGCGTCGGGGCCGTACTCGCCGACGTAGAGGACGCCGGTCTTCTGGTCGACGCTGAAGCGGAACGGGTTGCGCAGGCCCATCGCGTAGATCTCCGGGCGCGTCTTGTCCGTGCCGGGTGCGAAGAGGTTGCCGTCGGGGACGGAGTAGGAGCCGTCAGCGTTCACCTTGATGCGCAGGATCTTGCCGCGCAGGTCGTTGGTGTTGGCGGAGGTGCGCTGGGCGTCGAAGGCCGGGTTGCGGTGGGCGCGCTCGTCGATGGGGGTGAAGCCGTCCGACTGGAACGGGTTGCTGTCGTCGCCCGTCGACAGGTACAGGTTGCCCGCCGCGTCGAAGTCGATGTCGCCGCCGACGTGGCAGCAGATGCCGCGCGAGGCGGGCACGTCGAGAATCTTCTTCTCACTGGCGGAGTCGAGGGTGCCGTCGGTCTTCAGCACGAAGCGGGAGAGCCGGTTCACGCCGTCGAAGGGCGCGAAGTCGGCCGCCGTGCCGGTCTCGGGGGCGTCACCCGCCGGGGTGTTCAGCGGGGGCGCGTAGTAGAGGTAGATGAAGCGGTTGTCGGCGAAACCCGGGTCGACTCCGATGCCCTGCAGGCCCTCCTCGTCGTGGGAGTACACGTCGAGCTTGCCCGCGAGCCTGGTGTTGCCCGCCGCGTCCGTGAGCCGCAGCTCGCCGTCGCGCGAGGTGTGCAGGACCGAGCGGTCGGGGAGGACGGCGAGCGACATGGGCTCGCCCGTCTCCGGTTCGCCCTTGGCGAGGGTGACCTGCTGGAAGTCCTCGGCAGCGGCGGCCGCGGCGGCGCCGGGTCCGGCGTCGGCCGCGCCCGCCGCGGGCGCGGTGAGCGAGAGTGACGCGCCCGCCAGCAGCAGACCGCTCAGCAATGCGATCGACCTGCGCAGTCCGCGGCGTCCGAAGGTGCTGGTGGGGCGTCTGTTGTCGTCGTACGGGTGCACGAAATGCCTCCAGTGAGGGGCTGGTCGTACGGAGGTGTACGGGTGTGTGCGGTACGCCGGGGTGCGCCGTCACCCCGGAAGACGGACGAGCGTTACTCGTTGCCGCCGAACGCCGCGTCGAACGAGGCCGTCGGCGGTTCGAAGTCGTACGCCTTGAGGCGGGTCAGGGCCTCGGGGGCGCCTTGGAGCCGGTCCATGCCGGCGTCCTCCCACTCCACGGAGATCGGGCCCCGGTAGTCGATGGAGCGGAGCATCCGGAAGACGTCCTCCCAGGGCACATCACCGTGGCCGGCCGACACGAAGTCCCAGCCCCGGCGCGGGTCGCCCCAGGGCAGGTGCGAGCCGAGACGGCCGTTGCGGCCGTCGAGGCGCTTGCGGGCCTCCTTGCAGTCGACGTGGTAGATCCGGTCGCGGAAGTCCCAGAGGAAGCCGACCGGGTCGAGGTCCTGCCACACGAAGTGCGAGGGGTCGAAGTTCAGACCGAAGGCCGGCCGGCGGTCGACCGCCTCCAGGGCCCGCTGGGTCGTCCAGTAGTCGTACGCGATCTCACTCGGGTGGACCTCGTGCGCGAACCGCACACCCTGGGCGTCGAAGACGTCGAGGATCGGGTTCCAGCGCATCGCGAAGTCGTCGTAGCCGCGCTCGATCATCGACTCGGGGGCGGGCGGGAACATGGCGACCAGATGCCAGATGGCGGAGCCGGTGAAACCGATGACGGTGTCCACGCCGAAGGCGGCTGCGGCCCGCGCGGTGTCGGCCATCTCGGCGGCGGCGCGCTGCCGTACGCCCTCGGGCTCGCCGTCGCCCCAGATGCGGGCGGGCAGGATGGCCCGGTGGCGCTCGTCGATGATGGCGTCGCAGACGGCCTGGCCCACCAGGTGGTTGGAGACGGCCCAACACTTCAGGCCGTACTTCTCCAGGAGCTGGTGGCGCGAGTCGAGGTACGACGGGTCGGCGAGGGCCTTGTCGACCTCGAAGTGGTCGCCCCAGCAAGCGAGTTCGAGGCCGTCGTAGCCGAAGTCGCGGGCGAGGCGGCAGACCTCCTCGAGCGGCAGGTCCGCCCACTGGCCGGTGAAGAGCGTGAAGTCGCGCGGCATGTCCGGGGCCTCCTCAGACCGCTGTGGGGGTGTGGGTCGGGGTGTAGACGGAGTTCTTCTCGGCGCTCTCCTCCACGGCGGCGAGCACCCGCTGCACCTGGAGTCCGTCGGCGAAGGACGGCTCGGGCCTGGTCCCCGCCGCGACGGCGTGCACCAGGTCACGGGCCTGGTGGACGAAGGTGTGGTCGTAGCCGAGGCCGTGGCCCGGCGGCCACCAGGCATCCAGGTAGGGGTGGTCGGGCTCGGTGACGAGGATGCGGCGGAAGCCTGCGTGGGTGCCGGGTTCGGTGTGGTCGTGGTAGGCGAGTTCGTTGAGGCGTTCCAGGTCGAAGCCCAATGAGCCGCGCTCACCGTTGAGTTCGATGCGCAGGGCGTTCTTGCGGCCCGTGGCGAAGCGGGTGGCCTCGAAGGAGGCGACGGCACCGGAGGCGAGGCGGCCGGTGAACAGGGCCGTGTCGTCAACGGTGACCGCGCCCCGCCCGGCCGTGCCGCCGGAGGAGGTCAGGCCGCTGGAGACGCCCGTCGGCAGGGGCCGTTCGCGTACGAAGGTCTCCATCAGCGCGGACACGCCGACCACCGACTCCCCGGCCAGGTACTGCGCGAGGTCGACGATGTGGGCGCCGAGGTCGCCGAGCGCCCCGGAGCCCGCGGACTCCTTGCGCAGCCGCCAGGTGAGCGGGAACTCCGGGTCCACCAACCAGTCCTGGAGGTACGTCACCCGTACGTGCCGCAGGGCACCCAGCCGGCCTTCGGCGACCATGCGGCGGGCGAGCGCGGTGGCCGGCAGCCGGCGGTAGTTGAAGCCGACCATCGCCACCTTGCCGCGCACGTACGCCTCTTCGGCCGCCGCCGCCATCGCCTCCGCCTCCGCGACCGTGTTGGCGAGGGGCTTCTCGCAGAGCACGTGCTTGCCGGCGGCCAGTGCGGCGAGGGCGATCTCGGCGTGGCTGTCGCCGGGGGTGCAGATGTCGACGAGGTCGATGTCGTCCCGCGCGATCAACTCCCGCCAGTCGGTCTCCGTCCCCGCCCACCCGTGCCGGTCCGCCATCGCCCGCACCGCGTCACCGTCCCGCCCGCACACGGCGGCGAGCACCGGAGTCAGCGGCAGATCGAATACACGGCCCGCCGTACGCCAGCCCTGCGAGTGCGCGGCCCCCATGAAGGCGTAGCCGATCATGCCGACCCGCAGCGGCGGCCTGCCCGGCCCGCCGACGAGCCCGGCGAGCCCGGCGGGCCGGGCCGCAGCGCGGGGTCCGGCCCCGGACGACCCCGCCCGGGCCCCGGCACCAGAGGGCCCCGCCACGCCCCCGGCCCCCGCCCCGGTGCCGTCCACGGCTTCCGTCCCTGCCCCGGCTCGGCTACCGGGCCCGACCGTGATTCCGGTGCCCGCCCGGTCCCCAGGGGGCGAGTTCTCGGCATCGGAAGCGTGCGCGTCCGCCGTCCGGACCTCGGCCACCGTCGAGGCTCTGACCTCGATCCCGACCGCCCCCTCGGCATCGGCTCCGGCATCGGCCCCGGCCCCCGCGTCGGGCCCCGGCGCTCCTGACTCCTCCGCCTCGGCCTGGTCGGGCTGTTGCGGCTGTCCCATGCGTGTGTCCTCCTCGTGGTGGCGCGGTGGGGGGTGTGGCCCGACTGTTCGGTCCGGGGCTGTGTCCTGCGTCGCCCCGACCTCGGGTCCCGGTCGGGCCCCTGGGCCCAGTCAGGCCTCGGGTGCCGGTCGGGCCCCTGGGCCCAGTCAGGCCTCGGGTGCCGGTCGGGCCCCTGGTCCCAGTCGGATCCTTGACCCCAGTCGGATCTTGGGTCCCAATCACACCTTTGGCCCCCATCGGATCTCGGGTCCCGGTCGGGTCCGCCGGACGGGAGCCGTCACTTGAAGCCGGTGGGCATGTACTGGTCGACGTTGTCCTTGTCGACGACGGCCGAGTAGAGGGTCACCGAGGCGGGGATCTCGAACTCGGCGAGGCCGCTGACGCCCTTGCTCTGGCCGAGGGCACGGGCGAGGTCGATCGCGGAGGCGGCCATGGTCGGCGGGTACAGGACGGTCGCCTTCAGCACACCGTCGTCCTTCTTGATGGCCTGGAACGCGGAGAGCGCGCCCGCGCCGCCGACCATGAGGAAGTCGTCGCGTCCGGCCTGCTCGATGGCGCGCAGGGCTCCGACGCCCTGGTCGTCGTCGTGGTTCCACAGAGCGTCGAAATCCGACTGGGCCTGCAGGAGCTGGGCCATCTTGGCCTGCCCGGACTCCACCGTGAACTCGGCGGCCTGTCGGGCCACCTTCTTGATGTTCGGGTAGTTCTTCAGCGCGTCGTCGAAGCCCCGGGTGCGCTGCTGGGTCAGCTCCAGGTTGTCGAGGCCGGCGAGTTCGATGACACGGGCGTCTCCCTTGTCCTTGAGCTTCTCGCCGATGTAGTGCCCGGCGTTGAGGCCCATGCCGTAGTTGTCTCCGCCGATCCAGCAGCGGTACGCCTGCGGGGAGTTGAAGATCCGGTCGAGGTTGACGACGGGGATGCCGGCCCGCATCGCCTTGAGGCCGACCTGGGTGAGGGCCTTGCCGTCGGCGGGCAGCACGACCAGGACGTCGACCTTCTTGTTGATGAGGGTCTCGATCTGGCCGATCTGCTGGGCGGTGTCGTTGGAGCCCTCGGTGATCTCCAGGGTGACGTCCTCGTACCGTTCCGCGCGGCTCTTGGCGTTCTGGTTGATCGCGTTGAGCCAGCCGTGGTCGGCCTGCGGTCCGGCGAAGCCGATGGTGACCTCCTTGCCTGGCTTGTCGTCGGCGACCGACTGCTCGCCCCCGGCCGGATCGTCCTTGGTCTCGTTGCTGGTGCACCCGGCGAGGAGGGCTCCGGCCGATACGGCGGCGGTTCCGAAGAGCAGTCCTCTACGGCTGGTGATCTGTGGCATGGCGATGGACCTTTCCGGTTCGGCTCGTCCGCTGTCGGCTCTTCGTGTCGGCTCTTCGTGTCGGCTCTTCGTGTCGGCTCTTCGTGTCGGCTCTTCGGCTGTCAGGTCGTGCCGGCCGTACGTCGCTGGACCAGGACCGCGGCGACGATGATCGCGCCCTTGGCGATCTGCTGGACGTCGCTCTGCAGGTTGTTGAGGGCGAAAATGTTGGTGATCGTGGTGAAGATCAGCACACCGAGAACGGAGCCGGTGATGGTGCCCCGTCCGCCGCTGAGCAGCGTGCCGCCGATGATCGCGGCCGCGATGGCGTCGAGTTCGTAGAGGTTGCCGTTGGTGTTCTGGCCCGAGCCGGACAGCACGATCAGCAGGAACGCGGCGATGCCGCAGCACAGCCCGGAGAGCAGGTAGAGGTAGAGCCGCTGGCGGCGGACGTCGATGCCCGCGAGCCGGGTCGCCTCCGCGTTGCCGCCGACGGCGACCGTGCGCCTGCCGAAGGTCGTCCGGTTCAGCACGAGCCAGCCGATGATCGTCACGACCGCGAAGACCAGGACGAGCGGTGGGACGCCGAGGACGTACGCGTCACGCTCGCCGAGGTCCAGGACGGTGTCGACGGTGACGACCTGGGTGCTGCCGTCGGTGATCTGCAGGGCAAGGCCTCGGGCCGAGGCGAGCATGGCGAGGGTGGCGATGAAGGGGACCATCCCGCCGTAGGCGATGAGCAGCCCGTTCACCAGTCCGCAGCCCACGCCGACGATCACCGCCGTGAAGAGGATGCCTGCGAAGCCGTACTCCTGGGTGGCCACGGTGGTCGCCCAGACGGACGCCAGGGCGACGATCGCGCCCACCGACAGGTCGATGCCGCCGGAGGTGATGACGAAGGTCATGCCCACGGTGACGACACCGATCACCGAGGCCTGTGTGAGGACGAGTTGGAGGTTGCGGGTGTCGAGGAACTGGTCGGGTCTGGTGACACCGCCGATGACGATCAGCGCGGCGAGGACGCCGAGGAGGGAGAGGGTGCGGACATCGGCGCGGAACACGCGGGTGCGCCAGGCGGGCGGCTCGCTGACGGGTGTCACCTTGTCGGCGCTGCCCCGGGGCGGGGACACGGGCTGGGTCATGACGCCGGGCTTCCTTCCATCACGAGGTCGAGGACGCGGTGTTCGTCGAGTTCACGGGCGGGCGCGGTGTGGACGACCCGGCCCTCGCGCAGCACGAGCACCCGGTCGGCGAGGCCGAGCACTTCGGGCACCTCGCTGGAGACCAGCAGCACGGCGAGCCCTTCGTCGGCGAGCCGCCGGACCACCGCGTACAGCTCGGCGCGGGCGCCCACGTCGACGCCCCGGGTGGGCTCGTCGAGCAGCAGGACCCGGCAGCCGCGCAGCAGCCAGCGGGCCAGGACCGCCTTCTGCTGGTTGCCGCCGGAGAGGGTGCGGACCGGTACGGCCGGGTTGTCGGGGCGCAGCGACAGCTCACGGGTCGCGGCCTGCGCCGCGCGGTGCTCGGCGCCTCGGTCGATCCAGCCGACGCGGGCGAAGCGGGACATCGACGAAACGGAAACGTTTCTGGTGACGGACTCCAGCATCAGCAGCGCCTGTGCCTTGCGCTCCTCGGGAGCGAGGCCGAGGCCGGCCCGTACGGCGGCCCGTACACTGCCGGGCCTCAACCGACGCCCCTCCACGCTCACTTGCCCGGCCGTCGGCTTACGGGCGCCGTAGATCGTCTCCAGGATCTCCGAGCGTCCCGAGCCGACCAGTCCGGCGAGCCCCACGATCTCGCCGGGCCGCACCTCCAGGTCGAACGCCTCGAACTCGCCGTCGCGGGCGAGGCCCCGTACGTCGAGCACCGGCGTGAGGTGGTCCGGCGGCGCGGGCGGCCGGTCCGGGAACACGTACTCGACATTGCGCCCGGTCATCAGCGCCACCACCTCGCGCGTCGGCGTGGACTTCGCGGGCAGTCCGCCCGCCACGGCCCGACCGTCCTTCAGTACGGTCACCCGGTCGCCGATCCGCCGGATCTCCTCCAGGCGGTGCGAGATGTAGACGACGGCCACCCCCTCGGCGGTCAGGTCGCCCACGATCCTGAACAGGTTGTCGACCTCGTCCGGGTCGAGCGCGGCCGACGGCTCGTCCATCACGATCAGCCGTACGTCGTGGGAGAGCGCCCGTGCCATGGAGACGATCTGCTGCTGGGCGGCCGACAACTCACCGACGAGCCGGGCCGGATCGACCTCCGGATGCCCGAGTCGCTGGAGCAGAGCGGCGGTCGACGCTCGTGCCGTCCTCCCCTTTACGACGAAGCCGGCGGCTGTCGGCTCATGCCCGAGGTGGACGTTCTCGGCCACCGACAGGCCCTCCACCAGGTCGAGTTCCTGGTAGATGGTGGCGATGCCGAGGCGCATGGCAGCGATCGGGGATTTGAGGGTGACGGGTTCACCCCGCCAGGTGATCGTTCCGTCGTCGGGCTGGTGAGCGCCGGCCAGGACCTTGATCAGGGTGGATTTACCGGCGCCGTTCTGGCCGAGCAGGCAGTGGACCTCTCCGGCCTGGACATCGAGGTCGACGCCGTCGAGGGCCCGGACTCCGGGGAACGACTTGGTGATGCCGGACATGGTGAGCAGCGGTGGTTCTGGTGCCATGAGTTCCCCTTGGCGGGCGTGCGGGCCGGTTTCAGGGCGATGCGCGTGCGTGTGCAGGCGTGTTCAGGGCAGGGCAGGGCAAACCGAGGCAGAGCGCCGTGCTGTGCTGTGCTGTGCTGTGCTGAACTGCGCTGTGCTGTGCTGTGCTGTGGAACCTTGTTCTGCGGCAGAAGGGTCTACGCGGGTGAGAACAGGTGGTCGCTGATGAGGCGGGCCGCGCCGATGACTCCGGCGGTGGGCCCCAACTCCCCCAGCACGATGGGCAGGTTGCCGGTCGCGAGGGGCAGTGACTGGCGGTAGACCTGGGTGCGGATGGCGGCGAGCAGGGTGTGGCCGAGGCCGGTCACCCCGCCGCCGATCACCACCAGACCGGGGTTGAAGAAGCTGACGAGTCCGGCGATGACCTGGCCGGTGCGGTTACCGCCCTCGCGTATCAGATCGAGCGCGGTGGCGTCGCCGGCGGCGGCCGCGGCGGCCACGTCGACGGCGGTCAGGGTGCCGTGGGTCTCCAGACGGGAGGCGAGTTCCGCGGAAAGTCCTTGCTGGGCGGCTTCCTTGGCGTCGCGGGCGAGCGCGGCTCCGCTGAAGTGGGCCTCCAGGCAGCCCCGGTTGCCGCAGGCACAGGGGCGGCCGTCCGGTACGGCGAGGATGTGCCCGATGTCGCCGGCGCTGCCCGTCGTCCCTCGGTGGACCTCGCCACCGGCGACGATGCCGCAGCCTATGCCGGTACCGATCTTGACGCAGAGGAAGTCGTTCACGGAACGGGCCACGCCCGCGTGCTGCTCCCCCATCGCCATCAGGTTCACGTCGTTGTCGACCATGACCGGACAGCCGAGTTCCTGGCTGAGCGCCTCGCGCACCGGGAACCCGTCCCAGCCGGGCATGATCGGCGGGGCCACGGGGACGCCTTCGGGGAAGCGGACCGGTCCGGGTACGCCGATACCGGCGCCGTCGAACCCTTCCGCGAGCCCCGAGGCCTTCAACTTGGCGGCCATGGCCAGCACTTGTTCGAAGACGACGACCGGGCCGTCCCGTACGTCCATGGGCTGGTTGATGTGGCCGAGGATCTCCAACTCGGCGTTGGTGACGGCCACGTCGATCGAAGTCGCGCCGATGTCGACGCCGAGGAAGCGGAGTTGGGGGGCGAGCCGGATGTTGTGCGACCGGCGGCCACCGCGTGAGGCGGCGAGTCCGTCGGCCACGACGAGTCCCGTCTCCAGCAGCCGGTCGACCTCCACGGCCAGCTTCGACCGTGACAGATCGACGCTGTCGCCCAGTTGTGCCCGGGAGTTGGGGCCGCCGTCCCGCAACAGCCGCAGCAGTCGGGCCTGGTGCGCGTTCGCGGGTCGAGCCGTCATACGTCTCACAAGCCCCTCCCCGCCTCAACCGGTCGCTGCGTCCGCCGGGTTCCGGCCACAACGCCATGACCGGCCTTTCGCAGGGGAACGTAGCAGCGGCTACCGGGACTGGGAAGAAGTAGCGCAGGAATTGCCGCCAACTTTCTCCACTCTCAGGACAAAGAAGTCTCCAGCGAGGGGAGGTCCCGGGTCGCGGGCCCGACGCGTCGCACCCGCACAGGACGGTGGTTCGCTTGTACAACTCTCGGACGGGGTAAATGACTGCGGCGCCCACCATGGGGCGAGATGGCATGGCCACGGCGGTGGGGGCGTCGCTCATGGATACAGGGGGAGACATGTCAGCCGGTCGGCGCAGTCGGCGCATGAGCACCAGCACGAACAGAGCGATCGCCGGGTGGGCCATGACGATCGTCCTGGTGGTCCTCGGAGCGGGTCCGCAGGCATGGCCGGCGACCGCACCATGAAGAAGCGCCGAGGCATGCGGTGGGGGCTCTCTCGCCCGCACATACTGAGCGCCAACGGACATGCCTCCATGGTTGCCGGCAACGACATCATCAATTCCACCATCTACCTGGTGGGAGAGACCGGCAGGGAGGACATCGAGCCACAGAACCTTCAGGCACGGTCCAGCCGTGAGCGGTTGCGGCGGCAACGGGCCTCCGCCGAGCGTCAGCAGGAGGCTTTCGCGCAGCATTTCCTCCCGAAGGCCAGGGCGTCCGTCCAGACGGACGGCGTCACCTGGGATTTCACGGGACGACATGACGCGCTCCGCCGGATCGTGACGTGGCTGTCCCGCCCGGCCGACAACCGGTCCGGCCTGATCGTGGCGGGTGGCCCTGGGTCCGGCAAGACAGCCCTCCTCGGGCTTGTCGCGTCCTTGGCCGACCCCCGTCACCAGTCGCACGTGCCGAAGGAACGCGTCGGGGTCGGCGGAGCGGCGCTCCCTCCCCCTGACAGCTTCGCGGTGGTGATCTACGCGGCCGGTCTGGCGGCGGAGGTGATCTCAGATGCCCTCACCCACGCCACTCGCCTGCCCGCCGGGTCCACCCCCGTCGTCCTCATCGACGCGGTGGACGAGGCCGACGAACCGGTTCTGCTGGTCGACGCCGTGCTGAAACCCCTGCTCCTGGAGGGTTCGGTGCGTCTCGTCCTCGGCATACGCACCGAACATGCCATCGAGCTCGGCGACCTGTGCGAGATCGTCGACCTCGACGGAGACTTCGCCGATCCCGAGGGGATGCGGCGCCATGTCGAGCATGTGCTGCTCCAGGCGGCCGAAACGAGTCCGTTCCGGAGTGCGCCTTCGGAGACGGTGTCGCAGGTGGCCGAAGGCGTGGCGCGGGCGGCAGGGCCATCCTTCCTGGTGGGCCGCCTGCTGGCCCGGATGCTCGCCGCCCGCGCGGAGCCACCCGACCTCAGATCGGGATGGGAGGCCGAACTGCCGCGTCTGCCTGGCGAGATCCTGGAGCAGGACCTGTCCGAACGCCTCGGTCGCGAACAGGCCGAGCGGGCCCTGGATCTGCTGCGCCCGTTGGCCTTCGCGGAAGGCAACGGCCTTCCCGACGAGGACATCTGGGCGGGTCTCGCCGGGCGGATGGCGGGCCGGAGGTACGACTACACCGACGTTCGGTGGTTGCGCGAGCATGTGGGAAGTCACGCCGTCAAGTCGTCCGACCAGGGCCATGTCGTCTACCAGCCCCACCATCTGTCGCTCGCCGAGCATCTGCGCAAGGTGCCGAGCCCGCAATCGGTTCACCGGTGCTTCGTCGACTTCCTCGTCGACCACACGCCCGTCCGGCCCGACGGGACTCGGGACTGGCAGCGCGCCAGCTTCTACACCCGCGCCTACCTGGCCACCCACATCGCCAAGGCCGGCGGTCACGACGTCCTCAACGAGCTGGTGCTCGACCCCGCCTATCTCCTCGGCGCGATCCCGTACCGGCTCCTCGGGGCCCTGGACGGCCACCGCCTTCCATCCGACCGGGACATGACGGAGGTCCGCGCGGCGATCAACGCCTATCGCCAGGCCGCTACGGACTTCCGCCGCTCCGCCCCGGAACTGCACCCGGCAGCACTCGACCTGGCGGTCAACACCCACAACGCCCGCACGCTGCGGGCCCGGATGGATCCCGTACCCCACTCGTCCCCGTGGAGGGCCCGTTGGGTCGACATGCGGCCCCGACGCAGCGGCTACACCCTCACCAAGCTCTCCGGCGAGGTCACCCGCATGTCGGCGTTCCGCTACGCCGGGGACCAGCACCTCGCGGTCGCCTCCGACGCCGGTGAGATCGAGGTCTGGAACCTCGACGCCGACCATCGGGTCATCAGGGGAACGGCCGCCGAGGGCAAGCACATCACCGGTCTGGACACGGTGACGGGCAACGGCCAGGTCTTCATGGCCACGAGCAGTGCGTCCAGGGTTCAACTGTGGGAAGTGTTCGGGGCTCATCAGCCTCTCGGAAGCTGGCCCATCGGCCACGCGGCGTCGGACAGCGAGACGAGCATCGTGGCATTCGCCGAACTCGGCGGCGAACTCCTCCTGTTCTGCATGACCGACGACTACCTCCTGCACCGCTTCGACGTACGCGCGTCCACGTCTCTCCCGGCTCTCCCCATGACCAGCGCCTGTGACTTCATGCGGAGCAACGCGACCGTGGTGGTGATCCCGGGGGAAGGAAGACCGACGGCCGTGGTCAGCGCCTGGCACAGCGTGCAGCTCGTCGATCTGGAGACCGGCCGTGCCGAGCACTGTCCAGCAGGCCACGGCTACGCCAAGGGCATACGGACGGTCCCCGGTACGGATCCCCCTCAGTTCCTCGCGGGAAAGGACAGCCACAGGATTTTCCTGGTCCACTTGGATCGCTCTCCGCAGCGGATCCGAGACTGTCCGGAAAGCGTTTGGGATGTCGACGTCTGCACGCGGGACGACACCACATTCGCCGTAGCCGGATACGACTACTGCGAACGGCCGTTGGAAGTCTTCTCTCTGACACGGCCCGGAGTCACGATTTCCGACTTCTACGACACACGCTCGGCTGTGAGTCAGGTTCGCGTCCTGGGACTGAACCACGGCCGTTCGGTGATCGCGGCCGGAGAACGCTCCGGTTCGGTTCGAATCTGGGACTTCCCCGAGGTGTCCGAGTGAGCCGAGCCGATCGACGCAGCGAACCGATCGCTGTCCACGTCACGGAATGGGGCGGCCGGCGCGTCGTGATCGTAGTCCATCCGAACCTCGTCACCGTACGGGACGCTTCCCACGGTGATGTCCTCGCGCGCCACTCCCTGCCGTATTCGGCGGAGAATACCGCCTGCGTGAACCGTGACGCTTCCGCACTGCTTGTCGCGAACGACGGAGCAAAGGTGTTCACCCATGACCTGGAAGACGGAAAAACCGAGCACATAGGCTCGTGCGCCTCGCATATCACGGCCCTGGCAGCAGCGAACCTCGGCGAGAAACCCATGGTGGCAGTAGGGGACCAGAACGGATCCGTCGGACTTTTCACTCTCCATGACACCTCGGAATGGTCTCTCGAACCGGTCCCCGCTCACCAGAACACGGTGCTGTCGGTAGCTCTCGGGGAAATTCGAGGACGACCGTCCGTCATCAGTTGCGCCAACGACATGACGGTGACACACACCACCACCGGGAAAAATACGTCGCGAAACCTGTGGACGCTTCAGTGGGCCGAGGACGGAAACTGGTCGACTGGCCTTTCGTGCACCTGGAGGAGTTACGGGAAAGAATATCCCGAAGATTTCGGCCGGGACTTGAGGGATCAAGCATTATTGCGCGCAGGTATGAACTCAGCGTACAAAGCGCTCCGCAAACGCAGGGAAACTGTGCAGATCTGCAGCGTTGTCGACGTCGGAAGCACCTCGCTCGCGCTCATCAACGGAAAGTACGAGTCGGCTTCGATGATGACCGCCGGGGAAGTACCGGGCCGAAGTGAAGTGATCGCGCACACGGTGGCCTGCAAAGCGCCGGGGCGACTCGCGGCCGTCCTGCCGGTGCGCGGGGGCGCACGGCTGGCATGGATCCAGGGATCTGTCATTCACGTCGAATCCCTGCAGCCGATCCGCGCATGGTACTGGTTCCACCGCGCGCTCGACTTGGCAGCCTCGTGCAGCGGCGTGTGGCTCTTCACAAAGGATCCGGGTGCGTGGTTCGTGCTCCCCTTCACTCTTCCGATGGGCGCCCGCGCGTTTCGGCGCCCGAGTGTACGAGGCGTCAGCACCCGCGTTCTGGCCGATATCGATCTCCACAGTGAGGTCATCGATGTCGCCTTCGACGGTCCGGAGGGACTGGTGGCGCTGAGCCACCAGGGCCTTGCGACCTTCGACCTCCGGGAGCCGAAGGCCTGAGCCCCGCGCGACCGCGGCACATGCTCCGGCGACCGCGCGGCGATGCTCCCGGCTAGGACCGGGGCAGCTCGTGGTACGTCTTCCGCGTGTGCTCCGTGTGGGCCCGCATGACCGCTGTGGCCCGCGTTTCGTCGCGGGCGGAGATCGCGGCGATCAGGTCCCGGTGCTCGATCCAGGACTGGTGGCCGCGTTGGCGGGCGACGGGGGTGTAGTACCAGCGGACGCGGCGGTCGACCTGGGCGGCGAGTTCGGCGAGGACGGTGTTGCCGGCCAGTTCCATGACCTTCGCGTGGAAGCGGGCGTTCAGGGCGACGGCACCGTCGACGTCGTCGGCGTCGACCGCCCGCTCGCCCTCCGCGCAGAGTTCCTCCAGCGCCGTGATGCCCGCCGTGCCGGCGTTGGCCGCGGCAAGGCGGGCGGCCTCGGCCTCCAACAGGGTGCGGACCGTGAGGAGTTGGTCGGCCTCCGCCTCCGTGGGCTCATGGACGAACGCGCCCTGGGCGGGCCGGAGGTCGACCCAGCCCTCGGTGTTGAGGCGTTGCAGGGCCTCGCGGACGGGCTGCCGGGACACACCGAGGTGCCCGGCGAGTTCACTCTCGACGAGGTGCTGGCCGGGGCGCAGCGCACGGGTGGTGATGAGTTCGAGCAGGGCCTCGTAGACGCGGTCGCGCAGCGGACCGGGGCGTTCGAGCTTGGGCACCGCGCCTTGCGGCAGTCCGGTCGACAACATCGGGTCCTCCTCCAGAGCACCACTGCGTGCACTGCACACGGAAAGTCAACGGCCCGTACCGGAAAGTCGAGGTCAACAGCCAGTATGGATTGTCTTTCGTCTACAGTCTACGACCGGCGATGACCAGGGAAGCGGACGGGCCTCTCTGTGTATCCCTCGTCACATCGCCCCGAACGCCCTGCTCAGGGGCTCACGGACAGCGGACCACCTGTCCCGCGTACGACAGGTTGCCGCCGAAGCCGAACAGCAGGACGGGGTCTCCGGAGGAGATCTCGCCGCGTTCGACGAGCTTGGAGAAGGCGAGGGGGATGCTCGCGGCCGAGGTGTTGCCGGACTCCGTGACATCCCGGGCGACCACGGCGTTCACCGCGCCGATCTTCTCGGCGAGGGGCTCGATGATGCGCAGGTTGGCCTGGTGGAGGACGACGGCGGCGAGGTCGGCGGGTGCGAGTCCCGCCTTCTCGCAGGCGGCGCGGGCGATGGGCGGCAGCTTGGTGGTGGCCCAGCGGTAGACGCTCTGGCCCTCCTGCGCGAAGCGCGGGGGGGTGCCTTCGATGCGTACGGCGTGGCCCATCTCGGGCACGGATCCCCACAGCACCGGTCCGATGCCGGGTTCCTCGGCAGCCTCGACGACGGCCGCGCCCGCCCCGTCCCCGACGAGGACGCAGGTCGTGCGGTCGGTCCAGTCCGTGACCTCGGACATCTTGTCGGCGCCGATGACCAGCGCCCGGGTGGCGGCGCCCGCGCGTACGGCGTGGTCGGCGGTGGCGAGGGCGTGGGTGAACCCGGCGCAGACGACATTGACGTCCATGGCGGCCGGGTTGGGGATGGAGAGCCGGTGGGCGACCCGGGCGGCCATGTTCGGGGAGCGGTCGACGGCGGTCGAGGTGGCGACCACGACCAGGTCGATGGCCTCGGGGCCGAGGCCGGCCGAGGCGAGCGCCTTGGCGGCGGCGTGGCCGGCCAGCTCGTCCACCGGCTCGTCGGGGCCCGCGATGTGCCGGGTGCGGATGCCCACTCGGCTGGCGATCCACTCGTCACTGGTGTCGACCAGGTCCGCCAGGTCCTTGTTGGTGAGGACCTTGGCGGGCTGGTAGTGGCCGACGGCGGCGATCCGCGAGCCGTTCATGGGTGGTTCCCCTCGTAGCCTGTGGTCAGCGGGATCCACCAGTCTGATCAGTGACTCACGGGTACGAGGGCGGGTGAGGCGACAGTAAAGCGCGGCCCGGGTTGTGGGCTTCTGTCAGACCTCCGGACCGTCCGAACACTCAGCCCGTGAACAATTGCGTAGCCTTCCGTACGAGTTCGTACAGTCCATAACCGAGCGGTACCCCCACCCACATCCAGGCGAAGACGATCAACGGCCGCCGGTCAGGCGGATTCGGGCTGCTGTCGCTTGACGACATCGGCGGCCTCCCTCGGGGCGGGGATGTGGAAGCGGGGGTGGACCGGCCTGACCAGCTCGTTGGCGACGAAGCCGATCACCAGCAGCCCGATCATGATGAGGAACGAGGTGCCGTAGAGGTCCGGGCCGGACTTGCCCGCCTCCTCCTGCCGGTCCGCGATCCAGTTGACGATCAGCGGTCCGAGGACACCGGCCGTGGACCAGGCGGTGAGCAGCCGGCCGTGGATCGCGCCGACCTGGTAGGTGCCGAAGAGATCCTTCAGATACGCGGGGATCGTGGCGAAGCCGCCGCCGTAGAAGGAGAGGATCACCAGGGCACAGACGATGAACAGCGGCTTGGAGGAGTCGCCGAACTGTGCGATCAGCAGATACATCAGCGCGCCCACACCGAGGTAGACGCGGTAGATGTTCTTGCGGCCGATCAGGTCGGACGTCGACGACCAGGTGATGCGGCCGGCCATGTTGGCGGCCGAGAGCAGCGCGACGAAGCCGGCGGCCGCGGTGACGGAGACCGGTGTGGAGGAGTCGGCGAAGAAGTCCGTGATCATGGGGGCGGCCTTCTCCAGGATGCCGATGCCCGCGGAGACGTTCATACAGAGGATGACCCACAGGCACCAGAACTGCGGGGTGCGGATGGCGTCGCGGGCCGAGACCTGCGGACCGTCCAGGACGCTCGGCCCGCTCGCCGCAGTGACACGGTCCTCGGTGCGCGGCACCCGGACCAGCAGGACGCCGAGCAGCATGAACACGGCGTACGACAGTCCGTGCACCAGGAAGGCGAGGGCGATGCCGGAGGAGTCGGCGCCGAAGGACTCCATCATCTGGGCCGACCACGGGGAGGCGATGAGGGCGCCGCCGCCGAAGCCCATGATGGCGATGCCGGTGGCCATGCCGGGCCGGTCCGGGAACCACTTGATCAGGGTGGAGACGGGCGAGATGTAGCCGATGCCGAGGCCGATGCCACCGACGAAGCCGTAACCGAAGACGATCAGCCAGTACTGCTCGGTGGCCGCGCCGAGCGAGGCGAGCAGGAAGCCGGAGGAGAAGCAGATCAAGGCCACGGTCATGGCCCAGCGCGGCCCGTTGCGCTCGACGAGGGTGCCGCCGAACGCGGCGGACAGGCCCAGCATGACGATGCCGAGCTGGAAGGGCAGCGCGCTCTGGGTGCCGCTGAGGCCGAGCGCGGATTCGAGCGGCGGCTTGAAGACGCTCCAGGCGTAGGCCTGCCCGATGGAGAGATGGACGGAGAGCGCGGCGGGGGGAACGAGCCAGCGGCTCCAGCCCGGGGGTGCGACGGGGGGACTCATGATCCCGGACGGTAGGGAGTGGCAGCGGCGTTGAGAAGGCGGCGCGTCGACCGTATGCGATGAGCGGTACGCACGAAGCGCCGAACGGTCACCGCGCATCGCAACCCTGGGCCTCGACGGCCCGCGGTATCGGCGCGGGCAGCGGCCCCGTCGCCCCATGTGCAACTGCAGCCGGCCCCGGAACCGGGGGACCGTCCACCGGCCGGCGCCGAGCAGCAGCCGCAACCGCAGGCGCAGCCACAGCCGCAGCCGGAGCCGAAGCCGCACGGACGGTGCTTCCGGCGGAGCGCGAACCCTTGCTGCACCCACCTCCATACTGTAGACAATATTTCGTCGACACATTTTCGACAGCGTCATCTCCGCGGTATCCCTCGACCGAACGGAGCTCCCTCACCATGAAAGTCGCAGTTCTCGGCGCCGGTGCGATCGGCGCCTATGTCGGCGCCGCGCTCCACCGCGCCGGCGCGGACACCCACCTCGTCGCCCGTGGACCGCATCTGGCGGCCATGAGGCGGGACGGGGTGCGGGTGCTCAGCCCGCGCGGGGACTTCACCGCCCGCGCCCACGCCACCGACGACCCGGCCGAGATCGGCCCGGTCGACTTCGTCTTCCTGGGTCTCAAGGCCAACTCGTACGCGGCGTGCGGGCCGCTGATCGAGCCCTTGCTGCACGACACCACGGCCGTGATAGCCGCCCAGAACGGCATCCCCTGGTGGTACTTCCACCGGCACGGCGGCCCGCACGACGGCCACCGGCTCGACAGCGTGGACCCCGGCGGCGCGGTCAGTGCGGTGCTCGCGCCCGAACGGGCCATCGGCTGTGTCGTCTACGCGGCCACCGAGCTCGAAGGACCCGGTGTCGTACGGCACTTGGAAGGCACCCGGTTCTCCGTCGGCGAGCCCGACCGTACGGTCTCGGCACGCTGTGTCGCGTTCAGCGAGGCGCTGGTGGCGGGTGGCCTGAAGTGTCCGGTGGAGCCCGACATCCGGGGCGACATCTGGATCAAGCTGCTCGGCAACATCTCGTTCAACCCGATCAGTGCCCTGGCCCGCGCGACCATGCGGCAGATGTGCCTGCACGGCGGCACCCGCAAGGTCATCGAGACGATGATGGCCGAGACGCTTGCCGTCGCCGAGGCCCTGGGCTGCGAGGTCGGCGTCTCCATCGAACGGCGGATGGCCGGCGCGGAACGCGTCGGCGACCACCGCACCTCCACCCTCCAGGACCTGGAGCGCGGCAAGCCGCTGGAACTCGACGTCCTCCTCGCAGCCGTCGTCGAACTGGCGGACGTCACCGGCGTCGAGGTGCCCACCCTGCGCACCGTCCACGCCATCTCGGACCTGCTCGCGCTGAGGAGCGCGGCATGAACCCTGTAGAGCGCCGCACGAAGCCTGTAGAGCGCCGCACGAACCCTGAGGAGCGCCGCATGAACGCTCGGGACCGCCGCATGAACGCCGGGGACCGCCGATGAGGAAACGTGACCGCAGCCCGAAGACCTACACCCGGCTCACCCATCCCCTCGTCCGCGACTCCCGCGACGAACCCTTCCGGCAGGCCACCTGGGGGGAGGCGCTGGACCGGGCCGCCCGTGGCATCGAACGCAACCGCGGCGCGTTCGGCATGTTCTCCTGCGCCCGCGCCACCAACGAGATGAACTACGTGGCGCAGAAGTTCGCCCGCGTGGTCATGGGCACCAACAACGTCGACTCCTGCAACCGGACGTGCCACGCGCCCAGCGTCGCCGGCCTGTCCGCCGCCTTCGGCTCCGGCGGCGGCACCTCCTCCTACGAGGAGATCGAACACACCGACGTCATCGTGATGTGGGGCTCCAACGCCCGCTTCGCGCACCCGATCTTCTTCCAGCACGTGCTGAAGGGCATCCACAACGGCGCCCGGATGTACGCGGTCGACCCCAGGCGGACCTCCACGGCCGAGTGGGCGGAGAGCTGGATGGGACTGAACGTCGGCACGGACATCCCGATGGCACACGCGATCGGCCGCGAGATCATCCACGCGGGCCTCGCCAACATGGCGTTCGTCGAGCGGGCGACCACCGGCTTCGAGGAGTACAAGGCGCTCGTCGAACCGTGGACGCTGTCGCTGGCCGAGAAGGTGACAGGCGTACCGGCCGCCGCGATCCGGCAGTTGGCGCACGCCTACGCCCGTGCCGAGCGTGCCCAACTGTGCTGGACGCTCGGCATCACCGAGCACCACAACGGCACCGACAACGTCCGCGCGCTGATCAACCTCTCCCTGCTGACCGGCCACGTGGGCCGCTACGCCTCCGGGTTGCAGCCACTGCGCGGCCAGAACAACGTGCAGGGCGGCGGCGACATGGGCGCCATCCCCAACCGGCTGCCCGGCTTCCAGGACATCCTCGACCCCGCCACCCGGCTGAAGTTCGAGTCGGCGTGGGACACCGTCATCCAGCCGCACTACGGACTGAACCTGACGGAGATGTTCGAGGCCATGGAGGAGGGCTCGCTGAAGGCCGTGTACTGCATCGGGGAGAACCCGGCGCAGTCGGAGGCCGACAGCGAGCAGGCCGTACGGCGCATGAAGGAGCTGGACTTCCTCGTCGTCCAGGACATCTTCCTGACGAAGACGGCCGAGCTGGCGGACGTCGTGCTGCCCACGACCGCCGGATGGGCGGAGACGGACGGCACGACGACCAACAGCGAGCGCCGGGTCCAGCGCGTGCGCAAGGCCGTCACCCCGCCCGGGGAGGCCCGCGATGACATCGACATCATCTGCGACCTGGCATCCCGGTTCGGGCACGAGTGGAAGTACGCCGACGCCGAGGCCGTCTGGACCGAGCTGCGGTCGGTGTCGCCGGACCACTACGGGATGACGTACGAGCGCCTGGAGGAGCACCAGGGCATCCAGTGGCCCTGCCCGGACACCGACAGGCTCGAACCCACGTACCTGCACGGCCGGTTGTGGGACCAGGACCCGGCGCGGCGGGGCCGGCTCGCGCCCTTCGGGATCGTCCGGCACGACCCGCCGGTGGATCTGACGGACGAGCACTTCCCGATCCGGCTGACCACCGGGCGGCGCCTGGACTCGTACAACACCGGCGTGCAGAGCGGTGGTTACGCCTCGCCGCTCAGGCGCGGGGAGTACATCGAGCTGTGCCCGGAGGACGCCGAGCGCTACGGGGTCGTGGTGGGCGAGGAGGTCCAGGTGTCCTCGCGGCGCGGGTCGGTGGTGGCCCCGGTGTGGATCGACATCGGGCTGCGGCCGGGGCTCGCCTTCATGACCATGCACTTTCCCGACGAGGTGGACACCAACCAGCTCACGATCGAGGCGAACTGCCCGATCGCGGGGACGGCGGAGTTCAAGGCGTCGGCGATCCGGATCGAGAAGCTGCCCGTCGCGACCATCGTGAGGTGACGTAAGTGGACCTGCACTTCGGTGACAGCAAGCCGACGGACGAGGAGAAGGCGGCCGTCGACGCGCTGCTCGGCCCGCCGGAATCCTCCTGGGAGGGCGCGGCCCGCGACGAGATGCGCGCCGCTGATCTGCGGTGGGCTCGGGGCGGCCGGGAGGCTCGGGAACGCCGCGACCTGCTGTTGCCGGGGCTGCACGCGATCAACGACCGGGTCGGCTGGATCAGTGAGGGCGCGCTCGACTACCTGTGCCGGCGGCTGACGGTGCCACCGGCGGAGGCGTACGGCGTGGCCACGTTCTACGCGATGTTCTCGGTCAAGCCGCGCCCGGCGACCGTCCTGCACGTCTGCACGGACCTCGCGTGCGCGGCGGCCGGGGCGGCCGGCCTCTGCGCCGGGATCGAGTCCCGCCTCGGTCTCGGCAGCGGGGTGGGCGTGGAGCGGAGCCCGTGCCTGGGCCTGTGCGAGCGGGCACCGGCCGCCCTCGCGGTCAAGGCCGGGGACCCGGTGCGTACGGCGGTGGCGGCGCCCGCGACCGTCGAGGCGGCCGTCCTCGCGGCGAGCGCGCCCGACTCGGCGGACGAGGAGCCACCGGCCGCGATGGCGGTGCCCCAGGCCGGCGACCCGTCGTTGACCCTGCTGGGCCGTGTCGGCGTCGTCGACCCGGCCTCCCTCGACGACTACCGTGCCCACGGCGGCTACACGGCCCTGCGGCGGGCCTTCGAGCTGGGCCCCGCCGGAGTCATCCGCGAGGTCACCGACTCGGGCCTGGTCGGACGGGGCGGCGCCGCCTTCCCCACGGGCCGGAAATGGCAGGCCACGGCGTCGCAGCCCGACCACCCCCACTACCTGGTCTGCAACGCCGACGAATCCGAGCCGGGCACCTTCAAAGACCGCGTGATCATGGAGGGGGACCCGTTCGCCCTGGTCGAGGCGATGACGATCGCCGCGTACGCGACCGGCGCGCACAAGGGGTACCTGTATCTGCGCGGCGAGTACCCCCGTGCCCTGCACCGCCTGGAGAACGCCATCTCCCGGGCGCGCTCCCGAGGACTGCTCGGCGACGACGTCCTCGGGCATGGCTACGCCTTCGACATCGAGATCCGCCGGGGGGCGGGCGCCTACATCTGCGGCGAGGAGACCGCCCTGTTCAACTCCATCGAGGGGTATCGGGGCGAGCCTCGTTCGAAGCCGCCGTTCCCCGTGGAGAAGGGCCTCTTCGGCAAGCCGACCGTGGAGAACAACGTCGAGACGCTCGTCAACGTCCTGCCGATCCTCACCATGGGCGCCCCGGCGTACGCGGCGATCGGGACGGGGCGGTCCACCGGGCCGAAGCTGTTCTGTGTGTCGGGGAGCGTGGACCGGCCCGGCGTCTACGAGCTGCCGTTCGGGGCGACGCTCGGCGACCTGCTGACGCTCGCCGGGGTGCGGGACGGACTGCGGGCGATCCTGCTCGGCGGGGCGGCGGGAGGCTTCGTCCGGCCCGACGAACTGGACATCCCGCTCACCTTCGAAGGGACGCGGGAGGCGGGCACGACACTCGGCTCGGGTGTCGTGATGGCCTTCGACGACACGGTTCCGCTGCCCCGGCTGCTGCTGCGGATCGCGGAGTTCTTCCGGGACGAGTCCTGCGGGCAGTGCGTGCCGTGCCGGGTCGGGACCGTACGGCAGGAGGAGGCGCTGCACCGGATCGTCGCGCGGACCGGGGCGGACGCCGCCGGTGACATCGCTCTGCTCAGGGAGGTCGGCCGCGCGATGCGGGACGCCTCGATCTGCGGTCTCGGGCAGACCGCCTGGAACGCCGTGGAATCCGCCATCGACCGCTTGGGGGCGTACGAATGACCGTGATCCCGCTGGGAGTGCCGCGTCGTCTGCTGGAGTTCACCCTCGACGGTGAGCCGGTGCGGACGCCTGAGGGCTCGACGATCCTGGACGCCTGCCGGGCGGCCGGCAAGGACGTGCCCACCCTGTGCGAGGGCGACACGCTCACTCCCAAGAACGCCTGCCGGGTCTGTGTCGTGGAGGTCGAGGGCGCCAGGACCCTCGTCCCGGCCTGCTCCCGCAAGGCCGAGCCCGGTATGGAGGTGCGCACGGACACCGAGCGCGCCCGGCACAGCCGCAAGGTCGTCCTCGAACTGCTTGCCTCCTCGGTGGACCTCTCCACCACGCCGAAGGTCGCCGGATGGATCAAGGAGTACGAGGCGAAACCGGACCGCTTCGGCCCGGACGCGGCCCGGCTCGACGAGGAACCCAGGATCGACAACGAACTGTACGTACGGGACTACGACAAGTGCATCCTCTGTTACAAGTGCGTGGACGCCTGTGGGAACCAGTGGCAGAACACGTTCGCGATCTCGGTCGCCGGGCGTGGCTTCGACGCGCGCATCGCCGTGGAGCACGACGCCCCGCTCACCGACTCGGCGTGTGTGTACTGCGGGAACTGCATCGAGGTCTGCCCGACGGGCGCGCTGTCCTTCAAGTCGGAGTTCGACATGCGTGCGGCGGGTACCTGGGACGAGTCGGCGCAGACGGAGACGACCACGGTGTGCGCGTACTGCGGTGTGGGCTGCAACCTCACACTCCATGTGCAGGACAATGACATCGTGAAGGTCACCTCGCCGCACGACAACCCGGTGACCCACGGCAACCTCTGCATCAAGGGCCGCTTCGGCTACCAGCACGTACAGAACCGGGACTGAGGCACGACATGGGACGAGTCACGGAACGACGCAAGGTGATCCGCATCCGGGACGGCGCGGTCTCCACGCGCCCGGACACGCTCGTCGCCGAGGAACCGCTGGAGATCCGGCTGAACGGCAAGCCGCTCGCGATCACCATGCGCACCCCGGGCGACGACTTCGCCCTGGCGGCGGGGTTCCTGGTGAGCGAGGGGGTGCTGGCGGAGCGGTCGGACCTGCGGAACATCGTCTACTGCGCAGGGGCGACGGCGGACGGCTCGAACACCTACAACGTGGTGGACGTGCAGACCGCGCCGGGGGTGGCCATCCCGGACATCACGCTCGAACGGAACGTGTACACGACCTCGTCCTGCGGGCTGTGCGGCAAGGCCTCGCTGGACGCCGTCCGTACGACGGCCCGCTGGCCCGTCGACGACACGCACGGGGGTGACGCTCCCCCGGTCCGGCTCGACCCCGAACTCCTCGCGAGCCTCCCCGACCGGCTCCGCGCGGCGCAGCGGGTCTTCGACCGGACCGGGGGCCTGCACGCGGCGGCCCTGTTCGGCGAGGACGGCGAGCTGCTGGACGTACGGGAGGACGTGGGGCGGCACAACGCGGTGGACAAGCTGGTGGGGCGGGCCCTGCAGAGCGGGTCGCTGCCGCTGTCCCGGGCGGTGTTGCTGGTGTCGGGGCGGGCCTCCTTCGAACTGGCGCAGAAGGCGGTGATGGCGGGGATGCCGGTGCTGGCGGCGGTGTCGGCGCCGTCGTCGCTCGCGGTCGACCTGGCGGCGGAGACCGGGCTGACCCTCATCGGCTTCCTCCGGGGAGCCTCCATGAACGTGTACGCGGGCGAGCACCGCGTGGCCCTGCGGGCCGCGGCCGGCCAGGGCTGAGCGGCGCCCCCGCGATACACGGCGGCGGGGCCCCGTCGGCGGGGAGCGCCCCCTGCGCCACGGGGCTCCGCCGGTCGGCTCCGCCTGTTGAACCGCCGGTCGAACCGCCGGGTACGCGTCGTTGGTCCAGCCGTCTCGTCGCCGGGTCCACCCACCACCCGCACGCCGACGTACAGAGTTCGCGGCTCGATCCTGTGGCTGCCCATGGACCGGGTGGACCCGGGCAACTAACGTCCCCTCCGTGCCCGACGACGCAGGACCACGACAGCGCACGGGGGCCGGGCCGGTCCTGATCCTGGCACTGGTCCTGGCCCTCGCCGCCGTGCTGCTCACCGCCCTCCCGGACGACGACCGGGAGGGCGGCCGTACCTGCACGGCCCGTACGGTCCGGGACTGGGACCCTGACGACTCCCTGACCGGCGAGTTCACCCGCTACGGCGACGACGCGACCCGCACCGACGACTGGACCGGCGGCGACGGCACCCATTCGGTGCGGCTTCCGGACGGGCGCGTCCTGTGGCTGTTCTCCGACACCTACCTCGGCCAGGTGCACCCCCCTCCCAACCCGGCCGGAGAGTCGGTGGCGTGGCGGGACGTCTCGACACCCCTGGTGCGCAACTCGGCGGTGGTGATGTCCCGTTCCGGCCGCCTGGAGTCCACGCTCCCGGCCCCCGTCTTCCCCGACCCGGCCCCGCAGCAGTGGCGCTGGCCGGTGGCCGCCCGGGTCGAGCCCCGCTCCCCCGGCTCGGACGAGAAGGTCGTACGGGTGCTGTTGTGGACGCGTACGGCGGGCCGGTCGCCGTGGATCTACGGGGTGCCGACGGCGACCGAGGTGGCCACCCTGTCGCTGCCCGATCTGCGGCCGGAGGGTGTCACGCAGGTGCTGGACCAGTCCTCGGTCCCCGATCCGGCCCGGCGGGTGCTGTTCGGTACGACGGCCGTGGACGCGGGCGACTGGACGTACGTCTTCGGCGGCACGGACGCCCAGGCCGCCTCACGGCCGACGTCGCAGGCGTATGTGGCCCGGGTGCCGCGCGGTCGGCTCGGGGAGCCCGGGGCGTGGGAGTACTGGGACGGCGAGCGGTGGGCGGTGCGGGGGCGGCCGGCGGCGGTGCTCGGGAACGGTGCGGACAAGGGGGTGGGCAGCGCCTTCACCGTCGTACGGGACGGGCGTACGTATGTGCTGTTCACCATGGCCGCCGGGACCGAGGGGCTGACGACCGTCACCGCGTACTGGGCCTGCTCCCCCACCGGGCCCTGGCACGGGCCCACCGGGGGGTTCAGTCCGCCGTTGCCGGGCGGCGGGGTCGCGGCGTACAACCCGCAGGCGCACGAGGCGGTCGACGACGGCCGGCTGGTCCTCAGTTACGACGTGAACTGGCTGGCTGCCGACGCGTCGGCGGCGCAGCTGAGCATCACGCGGAACGTGTCCCTGTACCGACCGCGGTTCGTATCGCTTCGTCTCGCCGTTCCGTGACCGCCGGCTCCACCGGGTCCTTCGCGCGGCGCTTGGCGATGACGGCGCAGACCATCAGCTGCATCTGGTGGAACAGCATCAGCGGCAGCACGGCGAGGGAGGCCTCGGGGCCGAACAGGACGCTCGCCATGGGCAGTCCGGAGGCGAGGGACTTCTTGGAACCGGCGAACTGGATGGCGACGCGGTCCGCCCGGTCGAAGCGCAGCGCCTTCGCTCCGTACCAGGTGAGCAGCAGCATCACCGCGAGCAGTGCGGCCTCGACGAGCAGGAGTCCGCCGAGCCGCAGCGGGCTGACCTGGCTCCATATGCCGCGCACCATGCCCTCGCTGAAGGCGACGTAGACGACGAGGAGGATGGAACCCCGGTCGACGAGACCGAGGATCCGCTTGTGCCGGGTGACGAAGCCGCCGATCCAGCGGCGGGCCAACTGTCCGGCGAGGAAAGGCGCCAGAAGCTGGAGCACGATCTTCAGCAGCGAGTCTGCGGAGAAGCCGCCGACGCTGCCGCCCAGCAGGCTCGCCGCGAGCAGCGGGGTGATGACGATGCCCGCGAGGGAGGAGAAGGAGCCCGCGCAGATCGCGGCGGGGACGTTGCCCCGGGCCATCGAGGTGAAGGCGATCGACGACTGGATGGTCGACGGGACGAGGGTGAGGAAGAGCAGACCGGTGGCGAGGGAGTGGTCGAGGAACACCGGTTCCAGGCCGCGGGCGGCAAGGCCCAGCAGCGGGAAGACGACGAACGTACAGGCCAGGACGGTGAGGTGCAGCCGCCAGTGCTTGAGGCCGTCCAGGGCCTCCCGGGTGGAGAGACGGGCGCCGTAGAGGAAGAAGAGGAAGGCGATCGCGGCCGTGGACGCGCCCGACGCGACCTCGGCCGTCGTACCCCTCGCCGGGAGGAGCGCCGCGAGCCCCACCGTCCCCAGCAACAGCAGGATGTACGGGTCGATCGGCATCCAAGTCGGCCACTGCAGGCGTTTCACGGTGCTCCACTTACTGTTCGGGACTGGCTGATTCGACGCTGGCTAATTTCGATCTTGTTCGGGCGCGGAACGCGCCCCTCCATCGTCCTCTCGATCACCTTGATCGGGAATCCGGCATACCGCTCTGACTGTCATCATGTTCCGTGATATCGGGCCGTTCGGTGAGCGCCTACCCTGGGGACCGTGTACGACCCCACGCAGCTGCGTACGTTCCTCGCCGTGGCCCAGACGCTGAGTTTCACGCAGGCCGCCCGGCGCCTGGGGCTGCGCCAGTCCACGGTCAGCCAGCATGTACGCCGCCTGGAGGACGCCACCGGGCGCCAGCTCTTCTCGCGTGACACGCACTCCGTGGAGCTGACGGAGGACGGCGAGGCGATGCTCGGGTTCGCGCGCCGGCTGCTGGCGGTGCACGAGCAGGCGACGGCGTTCTTCACCGGGCCCCGGTTGCGCGGGCGGCTGCGCTTCGGGGCGTCCGAGGACTTCGTGCTCACCCGGCTGCCGGAGATCCTGGAGGCCTTCCGGTACGACCACCCCGAGGTCGACCTGGAGTTGACCGTCGAGCTGTCCGGCACCCTGCACGAGCAACTGGCGGCGGGCAAGCTCGACCTGGTGCTGGCCAAGCGCCGCCCCGAGGACCCGCGCGGCGAACCCGTCTGGACGGACAGGCTCGTCTGGATCGGGGCCGAGCGGCTCCGCCTCGACCCCGACCGTCCGGTCCCGCTGATCGTCTACCCGTCGCCGGGCATCACCCGCGCCCTGGCCCTGGAGGCGCTGGAGCGCGAGGGCCGCGCCTGGCGCATCGCCTGCACCAGCGGCAGCCTCAACGGGCTCGTCGCAGCGGCCCGCGCGGGCCTCGGTGTGATGGCTCATTCCCGTCGCCTGGTGCCCCCGGGTCTGGTCCGGGTCCCGGAGCGCGCGGGCCTGCCGGAACTCGGCGAGGTCGACTTCGTCCTCGTCCACGGACGGCGGCCGGCAGCCGCGTCGAACGCCGCGGACGCCCTCGCGGCGGCCATCCTCTCCGGCGGCGACCGGCTCCACGGCCGCGCCCGCGGGGTGTGACGGCGCCGCCACGCCGGTGGTTGCGGCGATCGCGAGGACAGACGTGAGGGATGTTCGCGTTTTCCCAGGTCGGACCGTGTCCCCACGAGGCCGCTCACCGTGACCGGGGCGTGGGGGTTCGGTGGAGATTACGCCGCCGTAGCTTACTCCGGAGTCAGAAATGACGCCGGAAACCTCCCCGTCTGCACGGGTTTTCCGCGCTGCTCCGTGGAATCGGCACCCATGCACCCCCTCCGCGCCCCCTCCCGTCCGTTGTCCCCGTGAGGTAGCTTTCACGCGCTGTGCGGAGCGCCACGAGGAGCGGGTTTGCGCGAGTTCACCAACCCTCCGTTGGCGTCGGCGCCGCCGGTGGGCGGCCTGGCCGACGTCGTCTTCGAGTACGCCCAGGAGGACCCGGCCCACATCGCGCTCGGCCGCAAGGACGAGCGGGGCGAGTGGCGCGACGTGACCTCCGGCGAGTTCCGCGACGAGGTGCTCGCACTGGCGAAGGGCCTGCTGTCGCAGGGCATCCGGTTCGGCGACCGGGTCGCCATCATGTGCCGTACGCGCTACGAGTGGACCCTCTTCGACTACGCCCTGTGGACCATCGGCGCCCAGGTCGTCCCCATCTACCCGACCTCCTCCGCGGAGCAGGTCTTCTGGATGCTCTACGACTCCCAGTGCACCGCCGCCATGGTCGAACACGAGGACCACGCGATGACCATCGCCACGGTCATCGACCGCCTGCCGCAGCTGCGCCGGCTGTGGCAGCTCGACGTGGGCGCGGTGCGGGAGCTGTACGAGTCGGGGGCACAGCTCGACGACGAGGTGGTGCACCGGCACCGGCGGGCCGTGACCCCGGAGTCGATCGCGACGATCATCTACACGTCCGGCACGACGGGCCGCCCCAAGGGCTGCGTCATCTCGCACGCCAACTTCACGGTAGAGGCGGACACGGTCATCGAGCGCTGGGCGCCGCTGTTCGCGTCCCGCAAGGGCGACGAGGCGGCGACGCTGCTGTTCCTGCCGCTCGCCCATGTCTTCGGGCGGATGGTGCAGGTGGCCGGCATCCGCGGCAAGGTCAAGTTCGGTCACCAGCCACAGCTCAGCGCCGCCGTCCTGCTGCCCGATCTCGCCGCCTTCAAGCCGACGTTCTTCCTCTCGGTGCCGTACATCTTCGAGAAGGTCTTCAACGCGAGCCGGCGCAAGGCCGAACGGGAGGGCCGGTCCGGGCCGTTCGAGAAGGCCGTCGAGGTCGCCGTGAAGTACGCGGACGCGATGGAGGCGAAGGCCTGGGGCATCGGGCCCGGCCCGTCGGCGGGGCTGAGGATGCAGCACCAGTTCTTCGACAAGGTCGTCTACGGCAAGATCCGCGAGGCCATGGGCGGCCGGATCAAGTACGCGATGTCCGGGGGCTCGGCGATGGACCGTCGGCTCGGTCTGTTCTTCGCGGGCGCGGGCGTCCACATCTTCGAGGGGTACGGCCTGACGGAGTGCACGGCGGCAGCGACCGCCAACCCGCCGGAGCGCACCCGGTACGGCACCGTCGGCCAGCCCATCCCGGGCATGACCGTGCACATCGCGGACGACGGCGAGATCTGGCTGCGCGGCCCCAATGTCTTCCAGGGCTACCTCAACAACCCCAAGGCCACCGACGAGGCCCTGCACGACGGCTGGCTCGCCACCGGTGACCTGGGCTCCCTCGACGAGGACGGCTATCTCACCATCACCGGGCGCAAGAAGGAGATCCTGGTGACCTCGGGCGGCAAGAGCGTCTCGCCCGCGATCCTGGAGGAGCGGGTGCGTGACCATCCGCTGGTAGCCCAGTGCATCGTCGTCGGCAACGACCGCCCGTACATCGCCGCCCTGGTCACCCTGGACGGGGAAGCGGTCGAGCACTGGCTGCAGATGCACGGCAAACCGAAGCCGGAACCGGCCGAGCTGGTGCGCGATCCGGAGCTTGAGACCGAGGTACGGCGGGCGGTGGTCACCGCCAACACCCTCGTCTCGCAGGCCGAGTCGATCCGCACGTTCCGGATCCTCGCACACCAATTCACCGAGGAGCACGGCCTGCTCACCCCCTCGCTGAAGCTGAAGCGCAAGGCGATCGAGAACGCGTACGCGAGCGAGGTGGAGGCGCTGTACCGGGCTTGAGACCGCCCCGGCCGACGGAGTGGGGGGAGGTCAGTCGAGTCGACGACCCGTCAGTTCTGCAGCGCCGTACGGAGGTTGTTCGGCGAGCCCGTCGAGCGGACGCCGCACGCTCCGGCGGTTTGGGCCGCGTGCCGTTGTCGGGGTGAGGAACCTTCGCACGGCACGGGTCCGCCGTGGCCGGTCGGTGTTCCCCACGCTCCCGAAGGGGCGCGGCACGTGCCGGGAGGCGGCGCGCGGCGCCGAGGGCGTTCCTTCGCGTAGCCTGGAACGGCCGGGTCCATTTCCGGCCAATATGTGATTCGGGCCGCGAGCCGTCCGCTCAGGAATGCATCGCGGGCCGTGATCGTTGACGATGGGAAGCACCACCCGACGACTTAAGGATCGAGAGCTCGTGAGCAGCAAGGTCCCCCCGATCATCCTGAACAACGGCGTCGAGATGCCCCAGCTGGGCTTCGGCGTCTGGCAGGTGCCGGACGACGAGGCCGAGCAGGCGGTCACCACGGCGCTGGAAGCCGGTTACCGCAGCATCGACACGGCCGCGATCTACGGCAACGAAGAGGGCACCGGCAAGGCGATCGCCGGCTCCGGCATCGCACGCAAGGACCTCTTCGTCACCACCAAGCTCTGGAACAGCGATCAGGGCTACGACGCCACCCTGCGCGCCTTCGACGAGTCCTTGGACAAGCTCGGCCTGGAGTACGTGGATCTGTATCTGATCCACTGGCCGATGCCGGCCAAGGGCACGTTCGTCGACACGTACAAGGCGTTCGAGAAGCTCCACACGGACGGCCGTGCGAAGTCCATCGGTGTCTCCAACTTCCTTCCGGAACACCTGCGGACGCTGATCGAGGCCACGAACATCATCCCGGCCGTCAACCAGATCGAACTGCACCCGCACCTCCAGCAGATCGCGTCGCGCGAGTACCACGCGGAGCAGGGCATCGCCACCGAGGCCTGGTCGCCGCTCGGCCAGGGCAAGGGGCTCCTTGAGGTCCCGGCGATCGTCGCCATCGCACAGAAGCACGGCCGCACCCCGGCCCAGGTGGTGCTGCGCTGGCACCTGCAGCTCGGCAATGTGGTCATCCCCAAGTCCGTGACCCCCTCCCGTATCAAGGAGAACATCGAGGTCTTCGACTTCTCCCTGGACACAGAGGACATCGCCGCGATCAGCGCGCTCAACGAGGACCGGCGCATCGGGCCGGACCCGGCGACGTTCGACCAGGCCTGAGACCGGGCCCACCGGGCGCACGGCCGACACCCGCGCGCCGAGAGCGCGAGACCGCCCGTCAGATGGATTCCGACGGGCGGTCTCGTGCGTCCGGGGCGGGCCGTGACCTGGGCCGCGGGGCCCCACGGCCTCAGACGGGCTGGCCGATCGGCCGTACGACCACGGTGTTGACGTCGACCCCGGCCGGCTGCCGTATCGCCCACACCACCGAGTCGGCGATCTGGTCGGCGGTGAGGAGATGGCCGGGCGGCAGGCTGCCGTAGCTGTCCCAGAACGGGGTCTCCACGCGGCCGGGCGCGACCAGGGTCACGCCCACGCCCCACTCGGTGACCTGCCGCCGCGTGTTCTCGGCGAGCCCGGTGACCGCCCACTTGGTCGCCCCGTAGATGTTGCCGGGTGTGTGCACGAAACCGGCGACGCTGCCGACCAGCACGATCCGCCCCCGGGTCTCCTTGAGGGCGTCGACGGCGGCCCGGATGAGCAGGGCCGGGCCCAGCACATTGGTCAGCACCATCTCCGTCCACCCGGCGGGGTCGCCCTCGGCCACGGTGTCGTGCGTGGCGAACCCCGCGTTGGCGAGGACGGTGTCGATCCGCCCGAACTCCTTCAGCGTGGTGTCCACGGCCGCCTGTACGTCGATGTACTCGGCAGCGTTGCCGGGGAGCGTCAACAGCCCCTTCGGGTCCCCCAGTTCCTCGGCGAACGCACGCAACCGTTCCGCCCTGCGCCCCGTGACGGCCACCCTCTGTCCGTCGTCGAGCAACCGCCGGGCGACGGCGGCTCCGATGCCGGTTCCACCGCCCGTGATCAGCGTGACTGGCGCGTCGGTCATTGCTACCCCCATGTGACTCCGGTCGACCGTGTCCTGACTCCGGCCGAACACCCGAAGTCCACCACTTGAAGCGCTCTCGAAGTCAAGCACCACCTGCCGCGGGGGCGACCCGGCTCACGCCCGGGCCACATGGACGGTGTGGGCCGCCAGGAGGAAGAGGTCCGTGCGGTGGTACAGGCTCGCCTTGTCGTCGGGGTCGAGAAGCCGGTCGACGGTCGCCAGGTCGGAGGCGTCGAGAAGGTCCTCGAGGATGCCCCGGCAGCGCCGGAACCAGTTCACGGCGTAGGCGCGGGCGGCTTCCGACACCGGGGCGGGCAGGTCGAGCAGGAAGGTGCGGGACGTGGCGTCCCGCAGGCCCACGGCGGTCAGCAGCCCCGGCCAGTCCTCGGTCTCCGGGACACTGCCGGGCAGCGACCCCCGCATCTCGGTGAACCACCGTTCCTCCGCCGCGTCGATGCGGGACTGCAGTCCGGGGCGGCCCATACCGAAGTCACGCGGCAGGAACCGGCCGGGCAGCCCGCCCTCGACGAGCGCCAGGGTGCCCCCGGGGGCGAGGCGTGCGGCGAAGGCGGCGAGGGCGGCGCGCTGGTCGCCGAGGTGGTGCAGGCTGCGGCTGGCCCACAGCAGGTCGACCGGGTACTCCAGGTCGGCCAGACCGTCCGGCAGTTCCGCCTCCAGGGTGCCGAACCGGTCGGCGACGCCCAGGCGTTCGGCGCGGGCACGGGCCCGCTCCAGCAGGGGGCCGGAGCCGTCGAGGGCGACGACCCGGGCTCCCGGGAACCGGTCGGCCAGCAGACAGCTCACTACACCGGGGCCGCTGCCGGCGTCGACGACCAGCCCCGGCTCGGGCTGCCGTGTGGCCACCCAGGCCGCCGCCTGCCGGTTCAGCGGCGCGAACAGCTCCGCCTGCTCCTCCAGGTGGTCGGCCAGCTCGGCCCAATCGATGTCAGTGCGGTCGTGACGGCCGTGGGCATGGCCGTGACCGTGACTGCGGTCGTTCCCGTGCTTGTGCTCATGCTTGCGCTCGTGCCGATCCTGGCCATGGTGGTGCTGTCCCATGATGGTGAGCCTTTCGTCCGGGTGTCGTCAGCGTGCTCCGACGCACCGGAGAACGGCCACTTCTCTTGCCGTATCGGCAACACCCGGGTGCCGATTCAGTCCTTCTCCGCCACCCGGTAGGCGCACACGTTCACACCCGCGCCACTGGTGGTCGCGGAGACCAGCTCCAGGGTGTGCTTGGCGCCGTCGCCGGGGAAGATCGTCTTTCCGCCACCGAGGAGCACCGGCATCACGATCAGCACGAGTTCGTCGGCGAGCCCTTCGCTCAGCAGGGTGCGGGCGAGAGTCGGGCTGCCCATGACCAGCAGGTCGCCCCCGGGGGTGTCCCGCAGCTCACGGATGCGGGCGACGGCCTCCCCGCCCGCGATGAGCGTGGTGTTCTCCCAGGTCAGCTCGGACTCGGCGAGCGTGGCGGACACGACGTACTTGCGAATGGCGTTCATCCGGTCGGCGAAGGGGTCGCCCGCCCGGTCGGGCCACGCCCCGGCCATCGCCTTCCAGGTGCGGCGCCCGTACAGCAGCGCGTCGGCCTTCCCCAGCGCGCCGTCCCAGGCCCCGCCCACGACCTCCGGGTCGAAGAACGGGTGCGTCCAGCCGCCATGGGCGAACCCGCCCTCGGTGTCCTCCTCGGGGCCGCCGGGCGCCTGCACGACACCGTCCAGGCTCATGAACTCGCAGATCACGATGCGCATGGGTGTTTCTCCCTCGTACGTTCTCGGGCTGTACGGCGATGGAGACCGCCACCCCGCCCGGAACTCATCGCTTTCCCCCTCTCCGTCATCGTGACGTGGCTCACATGGACGTGCCACCGGTCCGCCAGGGGGCGGGGAAGCGTGACTGCCCCCTGGCGGACCTGTTCACCCGAGCGGACTCACAGCGCGGGGTAGGCGTTCCGCATCAGCTCCTGGAACTGGGCGGAGAACCAGTGCCCGGAGAGCGGCGCGTTCGCCAGGGCACCGGACATGTTGAAGTTGTTCCGCGCGTTGCCCGTGTACGTCGGGTCGCACATGCGGTCGAAGCCCTTGCCCTCATCGTTCGGGATGACGGAGCTGGCCCCGTCGGACTCCCCCGGCGGCTTCATCCACACATAGGCGTCGATTCCCGCAGCCGGGGCGGCCTTCGGACGCTCGCCGAGACCGGCACCGGACTGGTTGCACCAGTTACCGGTGTTGAAGCGGCGGTCGTAGCGCCCGCCGTCGACGTACGTGTCGACACTGGTCGTCGCGCCCGGTCCGGTGGGCCGTGCGGTGCCGCCCCACCCGTTGCGGGAGGTGTCGATCAGCATGCCGATGTTGGAGTTGAAGCCCGCCGAGACCAGCTGGTTGCGGAAGGCCTGGGCGAAGGACAGCTCGTCGACGTAGCGGTTCCAGTCGACCCACTTCGACTCGCGGACCGACTTGCCGGCCACGGTGTCGTTGATGGTGAAGTTGTTCTCCTTCAGCGCGCTGTAGTTCGCCGTGTTGGTGATGAAGCCGTGGACGTCGTTGACCGTGGCACCCTCGGCCGTCGCAGCCTCCTTCATGATGGCGGCGGAGGGGGCGAAGTTGTCGTCCCAGCCGAGCCAGCCGTGGTGGCCGGCGTCGACGTAGTTGTAGACGTTGGCGACGTCGCCCAACTTGTTGAGCGCGTAGCCGACGCCCTTGACGTAGTTGCCGTTGGCCTTCATCACATCGCACTGCGGCACGGCCGTCGGACGGCTGCCGGTGTTGGTGACGAGGTTGGGCAGCGAGTCGATCTCGACCGTGGTGACGATCCGCAGCGAGGCGTACTTGGGGTCGCCGAGGATCGTCTTGATCGGGTCGATGTACTGCGTCTTGTACTTGTCGATCTCCGTCGGACCCAGTTCGCCGTTGGAGGCGAGGGCCGAGCAGTCACGGCCGGGCAGGTTGTAGATCACGAGTTGGACGACGAGCTCGCCCGAGCCCTTCTGCCGCAGCGCCTCGTCGAGGTGGGCCCGCAGGCCCATCTTGCCGCCGGTGCCCGCGATGGCGGCGGTGCGGTCCAGCCACACACCCGTGGGCTGGTTGGAGATCCGGCTGCCGCCCGGCTCGGCGGCGGCGTTCGCGGACCATTCCGGGTTCACGTACACCTTGGCGTCGGCGTAGGGGTTGTCCACCCTCGTGCCGGGCGTACCCGGGCCGGGGCCGGGGCCGCTACCGCCGTCGTCGACGTTGCAGGTCACGCCGTCGAGCGTGAAGGTCGCAGGGAGCGCGTTGCTGCCGCTGTAGGAGGCCTGGAAGCCGAAGCTGACCGAACCGCCGGTGCCCAGCGCGCCGTTGTACGTCTCGTTGGCGGCGGTCACCGACGTACCGCTCTGGGTGATCCGGGAGTTCCAGCCGCTGGTGACCTGCTGGTTGCCCGCGTACGACCACTTCAAGGCCCACGAGGACTTCGCGGCGCTGTTGTTGGTGATGGTGACGGCGGCGGTGAAGCCGGTGGACCACTGGTTCTGCACCTTGTAGTCGACCGTGCAGGGGACGGCCTTGGCACCGACGTCGTCGGGCACGGCGGCCACCGCGGTCCCGGCGGCACCGGCGACCAGCGCCAACGCCGCGAGGAGTGCTGTTCTGGTACGGCTCATGAGTGCGGGTTTCCTCTTCCGTAGTGGGGTGTACGAGGAGGAGTCGTCACGCTGTCGCCGAGGCGAGTAAAAGACCTGAACGCTGGGGGTGTTCTTCGAGCGTCTCTCACAGCCCGGACGCGCCTGCGACGAACGCGTCGACTGATGGAACCGCTCCCACTGGTGCTGGTGAAGGTAGCGCCAAGTCACGGTAAAAGACAGAGGTGTTGCGTTATCGCGCCGAACGAATCTTTTCTCCCTGATCGAATCTTTTCGACTCTTCAAATGCCTTGACCCCTTGCCCCCTCCTCCTCAATATGGGAGCGCTCCCACTGGTTCAAGGCTTGTTGTTGCTGCTCCGCCCCCACCTTCGTAAGAGCCGCAGGAAGGAACCAGAGCATGCACCCCAGAAGGAGACGCCGTACCACGCGGCGCCTGTGGACCGCCGTGGTCGCGGCGCTCGCCCTCCCCTTGACGATGATCGGTACGGGTTCGACTCCCGCCAGCGCGGCGGCAGTGGCCTGCAACGTCGACTACAAGACCAGCGACTGGGGCTCGGGTTTCACCGCCGAGCTCACGATCAGCAACCGGGGTACGGAGGCCATCAGCGGCTGGACCCTGACGTACGACTACGCGGGCAACCAGACGCTCACCAACGGCTGGAGCGGCACCTGGTCGCAGTCGGGCAAGAGCGTGACGGCCCGCAACGCGTCCTGGAACGGCACGATCGCCGTAGGGGCCGCGGTCACGACCGGGGCCCAGTTCACCTACAGCGGCACGAACGCCGCCCCGACCAACTTCGCGATCAACGGCACCGCGTGCGTCGGCGCACATCAACCCCCGATCACGGTACTGACCAGCCCGGCGCCGGGCGCGGTGTACTCGCAGGGCACGGCCGTGCCCATGGCGGCCACCGCCGCCGCCGCGGACAACGCGACGATCACCAAGGTCGAGTTCTACGACGACACCACGCTGCTGGGCACGGACACCAGCTCGCCGTACACCTTCTCGGCCACCGGGTTGTCCGTGGGCAGCCACTCGCTGGTGGCCAAGGCGTACGACAGCCTGGGCGCGTCGGCGAACTCCACACCGGTCGGCATCACGGTCGCCTCGGGTCCCGCCGTGGTGGTCTCGCCGACCCAACTGGGCGTTCGCCAGGGCCAGTCGGGCACGTACGACGTGAAACTTTCGACACAGCCGTCGGGCAATGTGACGGTGACGACCGCGCGGGCGTCCGGCAACAACGGGCTGTCGGTGACGGGCGGCGGGTCGCTGACCTTCACGCCGTCGAACTGGAACACCGCCCAGAAGGTGACCATCGGCGCCAACGCCTCCGGCACCGGGTCGGCGGTCTTCGACTCGACGGCCACCGGTCACGCCAAGGCGTCGGTGACCGTGACCCAACTGGCCGCGTCCAGCGAGTACGACGAGCGGTTCCTGGAGCTCTACGGCAAGATCACCAACCCGGCGAACGGCTACTTCTCCCCCGAAGGCATCCCGTACCACTCGGTGGAGACGCTGATCGTCGAGGCGCCGGACCACGGTCATGAGACCACCTCGGAGGCGTACAGCTACCTCCTGTGGCTGCAGGCCATGTACGGCAAGGTGACGGGCGACTGGTCCAAGTTCAACGGCGCCTGGGAGATCATGGAGAAGTACATGATCCCGACCAAGGCCGACCAGCCGACCAACTCCTTCTACACGGCGAACAAGCCGGCGACGTACGCCCCCGAACACGACACCCCGAACGAGTACCCGGCGCAGTTGAACACCGGTGTCTCGGTCGGTTCGGACCCCATCGCCGCCGAGCTGAAGAGCGCGCACGGCACGGACGACATCTACGGCATGCACTGGCTGCAGGACGTCGACAACGTGTACGGCTACGGCAACTCGCCCGGCAAGTGCGAGGCGGGACCGACCGACACCGGCCCGTCGTACATCAACACCTTCCAGCGCGGGTCCCAGGAGTCGGTGTGGGAGACCATCCCGCAGCCCACCTGCGACCAGTTCAAGTACGGCGGCAGGAACGGGTATCTGGACCTGTTCACCCGTGACGCCTCGTACGCGAAGCAGTGGAAGTTCACCAATGCCCCGGACGCCGACGCGCGTGCCGTGCAGGCCGCGTACTGGGCGGACGTCTGGGCCAAGCAGCAGGGCAAGGGCGGTGACGTCTCCGCGACCATCGGCAAGGCCGCGAAGATGGGTGACTACCTGCGCTACGCGATGTACGACAAGTACTTCAAGAAGATCGGGAACTGTGTGGGGCCGACCAGCTGTCCCGCGGGCACCGGCAAGGACTCGTCCCACTACCTGCTCAACTGGTACTACGCGTGGGGCGGCGCCACCGACACCAACGCCGGCTGGGCCTGGCGCATCGGCTCCAGCCACACGCACGGCGGCTACCAGAACCCGCTCGCCGCGTACGCCCTCGCCAACTACGCCCCGCTGAAGCCCAAGTCGGCGACCGGGCAGGCGGACTGGGCCAAGTCCCTCGACCGGCAGATCGAGTTCTACCGCTGGCTGCAGTCCGACGAGGGCGGCATCGCGGGCGGCGCCACCAACAGCTGGGCGGGGCGGTACGCCACGCCTCCGGCCGGGACGCCGACCTTCTACGGCATGTTCTACGACGAGAAGCCTGTGTACCACGACCCGCCGTCCAACCAGTGGTTCGGCTTCCAGGCGTGGTCCATGGAGCGGGTCGCCGAGTACTACCAGCAGACGGGCAACGCCGCGGCGAAGACCGTGCTGGACAAGTGGGTCGACTGGGCGCTGTCCAAGACGACGATCAATCCCGACGGGACGTACCGGATTCCCTCCACGCTCCAGTGGTCCGGCGCCCCGAACACCTGGAACCCCTCCAGCCCCGGCTCCAACAGCGGGCTGCACGTCACCGTCGCCGACTACACCGACGACGTGGGGGTGGCCGCCGCGTACGCCAAGACACTGACCTACTACGCGGACCGCTCCGGTGACGCCGACGCGGCCCGGGTCGCCAAGGCGCTGCTCGACGGCATGTGGGAGCACCACCAGGACGGGCTCGGCGTCGCCGTACCGGAGACGCGTGCGGACTACAACCGGTTCGACGACCGGGTGTACGTACCGAGCGGGTGGACCGGGACGATGCCGAACGGTGACGCGATCAACTCTTCGTCGACGTTCGAGTCGATCCGGTCCTTCTACGAGGACGATCCGGCGTGGTCGAAGATCGAGGCGTATCTGGCCGGTGGGGCCGCGCCGTCGTTCACGTATCACCGGTTCTGGGCTCAGGCCGACATCGCCTTGGCCATGGGTTCGTACGCGGAGTTGCTGGAATAGCTCCGGGTCGTAGGTCGCAGGTCGGCTGCGGGAAGTCCGTGGCTGGTCGCGCAGTTCCCCGCGCCCCTCAGGGGCGCGGGTGCTGTGCTCTCTCAGAGAACTTCGCGCCTTTCCCCCCACCCTTCCGGAGAGGACCCCACCGTGCGAAGAACGCGCATCCTCACCACCGTCCTGGCCCTCGCGGCCGGGCTGCTCGCGGGATCCTCACCCGCGATCGGCGCCGAGCAGGCCGACAGGAACGACAAGTCCGTCTCCGTCGCCGCCGACACCTACACCTGGAAGAACGCCCGGATCGACGGCGGCGGTTTCGTTCCCGGCATCGTCTTCAACCGCAAGGAGCGGAACCTCGCGTACGCCCGTACCGACATCGGTGGGGCCTATCGCTGGGTGGAGTCGTCGAAGACCTGGACCCCGCTGCTCGACTCCGTCGGGTGGGACAACTGGGGGCACACCGGCGTCGTGAGCCTCGCCTCCGACTCCGTCGATCCGAACAAGGTGTATGTGGCGGCCGGGACGTACACCAACAGCTGGGACCCGGGGAACGGGGCGATCCTCCGGTCGTCCGACCGGGGTGCGAGCTGGCAGAAGACCAACCTGCCGTTCAAGCTGGGCGGCAACATGCCCGGCCGGGGCATGGGTGAGCGTCTGGTCGTCGATCCGAACAAGAACAGCGTGCTGTACCTGGGGGCGCCCAGCGGCAAGGGGCTGTGGCGATCGACGGACTCGGGAGTCACCTGGTCGCAGGTGGCGAACTTCCCGAACGTCGGCAACTACGTGGCGGACCCGTCCGACACCAGTGGGTACTCCAGCGACAACCAGGGCATCGTGTGGGTCACCTTCGACGAGTCGACGGGCACGTCCGGGAACGCGACCAGGACCCTCTACGTCGGGGTCGCCGACAAGGACAACGCGGTGTACCGGTCGACGGACGCGGGCGCGACCTGGTCGCGGGTGGCCGGACAGCCGACCGGTTATCTGGCCCACAAGGGCGTCCTCGACGCCTCGAACGGCTATCTCTACCTGTCGTACAGCGACAAGGGCGGGCCGTACGACGGCGGCAAGGGGCAACTGTGGCGGTACGCGACCGCCACCGGTGCCTGGACGAACATCAGCCCGGTGGCGGAGGCCGACACGTACTACGGCTTCAGCGGGCTGACCGTGGACCGGCAGCGGCCCGGCACGGTCATGGCGACGGCGTACAGCTCCTGGTGGCCGGACACGCAGATCTTCCGCTCGACGGACAGCGGCGCCACCTGGACCAAGGCGTGGGACTACACGTCGTATCCGAACCGCGCGAACCGCTACACGATGGATGTGTCGTCGTCCCCGTGGCTGACCTGGGGCGCCAATCCGTCGCCCCCCGAGCAGACCCCCAAACTCGGCTGGATGACCGAGGCGTTGGAGATCGACCCGTTCGACTCCGACCGGATGATGTACGGGACCGGTGCGACGATCTACGGCACCGAGAACCTGGGGAACTGGGACTCCGGAAGCCAGTTCACCATCAAGCCGATGGTGCGGGGGCTGGAGGAGACGGCCGTCAACGACCTGGCCTCTCCCCCGTCCGGTGCCCCGCTGCTGAGCGCGCTCGGTGACATCGGCGGCTTCCGGCACACGGATCTGACGAAGGTGCCGTCGATGATGTTCACCCAGCCGAACTTCACGACGACCACCAGCCTGGACTACGCCGAGTCCAACCCGAACACGGTCGTCCGGGTCGGCAACCTCGACTCGGGCCCGCACATCGCCTTCTCCACGGACAACGGCGCCAACTGGTTCGCGGGCACCGACCCGTCGGGCGTGAGCGGCGGCGGTACGGTCGCGGCGGCCTCGGACGGCAGCCGGTTCGTGTGGAGCCCGGCCGGCACGGGCGTGCGGTACACGACCGGGTTCGGCACCTCGTGGTCGGTGTCGAGCGGTATCCCGGCCGACGCGATCGTCGAGTCCGACCGCGTGGACCCGAAGACCTTCTACGGGTTCAAGTCCGGGAAGTTCTACGTCAGTACGGACGGGGGGGCCACCTTCACCGCGTCGAACGCGACCGGTCTGCCGAGCGGTGACAGCGTGCGGTTCAAGGCGCTGCCCGGCGGGAAGGGCGATGTCTGGCTGGCGGGTGGCGCGACCGACGGGGCGTACGGTCTGTGGCACTCGACGGACAGTGGCGCCACCTGGACCAAGCTCTCGGGCGTCGAGCAGGCCGACACCATCGGCTTCGGCAAGGCGGCGGCCGGCGCCTCGTACCAGACCCTCTACACCAGCGCCAAGATCGGCGGTGTGCGCGGCATCTTCCGCTCGACGGACAAGGGCGCGTCCTGGACGCGGATCAACGACGACGCCCATCAGTGGGGCTGGACCGGTGCCGCGATCACGGGTGACCCGCGCGTGTACGGGCGGGTCTACGTCTCGACGAACGGGCGCGGGGTCATCTACGGCGACTCCTCCGACACCGGCGGCGGAGGCGGCGGCACGGATCCCGACCCCGAGCCGGCGGGCCCGTGTGCGGTGACGTACACGATCACCAACCAGTGGTCCGGCGGCTTCCAGGCCGATGTGAAGCTCGCCAACACGGGCACGAGCGCGTGGACCGGCTGGTCCCTCGGCTGGACCTTCCCGAACGGCCAGAGCATCGCCCAGCTCTGGAACGCCGACCACACGCAGTCCGGGTCGGCGGTCACGGCCAGGAACATCGGCTGGAACGGCAAGGTGGCGGCGGGTTCGTCGGTGAGTTTCGGCTTCACCGGAAGCTGGTCGGGGACCAACGCGAAACCGACCGCGTTCAGACTCGGTGACCAGTCCTGCTCGGTGACCTGATACCCCGGGCAGGACGGGACGAGGGCGCACGTCCGGGTCGGGCGTGCGCCCTCGACGAGTCGCGTACACCTCGATATACCGACATGTTCATGACTAGCATGGAAAGCCGTTCCACCCTGTTGTGCGCACGACTCGTCCGGAAGCCGCCGCAGAAGGAGCCCCCGTGCCGAACCACAGCCGAGTCACGCGTCGCCTCAGCCTGCGGACCGCCCTTGCCGCGGCGGTCCTGCTGCCCCTGACCCGCACCGGAATCTCCGCCCAGCCCTCCGCCGCGACGGAGGAAGTCGCCGACGTCCCTCTCGACACCATGTCGTTCAACCTGCGCTACGCGAGCACGACCCGGCCCAACAGCTGGGCCGTGCGCAGACCGGTGATGCGGGCACTGCTGCGGCAGGAGGCACCGCATGTCATCGGCACCCAGGAAGGCCTGCACCGGCAACTGCTCGACATCGAGGCCGACCTCGGACCGGACTACCGCTGGATCGGCACCGGACGGGCGGGCGGCAACCGCGACGAGTTCATGGCGGTCTTCTACGACACCCGACGCCTCGCGCCCGTCGAGCACCAGCACTTCTGGCTCTCCGACACCCCGGAGGTGCCCGGGTCGAACACCTGGGGCGGCGGCTCCATCCGGATGGTCACCTGGGTCCGGTTCCGCGATCTGCGGGACGGCGGCGGACAGTTCTACGTCCTCAACACCCACCTCGACAACGCCAGTCAGTACGCCCGCGAGCGTGCCGCGACCCTGATCGCCCAGCGCGTCGCCGGGTTCGACCGGTCGCTCCCCCTCGTCGTCACCGGCGACTTCAATGTGGCGGCGCACAGGAACAAGGTCTACGACACGATGCTGGGCGCCGGACTCGTCGACACCTGGGACACGGCGGCCGAGCGCGGCGACCTCTACGCCACGTTCCACGGCTACCGCCCGCTGACACCGGGCGGGGACCGCATCGACTGGATCCTGACCACCCCGGGCGTCACGGTACACCGGGCGGCCATCAACACGTTCGCGTCCGGCGGTCAGTTCCCCAGCGACCATCTGCCGGTGCAGGCGTCGCTGACGCTGGGCTGAGGGTGCCACCGGAACTCAGGCCTTGCGGAACGCCCGCAGGGTGAACTCCGGGTCGGGGCGCGGCCGGTCCTGGTCCGGCAGGGCCGCGAGCCGGACCGCGAAGTCGTCGGCGAGCGGGTCACCGGGCGGGAGCGCGACGAACCAGCCGCGGCGCAGGTCGGTGAGGGTTCGGCGAGGGCTGCGGCCCTGGCCGCGTCCTGGGAAACGGGCCTGCCCGGCGGGACGCAGACCGTGTGCGTAGGCGTACTTCTCCACGGCCGCGACGGTGTCCATGACCGGGGTCCGGGGACGCGGGGCGAGGACGGCGTCGATGTCGCTGCCCACGTTGTGGGAGGCGGCCTTGTCGACGGTGGTGACGTAGACACCGCCGGGGCGGAGCACACGGGCGCATTCGCCGACGACGGTCCGTACGTCCTCGGGGCGGTCGAGCAGATGCAGCAGCCACACGCTGGTCACGGCGTCGAACTCCCCCTCACGGAAGGGGAGTCGACGCCCGTCGGCGATCACGACCGAGCCGGGGAGCCGGGCGGCGGCACGGCTCGCCATCGCCTGGGTGAGGTCGAGACCGGTGACCCTCATCCCGTCCCGCGCGGCCGCGAACCTCCGGGTCACGATCCCGGTACCGCAGGCGATGTCCAGCAGGTTCCGGGTGCCCTCGGGTACGAGGCCGAGCACCGCGCGGGCGGCGGCCTCGGCACGGGGCTCTCCGCCCCGCAGGGCGTCGTAGTCGCCGGCCTCCTTGTCGTAGTCCAGCACCCGCCTCAGCTCGCCCCGTGGCCGGGCGCGAGCGCCTCCACCATGCGGGCCAGCTCGAAGTCCTTCTCGGTGACGGCGCCACCCGCGCTGTGCGTGGTGATCGTCAGGGAAACCGTGTTGTAGCCGAGGGTGAGGTCGGAGTGGTGATCCAGCTCCTCCTGCGTCTGGGCGATGTGCACCACCAGCGCGGTCGCCGCGAAGTGCGAGCCCAGCCGGTAGGAACGGGCGATCCGGTCCCCGTCCAGCGACCAACCGGGCAGCTCCGCCAGCCGCTCCTCGATCTCCTTCTGCGACAAGGGTTCGACGGGCATGACCCACTCCTTCCGTGGCGTCCCCTCCGTGACGTGCGGTCCTACTCAGCCTGCCACAGCCGGGCCGCCGGGTCCCTGGTACGGAAGAGGGGGCGGGCGCCCGCGGGGTGCCCGCTCCCGGGTCCGTCCACGGGTGACTCGTGCGGGCCGCGTCACTCAGACCCGTACGCACTCCGCCGCGAAGTCGTCCGCGAGGACGGCGATCTCGGCGCGGCCCTCCGTCGCCGCCAGCCACTCCTGGGGCAGACCATGGTCGCCGTAGTGGGCGCCGAGGAGGTTGCCGCAGATGGAGCCGGTGGAGTCACTGTCGCCCGAGTGGTTGACGGCGAGCAGCAGCGCCTCGGTGACACTGTGTGTGGCCAGGGCGCAGTACACACCCATGGCGAGGGCCTCCTCGGCGACCCAGCCGGCGCCGAGGGACTCGACCTTCTCGGCCGTAGGCGCGCCCTCGTCGGCCAGGTCGAGGGCGCGGGTGAGGGCGAGCGTGGTCTCCTCGTGGCCCGGGTGGCGGGCGAGCAGCCGCAGTGCCCGGAGAACGGCGCCCTCCAGGGAGTCGTCGGCCACCAGGTACGTGACGATCGCGGCGAGGGCTCCGGCGGCGTAATAGCCGGTGGGGTGGCCGTGGGTCATCCGGGCGCCCTGGACGGCCCGCTCGAACGCGGTCCCGGCCGGGACGCGGGCCAGGCCGAAGGGGGCCGAGCGCATGACCGTGCCACAGCCCTTGGAGTCCGGATTGACGGGGCCGGGCCGCCCCGGCGGGACGGCCGGTTCCGGTTGGTACGGCTGGGCGAGGCCGGACAGACAGGCGTTGCCGGGGGCGCGGCGGGCGTACAGCCAGGGGCGGGAGGCCAGGCCGGAGACGGCGCGCGGGTCGGGGCCGGGCTGCCGCTGGGTGTCGAGCCAGCGGCCGTAGGCGCCGCGGAGCAGGTCGGTCCAGGCGCCGTCGGCACCTTTGAGCCGTTCGTGCTCATGGGCCTGGTGGAGTCCCTCGACGGTGAAGAGGGTCATCTGCGTGTCGTCGCTGACCCGTCCCACGGCACCCCCGCCGTCCGGCACCAGCCCGGTCACTCCGCGCTCGCCGTGGGCGGAGCGTATGTGCGCCAGCGAGGAGAACTCGATCGGATAGCCGAGCGCGTCCCCGACCGCGCCGCCGAGCAGGCATCCTCGTACCCGTGCCCGGTAGACGGCCGTCGCCTCCCAGGACGGGTTCCACGGGTTGTACACCGGCCACTCCTCGATCGCCTCGGTTACGTTCTCCTCATGACCATTGTCCCGACCGGTTCCGTGGGCCGGTCCCCCACCCCTCCCGACCGGGGCGTGGGCCCGCTGCTACGGGCCTGGCGGGAGCAACGGCGGCTCAGCCAAATGGAGTTGGCGCTGCGCGCCGACTCCTCGGCGCGGCACATCAGCTTCGTCGAGACGGGCCGCTCCCGGCCGAGCGAGGACATGGTGCTGCGGCTCGCCGCGCACCTGGACGTGCCGGTACGGGAGCGCAACGCGCTGCTCCTCGCGGCCGGTTACGCCCCGCACTACCCGGAGACCCCGCTGGACGATCCGTCGATGGCCGCCCTGCGCGAGGGCATGGAGCGGCTGATCCAGGGTTACGAGCCGTATCCGGCGCTGGTGATGAACGCGACGTACGACGTCATGGCCGCCAACCGGGGCATCACCATGCTGCTCGACGGTGTCCCCGAGTCATTGCTTCTGCCGCCGCTGAACGCGATGCGGCTGACCCTTCACCCCGAGGGCATGGCACCGCGCATCCGGAACCTGCGCGCCTGGCGCGGGCACCTGCTGGAGCAGATGGAACGCCAGGTCGCGCTGCGCCGCTCGGAGCCGCTGCGGGCGCTGTACGAGGAGGTGGCCGCGTACCCGCTGCCGCCGGGCACGCCCGACGAGGAACCGGGCGCGGGGCTCGGCGCCGGGGCGACCGCCTACTTCGCCCTGCCGATGCGGATCGAGCACGAAGGGCGGGTGCTCTCCTTCATCTCCTCCGTGTCCACCTTCAACACCCCCATGGACGTGACCGTCGCCGAGCTGGCCATCGAGACGTTCCTCCCGGCCGACCCGGCGACGGTCAAGTACCTGCACTCCCTGCTGACCTGACGGGCTCCCGGCTCCCGGCTCCCGGTCAGTGCGCGCAGGCGCGCAGGGCGGCGTACTGGACCGCCGCGAACCCGCCCACCGTCAGCGCCTGGAGCAGCGTCCACACCGTGCCCGCGGTGCTCGGCGTCAGCCACAGCACGAGGGCGACGAGGCTGAGGACGGACCAGGCGAGGTTGGCCTCGATCACGGCCCGTACCGGCGACGCGGGCGGGCGCTCACGCGAGGCCAGCAGCCCGACGGCCGTCGCGTACACCGCGAAGAACCCGCCGAGGGCGACCAGCAGTCCCGGGCCGACACCGAGGAAGCGGCCGAGCGGCCCGGCGGCGAGGAGGTAGGCGAGCCCGTTCGCCCCGGTCACCAGGGCGTCCGCGGCCAGGAAGCGGCGCAGCATGGTCCGGGGGTCGGTCGTGCGGGCGAGAACGGCGAACTGGGTGGTGGGCATGGCGCATCACTCTCCGTCGAGGCGAGAGGAACGGGGGCGAGAAGGCCTGGGTGCCGGGCCGGAGTGCGCCGGACCGGCACCAGGTGCCTCACTCACTCTGGCGTGCGGGCCGTCGGGAGGTCGATTACCTCGGAGGTCATGGCACCCCGTAGCCTGTGGGGTCGTCGTGGCGGCGGCCGGCCGGGATCGACGCGTCGAACCGTCCGGGCGACCGGCCCGCGGGGCGTCGCGTTCCGGGCGACCCCGTGAGATGTCCACCGGAACATGACAGACTGGTCGTGTATCTCGGCGCATGGGGAGGCGTGGCGTGAGTGAGCGGCGGGCCGCGCCCACCGTGGGCCAGGTGGTGCTCGGAAGACGACTCCAGGAACTGCGGGAGGCCGCCGGGCTCAAGCGCGAGGAGGCGGCACGCGTCCTGCGGGTCGCCCCGGCGACGGTACGGCGCATGGAGACGGCCGACGTCGCGCTCAAAATCCCGTACGTGCAGGTCCTGCTGACGACGTACGGCGTCGCGGAGCACGATGTCGCCGCGTTCGTGACGCTGGTGGAGGAGGCCAACAAGCCGGGGTGGTGGCAGCGGTTCCATGATGTGCTGCCCGACTGGTTCAGCCTGTACGTCAGCCTCGAGGGGGCGGCGCATCTGATCCGGCAGTACGAGCCGCACTTCGTGCCGGGGATGTTGCAGACCGAGGAATACGCGCGGGCCGTGATGGAGGCAGGGACGGTCGGGCAGACGGGTTCCGAGGCGATCGAACGCCATGTGTCACTGCGGATGGCGCGGCAGAAGCTGCTCACCCAGGAGAGACATCCACACCTGTGGGTCATCATGGACGAGACGGCTCTGGCGCGGCCGGTGAGCATCCGCTCCCAGGTGATGCGCGACCAGATCGACCGGCTCCTGGAGATCACCGAGAACGACCACGTCATCCTGCAGGTCTGCGCGTTCGCGAGCGGCCCCCACCCGGGCACCTACGCCCCCTTCTCCCTCTTCCGCTTCGCGGAACCGGAGCTCCCGGACATGGTCTACACCGAATACCTCACCGGTGCCCTCTACCTCGACTCCCGTGTCGAGGTAGCCGCCCACCTCGAAGTCCTCGACCACATGGCCGCGCACGCGGCGTCCACCGAGGAGACGAAGGAGATCCTGGAGCGGTACCGGGACAAGTACTGACGGGAGCGAGGCGCTCGTCTCGCGGGGTCTCGCCGCCCTCGAGGCCTACGCCGCTCCTCCCTTCGCGCCCTTCTCGTCGTCCACGATCTCCGCGTCGACCACGCCCTCCTCCTCGGCGGGGCCGGGCGGCGGCTCGTCGGTCGAGGCACCGGCCGCGGACGACGCGTACATGGCCTGGCCCATGCGCTGGCTGACGGTGGCCAGGTTCTCGGTGGCGGTGCGCAGGGCGGCGGTGTCCTCCGGGGTCTCCAGACGCTGTTTCACGTCGGCGATCGCGGACTCCACCTCGTCACGGCTGTCGGCGGGGACGCGTTCTGTGTTGTCGCGGAGGAACTTCTCGGTCTGGTAGACGAGTTGCTCCGCCTGGTTGCGGGTCTCGGCGGCCTCCCGGCGCCGGCGGTCCTCGTCGGCGTACTGCTCGGCCTCCCGCATCATCCGGTCGATGTCGTCCTTGGGGAGGGCGGATCCCCCGGTGACGGTCATCTTCTGTTCGCGGCCGGTGGCCAGGTCCTTCGCCGAGACGTGCATGATCCCGTCCGCGTCGATGTCGAAGGCGACCTCGATCTGCGGGACGCCTCGGGGCGAGGGCGGCAGCCCGGTGAGGTCGAAGACGCCCAGCTTCTTGTTGTACGCGGCGATCTCGCGTTCACCCTGGTACACCTGGATGCCGACCGACGGCTGGTTGTCGACCGCCGTCGTGAAGATCTCCGCACGGCGGGTGGGGATCGTCGTGTTGCGCTCGATGAGCCTGGTCATGATGCCGCCCTTGGTCTCGATGCCCAGGGACAGCGGGGTGACGTCGAGCAGCAGCACGTCCTTGACGTCGCCGCGGATGACGCCCGCCTGGAGCGCGGCGCCGACGGCCACCACCTCGTCGGGGTTCACTCCCTTGTGCGGGTCCTTGCCGGTGAGTTCCTTCACCAGGTCGGTCACGGCGGGCATCCGCGTCGAGCCCCCGACCAGGATGACATGGTCGATCGCGGCCAGCTTGACCCCGGCGTCCTTGACGGCCTGGTGGAACGGTGTCCTGCAGCGGTCCAGCAGGTCGGCCGTCAGCTCCTGGAACCGCGTCCGGGTCAGTTTCTCGTCCAGGTGCAGCGGGCCCTCCGCGGAGGCGGTGATGTAGGGCAGGTTGATGCTCGTCTCGGAGGAGCTGGACAGTTCGATCTTGGCTTTCTCAGCGCCTTCGCGCAGCCGCTGGATCGCCATCTTGTCGTTGCCGAGGTCGATGCCGTACTGCCCCTGGAAGCGTTTCACGAGGTGCTCGACGACCCGCTGGTCCCAGTCGTCGCCCCCGAGGTGCGTGTCACCGTTGGTGGCCTTGACCTCGATGACGCCGTCGCCGATCTCCAGGAGGGAGACGTCGAAGGTGCCGCCGCCGAGGTCGAAGACCAGGACGGTCTGCTCCTCGCCCCGGTCCAGGCCGTAGGCGAGGGCCGCGGCCGTGGGCTCGTTGATGATCCGCAGGACCTTCAGGCCCGCGATCTCCCCCGCTTCCTTGGTGGCCTGCCGCTGGGCGTCGTCGAAGTACGCCGGCACGGTGATGACGGCGTCGGTGACGTCCTCACCGAGGTACGACTCGGTGTCCCGCTTCAGCTTCTGCAGGACGCGCGCGGACAGCTCCTGGGCCCGGTAGCGGGTGCCGTCCACCGAGCCCCGTTCGGGGAACCGCCAACTCCCGTCCCCCATGTGCCGTTTGACGGAGCGGGCGGTGCGCTCCACGTTGGTCACGGTCTGCCGCTTGGCGACCTCACCCACGAGGACCTCGCCGTTCTTGGCGAAGGCCACCACGGACGGTGTCGTCCGCCCACCCTCCGCGTTGGCCACGACGGTGGACTCGCCGCCCTCCAGCACGGCCACCACCGAGTTCGTCGTCCCGAGATCGATCCCGACCGCACGCCCCATCGCCGTCCCCTTCCTCAAGGTTCCGCCGGATGCCCCCCTCACCAGCACAAAACTTGAGCGGGCTCTTGTCAATGGGGCGTGCGAAGCGGTACGTCAGGCCAGCTCGGCCGTCAGCGTGATGGTCGTGCCGGTCAGGGCCTGGCTGACCGGGCAGTTCTTCTTGGCGCCCTCGGCCGCCTCCTGGAAGCCGGCCGCGTCGAGGCCGGGGACCTCGCCGCGGACGGTGATGTGGATGCCGGTGATGCCCTCGCCGGGCTGGAAGGTCACGTCGGCCTTGGTCTCCAGCCGGGTGGGCGGGGTGCCCGCGCCGGTGAGACCGTGGGAGAGGGCCATGGAGAAGCAGCTGGAGTGGGCGGCCGCGATCAGCTCCTCGGGGCTGGTCTTGCCGTTCGCCTGCTCCGCGCGCGACGGCCACGACACCGGCTGCGAACCGATGCCGGAGGAGTCGAAGGTGACGGTGCCGCTGCCCTTGAGAAGCTCGCCTTCCCAGACCGTGTGTGCGGTGCGCGTGGTTGCCACGATGAGTCCTTTCTGAGGGGGTCCCGTTGCCGGGTTCCGTTGGCCCGTATTCGATCACATCCCGGTGCCTTCGGCGCTCACCGCACCCTGAACACCGGCTCCCCGTACGGTGAACGGCAGGCGAGCGCCTTGCGGGATCAGATACGCGTGCGCACGCCGCGCCCTCGGCACATCGCACCAGCCGTCGGTAATGACGAGGACCGGCGCGCCCGGCGGGAAGTCGTCCGCGCGGTGCGGCAGGTCGACGCCCGGCTGCGGTTCCGTACCGCCGCGTCCGCGTGCCCGCGCCCGTCCGGCGATCTCGGTGACCGGCAGGTACCCCGCGTCGTGCGGGGCCGCGTCGCAGAAGACGACCCGCGCGGCCGGTACGTCGCGGGCCGCCGCCTAGCGCAGCCGGTCTTCGTGGGGCGGGTGCCTATGCGTCCGCCGGGTTCTGTTCGTGGGCGGGCGCGGGTTCGTCGTGGCCGGTCGCGCGGGTCCCCGCGCCCCTGAGGGTTGCGCTCTCGTGGTCCAGAGGTACTTGGGGGCCGTTCGATTCCCGCAGCCATCGCCTCAGCACCCGGTGGACATGCTCCGCCCCGACCAGATCCTCGTCCTCCTCCACCGGCTCGGAGAGGGCCAGCGGAGACATCAGGAAGGGGCGGGACTGGCAGCCGCCGAGACCGCCGTGGGAGCCGATCTGTTCCTCGAAGGCGAGGACCTCGCCCTCGGCGGGGTCGTACCAGGAGTTGACCATGATGTCGGCGGTGTGCGGGAAGCCGTGCGTGCGGCGTACGGCGTCGGCGGTGCCCGGTCCGAAGTCGGCGAGGGGGCCGGGAAGTTCGTCGCTCAGCTCCTCGATCGGGATCTCCGCGCCGTGCGCGCCGAGGACGACACCGCCGTGCTCCTCGCTGCGGACGAGGACGAAGCCGATGCCGGGGTGGTTGGCGAGCGTGGAGAGCAGGGCCGGGTGCCGGGCGTCGATCTCCTCGCGGCTCATCCGGTGGGGGACGTCCGGGAAGGAGACGAGGCCGAGGTTGCCGGAGGCGAGGACGATCGGCTCGGAGCGACGCGTCGGCCGGTGCTCCTCGATGCCCTCCTCGACGGGGATGCGCAGCGCCGCCCGTACCGCGGCCCTGGCCTCGGCGCCGCTGTGGGTGCGCTGGGCGCGGCGCGGTACGGGCAGGCCGCAGCCGGCGCGGACCAGGTCGCCGAGGGTGAGGCCGAAGCGGCCGAGGAAGGTCTCGCCGGGGCTCTGGCCGTGGTCGGAGAGGAGCACGATCCGGTAGGCGCGCGGGGCGTGTTCGGCGACCTGGGCGATCAACGCGAGGGAACGGTCGAGGCGTTCGAGGATCTTCGCGGCGTCCCGGCTGTGCGGGCCGGAGTGGTGGGCGACCTCGTCGTAGGCCACCAGGTCCGCGTAGATCGCCGCGCGGCCCGCGAGCATGTCCCCGATGACCGCGGCGACGACGACGTCGCGCTCGACGACGGTCGCGAAGGCGCGGATGAACGGGTAGAGACCGCCGCGCTTGACGCGGGGCCGCTGCTCGGCGAACCGGGCGCGCGTGGACTGGCCGATCTCCCGCAGGACGTCGGCGGCGAAGGACATGGCGGTGCGGACGGCGTTGGCGGGGTCGGAGAAGTAGGCGAAGTACCCGGCGCGGGACCGGTTCCGCCGCCCCCGGCGGGCCGCGATCGACAGGACGAGCGCGAGCTGCTCGGCGCCGCCGCTGAAGAGGTTGCCCCGGCTGGCGCCGTCGACGGTGAGCAGACCGCCGTCCCCGGTGCGGTCGATGGCCCGGCGCTGCAGTTCGGCTGCGCTGGAGGGCCGATTGCAGACCATCACCTCCCGGGTGTCTTTCTCGTACCAGCGGAAGGCCGGCACGTCGTGGTTGGTGCCGTGCAGGATGCCGAGCTGGCTGGCGCCGGTCTGGCTGGGCCAGTCGGTGCGCCAGGGGGTGAGCCGGTGGGTCGGCCGGGGCCTCGGGGTCTCGTCCGCCGACCGGCCCAGCCAGCCGGCCACGGTGGGCATCAGGCCCTTCTCGGTCGCCGCCTCCAGTACGTCGTGGCCCACGCCGTCGAGCTGGAGGAAGACGGTGCCGGGTCCGGCGGGCCCCGGTACCCCGTCGGACCGTCTGCGGCGGCGGTCGGCCAGACGGTACAGGCGGCGCCGGTACGCGTCGTCGTCCCGGACGGCGAGGGCGCCGCCGGTGGCGGAGGCGACGGCGGACATCACGGCGGCGACCACCACGGCGGTCTCGGGTGCCGCCTCGCCCTGCCCGAAGGGACTGATCCGCAGGGCGAGAAGGAGCAGGGAGCCGTTGAGGAAGAAGACGAGCAGACCGAGGACGAGGGCGGGTACGAGCAGCAACGCCCGCACCAGCAGCGGCCACACCAGTGAGGAGAGCAGACCGAACGCGCCGGCGCCCAGGGCAGCGGTCACGCCGATCCGGGTGGCGCTCTCGCCGGACGCGGACTGCAGCCGGAAGTCGGGCAGCGCGCCCGCGAGCGCCAGCATCGTCAGCGTGGACACCGCCCATACGGTGAGCATCCGCCAGATCCCGCTGAGCACCCTCCGCCAACGACCACCGTCCACGCCGGCCACCTCACGTCCCGTTCGTGCGCCCAGACTGTCACACGGGGTGGGGGCGCCGGGGTGGCATTTCGGGGTGGCACGGGGGCAGGAACGGGGTACGGCCCGGCAAGGGTTCGGGAGTCCCGGTGAACGGCGGGGCGGCGCAAGGAGGACCTCGGCCCGGCCGAGGACCGCCTCACCTCCGGGACACTTCCCCGGGTCGTGTGTGGCTGATCGCCCGGTGGCCCGCGCCCCTGCGGGGCGCGTCACCCCGCTTGCGCTCAGCGGCCGTCGTAGCCCGCTGTCGGCATCGACAGGCGGCGGTGCACCTGGGCCTTCATCTGGGCGTCGTAGGCGGGTTCGGCGTGACCGACGGTTTCCACGCGGATGCCTCGGCGGGCGCATTCGGCGGTGAAGTCGTCGACGGAGGCGAGTGCGCCTTCGAGGACGCGGCGGCTGGGGGCGACGAAGAGGTCGACGAGACCGGCGTCGGCGTCGGCCCACAGGGCGCCGTGGTCGGGGCGCAGCCCGCGGACGAGCAGTTCGCGCGTCACCACATAGCCGCGCTCGGCGGCCCAGCGGGCGCACATGGCGTGCTGGCTGCGGGAGTCGACCAGGAAGGGATCCGCCTCCAGTTCCTCCAGCGGCGTCAGGCTCGCTATGGCCGTGACCCGCACCACGGCGGTGCGACCGGCCGCCCCACCCCCACGAGCCGCATCCGGGCATGCCGTGCCGGAGACGGCGCCCTTGTCTCCCTTGTCTCCCATGGTGTCCCCCTCACCTCCGGGTTCAGCCGCAGACCCTACTCCAGCCCGTAGGCTCGGGGGAGTAGCGCGAAGGAGGCGAACGGAGTGCCGGTGGAGATCACCTGGTGGGGTCACGCGACCTGCACCGTGGAGGACTCGGGCACGCGCGTGCTCACCGACCCCCTTTTCACGCGCCGGCTCGCGCATCTGCGCAGGCGCCGTGGTGCGCCTCCCCCGCCGGAGGCGGCGGTCGCGGATGTGGCACTGGTGTCGCATCTGCACGCCGACCATCTGCATGTCCCGTCGCTGGCCCGGCTAGCGCCGGGTACGCGGCTGGTGGTGCCGAGGGGCGCGTCGCGGCAGGTGCCGGGGCTGCGCAAACTGGCACACCTACGGCTCTGCGAGGTGGCGCCCGGGGACGAGGTCAGGGTCCATGACCTGGTCGTACGTGCCGTGCCCGCCCGGCACGACGGGCGGCGGCTGCCGGTCGGACCGCATCGTTCGCCGGCGCTCGGCTTCGTCGTCGAGGGCTGCGCGCGGACCTACTTCGCCGGGGACACCGGGCTGTTCGAGTCGATGGCCAAGGAGGTGGGACCGGTCGATGTGGCGCTGCTGCCGGTCGGCGGCTGGGGGCCTTACCTCGGGGAGGGGCATCTGGACGCGGGGCGCGCGGCCCAGGCGCTTGCGCTGCTCGCGCCCCGGAGCGCGGTGCCGGTGCACTACGGCACGTACTGGCCGATCGGAATGGACGCCGTGCGCCCCCATGAATTCCACGCCCCCGGCGAGGAGTTCGTACGTCTCGCCGCCGCACGCGCGCCCGACGTGGCCGTGCACCGACTGGGGCACGGGGAGAGCGTTCGGCCGGGGGTGACGCGATGAGACGTCCGTCGGCAGAGGCCGCGGCGGGAGCCGCCGCGGTCGCCGCGGTCGCCGCGGTCCCAGGGGTCCCAGCTGTCCCAGGGGTCCCAGCGGTCCCAGGGGTCTTGGAGGAGGCCCGGTGATCGTCCTGGCCACTGTGAGCACTGTGCCGTACGCGTCCACTCAGCAGGCGATCGGCTACCCCACGCTGTTTCTGCTGGTCCTGGTCGGGGCGCTGGTGCCGGTGGTGCCGACCGGGGCGCTGGTCAGTTCGGCGGCCGTGGTGGCGTTCCATCAGACGGCGCCGTTCTCACTGCTGCTGGTGTTCGTGGTGGCGTCGGTCGCCGCGTTCCTCGGGGACATCGCGCTGTACTGGCTGGGACGGCGAGGGATGGGCTCCAAGAACGGTTCGCGCTGGCTGGAGGCGCTCCGCCGCCGGGCTCCTGAGGACCGGCTGGCCCAGGCACAGGCGAAGCTCGACGACCACGGGGTGGCCGTGCTGGTGCTGTCCCGGCTGATGCCGGCCGGGCGCATTCCGGTGATGCTTGCCTGTCTGCTGGCGAAGATGCCGTTGCGGCGGTTCGCGCGGGGCAACCTTCCGGCGTGCCTGGCGTGGGCCGTGACGTATCAGTTGATCGGCATTCTGGGTGGGTCGTTGTTCAAGGAGCCGTGGGAAGGGGTGCTCGCGGCGGTCGTGTTGACGGTGCTGCTCAGTGTGGTGCCGAGTGTGTGGCGCCGGGTTGTCCGGTGAGGTCTCGCAGTGGCTTCGGGTGCGTCGCGGGCTACGGGTGCGTCGCGAGCCAAGGGCGCGTCGCGAGCCAAGGGCGCGTCGTGGTCTACGGCTGCGTCGTGGTCGTTCGCGCTGTTCCCCGCGCCCCTGAAGGGTGGGCTGTGCCCCCTTCAGGGGCGCGGGTGCGCCGCCGCCGGGTCAGTCCAGCACTCGGGAGCCGCCGATCGGCAGGTCCCACAGCTTCTCGCGCGGCAGTCCGGCCGTCTGCCAGGCCGTCCTCACCCTCCTCAAGGGTTCCAGGACCGGCTCCGCCGACAGGACGAACGTGGCCCAGTGCATGGGGGCCATACGGTGGGCGCCCAGGTCCTGGAAGGCGCGGACCGCTTCCTCCGGGTCGCAGTGGACGTCGCTGAGCCACCAGCGGGGGTCGTAGGCGCCGATCGGCAGGAGGGCGAGGTCGATGCCGGGGTAGCGGCGGCCGATGAGGGAGAACCAGTGGCCGTAGCCGGTGTCGCCGGCGAAGTAGAGGCGCTTGCCGTCGGGTGCGGTGAGTACCCAGCCGCCCCAGAGCGAGCGGCAGGTGTCGGTAAGCGTGCGCTTGGACCAGTGGTGGGCCGGCACGAAGTCGAAGCGGATGCCGTCGAGTTCGGCCGCCTCCCACCAGTCCAGCTCGGTGACCCGGCTGAAACGGCGCCGCCGGAACCAGCGGCCGAGCCCGGCGGGGACGAAGACCGCGGTGTCGTGCGGGAGTTCGGCCAGCGTGGGGGCGTCGAGGTGGTCGTAGTGGTTGTGGCTGATGACGACCGCGTCCACGCGGGGCAGGGCGTCCCAGGGGATGCCCACGGGGGTGATCCGGGCGGGGGTGCCGAGGATCCGGCGGGACCAGACGGGATCGGTGAGCACGGTGAGTCCGCCGATCCGCACCACCCAACTCGCGTGCCCGGCCCAGGAGACGGCGACGGTCCGGGTGTCCACCCGGGGCAACGGCCCCGGCTCGTACGGCAGTCGCGGGATGTCGGCGAGGCCGTCGGCTCCCGGCCGGACCGAACCTTCGCGGGCGAACCGGGCGAAGGCCTTCAGGCCGGGCAGGGGTGTGGTCAGCCGGTCGGCGAAGGATCGTGGCCAGCGGCGCCGCTCGCCGATGGGGCGGGGTTCGACGAGCGGCGGGGGCGTGAGGGGGTGGGCGAAGGCCGAATTGGACGGTGGCGTGACCGGTGGCATGACCGGTGGCGTGGACGCCGGATCGTCGGTGTCCTCAGCGGTCGTCGTGGTGGTGACCGATGAGGTTGTCGTCGAGGTGGTCGACTCGGACTGCTGCGTCATCGAGGAGTCTCCCGTCGCTGAGCGTCGTCACGGATCGTCGTCGCTGAGGATCGCCAAGGTCTCCGGAGGTCTCCGGAAGTCTCCGAGGCGGTGTCGGAGGCCGCTGGTGGCCGTGGTGGCCGGTGAGGCCCGTTGGGGCGTTGGGGTCATCGGGGGCGTTGGTGGGCGTCGTCGCTATGGGTCGTCCACGCGGACGTCGCCGAAGAGCGGCCGAAGCTTGCGGGAGCACGGAGCCCTCGTCATCGAAGATCCTCGAGTGCCGTGCCGAGGGCCCTCAACGCGCGCTCCACATGGGGCAGTTCCAGGGGGTCCGTCGCGGTGAGCACCCGCGCCCGCTCCGCGTCGGTGGCGCCGAGGAACGGGGCGGTGGACAGCCGGACGCGCAGCGCCCCGAGTTCGTCCCCGAACCGGTGCCCGCCCGGCGCGGGCATCCCGAGCCGGACGGTGAGGAAGTCCTCCGCCTCCTGGGCATCGCCGACACCGTGCGCGGCGAGCGCCGAACGCAGGGGGGCGAGGTCGGCGTACACATGCCGTCCGGCGCGCGGTGGCAGGGCGAACGCCCCGGCGGCGACCACGGCCCGGTGCACGGCGACGGCGACCCGCGCGTGCAGGCGTACGGTGGCCGCGAGCCGTTCGGTGACGGGGGCGGGCTCGTCGAGGGCGTAGGTGGCGGCCGCGGCGACCGGTGTGGCGACGCGGGCACCCAGCGCGGTGAGCACGTCGAGGACCCGGTCCCGCAGCCCCGCACCCGCCCCGTCGCCGGGGAAGCGGGCGACCGCCGCGGGCCAGCCGGGCGGCAGGAAGGGCCCGGCGAGGTCGGTGACGACGGTGACCCGGTCGGGCAGCATCTCGGCGGGGCTGAGCAGCACGGTGTCGTGCGGGTCGTGCAGGGTGTCGCGCCATGTCTCGTCGCTGACCAGGTACAGCCCCTCCCCCAGGGCCGCCTCCATCGCTTCGTGCATCAGTTCGGGCGGGGCCACGGTGGCGGTCGGGTCGTCCGCGACGCACAGGACGAGCAGCCGGGGATCACCGCCCTCGGCCCGGATCCTGCGCACGGTCTCCAGGAGCGCGTACGGGTCCGGCACGCCCCCGCATTCGGCGGGCGTGGCCACATGGAACACCGATCTGCCCAACGCTCTCGCCTGCGGCTCCCACCACGCGGCACACGGCCTGGGGAGCAGGACGTCACCGCCGATGGCGGCGGTCAGCGCGAGGAGCAGGGCGGGGGCACCGGGGGCCGCGACGGCCCTGTCCGGTGCGGTGGGCAGTCCGCGCCGGTCCCAGTAGCCGCATGCGGCGTCCAGGAGCGAGGAGGAGCCGCCGGGGGGTACGGCGTGGGAGTGGCCCGCCGCGGCGGAGAGGACGGCGGCCAGTTCGGGCAGGACGGGCAGTCCCTGAGCGGGAGGCGGCGGGCCGAAGCGGACTGGTCCGTGCCCTTCCGGATCCGTCCGCCGCATGTGTGCCTCCGCGCAGTCGTGTTGCGTTGTTCGGCGCTCCGCGCTCCGGGATGTCGTCGGCGCTCTCCCGTACCGCGGCTGTGCGCCGTGGTACCGCGGGAAGGCGCCGTACCCACCCTCGGCCTCTCAGTACCCCGGCCCACGCGTCCCATGGGTCCCCGCGAGGGTTGCGCCGGTCACAGCGGCGACGGGTTCCGCGGGTGGGGGCCGCCTCTTGTCATGACGTCCCCTGTCATCCGGCGTCCACGCTGTCACGACGTCCGCCGTCACGACGTCCGCCGTCACGACCGTCGCCGTCATGAGATCAGCCGTCATGACAGCCACGTCATGACATCCACCGGTCCCGGTGGCGCAGTCGGTGCACGGCGGCGCCGAGCGCTCCCGCGATGAGGAGGCCGCCGGCGACGAGGGCCGGGACGGAGTCGGTGAAGGCACCGCCGTCACCCGCGTGGACACCGCGCTGGACCGGAGCGGTGTGCTGGGTGGCGTGGTGCGTGGGCTGGTACGACTGTGGGTCGCCGGGCGGGTACGGCTCCTTGTCCGTCGGCTGGTACGACCCCTTCCCGGACGGTTGGTGGGACTCCGTCTCGGTCGGCGGGTACGACTCCTTCTCGGTCGGCGAGTGCAGCTCCTGGTCAGCCGACGGGTACGGCTGCGGGTCGGACGGCGGGTCCGTCGTGGGGTGCTGGTCGCCGCCGAGGGAGACGTCGAAGGTGGTGCTCCACTGCTTCTCCTCACCGCCCGCCGGCGCCGGGCAGGTGCCGTCCACTCCCCACTCGGAGGAGGCGCCCTTCGCGTCGGAGGCGATATCGAAGTCCGCGGCGGGCGCGATCTTGGCGGTGCCCTGGTAGGAGGGCCCCGCCGAGTCGTCGCCGGGGACGCGCTGGAGCGTGACGGTGCCCTGTTCGAAGGCGTCCGAGCCGGCGTCGATGGTCTCGGGCGCGGGGCCGCCGGTGGGGTCGCAGGCCACGGAGATGGTGAGGGTGCCGCCCGGTGCGGGGGTGAGGGGGCTCACGTCGGGCGCCGGTTCCGCGTACGCGGCCGGGGCGGCGGCGCCCAGGACGGCACCGATCAGGGCGGTGGCGGACAGGACACGGGCAGTGCGGCGCATGGGCGGGGCTCCTTCGGCCGGCTCCGACGGACGGGGCACGACCGCCGTGCCCCGTGGTCCATCAGAGCGCCGTGCCCTGCGGGGCGCGCGTCGCCGGGCACCATTCGCGGGACGTGGGGCGGCCGAGTGGGTGAAGGTCCGCTCCGCCCGGGTTCAGCCGGTGAGCGCCCGCGCCCCTCGAAAGCCCCCGGAACCGCTCAGCCGGAGAGCGGGACCAATTCCTTCTCCAGGCCCCTGCCCCGCTTCTCCACCACCGCCGACGCGACGTCGGACAGCTTGCGGTTGGTGCACTGGGAGATGCGGCGCAGGACGGTGAAGGCGGCGTCGGCATCGCAGCCGAGGACGTGCATGACCATGCCGCAGGCCTGGTCGACGACGGGACGGGAGCGCAGGGCGGCGCCGAGTTGGTCGAGTTCGGTGAGGGCGGCCCGGTAGGAGCGGTCGCGGACGATGCAGGTCGTGGCGAGGTCGCCGAGGGCGCGGGCGGGGCCGCGCGGGGCGTCGTCCAAGGTGTGGGCACGGAAGCTGTACAGGCTGAGGGTCACGGTGAGACCCGAGCGCCGGAAGGGGAGCGTGACGCTGGACCGTACGCCCGCGTCGAGGGCCACGGCCCGGTACTCCGGCCAGCGTTCCTCACACAGCAGATCGGCGGAGTCGACGGGCTCACCGCGCTCCAGTGCGGTCGGGATCGGCCCGTCGCCCGAGCGCAACTGGACGGCGACCAGTCCGGCGAGGTCGGGGTGGGTGACCGCGGCGGGGTACTCGCTCCCGCTGTCGGACACCATGCCGCTGGCGCCGCAGCAGTCGTCGGTGCAACGGGCGGCCTGTTCGACGAGTTCGGAGAGCCTTCGGCCCGGATGTGCCGATTCCGGCGATTCCACGCCCAGCAGGCCGAGCTGTTCGGTTTCCGGCATCTCGCACGCCTCCTCTTCCCGATCGCCTTCCCGTGCGCCTTCGGGGAAAACGACGTTCGCGCTTTCGGTCCGGCCGTCCCCTCGACGCCTCCCAGGCATTACGTTCGTCGCATGACGCAGACGGACGAATTCGGTGAGGAACTCGCGGATTTCGTCCGCCGTGTCGCGGAACTCAAGGCGGCACGCTCGGTACCGGCCGATGATCTCCCGACGGTGCTGGACGCCGCGATCTTCGAACTCGACCATGTCGCCGACCGGTTGTGGCCCTGGTACGAGCGGTTGACCACCTCGGGCCCGGGCGGTGGTCTCTCATCCGCCGCCCAGGAGCACCAGTTGCTGAACGCCGTCTTCCAGCGTCTGCCGCTTCCCGTGGTGTTGATGGACCGGGAGACGGTGGTGCGCCGCCTCAACCAGGCGGCGACCGCCTTCACGGGCGTACGGTCGGGCTATGCGGCGGGCCGTCCGCTCAGTGGTTTCCTGGCCCACGCCGACCGGGTCGCCTTCCGCTCGCAGGCGGCGGCCGTGGCCCGTGGCGAGGGCGACCGGAGCCTCGTCGTCCATCTCCAGCAGCGCCCCTCGATACCGGTCCGAGCCACACTCACCGCGTTGCGCCCCAGCAGCGAGCCGCGCAGCACCGTTCTCGTCGCCCTCCAGCCCGTGGGTGAGCGGTTGCCCGTCGTCGAGCCGCTGCGCCCCCTGCCCAACCTCGCCGAGACCACCCGTCACGCGGCCCTCATGGACCTCGTCGACGCCATGACCACGGCCCTGCTCAGCACCTCCGCCGATGCCGCCCTCGACCGCGCGGCCCACGTCCTGCACGGCCGCTTCGCCGACTGGGTGGTCGCCGACACGGTGAGCGCCGGCCTCACCCGTACGACGGTCCTGGCGCCCTCGGAGGGGGAGGCGAAGCTGCTGACGGCTCAGGACCCCGCCACCTGCCCCCTCGTCGTCGACGCCGCCCGAGGCGGTTCCCCCGCCCTCCAGGTCCGCCCCGCCGACCCCGACGCCTTCGGCCGGGACGGCACCGGAGCCTCTGTCCTGGTCAGAGCCGACGTGACATCCCTGCTGACCGTTCCCCTGCCGGCCCCGGACGGCCGGATCAAGGGCGTCCTGACCCTCTTCCGCTCCGGGGCCCGCCTGGCCTTCTCGATGGCGGAGGCCCGGACCATGGACACGTTGTCCCGCCACATAGCCCTGGCCATGGACAGACGGGCCCCCTGAGGGGTCCGTGCGGCCCCGGACGCAACATTCGACGTCGGACGTCGAAGAGCAAGCTAGGCGAAAGCTAGGCGACATCCCTCATCACCTGGTCGCGCAACCGGTCGCAGCACCGGCTGATCAACCGCGACACATGCATCTGGGAGATCCCCAACTGCTCGGCGATCCGGCTCTGCGTCATGTCCCCGAAGAACCGCATGTACAGAATGGCCCGCTCACGCTCCGGCAACGCGGCCAGCCGGGGCTTCACGGCCTCCCGGTCCACCACGGTGTCGAGTGCGGGATCGATCGCTCCGAGTGCGTCGCTCAGCGAGTACCCGTCCTCGCTCCCGGGCAGCTCCGCGTCCAGTGACAGGGCGGTGAAGCTCTCCAGGGCCTCCAGGCCGACCTGGACGTCCTCCTCGCTCATGTTCGCGTGCGCCGCGATCTCCGCGACGGTGGGCCGCCGCCCGGAGATCGTCTGGGACAGGTCCTGGCTGGCGAACCGCACACGGTTGCGCAGGTCCTGGACCCGGCGCGGCACGTGCAGGGTCCACATATGGTCCCGGAAGTGCCGCTTGATCTCACCGGTCACGGTGGGTACCGCATAGCTCTCGAACGCGTTGCCGCGCTCGGGGTCGTACCGGTCGACGGCCTTGACCAGACCGAGCGAGGCGACCTGGCGGAGGTCCTCGTAGCTCTCGCCACGGCTGCGGAACCGGCCCGCGAGCCGTTCGGCCATGGGCAGCCATGCTTCGATGATCTGTTCACGCAGGGTGTCCCGCTGCTGACCGGGGGGAAGCGTGGCCAGCTTGCGGAATGCTTCCGCGGTGTCGGGGGCGTCGTCGTGGGGGTGGTGCTTCGCGTTCACCTGAGTACGCATGGTGCGTCGCAACTCCCTATTGGTGCTGGGATGGACGGTCACCGTGGGGGCGCGGACGTGCACGGCGGACAGCACACCCGTGATGGAAACATCGCCTCTTCCACGGACGTGCCTCCTGTCCGAAGCACTGTTAATGCGCCTGCCCCGGATCATGCCGGGCAAACACCTACAGGTTTTTCCCGTCCCCGGCGGGTGACTCGCTCGGAGAATCACACCCGGGAGGTTCCAGTATGAGCACCACCGTCGGCGATCACATCTTGCAGCGGCTGCGCGCATGGGAAGTCGAACAGGTATTCGGGTATCCGGGCGACGGAATCAACGGTCTGCTCGCGGCCTGGGGCCGGGCGGAGGACCGGCCACGGTTCATCCAGTCGCGGCACGAGGAGATGTCGGCGTTCCAGGCGGTCGGGTACGCCAAGTTCTCCGGTCGGCTCGGCGTGTGCGCGGCGACCTCGGGCCCGGGTGCGATCCACCTGCTCAACGGGCTGTACGACGCCAAGCTGGACCATGTGCCCGTGCTCGCGATCGTCGGCCAGACGCACCGCAGCGCGATGGGCGGCTCGTACCAGCAGGAGGTCGACCTGCACACCCTGTTCAAGGACGTGGCCTCGGACTTCGTCGAGACCGTGACCGTGCCCGAGCAGTTGCCGAACGTCCTGGACCGGGCGATCCGCACCGCGTACGCCCGGCGGGCGCCGACGGCCGTCATCGTCCCCGGTGACGTGCAGGAGCTGGAGTACTCGGCGCCGACCCACGATTTCAAGATGGTCCCCTCCAGTCTGGGCGGCGGCGCCTGGACGGCGGTGCCCTCGACGGAGTCGGTGGAGCAGGCCGCCGAGATCCTGAACGCCGGGGACAAGGTCGCGATCCTCGTCGGGCAGGGCGCCGCCGGGGCGCGTGCCGAGGTGGCGCGGATCGCCGAGCTGCTCGGCGCGGGGGTCGCCAAGGCACTGCTCGGCAAGGACGTGCTGAGCGACGAACTGCCGTACGTCACCGGCTCGATCGGTCTGCTGGGCACCCGCCCCTCGTACGAGCTGATGCGCGACTGCGACACGCTGCTGACCATCGGCTCGTCCTTCCCGTACTCGCAGTTCCTGCCGGACTTCGGCAAGGCGCGGGCCGTGCAGGTCGACATCGACCCGCACATGGTCGGGATGCGCTACCCGTACGAGGTGAACCTGGTCGGCGACGCGAAGGCGACGCTGGAGCGGCTGATCCCGCTGATCGACCCGGAGCGGGGCCGCGAGTGGTTCGACGAGGTGTGCGCGGGCGTGGCGCGCTGGCGTGAGGTGACGGCGCGGCGGGCGGAGCTGTCGGCCGACCCGATCAATCCGGAGCTGGTGGCCCACGCCCTCGATCCGCTGCTGCCGGCCGACGCGATGATCTCCTCGGACTCCGGTTCGGCGGCCAACTGGTACGCACGGCACATCACCATGCGCGACGGCATGCGCGGCTCCCTGTCGGGCACGCTGGCGACGATGGGGTGCGGGGTGCCGTACGCGATCGGTGCGAAGTTCGCCCACCCGGACCGGCCGGCGATCGCCCTGGTCGGGGACGGGGCGATGCAGATGAACGGCATGGCGGAACTGATCACGGCGGCCAAGTACAAGGACCGCTGGGAGGATCCGCGGCTGGTGGTGGCCGTCTGGAACAACCACGATCTCAACCAGGTGACCTGGGAGCTGCGGGCGATGGGCGGCGAGCCGTCCTTCCTGCCCTCGCAGGAGCTGCCGGACGTGCAGTACGCGGCCTTCGCGCGCTCTCTGGGGCTGACCGGCATCCGCGTGGAGAAGCCCGAGGACGTCGAGGCGGGCTGGCGCGCGGCGCTGGCCGCCGACGGGCCCGCGGTGGTCGAGTTCCTCACCGATCCGGCGGTGCCACCGATCCCGCCGCACGCCACCTGGGAGCAGATGGAGTCCACGGCCGCCTCGATCCTCAAGGGCGACGCCGACCGGGCGTCGATGGTCAAGCAGGGCTTCAAGGCGAAGATGCAGGAGTTCCTGCCGGGCGCGAGGGAGAAGGGCAAAGGCGGTGTTGAACGGCACTGAAGAGTTCAGTTGCGCACGAAACAGTTCAGCGGTCAGTTCAGTAGCGCGGTGAACTGTTCAGTGCCATACCTAGCATCGTGGTGTGGCTGAAGGTCCCAACGTCCCGCCACGTGTCCGAGTCAGCTGTCCCCGGCCAGCAGCGCTGCAGCGCACCCCAGATCCGGCTTGCGGCCCGAGGAGCAGTGGCGAATGGCCTCACACCACGCACATCCTGTTTCTCCCTGCGGTGCACCGCGCCGACCACAGTCCCCAGCGGTGAGCAGCAGTGGCTGCTCGGCGAGGTGCTGGGCATCGAGCCTCTTCCGGAGCGACCGCCCGTCCCCGCGGTCTCTCCGCGGCGCAGCCGGGCGCAGAAATGGGAGGCGAACTTGGCGGCGTCCCGCCAGTACCGCACCCGGGAGGGGCATCTGAACGTACCTCGATCGCACATCGAAACTGTTGACGGGGCGGAGCTGGCCCTCGGTGTGTTCATCGCCAACGCCCGTACTCGCAAAGCGAGTCTTGCTCCCGAACGAGTGGAGGAGCTGTCCGCTGTTGGTATGCGCTGGCAGTGAGTCGGGGAAAGGGGTCAGCTGGGCCGTGGTGGGCGTCGGCCTCGCACACGGTGAACGGACGGGCCTGAGTCAGCGGGGAGTCAGCCCGGGCCGTGGCAGTGCACGCGCGGCGGGTGCACATGGGCCGCTTGGGGAACTGTGGCCGCTGCCAAGCGAGTTCACGCGTCTACGGCCGTAGCCGCCTGCATGCGGGGCCGGCCCAGTTCCGCCGTGCCGCCCCGAGACGACGCGTTCACCACGGGGCACTGGCCCCTCCAGCCCGCTGCCCTCCACCCAGCCTGGTGTCGATCCAAGCGATCACCAAAACCCTGCGCCCCTACGGCCACCAGACCGGCCGCCTGCGCCTGGACCGCATCCTCAACGAAGCCCAGCACACCAACGACCCCCTCCACCCCATCCGCCGCACAGCGGTTCTCCCGACTGCGCCGGATACCTCTGAGCGGGCAGACCAGGCCGGTTCGACATCCGTTAATCCGGCTAATCCGGCTTGAGAGCTCCACTCCGACAACTGCCGGGCTGGAGTCGGGGCACGGGCCGCGGACAGCCGCCGAGCCTCCTACCAGTTGCCGACGCCACGTGCCATATGTCACTTGGAATTAACTTGGCACTTGACTGCCACATGGCACTTGATGCCATAACGTGGGTTCATCCGATCGAACCGTGAGTTCAGGAGAACCCTCACCGTGAGCAAGTCCACCGTTGCCGAAGCTCCCGTCCAGAAGCCGGTCCCAGCCGCCTCGGGCATTCGCCGACTGCGCGGCCATCCGTGGCTCTCGCTGCTGGCCGTCGCGCTCGGCGTGATGCTCGTCGCACTGGACGGGACGATCGTCGCCATCGCCAGCCCGGCCATCCAGAAGGACCTGGACGCCTCACTCTCCGACATCCAGTGGGTGACCAACGCCTACCTGCTGGCCCTCGCGGTCAGCCTGATCACCGTCGGCAAGCTCGGCGACCGCTTCGGGCACACGAAGATCTTCCTGATAGGTGCGGTCGGCTTCGTCGCCTCCTCCGCCGGCATCGGCCTGACCGACGACATCAAGGTCATGATCGGCCTGCGCGTGGTGCAGGGCTTGTTCGGCGCGATGCTCCAGCCGACCGCGCTCGGCATCATCCGCTCCACGTTCCCGGCCGAGAAGCTGAACTCCGCGATCGGCATCTGGGGCGCGGTGGTCGCCGCGTCCACCGCGGCCGGCCCGATCGTCGGCGGTCTGCTGGTCGAGCACGTGAACTGGGAGTCCTGCTTCTACATCAACGTGCCCGTCGGCATCGTCGCCGTCGTCATGGGTCTGCTGTTCCTGAAGGACACCGAGCGCGACCAGAACTCCAAGTCCTTCGACGTCCCCGGGATCGTGCTGCTGTCCGGCACCCTGTTCCTGCTGGTGTGGGCCCTCATCAAGGCCCCCGACTACGGCTGGGGCGACACCAGGACCCTTGGATTCCTCGGCGCCACCCTGGTCGTGGGCCTGCTGTTCGTGCTGCGTGAGCGCCGCACGAAGGAGCCACTTCTGCCGCTGCGACTGTTCCGCTCCCTGCCCCTGTCGGCGGGCGTCGTACTGATGCTGATGCTGTCGTTCTGTCTGTTCGGGGCCATGTTCTACATGACCTTCTACCTGCAGAACGTGCACGGCATGAGCGCCGTCGACGCCGCCGTGCGGATGCTTCCCCTCACGGGCCTGATGGTTGTCGGCGCACCGCTGGCCGGCGCGCTCATCAATCGGTTCGGTCCGCGGCCGCCGATGGTCGCCGGCATGCTCCTGACGGCCGGAGCCCTGTTCGGTCTCGCCGGCCTCAACACCGGTTCGGGCGCCAACGACACCCTGGTGTGGTTCGGCATGCTGGGCCTCGGCCTGGCCCCGATCATGGTCGGCGCCACCGAGGTCATCGTCGGCAACGCCGAGGTCGAGCTGGCCGGTGTGGCCGGCGGTCTGCAGTCCACCGCCATGCAGGTCGGCGGTACCCTCGGCACCGCGGTCCTGGGCGCGGTGATGACGGCCAAGCTCAACGACGTCTTCGCCGAACGCTGGTCGGCCGCCCACCTGCCGCCCCTCAGCGGCGAGCAGCTCGCCCAGGCCAAGGAGGCGGTCTCCGTCGGCGTCGCCCCGGTCGCCCCGAAGACACCGGCGCCCGTCGCCGAGGTCATCACGAACATCACGCACAGCGCCTTCATGGACGGCATGCATCTCGCGTTCGTCGTCGCCGGCGTCGTCGCACTCGTGGGCGCCGCGATCGGTCTGCTGACCAAGGAGGGCCGCAAGGTCGAAGGCGCCGCCGTGCACATCTGACGTCCTGACAGGCGGACCCGGCGGTCCGCCCGCAGGCGCGGGGAGCGCGCCGCCCGGCATCGAGCGGAGCCGGACGGAAGACCACGAAACACTCCCCGCTCGGCCGGGGCCCTCGTGGGGACGGCGGGCCCCGGCCTCTCCTTCTGCCCTGTGGCAGACTTCCAGCGGAAAGAGCGGAGGCAGGACGACATGACGGCTGAGGCGAAGCCCGGTCTGCGGGAGCGCAAGAAGATGCGCACCCGGTATGCGATCATCTCGACCGCCGTAACCCTGTTCGTGGAACGCGGTTACGACGAGACCACCGTCGCCGAGATCGCCGAAGCCGCCGAGGTTGCTCCCCGCACCTTCTTCCGCTACTTCGCGACCAAGGACGAGGTCGCCCTGGCCCTGATCACCGAGGCCGACGAGGCCATCTTTCCCGCCCTGGAGGCACGCCCGGCCGAGGAGCCGCCGGTTACCGCGTTCGCCAACGCGGCCCGTACCGTCGTGGAGCAGCTGATGGAGGCCGACGACGGCACCGGCGAACTGTGGACGCGCATCGTGTGGCTGCTGGAGAACTCCCCGCCGCTGCTAGCCGCCTATTTCCAGCGCCTCCTGTCGATCGAGGACCGTCTCGCGCGCAAGCTCGCCGAGCGCGAGGGTGTGGACCCGGACACCGACCTGCGCCCCTTTCTCGCCGTCGGCGCGGTCGGCACGGCCCTGCGCGCCGCCCATCACCGCTGGGCGGCTCTTCCCCAGGGCACGGCGGAGGATCTGGCCCGGCTGCGTGAGCAGGCCCTGCAGATCTTGAACGAGCCCCTCGACCGTCACTGGCGGGAGGGCTGAGCTCGGAGTCGAGGCGTCAGGCGATGTCGCTGGGGCGACGGGAGCCGGCTGTGATCCGATGCGACGAGCTCCTTGACGTCAGGGCGGCGAGCCGGTCGAAGACGTCCTGGGCGGCCTCCGCGTAACTGAGGCCGTGGGCGACGGCGTTGCGTTGGAAGAGGCGGAGCAGGGCCATCGTCGTGGAACTCCACACCTTGGCGTCCATCTCGTCGAGTTCCGGGTACCGCACACGCAGCGCGTCCGCGAGATGGTCCTCCCAGACGACAGTGCGGAGGTTGACAGCCGCCATGAGGGTCTCGGACTGCTCGGTCATCGGAGCCAGGGCGCGGAAGAGGTCCCCGTATTCGCGACACCAGGCCACGACGGCTTCGGTGAGCGTCGGCAGCACCTCGGCCTCGGGTTGCCCCACCGTCTCGATCAGCTCCATGAGACGTGCGTTCGTCTGGTCCCAGATGTCGAGGATCACGGTTTCCTTCGACGGGAAGTACCGGAAGAACGTCCGTGACGTGACCCCCGCGTGCGCGGCGATCTCGCTGACCTTCACGTCGTCGAAGCCCCGTTGGGCGAAGAGCGCGACTGCGCTCGTGCCGAGCCTGCGCGCGATGCTCCTGGTGTCGCGCAGGGTCGTTCCGCGCCGCTCCTCGGTGACCGCCGCGACTCCTTGTACGGCGGCGAGCAGCGCGGCGCTCGCTCCGGTGGCCCAGCTCTCGTCCCTCACCGGGCCAGGCTAGCGAATCCGGCGACAGGCGACTGTTCAGGCGTTCGACCGCCATTGATTTCCATCACGTTTCCCCACCTCTTGCCACACCCAGGTTCGTGTCATACGGTGACACCGACTTCGAGTCACAGTGTGACACGAAATGGACGGCCGTACGGCATGGCCCGTCGGCCGCTTCTCTCCCCTCCCGGCACGCAAGGAAGCGGGCTCCCATGACTGCTCTCGTCGATCGACAGAAGATCCTCGCGGCGGCCGGTTCCGACAAGGAACTGGCCTACAAGCTGCGCACCTACTCCGGCCGCGTCCGGTTCGATCTGCCCGAGGGGGCGTTCGACCTGGTGGTCGAGGACGGTGTCCCCGCCAGGGCCGAGGAGGTGCACGCGGACCTCGCCGCCGATGTGACCTTCTCCGCGCCGGCCGAGTTCTGGTCGACCGCGTTCTCCGCTGCTGTCCCCCCGGCCGGCTACGAGAGCTGCGTCGTCGGCATGACCCGCGGTCTGAGGATCGTCGGCGACTTCGGCGGCACCGTCGCCCCCTGGCAGAGCGGCTGGGCCCGCCTGTACCAGGTGGTGCGCGAGACGGTGGCCGGCGCGCCGGTCCGCAAGCCCTTCCAGGACCCCTTCCGCGAGACGGACAACGCCGTCGGACGGTACGTCTACGTCTCCGCGAACGGCCAGGAGGCACGGATCTACTACGAGACCTCCGGCCACGGCCCGATCCCGCTGCTGCTGCAGGCGACCGCAGGCGCCGACGGCCGCCAGTACCGCCACCTGCTGGCCGACCCGCGGATGCAGGAACGCTTCACGATGTACGCCTACGACCTGCCCTACCACGGCAAGTCGCTGCCTCCGATCGGGGTGCGCTGGTGGGAGGAGACCTACCGCCCCGGCCGCGACGGCCTGATCAACTGGGTGGTCGCGATCGCCGACACCCTGGGCCTGGACAACCCGTACTTCATGGGCTGCTCGGTCGGCGGCCAGCTCGCCCTCGACCTCGCGGCCGAACGCGGCGACCGCTTCGGCGCGTTCATCTCCCTCAACGGCTGGTACGGCAACCCGCCGCTGTTCGACGGCTTCTCCAACGACATGTTCCGTACCCCGTCGATCGCCGACAGCTACGCCCCCGCGCTCAACTTCGGTGCGACCGCGCCCCAGGCACCCGAGCCGAACGCGCACGAGACGTACTGGATCTACCGCTCGGCGTTCCCCGGCATCTACGCGGGCGACAACGACTACTTCGCCTACGAGCACGACCTCAAGGAGAACGGGCACAAGATCGACGCCCACGCGAAGCCCGTCTACGTCGTCACCGGCGAGTACGACCCGGCCAGCGACGACGACGTCAACGGCGGCCCGGCCGTGGAGAAGTTCATCCCCGGCGCCAAGTTCATCAAGGTCGCCGGGCTCGGGCACTTCGCCCCCTGCGACGACCCAATCGGGTTCGGCGACGCCATCGTCCCGATCCTCGACGACGTCATCGCCAAAGCTGCCTCCGCCGGCCAGTCCTGATGCCGCTCCCACGAAGAAAGGCCCGTACGACATGAGTGTCACCCACGACCTCGTCCGGCGGTCGGCCGCCGGCAGGCCGGTCATCGACTTCGACCACCACTCGCCCGCCTACCGCGACACCTGGAAGCAACTCGCCGCCCGGTTCCACGCCACCGGCAGCCCCATCGCCTGGACCGAACACCACGGCGGCTACTGGGTGGTGGCCTCGTGGGAGGAGGTGCAGCGCATCGGCTCCGACTGGGAGACCTTCACCTCCGTCAACGACCTGACCGGCACCGAGAACGGCGGCAAGGGCCAGCTCATCCCCCAGATGCCCTACCGGCTGCACCTCGGGGAGTCCGACCCGCCGCTGCACACCGAACGCCGCCGCATCGAAGCGCCGTTCTTCACCCCGAAAGCCCTGCGCCAGTGGGCTCCCGTCGCCCGGCAGTACCTCGACGAGGCCCTCGACAAGGTGGCGGGGCGGGGGCAAGCCGAGCTGATCGACGACGTGATCATCCCGACCACGGCACGCACCACGCTCTACGTCCTCGGATACGACGCCGACGACTGGCACGACGCCGCCTACGCCGCGCACGAGGGTGTGTACCTGCTGCCGGACGATCCCCGCTACCCGCACGAGGCACAGGCACGGCTCCGGGTCCGCTTCCGCGACATGCTGGCCACCCGCAGCCAGAACCCGGCCGGTGACGTCCTCTCGGCCCTGGCCACCGGTACGGTGCAGGGCGAACCGCTCGGTCTCGAGGTGGCCGAGAGCATGGTGAACGCGCTGGTCTTCGGTGGCTTCGACACCACTACCGCCGCGACCGCGAGTGCGCTGATCCATCTCACTCAGCACCCGGACCAGGCGGAGCGGGTGCGCACGGACGCCGCGTACCGGAAGAACGCCATCGAGGAATTCCTGCGGTTCTGGCCACCGGGGACCGGCATCGCCCGTACCGCCGTACGGGACACCGAGATCCTCGGGCAGCCGATCGCCCGTGGGGAGAGCGTCTACATGTGGCTGGCCGGCGCCAACCGCGACCCGCTGAAGTTCCCCGACCCGGACCGGCTCGACCTGGAGCGGGACAACGCGCGCGACCACGTCTCCTTCAGCACCGGACACCACCGCTGCCTCGGCTCGCCCCTGGCCAAGGCCGAACTCGACGCCATGCTGGAGACGATCCTCACCCGGCTGCCCGGCCTGCACATCGACCCGGACGCCGTGGTCGGCTACCCGAGCATCGGGGGCGCGCACGGCTACATCTCGGTCCCCGCGACCTTCACTCCCACTTCGACCCCGACGGAGGTGTGACGAACATGCCCAAGGTCACTTATGTGTCCGACGCCGGTGAGGTCCGCGTCGTCGACGGCTTGGTCGGCGACTCGGTGATGCAGACCGCAGTCCGCAACGGCGTCCCCGGCATCACCGGCGAATGCGGCGGCGTCCTGTCCTGCGCCACCTGTCACGTCTTCGTGGACGAAGCCGACCTGGATCGGCTGGAACCGGTCAGTGGCCTGGAGGACGAGATGCTCGACGGCACGGTCGTCGACCGCTGCCCCAACTCCCGGCTGTCCTGCCAGATCAAGCTCTCCGAAGAGCTCGGCGATCTGCGCGTCACCACCCCGGAAGCCCAGGAGTAGCACCTCGTGAACAGCACCGCCGTCGCCCCGCGCGACACCGGCGTGCTCGTGGTGGGCGCCTGTCAGGCCGGCATCCAGCTGGCCTGTTCCCTCCGCGAGTACGGCTACACAGCCCCGATCACCGTGGTCGGCGCCGAACAGCACGCGCCGTACCAGCGTCCACCGCTATCCAAGACCCTCCTCCACGCGGCGACGTCGCCCGACGCGATCGCACTGCGTTCGGAGGCGTTCTACGCCGACCACGGCATCCGGTTGGTGCTCGGGGAACGCATCATCCGGGTCGACCGGGGCGACGGCGGTGCGGGGGTCGCGTACGCGCACTCCGGCCGTAGCTTCGCGTTCGACCGGCTCGCGCTCACCGTGGGCGCCCGCCCGCGACGACTGCCCGTCCCCGGCGCCGATCTGGCCGGCGTCCACTACCTCCGGGACGCCGACGACGCGCTCGCCCTGCGTGCGGCCCTGGCAGAGGCGGTCGACGTCCTGGTCATCGGCGGTGGCTTCATCGGACTCGAAGTCGCGGCCAGTGCCCGGGGGCTCGGCTGCGAGGTCACCGTCGCCCTCGCCGACAACCGACTGCTCGAACGTGCCGTAGGAGTCCCGACCAGCGAGTTCTTCCTCGACGCCCACATCCGGCGCGGGGTGAGGGTGCACCTCGCAGCGCCGCCCGTACGCCTCCTGGACGACGGTCACGGGCGCGTCCGTGGCGCCGAACTCCCCGACGGCAGCGTGCTGACGGCCGACCTGGTGGTCGTCGGGATCGGCGCCGTGCCCCGCACCGAACTCGCCGAGCAGCTCGGACTGACCGTCGACAACGGCATCGTCGTCAACGAGTACGGCCTCGCCTCCGACGGCACCACGGTCGCCGCGGGCGACTGCGTCGCCTGCCCCCCGCCGGTGGACCTCCCCGACGGCCCGGCCCGGATCCGCTTCGAGTCGGTGAACACCGCCATCGAACAGGCGAAGACCGCCGCCGCCCTGCTCGCCGACAGGCCGGCCCCCTACTGGGCCGTGCCCTGGTTCTGGTCCGACCAGTACGACCTCAAGCTCCAGGTCGCGGGCCTGTCGACCGGCCATGACCGGTACGTCGTACGCGGCGAGCCGGACACGGAGAAGTTCGCCGTCCTCTACTACCGCGGCGGACATCTGGTCGCCGGTGACTTCGTCAACCGGGCGGCCGACTTCCTCGCCGTACGCTCCGCCTTGGCCGCGGGCCGGACCATCCCGCCGGAAGCGGCCACTGACACCACGGTGCCGTTGAAGAAGCTCATCGCCGACGGTCCCCGGCAGGCAGTGGCATGACCGCCCCGGCCACCCTGCCCGGACTGCGATGGAGCGTCAAAGTCCCGTTCCTGCGCTACATCGCCCGCTCTCCAGAGGGCCGCTGCTCGGTCACCGACGGCGCCTCGGTCGTCGACGAGCACATGTTCCTCTTCAGCCCGGACGATGCGTCGGCATTCAACGCCGACACGGTCACCGGCCTGCTGAAGTTCCGGGGAGACGTACGCTTCGCCGCCCACTACGGGCTGCTCTTCGCCCGCATCGCCGACCCCTGGCTGTCCGTCACCGGCGGCGTGGGAACCCTGACCATCGCGGCACCGCCCGGCCAGTCACCCGAGCGCATCCCTCTGACCACCCTCCACCTGCGGACCGCCGATCCGACGGACCGCACCGGCTTTTGCCTCGGCACGCACGTCCGGCTGACGGCTCAGGGATCCGAACTCTTCAACGGGGTCTACCCCGTGGACGAACCATTCGACGACCTGACCCTCCTCCTCACTCCGTCCTCCACAACCGCCCTGGAGAAGACACCATGACGACCCTCGCGTCGGACACGGAAACGGCCCCCTGGCCGACCGAACCCACCCCCGACCTGCTGACCCGCATCAGCCAGGCACGGGCCAAAGGGGTGGCCTGGCTGCGCGACCGCATTGCCGACGACGGCCGCCCCGAAGGCGCCGAGACCGCCAACTCGTGGTGGCGCGCCCCTTGGGCCCTGTGCGTCGGCGGAGCCCCGGACGCCGCCGCCGCGATGGTGGGCTGGGCTGAACGCGAGGCCCTCACCGACGAAGGCGACCTCCGCTCCGGCCCCTACGACGCCCCCGGCGGCGGCAGCCCCGTGTACCACCTCTCCCCCCTCGCGATCGCCTCCTGGCTGCTCGGCCGCTACGACACCGCGATCGCGATCAACACCACGCTCGCGCGCTTCCAGAACCCCGACACCGGCGGAGCCTACGACCTTCGCGACTTCACGCAGGACCCCCTGGAGGACAACCTCAAGACCGCCCAACTGGGCTTCTCCGCGCTGGTCACCGGTGACCGTGACACAGCCGACGGCGTCCACCGGTGGCTGAGTCGCAACCTCGCCGACCAGCCCGACGCGCCCCACCGGCTGTTCACCAGCCGCCGCGGCGACACCCTGGTCACCGACTTCCCGGACGAGACGGCCTTCCTCCGCGTGGTCGACTTCCGGGCGCCCCGGCAGGCGTACTTCCACCCCGGCATCGCCGCCGCCTTCCTCGCCGGATACGCACGACAGACCAGCGACGCCTCCGCGCTCCGGCTGGGCCGTGAGTACCTCGCCCTCACCACAGGCGGCACCGAGGAGCAGTACGACGACCCGACGTCGGTGCAGATCTGCAAGTTCGGCTGGGGCGCCGCCGCCATGCTCACGGCCGACCCGGACGGCGGCCACCTCCCCTGGACGGTCCGGATGGGCGAGTGGTTCGTACAGCGCCAGCGCCACGACGGCGCCTGGGCACCGTCGTCGTTCGCGACCCCGAGGCCCGGAATGCTCGACCTGTACTGGAAGACGGCCGAGCACGTGATGGAACTGTCCTACATCGAGCACGCCCTGCGCTCCACGAGCGCCGGCACCACCCCCGCCTGACGCATTGATTCGCACGGCCAAAGACGGACGTGCGTCGGCAAAGGAACCAGGAATGCTCGCTGTCGTTACCCAGGGCAATGGCACCGTCGAAGTGACGGATGCTCCCAAGCCCACTGTCGTGGAACCCGATGACGTGATCGTCAAGGTGAGCGCGGCCGCCGTGTGCGGGACGGATCTGCACTTCGTCCGGCGCCCGTTCCTGCCGCCCACCCTCACGCTGGGGCACGAGTTCATCGGCACCGTCGTCGAGACGGGCACCCAGGTACACCATGTGACCGAGGGGCAGCGGGTGCTGTCGAAGATGTTCGTCGCCTGCGGACGGTGCAAACCCTGCCGCACCGCGAACCAGCCCCGGTGCGCCGAATACCGGCTCTTCGGCGGAGGCATCCTCGACGGAGGCCAGGCCGAGTACGTCCGCGTCCCGCGCGCCGACTTCACACTCAGCGAACTCGACGCCTCCGTGTCCGACCAGGACGCGCTCGTCCTCACTGACATCCTCCCCACCGCCTGGGAGGCGCTCGTCAAGACCCGCTTCCAGAGCGGTGCGACCGTGGGCGTCGTCGGCTCCGGCCCGGTCGGCCTCCTCATCGCGCAACTGGCCCTCGCCCGCGGCGCGGCCGCCGTCTACCTCGTGGACCTGGACCAGCGTCGCCTGAAGCAAGCGGAGAAGCTCGGCGCGGTGCCGGTGCCCGGCGGTGAGGGTGCCGCCGAACGCGTTCTCGAACTGACTGGTGGGAACGGCGTCGACGTGGCCATCGACGCCGTCGGCGCCATCCCTGCGATCAGCACCGCCCTGGCGTGTGTGGCCCTCGGCGGCACCGTCGGTCTCGTCGGTGTCCTGCTCAACGGCGACCTGCCGGTCACCGCGCAGAACCTGTTCGGACGCCAGGTGACCATCGTGCCGGTCACCGGCAACCCGTACGCGGCCAACGACAACCTCACCACCATGATCACCGCGGGGAGGATCGAGCCGGGCATCGTCATCGACCACGAAGCCCCTCTGTCCGCCGCCGCCGAGACCTACCAGTCGTTCATGGCACGCGACTTCGTCAAGACCGTTCTGCGGCCCTGAACCCTCCCGCCGCGCTCCCGCGCTCCCGCGCTGCCGGGAGCGGGGCACTCCAGCCGACGAGATCACCAGCAACATCAGCCACACGAAAGGAAACAGACATGACCAAGGCAGCCGTGCAATTAAAGGCAGACGGCCCCGTCGAATTCATCGAGGTCGACGTCCGGCCGCCAGGTCCTGGAGAAGTCCGTGTCCGGATGGCCGCCGCCGGCCTGTGCCACACGGACGTGCAGGCCCTCTACGGCGGCGTCGCCAGCATGACCATGCCGCCACCGGCGGTCGCCGGACACGAGGGCGCCGGCGTGGTGACCGAGGTCGGCCCGGGCGTCTTGGGCCCGCCGTCGGCGACCACGTGATCCTCTCCGCCTTGGGGCACGATGGCACGTGCGAGTTCTGTACGGACGATCATCCCTCGTTGTGCCTGCGGAGCCTTCAGCTGGCGGACCCGCGCACGGGGAACGGCCCCGCCCTGTCGGTCGACGGCACCCCGGTGACCCCCTTCGGCCCCCTCGGCACGTTCACCGAGGAGACGATCGTGCCCGCGGAATGCGCCATCGCCATCGACAAGGCCATGCCGCTGGACCTCGCGTGCCTCATCGGCTGCGCGGTCTCCACGGGAGTGGGTGCCGTCCGCAACCGGGTCACGGTACGGCCCGGCAACCACGTCGCGGTCCTCGGCTGCGGCGGAGTGGGCCTGAACATCGTCCAGGCGGCACGACGGGCGGGCGCCGGCAGCGTGATCGCGGTCGACGTCAGTGAGGAGAAGCTGGCGGCCGCGACCGCGTTCGGCGCGACCCACGTCATCGACGCCCGCCACGTGCAGGTACCCGACGCCGTCCGCGCCGTCACCGGCCCCTTCGGCGCCCACTTCACGTTCGAGAGCACCGGTCTGACGGACTGCATGGTGCAGGCCGTCTCCGCAATCCGCCCGGGCGGAACCGCGGTCCTCCTGGGCATGGCGCCCAGCTCCTCCGCACTCGCCCTTGACAACATCGCCGACATCATCCTCCAGGAGAAGGTGATCACCGGCTCGCTGATGGGCAGCGGCTACTCGGCCCGCGACTTCCCCGTTCTGGTGCGCGAGTACCTCGAAGGGACCCTCAAGCTCGACGAGCTCATCACCCGGCGTCGTCCCCTGGCCGAGATCAACGAGGCCATCGCCGACCTGAAGTCGGGCACCGGCCTGCGAACCGTCTTCACCTTCTGAGCCCCCTCATCCGGCTTCACCCCTCGTTCGCGGGCACGGAGGTCCCGCAGCACTGCACCCGACAAAACCGTGACGACATCACCGCGGGGACGATCTGCGAACCGATGAGGCCGTCCAAGCCCGTGCCGTCGCCGCTGCACCGCCGACTGCCGGCGCCCACGGTGCACGCCACACAACGCCGAGGAGGACCTTGTGGTCGTTACCAGCATCGATCCCGTACTCGATGCTCAGCATCCCGTACCGCCGGGCGAATTCTTCGACCCTCCGCCCGGCGCGGGCCAAGATTGGCAGACCGCGCCGCCGTGGTTCGACGGGGCGGGCTGGATCATGCCGATGGGCGGTTTCCTGCTGCGATCGGGAGACCGGACGATCCTGGTCGACGCGGGACTGGGACCGAACATCGATATCGTCGAAACGCGCGGAAAGCTGTTCGACTCGCTCGCCGATCTTGGCGTCACACCCGAGCAGATCACCGATGTCGTGCTCACCCACCTGCACTTGGACCACGTCGGCTGGGTCGCTCCTGCGGGTGAACCGATCTTCACTCACGCCCGGCACCACTGCCACCGCGCTGATTACGACTGGATGCGTGCTGATCCCGGCAGCAACCCTGCCACGGCCCGGGTGACCGATACCATCCATGCCGTTTCCGACCTTCTCCGCCTAGCCGAGGGGGAGCGAACGGAGATCGCGGATTCGGTCGCGCTGCGGCTGTTCGCCGGTCACACACCCGGCAACTGCGTCGGCGAGATCGAGACCGGCGAAGCGCGAGTATTGCTGCTGGGGGACACCGCGCATCACCCCGTACTCCTGGTCGAGGATGGGTGGACCGACCGCCTGGACGAAGATCGCGCCGCGGCGGCCAGGGCCCGCGACCGGCTCGCGCAAGAGATGGAACGTACCGGAGCTATCGGTCTCGGCGCACACTTCCCGGGGCCCCAGGACGGCCGCATCATCCGTGACAAGCAGGGCTCACGGCAGTGGCAGCCGATCCCGAGCAACCGAATCCACACGAACTGAACGCACATGAAAGGAATCACAGGTGAAAACTGTCCGACTGGGCAAGAGCGGCCTGGAGATGAGCGGCGTCATCCTGGGCATGATGACCTACGGTGACCCCGAGCAGGGCTACCCGTCGTGGACCATCGGCCTCGATGAGGCCCGTCCGTTCGTCCGCTGCGCCTACGAGGCGGGTATCACGACCTTCGACACCTCCAACGTATATTCCAGCGGCACAAGTGAGGAAATCCTGGGCACGCTGACCAGAGAGTTGGGTCCCCGCGAAGAGTTCCAGATCGCGACGAAGGTGTACGGGCATCAGCGCCCGTCTCGCAACGGCTCCGGCCTGAGCAGGGTCGCCATCATGCACGAGATCGACGCCTCGCTGCGCCGCCTCGGTACCGACTACGTCGACCTTTATCAGATCCATGCTTTCGATCCGAATACACCGATCGAAGAGACGATGGAAGCACTGCACGACGTGGTCAAGGCTGGCAAAGCCCGCTATATAGGCGCATGCAATCTCCTGATGTGGCAGCTCGCGCTCATGCAGAACGCGGCAGACCGACACGGGTGGACCAAGTTCGTGTCGAATCAGCTGCACTACAACTTGCTGGCGCGGGAGCTGGAACGCGAGGTCGCGCCCTATGCCGAAGCCACAGGCATGGGAATTCTGCCCTGGAGCCCGCTCGCACGCGGACGGCTCACCCGGCCGTGGGGCTCGGAAGGGTCCGGGCGTGAAGCCAACGACACACTGTCTCCACAGCTGTATACCCGCGACGAGGAATCGCACAAGCGGGTCGTGACCGCTGTGCAGGAAGTCGCCGAGGCTCGCGGGGTGCCGATGGCGCAGGTCGCGGTGTCCTGGGTGGCGAATAAATCCCCGGTGGCCGCGCCGATTGTGGGTGCCACGAAGGAACGCCATATCGACGACGCCGTCGCCGGTCTCGAACTCGAACTCACCACCGAGGAGATCACCAAGCTCGAAGCGGCGAACACCTTGGTCCGCAACGGAATTATCTGAGTCCTCCCGCCGCTGCCCCGCCGGGCCGCGCACGACAACACCATCCATTCGGTGATCATCCGACCAGGAGAAGAAGATATGCCCGACAGGGACACAGTCATCGCATCGGTTCCGACCGGGCTGTAGGTCGGTGGTGAACAGGTGCCGGCCATCGACGGACGCACATTTCCGGTGTTCGATCCGGTCGATGGCCAGGTGCTGACCGAGGTCGGCATTTCCGCACCCAGCGTCTACCGGCACTTCATGAACAAGGCCGAGCTGGTGACCACCGTGCTCGACGTCACCTACCGCGCACTGGCCGTCGTGATGAGCGAGGCTGGCAAGTCGGCTGCCGCGGCGGGCGCGGGCCCGTGGGAACGCGTGCGGGCCACCGTCACGGCCTATCGCAGGTTCGCCATCGACAAGCCGCGCCGCTACCGGCTGATGTTCAGCCTGGAGTACGAGCCCGACCGGCCACCGACCACCGGCCACCCCGTCGGCACCGTGCTCCACGCGTGGACCTACACGGCTGACGCCTACCTCGCCGAAGTGGTCCCCGGCCGTCGGGCCGAGGCGCAGGACCTGGGTGTCCACCTGTGGACCGCCCCGCACGGTCAGCTCGTTCTGTGGCGCACCCTGCCGAGTTCCGCCGCCGGCAACGAGGCCATCCTGATCGAACTGGAGGAGTCCTTGCTGCGACGCCTGCTCCCGGTACCGGAGGTTGCGAGCCCCGCGGAGTGACAGGCCAGATCGGCACCCTGCTCCCGGAAGGTGGACGAGGTCGCCCGATCATGCGCCGCTCGATAAGTCATCGCGGCACCTCACGCGGCGTGCCTGTACTCGTCGATGACTCCGCCGCCATCTCGTCGCTCGCGATCCGATGGGCCGCATGAGCGAGCCGGTCGAGGTCCCGCGACGGCCCATTCAGACTCCGGCGACTGCTGCGGTCCGGAGGGCGTCGGGGGTGGTTCCGGTCCAGGTGCGGAAGGCGCGGTAGAAGGAGTTGGTGTCGTCGTAACCGAGTAGGTAGGCGATTTCGGCGATGCGCATGGTGCTGTTGCCGAGGTAGTGGCGGGCCAGGTTTTCGCGGGTCGTGGCGAGGATTTCCTGGAAGCTGGTTCCTTCGAGCTGCAGTTGTCGTTGCAGGGTGCGGTTGCTGACGGCGAGGTGACGGGTGACCGCGGTCATGGAGCTTCCGCCGGCGGGAAGTGTTTCGTGCAGCGCGGCCCGCACCCGCTCGGCGACGCTGGCCGTCGCCTGCAGGTCGGACAGGCGTCGGCGGAGTTCCGGGGCGAAGAACCGCCAGAGTTGCTCGTTCTCGGTGAGGAACGGGCGGCTCCCGTCGGCGGGCGCGAAGGTGATCGCGTGCGTCCGTCCCTTGTGGACTTCTACGCCGAGGTAGTCGTCCAGGCCGGCGTGCTCGGCAGGCAGCCAGGGATCGACGGCCCGGACCGGCCGGACGTCGTGGCGGGTCGCGATCCGGGCCAGAGCGACCCAGAACACCATCTCGGCGGCGGCCAGCTGGGGCGGGGGCGGGGGCGTGTCCGGCGGCCACCGGAAGCTGATCGTCAAGCCTTCGTCGCCGTTGTCGAGCCGCAGGTGCAGGGGGCCGATGAGGGGCTTGTGGATGGCGATGCGCTCAGCTGCCGTCCGCAGATCGGGGCTGCACAGGGCGGCGAAGATCGGCGGGTTGAACATCTCGACCGAGATCGACCGGCCGATCGCGACAGCCAGGTCCGGATCGCCGCTCTCGGCCTCGAGCGCCTCCCACAGCCGGAAGTACTCCTCGAGGGGGAGGGCGACCGGGCCGCGGCCGAACAGGTCGGCAGGCAGCTGGGCGCGCCGGAGCACCCGGGTGGATGACACGCCGAGGTCCTTCAGCAGGGCTTTGATGCTGGGATCCAGGGTGAATCGTCCGGTGCTCACGACGGGAGCGTAACGGCCGCCGGCATGCCTGTCACCAGCAGATGACGCCATTCCTCTCGCCAAACGCGCCATCGAAAGCTGGCGTCATACGCAAGTGAGTTGGCGCGCCACGCTAGTGCCAGGCCGCAGATCCACTTCTAGCGTTCACAGCGAAACGTCACCACGTCCACCGAAAGGATCACCACCATGACCACCAAGGTCGCACTCGTCACCGGAGCTTCGTCGGGGATCGGCGAGGCCACCGCGCTCAGGCTGCGCGAGGCCGGCTACACCGTCTACGGCGCGGCGCGGCGTGTGCAGCGCATGCAACACCTGACCGAGCTGGGGATCCGGCTGCTGGCCATGGACGTCACCGACGACACTTCCATGCGGGAAGGCGTCGAGAAGCTCATCGCCGACACCGGCCGGCTCGACGTCCTCGTCAACAACGCCGGCTACGGTTCCTACGGCGCCGTCGAGGACGTCCCCCTGCAGGAGGCCAGGGAACAGTTCGAGGTCAACGTGTTCGGCGCAGCGCGCCTGACCCAGCTGGTCCTGCCGCACATGCGGGCGCAGCGCTCGGGAACCATCGTCAACATCACCTCGGTGGGTGGCCGCATGTGCACCTCACTGGGAGCCTGGTACCACGCCACGAAGTACGCGCTGGAAGCGCTCAGCGACTGCCTGCGCATGGAGCTCAAGCCCTTCGGGATCGACGTCGTGGTGATCGAACCGGGCGGGGTCAAGTCCGAGTGGGGCGGCATCGCCGCGCAGAAGGCCCGCGCCGTCTCCGGCACCGGCCCGTACGCCCCGCAGGCCAACGCTGTGGCCGACTCGCTCAGTTCGGAGGCCAACGAACGCCGCCTGTCCTCGCCGGACTTGATCGCCAAGACCATCGTCAAGTCCGTCCGGGCACGCCGGCCCAAGACGCGCTACGCCGTCGGCTTCGGCGCCAAGCCCATGATCTTCCTGCACAACACGCTGCCCAACCGCACCTTCGACGCCTTCATGCGCCGCGCCACCAGCGTGCCCGGGAAGTACGTGCCCGCGAACAACTGACGTATGCCACACCCGATCGATCCGGCACGGCACGCGCGGACCGCACCCGGCACTTGATCCCTTTCCCCTAGCCTTGCCGAGCACGTGTACTGTGCGGGCACAACTCGCCGCGCACCGCAGGCGCGAACTTTTACCTACTGCGCCAGCCGGCCGGAAACCTGATGATGATCGACACGCCGCGCTTGAGTACAGCCCTGGCGCGTGAGGTTGCATGGGAGCAACAGCTGCCGGGTCCGCCTCCGGACCGTACGAGTAAGCGCTTCCTGACACTGACAGGGACAGGAAGCGCCGACCAGTGGAACAGGGACACGTGCACAATGCGTCTCCGGAGATCCTCGATGCCATCGCACGCGTCCTTCAGCTGAGCGAGGCAGAAAGCCTTACCTCACCCATCTCGCCGGGCCGAAGAGGCCCTTCCGCAAGAGGCCTGCGACCAGGCCGCAAAGAGTGCGCAGCTGCCTGTGCCACTTGCTCGACTCCATGACAGGCGTCCCCGCGTGTGTCATCGGGAGCCACGCCGACATACTGGCGTGGAACGGGATGGCGGCGGCACTTTTCGGCGACTGGTCACAGCTGCCCGCGCGCGAGCGCAACTGGGCACGCCTGATCTTCCTGGACCCCGGCTACCGGGACTTGTTCGTCGACTGGGAGCACAAGGCGTCGGAGGTCGTCAGCTACCTGTGGATGGATGCCGGGCGCCACCCCGGAGACCTGCAACTGTCGGCGCTGGTGGGGGAGCTCTCGGTCAAGAGCGAGGAGTTCCGGCGCATATGGGCCCGGCATGAGGTCCAGAACAAGGGCTTCGGGGTCAAGCGGATGCATCACCCGCTGGTCGGCGAGATCACCTTGTCCTTCGAGTCCTTCCGCGCGGCAGGTGACTCCGGGCAGGTGCTGATCACTTTCCACGCCGAGCCGCACACGCCCTGTGCGGAAGCGATGCACATGCTCGCGAGCTGGGGCGCAGATGCCACCGCCGCCGGTGCCGTCGAGCACAGCGACTGACCCACGACCGCGCCCGTGACAGGGTGCTGCTGCTGTTCGGGGCGCAGCAGCGGATCGACATCGCCGCCAGGCTGCCCGCCGACCCGGTCCAGACGGGCCGGAGTGTCACGGACATCGCCTACGCGGTCGGCGTCAAGGACGCCTCACACTTCGCCCGCGCCTCAAAGAGCCGCCACTGCGTCAGCCCGCGTGAGTATCGCAGGGACCACTCGGCTGCTCCACAGGGGCCTGGCGCATAGCCTTTCCGGTGGCTGGTGGAGAATGGAAGACGGCGTATGGTCTCTTTTTCCTCGTCTTCAGATCTCGTCGCCGCCGGGCCCGTGTCGTTGCGGGACGGCCGCCGAAGCCCGCTCTTCGATCCGGTGCACTGCGGCCCGCAGGTCGTCCAGGTGGCGCCGCGCCACTTCCTGCGCGGACATGACCGTCTTGCGCCAGGTCACGTTGACGCATCCCAGGACCTCCCCGTGCAGGCGGATCGGTACGGCGATCGAGTTGCGACCGTCGAAGTCGTACTCCGGTGCGCGCACGCTGTATCCGCGGGACCGGGTGGTCGCCAGCAGACGCCGCAGCCAGCCCGGGTCGTGGGCGTATGCGTTGCCCGGAGCGTCGTGCTCGCGCAGGCGGCGCAGGACCGCCTCCCGCTCCCGCTCGGCGCAGAAGGCGATGTAGGCCCGGCCCGAGGCGCCGAGCAGCATGTGCGATCGGAAGCCGATGGGCGCGACGGGGACGACCTCGTCGAAGTACGCCTTGGGGCTGTTGGTGTCGATCGTCTCCATGTAGTCCAGCCGGGGCACGGTCAGCACGGACGGCCACATCACGCGCTCGCACAGCTCCTCCAGGACCGACGACGCCAGCTCGCCGAGCCACTCGACGTCGTTGTACGGGGCTCTCTGGGGTCTGAGGCTTGCGACGAACGCCCCGTCGGCGAGCCGCTGCCAGACCAGGCCCTGCTGGTTGCAGGTATGGAGGATGCGGATCAGGGTGGCTTTGGGGATGCCGGTGACCTGGTGCAGGTCGTGCAGGCTGGCGGCACGCATCTCCTCCAGGGCCTTCAGCACCTGTAGGCCACGCTCGAGAGAGCTGATCGTTTTCACCTGGTACTGCCGCATGAGACGACCCTCACCTGCGGAGATGGAGAGCGGATTTCACCAGGTGAAAAGCTAGCAGGGAACTGTTGCTCGCGTCCCGGCTCGTCGGGGACCGTTCCTCCACTGACGCGAGGAGGCGACATGACCGTCGAGGCAGCAGGGGGCTTCCCTGCCACTGGTCGGGCACACGGCGCAGCCGGCAGGGCCGCCGTGGTGGCCGAAGGCGAGCTGCTGTGGACGCCCGGCCCGCGGCGGGTCGCGGAGGCCAATGTCACGCGGTTCGCGGACTGGCTGTCCCGGGAACGGGGGCTGCGGTTCGACGGCTACGACGAGCTGTGGAACTGGTCCGTCACCGACCTGGGGGGATTCTGGGGCGCCCTGTGGGACTACTTCGGCATTCGGTCGACGACCCCGTACTCCTCCGTGCTCGACGGCCGGGACATGCCGGGGGCGCGGTGGTTTCCCGGGGCGCGGCTGAACTACGCCGAGCACGTCCTGCGAAACGAACGGTCGGGTGCCGACGCCGTGGTGTTCGGCTCCGAGAGCGCCGCTCCCGTCGGCCTTCCGTGGGAGGACTTCGCGGGCCGGGTACGCATCCTGGCGACCCGGCTGCGCGCGCTCGGCGTACGCCCCGGCGACCGGGTCTGCGGATATCTGCCGAACGTGCCCCAGGCCGCGATCGCGATGCTCGCGACAACGGCCGTCGGGGCCGTATGGGCGAGCGCTTCCCCCGACTTCGGGTCGCGAGGCGTCATCGACCGGTTCGGCCAGCTCAGGCCGAAGGTCCTCTTCTGCGTCGACGGCTACCGCTACGGCGGAAAGACCTTCGACCGCCGGGACGAGGTGCGCCGCATCGCCGACGCGCTTCCCGGCCTGGAGCAGGTGATCCACCTTCCCGTCCTCGACGACGGGGACGACGAGCCGCCGGCCGTCGGCGGCCTGCGCTGGGACGAGGTCCTCGACCACCCGCCCGTTCCCGCCGAAGACTTCGAATTCGAGCACGTTCCCTTCGACCACCCGCTGTGGGTGCTCTTCTCCTCCGGTACGACGGGACTGCCCAAGGCGATCATCCACGGGCACGGCGGCATCCTGCTGGAGCAGCTGAAGCTGCAGACCTTCCACATGGACCTGCGCGAGGGCGACCGGCCGCTCTTCTTCACCACCACCGGCTGGATGATGTGGAACTTCCTGATCAGCTCCCTGCTGGTCGGCGCCTGCCCAGTGCTCTACGACGGCAACCCCGCCCACCCGGAGCCGGACGTGCTGTGGCGGATCGCGCAGGACACCCGGACCACCTTCTTCGGCGCCAGCCCCGCCTACGTCGACCTCATGACCAAGGCCGGCATCGCCCCCGGCGAACGCTACGACCTGTCCGCCCTGCGCACGGTCATGCCCGCCGGCTCACCAGTGTCGCCCCAGTGCACCGCCTGGTTCTACGGCAACGTCAAGGCGGACCTGTGGATCGCCACCGGCAGCGGCGGCACCGACTGCTGCACCGGCTTCGTCGGCGGAGTGCCCACCCTGCCCGTGTACGCCGGCGAAATGCAGGCCCGCTCGCTGGGTGTCGCCGCGTACGCCTACGACGAACACGGCCGCCAGGTCGTGGACGAGGTCGGCGAGCTGGTGATCACGGAGCCGCTGCCGTCCATGCCGGTCACGTTCTGGGGCCCGGACGGGGACGAGCGGTACCGCCGTACGTACTTCGAGGACTTCCCGGGCGCCTGGCGACACGGCGACTTCTTCAAGGTCAACGCTCGCGGCGGCTGCTTCGTACTCGGCCGCGCCGACGCCACCCTCAACCGGCAGGGCGTGCGCATCGGCACCGCGGAGATCTACCGGGTCGTCGAAGCCCTCGACCAGGTCACGGGAGCCCTGGTGGTCAGCCTCGACCTGCCGGACGAGAAGTTCTTCATGCCGCTGTTCGTCGCCCTGACCGACGGTGTCACCCTCGACGCCGGCCTCCGGCAGACGATCCGGGACCGACTCCGCCGCGAGTACAGCCCCCGCCACGTACCGGACCGCATCATCCAGGTCCCGGCCGTCCCGACCACCCTGACCGGCAAGAAGCTCGAGGTGCCGGCGCGCCGCATCCTGCTCGGCACCCCCGTCGAACAGGCGGCCGACCCGAGCGCGGTCGCCGACCCGCGCGCGCTCGACGCCCTCGCCCGCTACGCCCGTACCCAGCGCGACTACCCCCTGGCCACCGCCACCGTCTGAGCCGCACCACCCTCGGATCCCCGCTCCCTACCGCCTGAGCCGCACACCCTGGAGAGCCCCGTGAACGATGCCAGACCCGCCCCCCGCTTCCCACTGCCCTCGGAACTGACCGACGTCGCGGGCGCCCAAGGCTGGGCGTCGATGTACCCGTACTACACCCGGTTCCAGCCCGGGGACGACCAGCGGTTCTGGTTCTACAACGCGATGCACTTCCCCGAGCCGATGCCCGCGTTCGACGCCATCACCGCCGAGGCGCCCTACACCGCTATCGGCGCGAACACCGCGCGCATGTTCGTCTTCCCCACCACGCTCGGCATCGAGCACCGCATCGTCAACGGCCGGGTCTACATCACCGCCAATCCGGTCACCGACCCCGAGGAGATCCAGCACAGGCTCGCGGAGTTCAGTGAGCGGGCGGGGTACTACTACGAGAACTGGGACGAGCTCTACCAGGGCTGGGTCGCGCGCATCACCGCGCTGATCGACGAGGTGCAACGGATCGAGGTGCCCCGGCTGCCCGAGTTCGAGGACCCGGAGGTCGTGTTCCAGGCCAAGGGTGTGGCCCAGAACCACTACGTCCGGGAGAACTACCACCGGCTGATCGACCTGTACTCCAAGATGTGGCACCACCACTCCGAGTTCCTGATGCTCGGCTACGGCGCCTACGTCGTGTTCTTCGAGTTCTGCAAGACGTCGTTCCCGGAGATCCCCGACCAGGACGTGGCCCGCATGGTCGCGGGGATCGACGTCATCCTCTACCGCCCGGACGACGAGCTGAAGAAGCTGGCGAAGCTGGCGGTCGAGTACGGCGTCGACGATCTCTTCGTCGAGGGCTGCGAGCCGGACAAGGTGCTGGCCGCGCTCGCCGCCCGCGGGGACGGCGGCCGGAGCTGGCTGGAGGCGATGGACGCCGTGCGCGAGCCGTGGTTCAACATGTCGACCGGCGCCGGTTTCTACCATCACCACCGCAGCTGGAACGACGACCTCACGGTGCCGTTCGCGGCGCTGCCCGGCTATGTCGACCAGGCCAGGAGGGGCGAGCTGCTCGACCGCCCCACCGAACAGCTCACGGCCGAGCGCGAGCGCATCGCCCAGGAGTACCGCTCCCTGCTGGCCGGAGAGGAGGAGCAGGCCGCCTTCGACCAGATGCTGGGCCTGGCCCGGGTGGTCTTCCCCTTCGTCGAGGACCACAACTTCTACTGCGAGCACTACTTCACCACCAAGTTCTTCGCCAAGGTCCGCGAGTTCGGTGAGCTGCTCCATGACCACGGGGTCCTGGCCGACGCCGAGGACGTCTTCCAGCTGAACCACACCGAGGTCGGCCAGGCCCTGACCGACGTGATGCTCGCCTGGGCGGCCGGGAGCAAGCCGGTGGGCTCGGCACACGTGCGCGAGACGGTCGCTGAGCGCAAGCGGATGCTGGAAGCCCTCGCGGGCTGGTCCCCGCCGCCCGCGCTGGGACCGGTCCCCGAGGTACTCAACGACCCGGCGGTCCGCATGCTGTGGGGCATCACCGCCGAGACCATCCAGGCCTGGTCCACACCGACCGCGGACGGCGATCACGAGGTGCGCGGCTTCGCCGCCTCGCCGGGCGTCGTCGAGGGCACCGCCCGGGTGCTGCTCAGCGCCAACGACATCGGCCAGGTCCGGGAGGGCGAGGTGCTGGTCTGTCCGGTGACCGCGCCCAGCTGGGGCCCGGTCTTCGGCAAGATCGCGGCCGCCGTCTCGGACATCGGCGGCACCATGTCGCACGCGGCGATCGTGGCCCGTGAGTACGGGCTGCCCGCCGTCGTCGGCACCGGCCACGCCACCAAGCGGATCACCACCGGCCAGCGGCTGCGCGTGGACGGCGACCGCGGCATCGTCACCATCCTCGACTGAGCATGGGGAGCACGACAATGAACACCTCACCCCATGTCCGCCGGTTCGCGGAACTGCGGCTGTCGGACCGGCCCACGGTCGGCGGCAAGGGCGCCAGCCTCGGTGAACTCACCTTCGCCGGCGCCCCCGTACCGCCCGGCTACGTCGTCACCACCACGGCCTTCGAGGCCTTCCTCGCCGCCCTCGACCCGGACGGCGAGATCCGCACCGCCATCGAGGCGCTGGACTCCGAGGAAACCGAGGCGATCACCCGCGTGGTCACACCTGTCAGGGAGCGCATCGAGGCGGCCGAACTGCCCGAAGTGGTGGCGGCGGCGATCCGCGGCCACTACCGCGACCTGGACAGCGAGTCCGACACCCCGGGTGAGCCCGCCCCCGTCGCCGTACGCTCCAGCGCCACCAGCGAAGACGCGGAGGACGCCAGCTTCGCCGGCCTCCAGGACACCTACCTGTGGGTGCGCGGCGAGGACGCCCTCGTCGAGAACGTCCGCCGCTGCTGGGCCAGCCTCTACAGCGTCGAGTCGGTCAGCTACCGGCGTCGCCTCGGCCTGCCGGAACACGACCTCGCCATGGCCGTCGTCGTCCAGCGCATGATCGACCCGCGCTGCGCCGGCGTCATGTTCACCCGCAGCCCGCTCACCGGCGACCGCTCGGTCGTCGCCCTGGAAGCGTCCTGGGGCCTGGGGTCCGCTCTCGTCAGCGGTGACGTGACACCCGACAAGTACGTGGTCGGCAAGGTCACCGGAGACATCTGCTCCCGCACCGTCTCGGCGAAGCTGCGACAGCACCGGATGGACCCGAGCGGCTCCGGGGTGCTGGAGGAGGACGTACCGGAATACCTCCGGGACGAACCCTGTCTGTCCGACGAGGAGATCCACGAACTCGTGACGCTCGGCCGCCAGGTCGAGTCCCACTACGGGGCACCACAGGACATCGAGTGGGCGATCTCCCGCAACCTCGCCCCCGGCCACAACATCTACCTGCTCCAAAGCCGCCCCGAGACCGTCTGGGCGAGCAGGGAGAAGGCCCCGGTGGCCTCGCCGAAGGCCAGGGCGTTCGACCACGTACTGTCGCTGCTCGGCGGCGCGGGCTCCGGCCCCGGTGGGAGTACGAAGTGAACCTGACCGGCGAGGACGTCCAGGACATCCTGCGGATCATCGACGGCATGGAGGTCGACCGCCTCCATCTGCGCACGGGTCGGTTCGAACTGTCGCTTTGCCGTGGCGACGACGGCGCGTGGACACAGTCCGCGCGCACGACAGCCGAACCGGTGCTGGTCGATGGCCGTGAAGTACCCGCGGTCCAGGGCGTGGCAGCTGCGGACGAGCAGACTGAGCCCGCCCGCGAGGGTCTGACCGGGGTCCGTACACCTTTGCCCGGTGCCTTCTACCGGGCGCCGAAACCCGGCGCGGCCCCCTTCGTCGAGATCGGGGACGAGGTCACCGAGACCACGGTCGTCGGGATCGTCGAGACGATGAAACTGATGAACTCCGTGTACGCGGAGGTCTCCGGCACAGTGGCCGAAATCGTCTTGGGGGACGGCGAGTTCGCCGAGCAGGGTGCCGTGCTCATGTTCATCGACACACTGGCGACAGGGGTGGCGCCGTGATCCTGCGACGCGTTCTGATCGCCAACCGGGGTGAGATCGCCCTGCGCATCATCCGTACGTGCAGGCGGCTCGGCATCGAGGCGGTGCTCGCCGCCTCCGACGCCGACCTCGACTCCGTACCGGCACGGCTGGCCGACCGGGTGGTGCGCCTCGGCCCCGCCCCGCCCTCGGCCAGCTACCTGGACGTGGACGCCGTCCTCACGGCGGCGAAAACCGCCGGCGCCGACGCCATCCATCCCGGGTACGGCTTCCTCTCCGAGAACCAGCGGCTGGCCCGGGCCTGCACCGAGGCCGGCATCGTCTTCATCGGCCCCACGGTGGAACAACTCGCCTCAGTGGGCGACAAGTTGGAGGCCCGTCGGCATGCCGTGGCGGCCGGGCTGCCAGTGGTACCCGGCGGGCCGCTGGAGGACACCGCCGACGCGGCCCGGCTTGCCGCGGAGATCGGCTACCCCCTGCTGATCAAGGCGGTCGGCGGGGGCGGCGGCCGGGGCATGAAGCAGGTGCACGATCCGGCGGACCTGGCCGCCACCGTCGACCTGGCCGTCGCCGAGGCGGGCGCCGCCTTCGGTGACCCCCGCGTCTACCTCGAACGCTTCGTCGCCACCGGGCGGCATGTGGAGGTCCAGCTCATCGCGGACGGCGAGAACGTCGTCCACCTCGGCACCCGCGACTGCTCCGTGCAGCGCCGCTACCAGAAGCTGATCGAAGAGGCGCCCGCGCCCGCTCTCGACCCGGTCCTGCGCGAGGAGATCCACCGTGCCGCGGTGGCCCTCGGCAAGCATCTGGAGTACCGGGGCCTGGGCACGGTCGAGTTCCTGGTCGACGTCGACCGGGGCACCTTCTACTTCCTGGAGATGAACGCCCGCATCCAGGTCGAGCACCCGGTCACCGAGGCCATCACCGGACTCGATCTCGTCGCGGAGCAACTCGCCGTCGCCGAGGGGCGATCGCTCTCCTTCGGACAGGCGGACGTGTGCTTCACGGGACACGCCATCGAGTGCCGGATCAACGCCGAGGACTGGGCCCGCGACTTCCAGCCAAGCCCCGGCACTGTGACCGAGGCGGTCTGGCCACTCGGTGACGGCATCCGGATCGACACACACCTCCAGGCGGGCGCGAGCGTACCGCCGTACTACGACTCGCTGCTCGCGAAACTGATCGTCCACGGCCGGGACCGCGCCGACGCGCTGGCACGGCTGCGCGCCGCACTGGCCCGGTGTGCGGTCGCCGGGGTCAGCACCAACATCCCGCTGCACCATGAGGTGCTGGCACAGGCCGAGTTCGCCGAGGGTGGCGTGGACACCGCCTGGTTCACCCGCTTTCTGCGGGACCTTCCAGTAGGGAGCAGCCGTGGCTGACATCCAGCTCGTCGACGTGTCGCTGCGCGACGGCAACCAGAGCCTGTGGAGCGCCACCGGACTCGACACCGGCAAGATCCTCCAGATCGCGCCAGTCTTGGACCGGGTCGGCTTCCGCGCCCTCGACTACACCTCCAGCACCCACATGGGCATGGCGGTGCGCACCCACCGCGAGGACCCATGGGAGCGGATACGGCTGACGCACCGCGCCATGCCCAACACCCCTCTGCAGTTCATCGGCACCGGGCTGCGCTTCATCTCCTGGGAGGCCGCCCACCCCGAGTTCATGCAACTGGTCTACGACCGGCTGGTGGCCAACGGGGTCACCCGCTACGTCGTCCTGGACCCGATGCACGACATGGACGCCGTACGCGAGTCCGCCCGCATGATCCGAGCAGCTGGGGCCACCGAGATCGTCGGAGCACTGACCTTCACTGTCAGCGACGTCCACGACGACGCCCACTACGCCTCGCTCGCGGCGCAGATGGCCGACTGCCCGGACATCGACCGGGTCTACATCAAGGATCCTGGGGGGCTGCTGACGTCGGAACGCGCCGCCACACTGATCCCGGCAGTCCTGGGCAAGCTCGTCGGCGCACCGCTGGAGCTGCACTCCCACTGCACGATCGGTCTGCCGGGCCTGACCTACCTCAAGGCCGCCGACCTGGGCGTACAGGCCCTTCAGGTGGCCTGCGGGGCTCTTGCGGGCGGCACGTCCCTGCCCAACGCCCAGCAGGTCGTGGCCAATCTGCGCGAAATCGGCCACACCGTGGACGTCGACGACCGGCTGCTGAGCGTGGTCGCCGACTACTTCGACGGCATGGCGGCGGCCGAGGGGCTGCCCGTCGGTGGCCCCCGGGACTACGACGCCGCGTTCATGCGCCACCAGGTCGCAGGCGGCGTCATGACCACCCTGCACCGGCAGCTCGACGAACTCGGTTTCAGCGACCGCTTCGACGCGGTCATCGAGGAGGTGACCCGCGTCCGCGCCGAACTCGGCCACCCCATCATGGTCACCCCGTTCCCGCAGATGGTGTGCACCCAGGCCCTCTACAACGTCATCGGCACCGAACGCTACGAGAACGTCTCCGACCCGGTGATCCGGTACGTGCTGGGCAGTTTCGGCCGCCCCACCGCCCCCGTGGACCCGCAGGTCGCCGACCGCATCCTGGGCCGGCCACGAGCGAAGGAACTCGCCGCCGAACCGCCCCCGCCCACCGTCGCAGAACTGCGCCGGCGCCTCCCCCGCGGCATCAGCGACGAGGAACTGCTCCTACGGGCCACCATGCCCGCCGAGCAGGTGGACGCCATGGTGGCCGCCGGTCCGGCCCGACGGCACTACAACCCCGACGTCAAACCGGTGCTCGACCTGCTCCAAGGCCTACGGACACGCCCGGCGACACCCGAACTGATCATCGACCGGCCCGACTTCCGACTGGAGCTGCACCGTGACCGCCGACCCGTCTGACGAGGCTGCCGCCTGCGCAACCGCCGAAACGGCTGATGAGATCGACGACCTGACTGGCCCTCTGGGGGCCGTCCGGGGCGTCGTCTTCGACATGGATGGCACGCTGGTCCTGGGCGACCGACGCAACCACCGGCTCACTCCCCTCCCCGGAGCCCTGGAAGTCACGGCCGACCTCACCGCCCGCGGCCTGCCCTGGGTCACCTTCACCAACGGCACCACGCGCACTCCGTCGGCCTACGCCGAGACGCTGCGCCGCATCGGGTTCGACCTGCCGGACGACGCCATGCTCACTCCGGCGACCAGCGCCGTCGACCACTTCCTGGCCATGGGACACCGCAGCGCGCTGGTGCTCGGCGGCGACGGCCTGAAGGAGCCGCTTCGCCAAGCCGGCATCGAGATCGTCGAGCCCAAGGGCAAGCCGGAAGCCGACGCCGTGCTCGTCGGCTGGTACCGCGAGTTCACGATGGACGACCTGGAAGCCGCCTGCCACGCCGTCTTCGGAGGCGCCACCCTCTACAGCAGCTCACAGTCGGTGTTCTTCGCCAGCGCCGACGGTCGAGCACTGGGCACGTCCCGGGCCATCTGCGCCATGATCAGCAGTGTCACGGGCGTGACCGAACAGGTCGTGGGCAAGCCCTCACTCACCGGCCTGCGCTGCGCCGCGCGCCGACTGGGCGTCGCCCCGCAACACCTCGCCGTCGTCGGAGACGACCCGGAACTGGAGATGGCGATGGCCCGGCGTGCCGGGGCTCTCGGCATCGCGGTGACCACCGGCATCCACACGGCGAACCACTTCGCCACTCTGCCGACGGAGCAGCGCCCGCATCTCACCGTCGAGGGTGTGGGCGGGCTGACCACCCTGTTGCCCGCCCTGAACTCCCACCCCATCGAGAACGGACCCGTACCGACATGACCACCACGACCGCCTCCCTGCGACCGAGCGCCCATCCCGGAGTCCTTGCCGACCTAGTCCCCGGATCCGCCCTCCTGCGGAACACGCTTCTCGTCGTCGGCGGCGCGGGCCTCACCGGCCTCTGCGCCCAGGTCTCCCTGCACACCCCGCTCAGCCCCGTGCCCTTCACCCTGCAGACCCTCGCGGTCCTGCTGGTCGGCACCGCGCTCGGTACCGTTCGCGGGGCGGCGGCCATGCTGGTCTATCTCGCCGCCGGCGCCGCCGGAGTGCCCTGGTTCGCCAACCACACCCATGGCCTGGGCGGCCCCAGCTTCGGCTATGTCGTCGGTTTCGTCCTCGCCGCCGCCCTCGTCGGCGAACTCGCCCGCCGCGGCAACGACCGAGGCATCCTGGGAACCGTCGGGATGATGACGCTGGGCAATGCAGTCATCTACCTGGCGGGAACCGTGTGGCTGGCCATGGACCTGCACCTCGGCGCCCAACAGGCCATCGCTTTGGGAGTCACCCCGTTCCTCATCACCGACGCGCTCAAGACCGCCCTGGCGGCAGGACTGCTGCCACTCGTCTGGCGAGGCGTGGCGTCGACAGCGGCCTCTGAAGAGTGAAAACGCCGGTGCTCGTATGAGGTTCCTGGTGCGGCCAGAGCCGCGGCCGCCGCGCGCTGCGCAAGGCGCCTGGCCGGTTCCGGCCGGTGGTCAGCGGGTGTGGCGACGGACCGCGTCCAGGAGCTGGCCGAGGTCTTCGGGGGTGTGAGAAAAGGAGGTGACGAGGCGGACGATGCCCGGCGCCCAGTGGTCGTGGTAGAAGGTGTAACCCTCCGCGAGAAGCCCCCCTCCCAGCCTGGCGCTCGCGGACGAGGACCTCGCCCAAGACCGCGTCCCGGCCCTTACCCGTCACTACGAACTCGTCCTCGCCCACCGCTCGATCACGGCTCCCACGGCCGCGCACAGGGACCCCTGCCACATTGCTGAGCGAGCCCCTCGATGTCGCCTTATCTCCTGGCCATGTGCTGGCGTCCAAGCCGCTGCTTACGCTGCGGGACGTGGCGGCCCAGCCGTGGATCACAGTGCACGACGGCTTCCCGCTGATGTCGATCATCGAGGCCATCGCCGGCGTCCCGGACCGTCGGCTCGACATCGTCCACCACATCAACGAATGCACGACGGCCTCGCGCTGATGTCCCGTCGGACGCTCGGCCGCACACCGACGTCGTCCTCAAGCCGCTCGGCAAAATACATGCTCGACGCAACATCGACGTCTGGCGCGATCCTCGGCGCCCTAACCGGCGGCATCGCCACCTGTGTGACCACTCGCTCCAGTCTGAGGCTGACCCTTGAGCAGGCCCGGGCGGCGTCTTCCTGGAGGTCCAGGGCATCGAGCAGGGGCTGGATGTTCACGCTGCCGCCGCCTGCGCCGGGCGCCAGGTGGGGGCGTTCGCGCCGGTGAGGCGTCGGGTCATGACGTGGGACGCGGCGGACGAGATCGACAAGGGGCCCACGCCGGACCCGGCCGGCGTGGCCGGAACCATCCCGCTCAACATGCCGCGCGCCGAGGTGCACAAGCGCCTCTGTACCGCCCGGAATTACGTCGACCTGGCGATCAAGCACGAGACGGCCGGACGCCCGCTCAGTGCGCAGCATGCGCTGCACCAGGTTCTTCCGGAACTTGTGCCTGACGCGGACGGCACGCAGGAGGAGGCCGAACGCCTCGCGAGGACCGTCCGCTCGGGAGGTACGGCCGCCACCGGACTCGGGCTCGCCGCCGGGCTCGTCACCCCCACCCGGGCCTGGGGAGACTGACACCATGTCAGTCTGGTAGTCACTTGTGACAGGGGAATCGATCTTGATGCCAGTCCTCTCAAGCCGAGCGGGTAGCAAAGGCACAACGCGGACTCAGCGATCTCCTTGTCTGCGCAGTCGCGGAATGGTGATCACCATGCGACGAAGGTGTACTCAGTCAGTCTGAGAAAGACGCAACGCCTGTGCTTGCAGATCAGACGCCAGTGTGTCGAAGTCCAGCTTTTGCGCGCGTGCCCTTCGGCTCGGTGATGGTCTCGCCGCCGTCGGCGAGCATCACGGCGAGATCGACCGCAACCCGGCCCGGGTCGTGGCCGGTGCCGCGCGGGCGCAGCCTGCGCAGAGCGGTGGTGAAGGCGCTGGTCAGGCCGGTGGCATCAGTGATTTCGGCCAGCAGACGCGATCCGGCGTGGCTGACCACCCCGCGCCCATCGGCCGTGACGGCAAGTCGGGGACGTGACGCGGTAGCGAGCACGCAGAAAGCGCCTTCCCCTGCGGACGACAGAAGCCTTAGACAAGCCCTATCGTCCCAGGTCAGAAGGCACTTTCGCTTTCCCGATCAAGATCCGGACACCACCCCAGGCGAAACGCGCAGGTTAGGACTCCTGCTGGGCGAAAACAGCAGGGGTGACCCGCGCGGGACGGCGCGGAACACGCAGACGAAGATCAGTGGCCCCAGCCACACCGCAGCGCAGGCCCCCGCCCCCTCCGGACGCTGTTGGCACGATGAGTTCTCTCGGCTCAGGAAGCGGTGAAGTCCTGCGGCTCAAAGCGACCGACCTCGGCGCGAAGCCGGTCGGTGGACCAAGGCCAGCTGAAGCTGTTGCGGCCGTTGGCGTCGAGGTAGTAGCTCCTGCACCCACCGGCGTTGTAGACAGTGCCGGCCAGCGCGGTCTGCAGCCGGGCGTTGTGCGCGGCCTGCACGTCGCCGCGTACCTCCAGCACCGCCCAACTCTCCTCCCGTGCGGCCTTGATGGCGCCCAGAACGAGGTCGAGCTGTGCCTCCAGAATGGCGAACGCCGACGAGTGCCCGGTGCCCAGGCCGGGGCCGAGGAGCAGGAAGGCGTTGGGGAAGCCCGCGACTACGGTGCCGAGGTACGCCTCGGGAGAGCCCTGCCAGCGGTCGGCGAGCGAGTGGCCGGCTCCGTCTCGGACGAGGCCCGCGAGCGGCGTGTCGAGGATGTGGAAGCCGGTGCCGAGGATGATCGCGTCCACCTCGGCGGCGCTGCCGTCGGCGCCGTGCACGGTGTTGCCTTCCACGGCGTGCACCGCGGCGGCGTGCACATCGACATTCGGTCGCCTCAGCGCGGGGTAGTAGTGGTTGGAGAACAGGATGCGCTTGCAGCCGATGGTGTAGTCGGGGGTCAGCTTGCGGCGCAGTTCGGCGTCGCGGACCGTGGCCCGCAGGTGGGCCCGTGCGATGGCCTGGACGCCACGCATCAGCCCGGGACGCCGGAATCCACGTCCGAGCGCCTCCATGGCCCGGTACTCCAGCCCTGCCACCGCGGCTCGCGCGCCCGGCAGGTGGCGCATCGCCCACCGTTCGGCCTTCGGTATGTGATGGTCCAGCTTGGGCAGCACCCACTGGGCGGTGCGCTGGAACACATGCAAGCGGGCGACGTCGGGGGCGATCGCCGGGACGAACTGCACGGCCGAGGCGCCGGTGCCGAACACCGCGACGCGCTTGCCGCGCAGGTCGTAGTCGTGGTTCCAGCGCGCGGAGTGGAACACCTCGCCGGGGAAACCGTCGAGGCCGGGGACGTCCGGGACGAGAGGCTCGTTCCACGGGCCGGCGCCGGCGATCAGGAACCGGGCGGTGAACTCACCGGCGTCGGTACGGACGAGCCAGCGGGCCTGGCCGGGCTGCCATCGCGCTTCGGTCATACGCACCCCGAACCGGGTGTGTTCGCGCAGCCGGTACGTGTCGGCGACCCGCCTCACGTACGTGAGGATCTCCGGCTGGCGCGCGTACACCCGCGTCCAGTCCGGGTTCGGAGCGAAGGAGTAGCTGTAGAGGCGGGACGGTACGTCGCACTGGCAGCCGGGATAGGTGTTCGCCCGCCACGTGCCGCCGAAGTCGTCGGCCGCCTCGATGATCAGGAAGTCCCGGATACCGGCGCCGCGGAGCCTGGCCCCGGCGCCAACCCCGGAGATGCCGGCGCCGACGACGATGACCTCGACGTGTGTGCTCATGCCGCAATGCTCCTGTCGATGGCTCGCTTGACGCGGTCGGGTGCGGTGCGCAGGGAGACGTCGAGCGTGGCCGCACGCCGCCGCGGGTCCATGAAGTTGGCCCCCATCACGGCCAGTTCCTCCACCCCGGGCTCGATCCGGACGACGCGGCATCCGGCCGCACGCAAGAGGCGTTCTTCGGCGTCGACGGTCCGGGTCATCCAGCGGCGCAGGAGCCGTTCGAAACGGCTCAGGCCGGTGGCGGGTGCGCCCCCGGAGGTCGACATGGGAGCGACGATCACCACCTCGTCCAGCCCTAGGGGTACGAGGAGGTCCGCCGAGGTGGGGGACACGGCGCCTCCGTCGAGGTAGGTCCGCCCGTCGATCCGCACCGGCGGGAACCAGCCCGGGATCGCCCAGGACGCGGCGATCGCGCTGCCCAGGTCCGCGGCCGGAGCTCCCGGCGCGCCGAACGCGACCCGCCGGCCCGAGCGCGCGTCGGCCGCAACCAGCCAGGTGTGCGTGGAATCCGGCCACGGGCGGCCCTCCGCCAGCGCGGCACCGAATCGGTGCAGCCAACGCGCATCACCCCGGCCGCGCGGCAGCAGCCCCACCAGCCCCGAGCCCGGCGAGACCCGGCCGCGTACGGCAGCGGTCACCAGCCCCGACCCCGGCAGCCCGGGCCACGGGAGGGGAGGCAGTGCACCCGGGTGGGCGTGGACGTGTCCGAGTAGCAAGGGGTCCGCGCCAGTCTCTCCCCGTACCGCCGCGAGCAGGTCGGACACGGACCGCCCGGAGCCGAGAGCGGACACGACTTCTGCCCCGGCGGACGTCCCCACCGACACCTCGGCGGTCCGCACGTCCCAGTCCAGCTCCGCTTCCACCGCGGTGAGCGCGGCGACCGTCCAGGCGAAGCCGAGCGTGCCGCCGCACCCGACCACCAGTGCACGCCGTGGCGCCACAGATCCCCCTGGAATTCAGATATCAATGGAATCTGGAAGCTAGCGGTATTCTGCAGGCGTGGCAAGACTGACCCGGGCCGAGAGCCAGGCCCGCACCCGCGACCACGTCCTCGACACCGCGCACGACCTCTTCCTGCACGATGGCTTCACGAAGACATCCATCGAGCGGGTCGCGGAGGCCGCCGGCTACTCGAAGGGCGCGGTGTACTCCAACTTCGCGACCAAGAACGAGCTTTGTCTGGCCGTCCTGGACCGCATTGCACTGCGGCAAGTGGCGTACATCGCCGCGGAGATGGGAGACGCGCCCCGCCTGGAGGACAGGCTCGCGGGTTTCGCCCGGTGGGCCGAGCAGCACATTGGCGACAGCTCGTGGACCGCACTGGAAGTCGAGTTCGCCACCGCCAACCGCCGCGACGCACACGTCTGCGAACAGCTCGCCCACCGACGGCGCGCCGTCACCGAGGCCCTCGCGGACCTCATCCGGGCTCAGATGCAGGAACTGGGCGTCACGCCCCACATGCCCGCGGACACCGCCGCCTTCGTCCTTCTCAGTCTCGGGATCGGCATCGGCGTCCAGCGCGCGTTCGACCCCACCGTCCCCGTACAGCCGCTCGTGGACCTGCTCCGTCAGGTCATGACCGACTGACCCCGCCCCGGATCAGGGCAGGCACCCGGGCTCGCGCCGGGTGCCTGATGCGAGCGTGCGCCGAGACAGCGGACTCATGTCCTCAGTCCGTGGCGAGTCCCGCGACCTCGGTGTAGCGCATGATCGTGCCGCCTGCTCCCCAGGTCCCGTCCGGCTGCTCATGGATGAGCACCCACACCCGGAGCGCCTGGTCCGCGCCGAGCCCCGCGGCGGCCAGCACCAGTTCCGTCGCTTCTCCGACCAGACCTGGGCGCCGCTCGTCATCGAGGACCCCGAACGGCACGGTGACGTCGACCTGGAAGCGCGGGCGTCATCGGCTGCGGTGCCAGCGCCCCGGCAGGCAACATTGCAGGTAGGACTACAGCAGGGAACGGAATATCTCCCGGTCGGGTGCGCCCTCCCCACGTGAGCAGGGCACGCGCCAGGTCCCGTTGGATGCTCGCCGCGCCTTCCTCGGTCAGCGCACCCACGGGCACAGTGAGATCGATCTGGGACATAGCCCTTCCTCTCTCTTCCGCCAGGTCCTCGGCGAGACGAGCCTGGTCACCTGTCGACGCCGCACCCCGGCTCGAGGACACCTCCCAGCGGATGTGTTGGGCCGCCTGGGTGCTACGGCGTGGGCCGGTGTGGGGAGCGGAGCACGAGCAGGGTGATCTCGCTGGGGGCGAAGACGCGGAACGGCGGGCCCCAGAAGCCGGTGCCGCGGCTGGTGTAGAAGAGGGTGCGGGTGCCGTGGTGACTGAGGCCGGCGAGGGCGCGCTGGTCGGTGCGGACCAGGTGGTGGAAGGGCCAGATCTGGCCGCCGTGGGTGTGGCCGGAGAGTAAAAGGTCGATGCCTGCGGCTGCCGCCCGGTCGACTAACTTGGGCTGGTGCGCCAAGAGCAGGACGGGTAGATCGGGGTCGGCGCCGTGCAGGGCTCCGGCGAGGTGAGCGCCGTGGCATGCCAGGCCGGAGGACTCGGCGGTGACGTCGTCCACGCCGGCGACCACGAGGGTGTCGCCTCCGCGTTCGAGCAGCAGATGACGGTTGCGGAGTGGCTCCCAGCCCAGCTCGTCCATCAGGTCGACCCAGCCCTGGGCCTCGCTGCAGTACTCGTGGTTGCCGGTGACGTACACCCGGGCCCGGGTGACCCGCACGGTACCGAGTGGGGTGGCCTGGGCACAGCGGCGTCCGGCCGTGCCGTCCGCGATGTCGCTGGTGTGGCAGACCAGGTCGGCTTTCAGGGTGTTCACCGTCTCGCATACGCGTGCCGACCAGCGAGCGCGATCGAGTGGGCCGTAGTGGGTGTCGGTGATGAGGTGCCCAGGAGCGCGCCTGCCAGCCTGGGATTCGCCGAACCAGCTTTCTGGGCCAACCGGACAGCGAGGCGAACTCGCGCCCTGACCTGCCCCTGCGGGCATGTGACTTGCTGATCGGTGGGCCGACCGGGAAACGACATCGACGGCTTCCGCCGCAGCCACCTGGGCCTCACCCAGCGCATGCTTCCTGCACGCCGATGCCGAGACCCGCCAGACCCTGGACACCTACCTCCGTGAGCAATGCAGCATTACGCGCACCGCCGAGCGGCTCTTCACTCACCGCAACACCGTGCTGCGCCGCCTGACCCCCGCCGACGACCTGCTGCCCCGCCGCCTTGCCGACAACGTCACCGCCGTCGCCGCCGCCCCCGAAGTGATCCGCTGGCGCGGTTGACCGGGTGCGTCGTCGGCGAGGGTCGGGAAAGCATCGGCGTGCTTAGAGATAGAGACGTTCGTTGATCTTCAGACCGTTCTCCCGGCAGTAGTTCTCGTAGTGATCGATGAACCAGAACACGTCCACCGTCTCCATCACGCGGTCCTCCTCGTCGAGGAACTCCAGCGGACCGTTGAGCCAGAACATCGTCTTCATCCCGTGCTCGGAGTAGAGGGTATGGCTGCGCCCCGGGCTCTCCCGGACGAAGTCCCCGGGCTTCCCGACCCAGTCGTACTCCAGGTAGCGCCAGCTGCCTTCGAGGACGTAGCCGGAGACCGGGCCACGATGCCGGTGGCGGCCCAGCGTGCCGCCCTCCTGCACCCACAGCACGTTGGCGGCGCTGCTGCCGCGGACATCAAAGGTGAGGTGCTTGATGAACACGTTGGGCACGAACGGCACCCACGGGCTGCTGTCCTCGCTGATGTACCCCTCCTCCAAGGCGTACTTGTCCCGCATGCGGTCCACGCGCGCCTCGGTCGCGACGTACTGCGCCATGATCTCTTCGGACGTAGTCATGTCACCTTGCCTCATTGCCTGGGTGGGTCTGTGGGTGCGAACGTACGGTCCGACCTGCGGCGGGGGCTTGACTGAGGCCGCACGGTTACTTGAACCTGAGCGCACCCACGACCGGGTCCCCGGAAGGTGCGCAGTGAGGTGGCACCGGTATGACGCTCGACTTCTCCACGGCGCCACTCGAAGGCCGAGCTCGGCTCGACTACTGGCGTGAGGTGGTCTGCACGACGTTCGTCCAGTACGAGATGGACGTGCCGCAGCCCACGTCCGCCGGGTTCCGGGGCAGGGTCACGGCCCAGACGCTCGGAGACCTGGGCGTCGCGAGGGTGGTCTCCGACCCCCACACGGTGTTCCGGTCCCCGACGCTGATCCGGAGATCGGGCGAGGACGACCTCCTGGTCAACCTGGCCGTCCAGGGCTGTGTGACGGTCTCCCAGCAGGAGCGGGACGCGGTCTTGCGCCCAGGCGACTTCACCGTCTACGACAGTGCCCGGCCCTGCCGTATCGTCTGCGCCGACCCGTTCGAACTGCTGGTGCTGAAGGTGCCCAGGCCGCTGTTCGACGCGCACTGCCCGCTGGCGCGGGACGCGATGGCGACCACGGTGCCGGGCGACCACGGGGTGGGCGCGCTCTTCGCGCCCTTCTTCCACTCTCTGACCGCCCACTCCGCCGGTCTGTCTCCCGACGCGAGGGCACGGATCGGTGCCACGCTGCTGGATCTGCTGGCCACAGCTCTGTCCGAGCGAACCGATTCAGGCGCCCGGCTCGGCGTACCCAGAGCAGCCCATATGGACCGCGCCCGCCGGTACATCATCGACCACATCGCCGACCCCGACCTGTCGCCCGCCATGGTCGCCCGGGCGCTGGGAATCTCCGTCCGCTACCTGCACGCGATCTTCAGAGCCGAGGACACCTCACCGTCTCGCTGGATCCTGCAACAGCGGATCGACAGGGCCGCCGGGCTGCTCGCCGACCCGGGCCGGGCGGGCCGCAGTGTCACGGACATCGCCTACGCCGTCGGCTTCAAGGACGCCTCGCACTTCACCCGCGCCTTCAAGGACCGCCACGGGTTCAGCCCGCGCGAGTACCGCAGAAGGCTCGCGGGCTGAGCCAGGTGGGAACGATCGCCGGCCGGCGCTTGCACGGTCGGATGACAGTGATGACCATGGTGGCCACCCGCTGTCAGGCGCTTGCCTCGGCCGCCTCTTCGATCAGGTCGGCGACCGGTCCGGGGTTGGCTTCGACACCCCCGAGCTACCGCGAGGCCCTGCCTTCATGCGCCGACTTGATCGGTAAGCGGATGGCTTCTAAGGCCGCACAGAAGCCGGAGACCGGCAAGAACCGGGTTGAGGCCGTCGACGAACTCAAACACCACCGCAGGGTCTACCCGGGTCACCGTCCTCTTGCGCGGCCCTCGCATTCCGTAGCGGCGCATGGAAGGACGAGTTCGCCCCTGCTGAGTCGTCGACCTTCCTCGCGAAGGGCCGCAAACCGGGTGGATGGACGAGTCACGGCATCCCGGTGGCACAGACCCGGTCGGGTCCGAATTTCAACGGCGACCCCGGTGATGGCCTGGTCGATCCCGGCTGTAAGTTCCGGAGCCAGCAGCGCGGAGCCGACCATCCCGTCGGTGAACCCCTGGGGGCCGGTCTGGGCGGCCACGGTGCGCCGGTAGGTGAACTCGTCGAAGCCGGCCTTGCCGCCGTAGGCGCCTGTGCCGGAGCCTCCCACTCCGCCGAACGGGGCGTTGCTGAGGGAGGCATGCAGGAGGCCGTCGTTGCGGGTGACACCGCCAGAGGTGGTGTCCTGCAGGAAGCGGCGGAAGTCGTCGCCGTCCTCGCCGTACCAATACGCCGCCAGAGCGGCCGGACGGTCGTTGATGAACGCGATCGCCTCGGCCAGATCGTCGTAGGGGTGGATGGTCAGCACCGGTCCGAAGATCTCCTCGCGGGTGATCTCCGCGTCGTCGGGGACGTCGATCAGCAGCGTCGGCGGGATCAGGCGCGCCTCGCGGGCTGCGTCCCACAAACCCTCGTCCGCCCCCAATAGGGGGCGAGCTTGCGCCGCCCCCTCGGCACGTCAAAGGGCACAGCTCGGCCTGGCCCCGAGCGATCACCTGTCGGACACACCCCGCGCACTCGAACCGTCGGCCGTTCTTCGCCCGGTGCGGCGCTGAAGTAGGGCGTGGCTCAGAACCCAGCGGAGACGTGACGGGTTCGTTGCCGTCGGTTTGCTTTACAGCCCCGCAATGTTGGATTAGCTTCCAACATTGGAAGCAGTTCCAAGTATTCGCGAGCCCAACGATGCGAGCCGTGTTACGGAGGTCCGATGACCGACCGATTGAATGTGACGTTTCCTTCGGGGCCGGACGAGTGTCACGCCTGGCTGTACCTGCCCGAGGGCGGGGGGCGGCGCCCCGTGGTGGTCATGGCACACGGTCTCGGTGGGGTCCGCGAGATGCGGCTGGACGCCTACGCCGAGCGTTTCGCCGCCGCCGGCTACGCGTGCCTGGTGTTCGACTACCGGCACTTCGGGGCCAGCGGCGGTCAGCCGCGACAGCTCCTGAGCATCAGACGACAGCTCCAGGACTGGCGGGCCGCCGTGGCGTACGCGCGCTCCCGGCCGGAGACCGATCCCCGGCGCGTGGTGCTGTGGGGCACCTCTTTCGGCGGCGGCCATGTCCTGGCGACAGCCGCCCAGGACCCGGCCGTCGCCGCCGTCATCGCCCAGGGCCTGTTCACCGATGGTGTCGCCTCTGCCCTGGCGATGCGCCCGGACACCTCGGTGAAGGTGATGGCCCGCGCGGTCCGTGACGTGGTCGGCGCCCGCCTTGGGCGCCCTCCCGTCATGGTCGCGACGGCGGGGCCGCCCGGATCCGCCGCGTTGATGACCGCTGCGGACGCCGAGCCCGGCTACCTGGCCCTCGTGTCCAACGACGCGCCCTTCTCCAACCAGGTTGCGGCGCGGTTCGCCCTGGACATCCTCCGCTACCGGCCGGGCCGCCGGACCGCGAAGATCGCATGCCCGGTGCTGTTCTGCGTATGCGAGCACGACAGCGTGGCCCCCGCGCGGCCGACCCTGCGCCATGCCCGCAGGGCCCCGCGCGGCGAGATCCGCCTCTACCCCGACGGCCACTTCGACATCTACCTCGGCGAGCCCTTCGAACGCGTTGTCACGGACCAGCTCGCCTTCCTGGCGCGGCACGTCCCCCATCGGCTCCGCACCCGGTGAAGCCCCGGGACCCACGACACCCTGAAAGAGGTACGAGATGCTCACCTACCCGATTGCGGGGAAGACCGTCTTCATCACCGGCGCAGCCGGAGGCATCGGTGCGGCCACCGCCCGCACGCTGCACTCGCGCGGAGCCAACGTAGTCCTCGCCGACCGGGGCATCGACGCCACATCGGCCCTCGCCCGCGACCTCGGCGGCGACAGGACACTGGCGCTGTCGGTGGATGTCACCGACAGCGCCGCACTGGCCGACGCGGTGGACCGTACGGTCGACCGGTTCGGCGGCCTGGATGTGGTCTTCGCCAACGCGGGGATCGCGGCCGATCCGCCGGCGACGATCGCCACCATCGACCCGGCCATGTTCGAGCGCGTCGTCGAAGTGGACCTGCTGGGCGTCTGGCGCACCGTTCGCGCCGCACTGCCGCACGTCATCGCGGCGCACAGGCACGTCCTGGTCACCGCTTCGGTGTACGCCTACTTCAACGGTATGACCAACGCCCCCTACGCCATGTCGAAGGCCGGCGTCGAGCAGTTCGGCCGCGCCCTGCGCGCCGAACTCGGCATCCACGGCGCCAGCGCCGGGGTCCTCTACCCCGGCTGGGTCCACACGCCCATCGCTGGAGCAGCCTTCGGAAGCAACGACATCACCACCCGCATGCGCGAGATCGCCTTCCCGTCCCTGCTCGGCAAGGCCATCGCCCCCACGCGCGTCGCGGACGCCGTCGTCCGCGGCATCGAGAACCGCTCGGCCCGTGTCATGGTCCCCCGCAGATGGGTACCGATTTCGGCCCTGCGCGGCGTCCTTAACCCCGTCACCGATCTCATCGCCGAACGCCACCCCGAACTGCGCCGACTTCTGCGCCGACTCGAGGAATCCGCCGGCCCCACAGGCAAGTCCCCGCAGACCGACTCACCGAGGTAGGCAGTCATGACCCGTTACGACCTGGCCGGGCGCACCGTCGTCCTCACTGGCTCCACCGGCGGCCTGGGCGCCGCCCTCGCCCGGGCCCTGCGCGGGCGCGGCGCCAACCTCGCGCTGCTCGACCTCAGCCTCGCGGCCACCACGGCCCAAGCCCAGGACCTGGGAGACGAAACGGTCGCCCGTGGCTGGCACGCCGACGTACGCGACCTCGCCGGCCTGCAGCAAGCCATGGACGAGGCCGCCTCGCACTTCGGGCGCCTCGACATCGTCATCGCAGGCGCCGGGATCGACACCATGGCCCCGATGGCGACCATCGACCCGTCGGCCTACGAACGTGTCATCGACGTCAACCTCAACGGGGTCTGGCGCACCTTCCGTGCGGCTCTGCCCCACGTCGAGGCCCAACGCGGCTATCTCCTCGCGATCTCCTCCATGGCCGCCTTCGTGCACTCTCCGCTCCAGATCTCCTACACCGCGAGCAAGGCCGGCGTGTGGGCGATGTGCGACAGCCTTCGCCTGGAGGTTCGCCACCTGGGTGTCGGTGTCGGCAGCGCCCACCCCACGTTCTTCCGCACTCCGATGATGGACGACGTGACCGCGGACCCGGCCGGGCACGCCCTGTGGGGCGGCAACTCCAAGGGGTTGTGGAAGATGGTGCCGCTGGAGAAGGTCATCGCCGGTATCGTCCGCGGCATCGAGCGCCGTGCGGACCGCGTCGTCGTCCCCAGGTCCCTCACCCTGACCGCGAACGCTCCCGGTCTGTTCCGGCCGATACTCGAACGTGTCGGTTTCCGCCCTCAGACGGTCCAGCGCGCCCACGGCCTCGCCTCGGCGTCGGGCTGGCACGACCCGGCGGTGCATGAGCGCCACCAGGCCGGTTCCCGCTGAATTCCGGGCTGAAGGAAGCGGCCCAGGGGGTCCGGCCGTTTCAAGCACCACGTAAAGTAGCGGAGACCATGACAATCAAGGTCACACGCACGACACGTCGGGCCGCCGCAACCCGTGCGGCCATCGTCGACGCCGCCGAGGAGCTGCTGGCCTCCGGAGGCCCCGACGCGGTCACCTTGGAAGGCATCGCCGAACGCGCGGATGTCGCCGTGCAGACGGTGTACAACCGCGTGGGCGGCCGCGCGGCCGTTCTCATCGCGGTTGCCGAGCGGGCACTCGAGGACAACCGGACCTACATGGACGACGCCTACGCTGCCCCGGGCACCCCCGTGGAACGCATCAGGGCCGCCTCGGCCGCGTACGTCCGCTTCGCCGCCGAGCGCCCACACCAGTTCCGCCTGCTGGCCGAGCCGCCGGACGAACCCGCGGCCCTGGAACGGGTCGCCGCGCTCGTCGACGAGCAGAACGCCAAACTCGCCGCCGCCCTGGCCGACGGGGTGGCCGACGGCTCGCTCGCCGCCGACCTCGATCCCGTCACCACCGCCACCGCGTTGTGGGCTGCCATGAACGGCGTTCTCGGCCTCTCCTGGCGCGCGGACCGACTCCGCGCTGACGCCTCCCACTTGAGGGAACTCGTCGCAGCTGTGGAAAGGGTGGTTCTCCACGGGCTGCTCGCCCGCTGAAGTCCGCCCGGGGCCGTGCCACCGTACGGTGGCCGGCCTGGCTCCCGCCGCGCCGGGATACCGCCGCCTGCGGATCGCTCCCCTTCCGGGTGGCGGTATCACCCAGGCTGGAGCACGTCTGCACACGCCGTACGGCACCGCCGAGGTGTCCTGGGCGCTCTCCGGGCGTGAACTCACCGTGGAGGCCACGTCGTCCCTCCGAACACCACGGCCGACGTTGTCCTGCCGGACGGCAGGGGCGTCATCGAGGTGGGCTCCGGGAGGCACACGTGGACAGTGGCGTTGGGGGCACACACGGTTGAGCAGGCACCGTTGTCCCTGGACATGACGATGGGGGAACTCATGGACCGCGAAGATGCGGTCCGTGTCTTCAAGGACTTGCTCGTCTCGTAAGCCCCCTCGGGGGACAGTGAGGAGCACGACCATGCCCAGCGCCACGTTCGCCCTGATCGATGGGTGGCATCAGGAGTCGGCCCGGACCAACGGCCCCGTGAGCCTCGCGTCGGAACGCGAGGGGTGGACGCGTTCACCGGCATGTACCAGCCATTGGCGGGAGTCGCCCACCCATGAGGAGGTCGCGGAACTCCGGCCCGGATCGTGGCTCCTGACACCGCAAGGCGCCCCGAAGACCTTGTCATCCTCGAACTGCACGGGGGCGGCTTCCGGGTCGGATCCGCTGCCGGGGCGCGCTCCCTGGGCGCTCAAGTGGCGCTGGCCGCAGGCGCGCGCGTGCTGCTTCCCGCGCATACCGTCTCGCGCCCGAGAACCCCTTCCCCGCCGGTCTGGATGACTGCCTGGCGGCCTACGACCTGGCCGCCGAGACGGCTCCGAGGATCGTGGTGGCCGGGGAGTGTGTGCGTCCGCGGTTCGGTGGCGGTCGGCTCGCCGGCGTGGTCCGCTTGATCCCCCGGCTTCGGCAGATGCGGGAAGCCCGTGGTGAACGCCGCATGGTCCGCCCGGCTCTGTGGTGACTTGGCAAGCGTCCGGCTTCGCGGCCGCTGTGGCCCACCTGAGTAACAGCGGCTCGCCCGTGCGGGCCCAGCCCGCCCGTGCCGGCCCTGACGGCGGTGGCGTACGCCGCGGTCCGGCTGACGGCCGGGGCGTGCGCCGTCTCGCGCGGGAGCTCGTCACGCCGGACCGCTCACGGGTCGCCCGCTCGGCGTAGAGTCGACAGTGTGCTGGAGTACACGGCCGCCAGCTTTGTGTCCCGGGTCGCCGGCGAGCTCGGACCGAAGGCGGACGAGCTGATCGCCGACGTGGTGCGGTGCCTTCGGCATGAGGTTCCCGAACTGTGGAACGACCCGGATCTCGCCCGTAAGACCTCCGAGGGCGTCACCGAAAACGTCGTCGGCGTGCTGCGGGGCCTGCAATACGGCATCGAGCCGAGCGAGATCGAACCGCCGGCCGCGGAGATGGAACGCGCACGCCGGCTGGCCCGGCGCGGTACGCCCGTCAGTGTGATGCTGCGGGCCTACCGGCTCGGTCAGCGCATCGTCCTCGACAGACTGCTCGCGGAAATGCCGCGACTGACGAAGAATGCGGAGCTGATCAGTGCGGCGTCGCGCTGGCTGCTGGCGACAAGCGGATACGTCGACCACACATCTGAGCAGGGCGTCACGGCGTACCAGGAGGAGCGGGACCGGCGACTGCAGTGGCGGCTGTCCCTGGTGAACGAGGCCGGCAAACGCGTCGGGACCACCCTGGACATCGCTCGCACCACCCAGGAGCTGGCGGATCTCGCCATCGGTCACTTCGCCGACCTCGTCACTGTCGACCTGCTCGACCCCGTGGTCCACGGGGGCGGCAGTCCGGCGGCGGGTCAGCTCGTACTGCACCGGGTTGCCCAGGCGTCGTCGGCGTGGGGCGGTCAGGAGCCGACGATTCGGCTGGGGGAGCGCCACACCTGCCCGGGCGGATCGCCCTCGGCTCGCGCCCTGGCCACCGGTCAGCCGTCCCGGCACACGGCGGCGCCGACCGATCCGGCCGATGCCTTCGTCAGCCACCCCACCCGCTCGATGCTGGTGGTGCCGCTGAGCGCCCGCGGTGCCACCCTTGGCGTCGCGCGGTTTTCCCGTCACAGCAACCCCGACCTGTTCGACGACGAAGACCTGATCCTCGCCCAGGAGATCGCGGCCAGGGCGGCCGTTGCCATCGACAACGCCCGCCGCTACACGCACGCCCATGCCACGGCCGTCACCCTGCAGCGCAGTCTCCTCCCACGTCGTACGGCGGAGCAGTCCGCCGTCGACGTTGCCTGCCGCTACCTGCCCGCCGGTGCCCAGGCCGGTGTGGGCGGCGACTGGTACGACGTCATCCCGCTGTCCGGCGCCCGGGTCGCCCTGGTGGTGGGCGACGTGGTGGGCCACGGTATCCACGCCGCCGCCACGATGGGGCGCCTGCGGAGCGCCGTCCGTACCCTCGCCGACATCGACCTGCCTCCCGAGGAACTGCTGACACATCTGGACGACGTCGTCATTCGGCTGTCCTCCGAAGTCTCGGCCGACCCGGACGTGGAAGCGCCCGGGGACATCGGTGCCACATGTCTGTACGCCGTCTACGATCCCGTGGACGGCCGCTGTTACCTGGCACGCGCGGGCCACGTGCTGCCCGCCGTGGTGACCGGCGACGCAACCGTCGACCTCCTCGATCTCCCGCCCGGCCCGCCGCTGGGCCTGGGTGGCCTGCCGTTCGAGGCGGCGGAGGTCGACCTGCCCGAAGGCAGCCTCCTCGCCCTGTACACCGACGGCCTGATCGAAGCCCGTGACCGCGATGTCGAGGCAGGCCTCACCCTCCTGCGCCACGCCCTGGCCCAGCCCTGCGCCTCGCTGGAGGCCGCGTGCGACACCGTGCTCGAAGCCCTGCTGCCCGCAGGCCGAGCCGACGACGACGTCGCCCTGCTGCTGGCCCGCACCCGCACCCTCGGGGACACCCAGGTCGCAGCCTGGGACGTGGACGCCGACCCGGCAGCCGTCACCCGAGCCCGTTCGAATGCTGCCCGGCAGCTGACCGCCTGGGGACTGGAGGAACTCGACTTCACCACCGAACTGGTGGTCAGCGAACTGGTCACCAACGCCATCCGCTACGGTCAGCCTCCCATCCGTCTGCGCCTCATCCGTGACCGCTCCCTGCTGTGTGAAGTGTCCGACGCCAGCAGCACCACGCCCCACCTGCGCCGGGCCCGGGTCTTCGACGAGGGAGGACGCGGCCTGTTCCTCGTCGCCCAGCTTGCCGAGCGCTGGGGAACGCGCCATGCCAGGCAAGGCAAGACGGTCTGGGCCGAGCTGGGCTAGGAGTACCCCGCCGAGGCCGAGGGCTAGGAGCGTGGGTCAGTAACGGGCAATTGGCCGGTCGGTTGTGATCGGGGTGATTCAGCTCTTTCAGCGTTGCCGCTCCAGCGTGAGGACGGCAGCGGCGATTGACGTCATTCGATTCGGGCTGCAGCGGGACCGGCGGAAGATGCGCCAGGACTTCAGCCGTGCGACGCCGCGCTCGACCGGGGCCCGGGCTGCGGACAGCGCGCGGTTGACGGTTTGCTGGGTCGGTGTGAGCTCGCTGCCCGGCGGGCGCCTGAGGGGTGTCGTCACCCATGAGCCGGCGCCCATGTAAGCCCGGTCAGCGAGGACTGGGACGCCTTGGCGTTCGCAGATCCGCAGGGCACGTTGGTGCGGCGGGAGTTTGCAGCGGCGGTCACCCTCGCGGGTGACGATGAGCCTGGTGACGGTGACCCACTCGGCCAGGGCGTGAGGCAGGTCGAGCGCGGCAGAATACGGAACCAACGCGGCTTCTATGCCTTTGGGTTGAGACTTCGAACACCCCCCCAACGGCACGGGAGCCTCGTGCGTTGCGCACACCACCAGCGTCACCCGATCAGTGGCCATGAAAACGCTCCCTACCTTGGTGGTGGGGTCGGTCCCGGTCATTCGTAGGATCGGGAGTCCCCAGGGGTCCGGGTGTGGCTCAAAAAACTCATGCCGAAGGTCGTGGCTTTCAGTGATTGGCCGCCCGGGCCCCGCGACGACACGGCCACTGATTGGGATACGCGGTTCAGTCGCTTCGTAGGGACACGTTGGCGTGGTCGTCTGCTGGGACCAGGACAGCGATCTTCGAGGAGGCAGAAGTTGCCTGAGCTGTGGGCGGGGACGGACGCGGGCAAGGCCGAGCACCACTGCACGGTCATCGACGCCGACGGGGTGAAGGTGCTCTCGCAACGCGTACCGAACAACGAGCCCGAACTGCTGGAACTGATCGGGGATGTGCTCGAGTTGGCCGACGGGTCGCCAGTGACCTGGGCGGTGGACCTCAACGCAGGAGGAGCCGCACTGCTGATAGCCCTGCTGGCCAGCCACGGTCAGCGCCTGCTCTACATCCCCGGCCGCACGGTGCACCACGCCTCCGGCTCCTACCGCGGCGACGGGAAGACCGACGCGAAGGACGCCTGGGTGATCGCCGACCAGGCCCGTATGCGCCGCGACCTCCAGCCGCTGCAGGAGGGGGACGAGATCGCCGTCGACCTGCGGATCCTCACCGCCCTCCGCTACGACCTGGCCGCCGACCGCACCCGAGCAAGCACCCCCTGGAATGCGGAAGCGCCCGGTGGCCCTGGACACCGGGCGCTGCCCGCGTGTCACCCGTTCAGCGGATCGGCACGGCCTGTTCCGGCCGGTCGGCGTCCTCGACGGGTGACAGCAACAACTCCTCGTAGCGGCCCAGCGCCAGCACGACGCCGAGCATCAGCAGCGGAATGATCACAGCGACAGCCGCCATGAGCCCGGTCCTTCCCCAGGGAATGTGCGGTGGGGGGTGTCTCGCCGGGTCTCCCCCGGGCGGGCGGGCAAACCCGGACGCCCGGACGGACCCCGTCCGGACGAACCTCTTCACGGACCCCTTCCGGGACGGACCTCTTCCGGACGGACCCCTTCCGGACGGGCGGAACCGGCCCCGTGGCATCCGCCGCCCGGCGTCCGTGTTGGTCCCCGGGTCTTCGGGTACGCGGGGGGCCACGACCGATCTGGAGGGGAGTCATGCAGCGAGGCAGCGACCGGCTGAACGTGCACCGCGACGACGAGATGAAGCATGAACTGCAGGGACTGCTCCGTTCGGGGCACCCCACCCGCACGGAGGAGTGGAACGACCCCGAGCCGTACGCCGAGGACGACCCCGACGTGGCGTACGGGCCCGTGACACCGAGCCGCGCGCCCGCCCGGGTCGAGGCGCTGCGGCTGGAGCTGGCGCGGGTCCTGGGCCGTACGTCGTTCCCGGCGGGCCCCGCCGAGCTGATCCGCGTACTGCGGGACCGACACGCCCCGGACGCGCTCGTGGAGCCCCTGGAGCGGCTGCCCCGGAAGGCGCGCTACGACTCGGTGCACCGGCTCGCGGAGGCGGCCGTCCAGGCCCGGGACCAGTCCGACGGCGAGGGCGGGCGCTCCCCGGCCGGCGGCACGAAATCCGCACAGGACCGGGACACATAGGCGCCCAGCTGGCGGGTACTGCGGGCAACGTCACGCCGACGCGGGCGTGCCCCCGCACTCGGGGCGGAGCGACGAAAGGCCCAGGGACCCATGGCCGAGTTCGTGAGGGAAGTCATGACGCAGGGTGTGGTGGCGGTCCGTCCGGACGCCTCGCTCGTCGAGGCGGCGCAGCTGATGCGCGCCCAGGACGTCGGCGATGTCCTCGTCGCGTCGGACGGGGACGTCATCGGGGTCCTGACCGACCGCGACATCACCCTGCGCGCCGTCGCCGACGGCGCGGATCCGCTGACGGTGAGCGCCCAGTCCGTCTGCACTCCGCACCCGGTGGTGATCGGCCCGGACGACGCGGTGTCCGCCGCCGTCGCGCTGATGCGCGGGCACGCGATACGCCGGCTCCCCGTCATGGAGGACGGGCACCCGGTGGGCATGGTCAGCCTCGGCGATCTCGCGGTCTCTCAGGACCCGGGATCGGCACTGGCCGACATCAGCCGGGCCGAGCCGAACGGCTGGTCGGGCAGCTCCCCGACCTGACCGACCGGCCCCGGCACGGCTCCGACCGGCCGACCGGCGCCAGGCACCGCTTCCGACCGGCCGACCGGCCCGGGCCAGACCGCAACCGGCGCGCCGACGCGCCGACGTCGGCGGAACTCGGACCGACGCGTCGGCGTCGGCACGGGCGGTGCCTGGCAATCCGTCGCCGCGCGCGGGCCGGGCCTGCGAAACCGATGCTGGGCCTGACACCGGCCCTGCGAACCGAGACCGGGCAGGGCAGGGCACCGGGCCGACGCCGACATCGAGCACCGCCCCGGCCTCACGCGCCAGGACAACGACCAAACGGAGACCCCACGGAAACCACACGGAGACCATGAGGGACGACGCCACGGTGACCCCGGACCAGCATCCCGACCACTCCCGCAGCCGCCCGGGGTGCCGGTCGTCTGTCCGGGTGAGCGGATCAACCGGGCTGTCATGGAGTACCTCCACTCCGGTGTGGAACACGGCATGTACGTACCGGACCCGTCAGATCCGCAAATCCGCACGCTGCGGGTGGCGGCCCGATGAGCCGCCACCGGGCCGGATGCCGGCGGCGGCGAGGCCGGTCCGGCGAGGCAAGTCGAGGAAAGGAGACTGATCCCCATGCGCATCGCGTTTCTGACCGCGCCCGAGGGCGTCGAGCAGGTGGAGCTGACGGAACCCTGGCAGGCGGCGGCGAACGCCGGCCATGAGCCCGTGCTGGTGTCGACGAAGCCGGGTCGGGTCCAGGCCTTCGACCATCTCGACAAGGCGGACACCTTCTCCGTGGACGCCGTCGTCGGTGAGGCTCCGGCCGAGTCGTTCGACGCGCTGGTCCTGCCGGGTGGGGTGGCCAATCCGGACTTCCTGCGCATGGACGAGCGGGCGGTCTCGTTCGTCCGGGAGTTCTTCGAACGGGGCCGTCCGGTCGCCGCGATCTGTCACGCCCCGTGGACGCTGGTCGAGGCGGACGTGGTCCGGGGCCGGGTCCTGACCTCGTGGCCGAGCCTGCGCACCGACGTCCGCAACGCGGGCGGCGAATGGGTCGACGAGCAGGTGAAGATCTGCGACCACGGCTCCAACAAGCTGGTCACCAGCCGTAAGCCCGACGATCTGAAGGCGTTCTGCGAAGCCTTCCTCGACGTCTTCCAGGAGGCCGCCACCTGATGGACTCCCCCACCGACCGCAAGCAGCAGCACCGCGAGGCCGCCCACCCGGACGATCCGGCGTCGGGGCCCCTCACCACCGATCAGGGCGTGACCGTCGACCACACCGACGACTCCCTGACGGTCGGCGAGCGCGGACCGACCCTGATGGAGGACTTCCACTTCCGGGAGAAACTCACCCACTTCGACCACGAGCGGATCCCCGAGCGGGTGGTCCACGCCCGGGGCGCCGGCGCCTACGGCTACTTCGAACCGTACGAGTCCTGCGCGGAGTTCACCCGTGCCGCGTTCCTCCAGGACCCTGCCGTCCGCACCCCCGTCTTCGTCCGCTTCTCCACGGTGCAGGGGCCGCGAGGTTCGGCGGACACCGTGCGGGACGTACGAGGCTTCGCGACCAAGTTCTACACGTCGGAAGGCAACTACGACCTGGTCGGGAACAACTTCCCCGTCTTCTTCATCCAGGACGGCGTCAAGTTCCCCGACTTCGTGCACGCGGTGAAGCCGGAGCCGCACAACGACATCCCGACGGGCGCGTCCGCACACGACACGCTCTGGGACTTCGTCTCACTGCAACCGGAGACACTGCACGCGATCATGTGGCTGATGTCCGACCGGGCGATCCCGCGCAGCTATCGCATGATGCAGGGCTTCGGCGTGCACACCTTCCGTTTCGTGACCGCCGACGGGCGGGGCACGTTCGTGAAGTTCCACTGGAAACCGAAGCTGGGCACACACTCGCTGGTGTGGGACGAGGCGCAGGAGTGCCAGGGCCGGGACCCGGACTTCAACCGCCGGGACCTGTGGGACGCCATCGAGGCGGGCGAGTACCCGGAGTGGGAGCTGGGCGTCCAACTGGTGCCCGAGGAGGACGAGTTCGCCTTCGACTTCGATCTCCTCGACCCCACGAAGCTCCTCCCGGAGGAGCAGGTGCCGGTGCGGCCGATCGGCCATATGGTGCTGGACCGCAATCCCGAGAATTTCTTCGCGGAGACGGAACAGGTCGCCTTCCACACAGGAAACGTCGTCCCGGGCATCGACTTCACCAACGACCCGTTGCTCCAGGCCCGCAACTTCTCGTACCTGGACACCCAGTTGATCCGTCTCGGCGGACCCAACTTCCAGCAACTGCCGGTGAACCGCCCGGTGGCGCCGGTACGCACCAACCACCGCGACGGTTACCACCAGTCGGCGATCCACCGGGGCACGAACTACTTCCCGAACTCCCTGGGCGGCGGCTGTCCCGCCCACGCGGGCGTCGACCCCCGCGCCTACACCCACCACGCCGAGCGGGTCGACGGCGCCAAGATCCGCCGCCGCAGCGAGAGTTTCCAGGACCACCACAGCCAGCCCGCCATGTTCTGGAACAGCATGGCCCCATGGGAGAAGCAGCACATCGTGGCCGCCTTCCGCTTCGAGCTCGGCAAGGTCGGCGCACTCTCCGTTCGCGCCCGCACGGTCGAGCAACTGGCCAAGGTGGACCGCGAGTTGGCGACCGAGGTGGCGAAGGGCATCGGTATCCCCGTTCCGACGGACGCCGAGCCGGTGGCGTACAAGCGCACCTCCTCCGCCCTGAGCCTCGAGTCCCAGCGCGGCCCCGGCTCCATCCGGACCCGCCAGATCGCGGTTCTCGTGGCCGACGGCGTGGACGCCGAGCAGGTGACGAGCGTACGGGAGGCGCTGGCCGCCGAGGGGGCGATCGTCGAGGCCCTCGCCGCGCGGGACGGCACCGTACGCGGGTCGGACGGCGCCGAGTACACCGTGGACCGGGCGCTGCCGACGGTCGCGTCCGTCCTGTACGACGCGGTGCTACTGCCCGGCGGGCCCGTCGGCACGCCGTCCCCGGCGACCGAACCCGACGCCATGCGTTTCGTCCGTGACGCCTACCGCCACGGCAAACCGGTCGGCGCCCTCGGCTCCGGCGTGGGCCTCGTCGCAGCACTACGACCCGAGGGGGTCCGCCTCTCCTCCGAGTTCCACCACGTGGTGAGCGACCGAGGCGTGGTGACGGACACGGCCCAGGGCACGGCGAGCGCGGAGTTCACCCGGGAGTTCGTGACGGCCATCGCGGCCCACCGCCACTGGGACCGCCCACCGGCCGCCTGCTGACCAGCCGAAAACGGGGCGCCCTTCGACGGAGGGGCGTCCTCGCTCTCGTACTGTCGCAGGCGCGGGTCCTGCGCATGGGGTCCTGCGCATGGGGACGTGCGCACACCTACGGTTGTCGCCCCAGCAGACACAACAACCCGGTCTGCGCGTCAGCACCCGGCGGCGCCTCCACCGGCGCCCCGAACAACCCGCTCTTCTCCAGATCACCCGCGTACGGAGTGATCTCCTCCACGGCGAACTCCACCAGCCCCTCGGGCAACCGCTCCTCGAAGCCGATCGCCCGCGACAGATCCCACGCGTGCACCACGAGATCGGCCACCATCTGCGAGCAGTACGCGGTCGCCGGGGTGTCCCCGTACGACAGGTGAACCGTACGTACGAGCGCCCCGGGCGCCGCGAACGCCTCGCGCGCGGAACGCGCCGCCGTGTCCCAGGACGCCGCGGGGTCCGGCCCCAGCAGGTCCCCCTCGAAGGTGTCGCCGACCTCCTCGATCATGCAGCCGTCCCGCACCAGCGACGGCACCCACAGCTGCTCGGACACCAGGTGGTTGACGAGGTCACGAACCGTCCACTCGGCGCAGGGCGTGCCCGCCCCCCACTGGTCGTCGCGCACCGCGTGGACGCGTGCGCCGAAGAGGTCCTGTGCCTCGGTGTGCCGGGTGAGCAGTACGCTTACCCGCCTACTCGACGTCATGCCGACCCTCGTTCCCGCGCGCCGTCACGCGTGCGGCCCGAGACGACCGGCCGGCGCGGGTGGCGGCGCAGGTACTCGCCCTCCAGTTGCGCCATCCGTTCGTTGTGGGTGCGCAGCGCTTCGCTCGATCCGTGCAGCAACGTGTCGTGGCGTGTGCGGTGAATCGACTCCAGCTCTTTCATCAACTGCTGATCGTCCAGTTGGTCCGGCTGCACTCCGGTCATGGTGGTACCCCGATCTTCGTGTTCCTCCATGAGGTCCGGGTACCCGCCCGGCAAGCGTTACCCCGAGCGGCATCCGGGAGGGAGCCATGGATCTCGCGTTTCTCCATCCACTGTACGAACATCCCGGGCCCTGGGCCTCTGTGTACGTCGGTTCGTCCGCACCCTCGGAGTCCATGGCCCACGAACGGTCACTGACGGCTGCGGCCGTCTCCCGTGAGCTGGCCGACCAGGGAGCGGACGAGGCGACCTGCGGGGCCGTGCACCGGGCCGTGGAGGAGCTGCGCCACGACACCGAACCGCACGGCCGGGCACTCTTCGCACGCGACGGCCAGGTGGTCCTGGACCCGCCCCTCACCACGCCGCCCCCGGCGAACCAGGCCTTCTGGGCCCCGCTGCCCCGTACGGCACCGCTGCTGGAGCTGGCCGGGGAGGACCCGGTGTGCCTGGTGGCGTACGTCGACCGGCGCGGCGCGCGGTTCGAGCTGCGCGGCGCCCTGGGCGGCGAGGACGCGGGGGCGGTGGCCGGGCGGCAGTGGCCGCTGCACCGTACGAGCACCTCCGACTGGTCGGAGCGGCACTTCCAGCTCAAGGTCGAGAACACCTGGGAGCACAACGCGGCGGAGGTCGCCGAGGCGCTCGCGGGGTGCCAGGAGGAGACCCGCGCCGACCTGCTGATTCTCGTCGGTGAGGACCGTGAGCGGCACGCTGTGCGGGACCGGCTTCCGCAGCCGCTGCTCAACCAGGTGGTCGAGGCCCCCCACGGGACGGGCAGCAGGCTGCTCGACGAGGACGTGGAGCGGGCGCGCGCCGAACATGTGCGTCGCAGGGCCGCGGACGAGGTCGAGCGGTTCCTGGCCGCGCGCGCCCCGGACGCCGGGGGGCACCGGGGGGCCGTTGAGGACGTGGCCGACCTGGTGGAGGCGGCGCGCGAGCACCGTATCGACGAACTGCTCGTCCGCCCCGAGGGGCCGGACACCCACCGTGCGCTGTGGGTCGGCGAGGACCCCGACCAGCTGGCCGTACGCCGTACGGAGCTGCGGGCGCTCGGGCTCGCCGAGGACCGTGCCCGGTCGGCCCGGGCGGACGACGCGCTGCTGCGGTCCGCCGTGACGACCGGCGCCCCCGCGCTCTGCGTGACGGCGGCGGCCGGGGCCACGGAGGGCGAGGTACCGGTCGGCGGACTGGGCGCGCTGCTGCGCTGGAAGTGATCCGCCGCAGTTGACCCTTCCGGCCGGAGCCGGTGTGGCTGGGGTCTGTCGCCGCGAGTCAGCGGGAATTCGACGACAGACCTCAGGGGGCGTTTCGAATGTCCCGCACAGGACTTTCGCACCGCCTCCTAGGGCGTGTTTCAGAAGTCCCTTCGTCGCCCGAAGGGCGGCTCTGCGGCGTCCGGTGCGTGCTCTCGGCGTGGCGGACGAAAGGCCTCGTACTGGGCGTACTCGGCCTTTCGTCCGGTGCGGCGAGAGTGCGTGCCGGGCGTCGCAGAGCAGAAGGGACTTCTGAAACACGCCCTAGCGGGCGCGCTCCACGCGCCGCTCGTCCCACACCGGCTCCGGTGTCTCCCGTACGCGGCCGTCGGAGCCGAAGACGAGATAACGGTCGAACGAGCGAGCGAACCAGCGGTCGTGGGTGACCGCGAGGACGGTCCCGTCGAAGGCCTCCAGGCCTTCCTGGAGGGCCTCGGCGGATTCCAGGTCGAGGTTGTCGGTGGGCTCGTCGAGGAGGAGGGCGGTGACGCCCTGCAGTTCCAGGAGCAGGATCTGGAAGCGGGCCTGCTGGCCTCCGGAGAGGCGGTCGAAGGGCTGCTCGGCCTGTTTGGTCAGCTCGTAGCGGCGGAGCCGGGACATGGCGGCGCCCCGGTCCTGGGCGTGTTCCTGCCACAGGATGTCGAGCAGCGGCCGCCCCTCGAGCTCCGGATGGGCGTGCGTCTGCGCGAAGTGCCCGGGGACGACCCGGGCGCCGAGCTTCCACTCCCCCGTGTGGGCCACCTCGTCGCCGGCGAGCAGACGCAGGAAGTGGGACTTGCCCGAGCCGTTGGAGCCGAGGACGGCGACGCGTTCGCCGTAGAAGACCTCCAGGTCGAAGGGCTTCATCAGGCCGGTCAGCTCGAGTCCCTCGCAGGTGACGGCCCGCACGCCCGTACGGCCGCCCTTGAGTCGCATGGTGATGTCCTGTTCGCGCGGCGGCTCCGGCGGCGGTCCGGCCTCCTCGAACTTGCGCAGCCGCGTCTGGGCGGCGGCGTACCGGGAGGCCATCTCATGGCTGACGGCGGCCGCTTGACGGAGGGTCAGCACCAGCTTCTTCAGTTGGGCGTGCTTCTCGTCCCAGCGCCTGCGCAGTTCCTCGAAGCGCTCGAAGCGCTGCCGGCGGGCCTCGTGGTACGTGTCGAACCCGCCGCCGTGCACCCAGGCGTCGGCACCCGCCGGGCCCGGCTCCACGCTCACGAGCTTCTCGGCGGCGCGGGAGAGCAGTTCGCGGTCGTGCGAGACGAACAGCACGGTCTTGCGGGTTTCCCTGAGCCGCTCCTCCAGCCAGCGCTTGCCGGGGACGTCGAGGTAGTTGTCCGGCTCGTCGAGTAGGAGCACCTGGTCGGTGCCGCGCAGCAGCGCCTCCAGGACGAGCCGCTTCTGCTCACCGCCGGAGAGCGTCCGCACCTGCCGCCACTGCGCCTTCTCGTACGGCATGCCGAGCGCGGCCGTGGTGCAGATGTCCCACAGCGTCTCCGCCTCGTAGCCCCGCACCTCGGCCCAGTCGGAGAGGGCCTGGGCATACCGCAACTGGGCCGCCTCGTCGTCGACGGTCATGATCCCGTGCTCGGCGGTGTCGACCGCCTGCGCGGCCTCCCTGATCCGTGGCTGCGCGACGGACACCAGCAGGTCCCGCACCGTCGTCTCGTCCCGCACGGACCCGACGAACTGCCGCATGACACCGAGGCCCCCGGTGACGGTCACCGACCCCCCGTGCGGCTTCAGCTCCCCGGAGATCAGCCGCAGCAACGTCGTCTTCCCGGCCCCGTTGGGTCCGACCAAGGCGACGACGGCCCCCTCCCCCACCCGGAACGACACATCGCCGAGCAACGCCCTCCCGTCCGGCAGGTAGTACTCCAGATGAGCGGCTTCGAGGTGTCCCATGGGGCGCATTGTCCGAGGCAGGGAACCCCCGAGCAAATCCTTTTCCCGACCCGAGCGCCGGTGGGCGAGACCCACCCCGTCCAGCGACAGCGGAGGGCACCCTGTCACCCGCGGCCGCGCCCTGCCGCCCCCACCCCCGTCCCCATCCCCCACCCCCCACCCCCGCCCGACACGATCCCCGCCCCATGGGGTACTCGTGGACCATGACCCCAGACGTCGACCTCACCGTCCGCCCCCCGGGCCACCACATCCTCCGTGACCGTTTCCTCGCGGCGGACAGCCGCCTGTTCGACGCGGTGGCGACCCGTGACTGGCCCGGTGCCCACCCCTTCCTGCCCAAGCTCAGCCGTGCCGCGAACCACGGGGTGCTGTGGTTCGCCACGGCGGCGGCGATCGCGGCGACCCGGAGCCCCCGGGCCCGCAGGGCGGCCGCCCGGGGCGTCGCCTCGCTCGCCCTCGCCTCGGCGACCATCAACACCCTCGGCAAGCGCTCGATCCGCCGCCCCCGCCCGGTCCTGGACAACGTCCCGCTGATGCGCCAGCTCAAGCGCCAGCCGATCACCACGTCGTTCCCCTCGGGCCACTCCGCCTCCGCCGCCGCCTTCGCGACCGGCGTCGCCCTGGAGTCCCGGGGCTGGGGCGCGGCGGTCGCTCCGCTGGCGACCGCCGTGGCGCTGTCCCGTGTGTACACGGGTGTGCACTTCCCGAGCGACGTCCTCGTGGGCGCCGCCCTGGGCGTGGGCGCCGCCTACGCCGTACGGGGCATCGTGCCGACCCGCCACCAGCTCCCGCCGCCCGGCCGGCCGTACGTGGACGCGCCCGCGCTCCCGGACGGGGACGGCCTGGTCGTGGTCGCCAACCGCGCCTCGGGCACAGCGGACCGGGTGCGCGCGCTGCGGGACATGCTGCCGGGCGCCGAGCCCGTGGAGTGCGAACCGGAGGACGTGAAGGCCGAGTTGGAGAAGGCGGCCGCCCGCGCCCGGGTGCTCGGCGTGTGCGGCGGCGACGGCACGGTGAACTGTGCCGCCGAGGTGGCCCTGCGCCACGGCCTCCCCCTCGCCGTGCTCCCGGGCGGCACCCTCAATCACTTCGCGCACGACCTCGGCGTGGAGGACGTGCGCGACCTGGCTCGCGCCGTCCGCCAGGGCGAGGCAGTACGGGTGGACCTGGGGCACTTCAGGACCGGTGACACGGAGGGGCACTTCGTCAACACCTTCAGTCTGGGCGTCTACCCGGAGCTGGTGCGGGACCGCGAGCGCTGGGAGCGGCTGGTCGGCGGCTGGCCGGCCGGGGTGATCGCGGCGCTGCGGGTCCTGCGCTCGGACCGGCATCCGCTCCAGGCCACCTTCGAGGGCCGCCCGCGCCCGATCTGGCTGCTCTTCGCGGGCAACGGCACGTACCACCGGTTGGGCCTCGCCCCGGCCCGCCGGTTCGATCTGGCCGACGGGCTGCTGGACGTACGTGTCGTGCACGGCGGCCGGCGCCCCGCCCTGCGCCTGCTGGCGGCGGCCGTCGCCGGCCCGCTGACCCGCACCCCGGCGCACGCGGCGGTCCGGGTACGCCGACTCCGGGTGGACGGCATCGCGCCGGGCACCCTCCTCGCGTACGACGGCGAAGTGACCGAGGCGCAGGGTGACCTGACGCTCCGGAAGCTCCCGGAGGCGCTGACGGTCTACCGGCCCGTGCCGCTCACCTGACCCTACCGAGCGAGTCCAGAATTCAAGACGGCGGTCTCAATATTCGACATGCTCGCGTACGGTTCGAGCACGGACCCGCGGACCCCGCGGACCTCGTCGAAGGGGAACGACCATGTCGAAGGCACGGGAGACCGCCGTCTACACGCACGGACACCACGAGTCGGTGCTGCGCTCGCACACCTGGCGCACGGCCGCCAACTCGGCTGCGTACCTCCTCGGTTCACTGAAGCCCCACATGAAGGTCCTGGACATCGGGTGCGGTCCGGGCACCATCACCGCCGACCTGGCCGCGCTGGTCCCGGACGGACACGTCACCGGCGTCGACCACGCCCCCGGCATCCTGGACCGGGCGCGGGCCACGGCCGCCGAACGGGGCCTGGAGAACGTGGATTTCGCGGTCGCGGACGTCCATGCGCTGGACTACGCGGACGACACCTTCTGCGTGGTCCACGCCCACCAGGTGCTCCAGCACGTCGGCGACCCGGTGCGGGCGCTGCGCGAGATGCGGCGGGTGACCAGGCCGGGCGGCCTCATCGCGGTCCGTGACTCCGACTACGCGGCGATGACCTGGTTCCCCGGGTCCGCGGGCATGGACCACTGGCTGGACCTCTACCGCCGGGTGGCCCGGGCCAACGGCGGTGAGCCCGACGCGGGGCGCCGACTGAAGTCATGGGCCCTGCGCGCCGGGCTCACCGACATCACGGCCACCTCGGCCACCTGGACCTACGCCACGGCGGAGGAGCGGTCCTGGTGGAGCGGGCTGTGGGCGGACCGCACGGTCGCCTCCGCATACGCCGAACGGGCGATCCGGGGCGGTCACGCGACGACCGAGCAGCTCGACGCCATCGCGGCGGCCTGGCGGGAATGGGGCCGCCAGGAGGACGGCTGGTTCGCCGTACTGCACGGAGAAATCCTCTGCCGTAAAAATTCCGTGCACGAGTCGGCCTGAAAGAGAGAATTCTGGAAACACGTACCGACAGGAGGTTCGCATAATGGTTCCCATCCTGCTGGTACTGCTTCTGGTGCTCATTCTCTTCGGTGCCGGATTCGCAGTGAAGGTTCTCTGGTATATCGCACTGGCCGTTCTGGTGCTATGGCTCCTCGGATTCCTGGTGCGCGGCACGAACGCCGCCGGAGGAAGGGGCCGCTGGTACAGGTGGTGAATTTACCGACGCCAGTGGTGAATCGCCAGTGGTGAATTCACTCCTGCGGTGAATTCACGCCCGCATTCACTCCCTCGGTAGCAACGGCCCGAGCGGCCCGAGGTCCAGATTGAGGTCCTCGGGCCGCAGGCCGTAGCGCTCGCGCAGTTCGGCCATCCGGTCGTCGAGAAGCATCAGGGTGAGCCCGATGCGCTCCTCCTGCTCCTCCGAGAGTTCCCCGGTGTCGAACCGGCGCAGCGCCTGCCGCTCCATCAGCTGACGGAGCAGTTCGACGACGGTCAGGACGAGCTTGACCAGGTCCCGTTCGACCGTGTCGGGCTCCAGTTCGAGGCGGTTGCGGCCGGTCACTCGATACCTCCCCAGGGTGACGGCACCTGCGCGTTCACAGAGCTGATCAACGCGTTCAGATCGATACGGACGAGATCGACGTCCGCGATCCGCAGCGTGAGGTCCCCGGTGATGACGACGCCGCCGGCGAGCAACCGGTCGAGCAGATCGACAAGGGCGACTTCACGTCGTTCGACGACGGTCACTGATTTTCCTCCCCGCTGAAGGAATATGCCGCCCAGGGCCCGGTGAGTTCCACACGCAATCCCGGTTCCTCGCCCTTGGTACGGTCCACGAGTTCCACGAATTCTTCGGAATGGGCGCGCGGCACCAAATAGGCCGCGTTGAGCACATTGTGGCCGGGAACGCCGGAGAGCGCCGAATTCTGGGGTGCGTGCAGCCGGGTGTCCTCGGCGAATTCCGACAGGGTGTCGTGCAGTCGGCGCGCGAACCGCTCGGCGGTCTGCCACATATCCTCATGGGCCCGGTGGCTCCGGCGTCGCTGCCGGAGATAGTCCCGGCCGCTGGTGACCTTCGCGGGCTCCCGGGACGGCTCCTGGGGCTCCCCGGACTCCGCGTAGACCTTGACGCCCCACTCCACCCGGCCCGCCAGCCGGTCCAAGGTCCGCAGGAAGCTCTCCTCGCGGGCCTCCAGCATGACCCGTACGCCGCTGTCGTCGCGGAACACGGTGCCGAGCCGCAGCGGCAGGGGCGTGGTGACGACGGTGAGCGCGTCGATCACGCTCTGGTGGGCCCGCGCGGTCTCGGTGAGCCAGTCCAGGTCCTCCAGATGGGCGCGGAGCGGCTGCTCCGCGAAGTCGCTCTCCGGCACCTCGCTGACCACGGCGATCAGGTCGTGATGGCGCAACTGCCGGGGCGGCGCGCCCGCGACCCCGGTGAGCTGGGACTGGAGTGCCGCGTCGAAGGGGCGGCAGACGGCGTACACATAACGCAGTCCGGTCATGAGGGCTCCTCTCTGGCACGGCCGCGCTCGACGGGCTCCGGCTCCCGCCGGTGTCCTCCGTCGTCCAGCTCGGCGAGCCGGGCACGCAACTCGGCGTTCTCGCGGGAGAGTTCGTCGCGGCGGGCGTGGGACGACAGCGCCGGGTCGGTCTCCCACCAGTCGATCCCCATCTCCTTGGCCTTGTCGACGGAGGCGACGATGAGGCGCAGCTTGATGGTGAGCAGCTCGATGTCGAGCAGATTGATCCGGATGTCGCCCGCGATCACCAGCCCTTTGTCGAGTACACGCTCCAGGATGTCTGCGAGGTTGGCGCTCCCGTTCTGGCCGTACGGTTCGGGGACTCGGCTCGGAAAGGTCATCGGCGGCTCCCGCCCGCGGCGGGACGTTCCTCGTCCTCATCCTCGTACGGTTCCTCGTCGGTGTCCTCCCCGGCGTCGCCCTCGGCGTCGTCCTCGGCCTCGGGAGCCTCCTCGTAGCCGTCCTCCGGGGCCTCCTCATCGCCCTCGACGTCCTCGTCGGCGTACGCGTCGGGGTCGTCGGCCTCGTCCGTCTCGTCCGTCTCGCCCGTCTCGTCGGAGTCGCGGGGCTCCTCGTCCGGCTCCTCGTCCGGAGCGGGCTCGTCCTCGTCCTCGTACTCGGCCTCGGCGTCCTCGTCCTCCGGCGCGGCCTCGTCCTCCGGTGCCTCCTCGTCCTCCGAAGCATCCGGCCGCTCCTCCTCCCGCTCCTCCTCCGCGAGGGCGTCCTCATGGCTGAGGACAACCTCGCCGTCGCGGATCTCACCGCGCCAGCCGTCCTCGGCCTCGCCACGGAGGGTGATGAAGCGGGCGAAGTTCTTCAGGTCCAGCCGGGCACGGCGGCCCTGGGCGCGCCAGATGTTGCCGGTCTTCTCGAACAGGCCCATCGGGTAGTACTCCATGACCAGCAGGACCCGGGTGAGGTTGTCCGCCAGTCGGTGGAAGGAGACCACCCCTTTGGTGGTGCCCTTGGCGCCCTCCGAGGTCCAGGTGATCCGGTCTTCGGGCACCTGTTCGGTGGTGTGGGCCTTCCAGCTACGGTTGGACCAGAAGACCTTCAGATGCCAGTCGGAGTGGGTGTCGTCTGCGCGGCTCGCGCTCTTCACACCCTTGGCGAAGGCACTGAAGCTCTGGAACTGCGTCCACTGGTCGTACGCGGTGCGCACCGGCACCCCGACGTCGATGGACTCGATGATCACCGTGGGCTTGCTGCCGGAGCCGCCCTTGCCCTTGCCGCCTCCGCCGAGGTTCTTGAGCGCGGCGAGCACGTTGTCCTTGGCGCGGCCCGCGCCCAGCTCCAGGGCGGTGCGCAGCGGCCCCTTGCCCTCGGCGAGCTTGCGCCCGCCTTCGAGGGCGAGCTTCGCGAAGCCGGGGCTGTTGCCCTCGGCGATGTCGTTGAGTTTGGCGGTCGACTCGCCGAGCTTGCGGCCGGCGCCCACGAGGAGCCGCTGGGCCTGGGCCGCCAGATAATCCCGGGCCTCGGCCTTGAGGTGGTCGACGGCCTCGCTGTGGGCCACATCGCTGAGCGGGTTGCTCTTCGCAGTGTCCTTCGCCCGGTCCGTCGCTCCGCCAGTCGCGCGGCCGGTCGCCGCACCGAGGGTGTCAGTCATCGCCACCGCCTCCCCTCGTGGTCCGCGTCCGGGTGGCCTTGCGAGCCGTCTTCTTGGCCGGAGCCTGAGCCTTGCCCGGTGCGGTCTTCTTGGCGGCCGTCTTCTTCGCCGCGGGCTTCCGCGCGGGGGCGGTCTTCTTGGCCGGGGCCTTCTTCGCGGCCTGCTTCCCCTCCGCCCCGGGCGGGGACTCCTTCGCCGGCCGCCTGCTCGAAGACTCCTCCCCGGTCCCCCGCCCGGACTCCTCGTCGTCCTCGTCACGCGAGTCGTCGTACTCGGCCTCGGCCTCGTCGTACTCGTCGGCGTGCTCTTCGTCACGGTCCTTCCGGTCGCGTCCCGGCAGGTCCGGGGCCACCCCGGCGAGCTCGTCGCGCACCTGGGAGGTACGCCCGTGCAGCCGGTCGGCGAGCCCTTCGATCTGCCGTTCGACCAGCGCCCCGGTGGCCGCCTTGCCGGCACCGCGCAGATCCTCGCGGAGCTGGTCCCCCAGCTCCTTGAACTGCGGGTTGTTCTGAAGCTGCTCCGACACCAGGTCCGCGAGCGCCCGCGGGCTCAGATGCATCCGCTTGCCGGCCACCATGGTGCCGATCGCGAACGCCAGTTTCATCTTCTTGGTCCGTCCGAGGACGTAACCGGCCCCTACCGCGAGGCCCAGTCCCAGTCGGTTCATCGTGCCGTCCCGTCGCCGTTTCCTGTGCTTCTCCGCGTGCTGATCTCCAGCCGGTCGAGGAGCTCGTCCTCCAGGCGGTCGAACTCCTCCTCATCGATCTCGCCCGCATCGAGCCGCTGCTCGAGGCGGGCGAGATCGGCGCGGACGGCCGCCGGGTCGTAGTACTGGCGCTCGGCCTCGGTGAGCACTTGTCTCACCGTCCAGAGGCTGCCGCGCACCGGTGCGAACGGCAGCAGGAGCACCTCGGTGATCAGTCCCATGTACTCGCCTCCTCGGCCTGGGCACGCGGTGCGTGCGAGCCGTGCACGCGCCGTGTCGGGCGTGCGGTCAGTGGGCCGTCTGTCAGTGGGCCGCCTCCGCGGGCTCCGAGGGGCCCGGTTCGACGAAGCTGTAAGGCGGCAGCGGCCCGTTCACGCGTACCTCGATGTGTGGATGGCTCTTGCGGAGTTCCTCCACGGCGTCGAGGAACACCGCGGCCGACTCCCGGTCCACGAGGAACGACACGTTGGCGAGCCAGCCGGTGGACTCGGGGCCCGGGCTGACGGCGGCCGCGGCCGACTCCAGCGCCCGCCGCAGCTCGGCCGCGTCCTCGGCCTCGCGGGCCTGGACCGCGGCGACCACCATCTCGCCGAGCTTGAGCCGGTCCTCGTAGGTGCCCCCGCCCGCCTGCCGATTGGCCTCGGTGAGCGCGCGGAGGTCGGGGTTCTCGCCCATCACCCGGTGCAGCACGGCCTCTTCGTCGTGGCTGGCCTTGACGTTGTACTCGACCTTGCCGTCGAGGGAACCGAGCCGCTCCAGATAGTGCTCCGCTCGTTCGGCGAGCACCCCGGTGACGGCCTCGTCGTCGGGTGCGACGCTGCCGAACCGCATGGGCAGCAAGGGGCCGCCCGCGCCCGCCTCGCTCAGGACGTTCTGGTGGGCGAGCAGGTCCTTGCGTTTGGGGCGCAGCCCCTCGGGAGCCTCGCTGACGATCGCCGCCAACTCGCCCTCCTTGAGGACGCGCACCGGACGCGCGGGGTCGCCCACTCCGCCCATGCCCTCGGGAAGTGCGGGGTGTGAGCTCGCCGTGATGCCGTAGACGTACGTGCTCACTCCTGTTCCTCCCTCTTGCGCGAGCTCGTGGTCTTACGGGCCCGCGGCCGCGACTCGGACTGGCTCTCCTCGCGGGACTGCTTGAACGCGTCGGAGATCGTCTCGGCGGCGCCGGACAGCGCCCCCTTGGACTTGCCGCGTGCGCCGGACTCGGTGATCTCACCGACGAGGTCCGGCAGTCCGGGGTTCTTGCGCGGCCCGGCCTCCAGGTCGAGCCGGTTGCACGCCTCGGCGAAGCGCAGATAGGTGTCGACGCTGGCGACGACCACACGGACGTCGATCTTCAAAATCTCGATACCGACCAGGGAGACCCTGACGAACGCGTCAATGACGAGCCCCCTGTCGAGAATGAGTTCCAGGACGTCGTAGAGGCCGCTGCTGCCGCCTCCACCGCCGGACTGCTGTGCCGGGACTACGGTCATGCCGGCCGATCCTCCTTGTCTGTGGGTACGGGTGCGGGACGCCGGCCTACCGGCCGCCGGAGCGATGTGGGTCGGCCCTCCCGCGTTCGTAACGGCGCACGCGGCGGTAGCCGGTGAGCTCCCCGTCGGGGTCGAGCTCCACCCGGTAGCTCGCAAGCAGGCTCATGGTGTCGGGGACCCGGGCGATCTCCAGGACCTCGACCTCCAACGTCCAGCCGTCCTCGCTCTGTTCGAAGGACGACACGGACTCCGGCGCCATACCGGTCAGCTCCGCGAGCTGGGTCCGGGCGTGACGCAACACCTGCATGGGGCTGGGCCGGTTGTCCGCCGGTTCCCGCACGTCGTCGGTTTCGTCCGATTTTTGTGATGTACGTGAACTCTGTGTTTTTGATGTGTTGGATGTGTTCGACATGGCCACCTCGGAACACCGAGTGCCCCACGTCCGTTGGCCAAACCTCTCGGTCTCAGCCGCGCAGCGCGGCGAGCCTCCGCCGAGCCGGGCCCAGCGCCCGGCCCCGGCTCATCGCACCGGCCCAGGGGTTGGTGCGGGCCTGGTCGACGGCGTCCGCGAGTGTCCAGTGGCGGGCGTCGACGGCCGGGTCGTCGAGCTGGTCCCAGGTGAGGGGCGTGGCCACGGGCGCGCCGGGGCGGGCCCGCACGGTGAACGGGGCGACGGCGGTCTGCGCGTAGGCGTTGCGCTGCACGTCGAGGTAGAGCCGGTTTCCGCGGGCCTTCTTGCGGGCCTCGGTGGTGAGTCGCTCGGGGTGGGTCCGGGCCAGTTCCTCGGCGACCTCCTTGGCGAAGTCGCGCACCGCGTCGAAGTCGTCGTGCCCGTGCACCGGTACGACGACGTGGACCCCCTTGGAGCCGGTGGTCATCGGCACGGACGGCAGTCCGAGCCGGTCGAGCAAGTCCCGTACGTCCCCGGCCGCTTCGCGGACCTGCTCGAAGTCGTCCACCGCCGGGTCGAGGTCGAAGACCAACCGGTCGGGCCGGTCGGCGGCGCCCACCTTGGAGAGCCAGCGGTGCAGGGTGAGACAGGCCTGGTCGGCGAGGTAGACGAGGGTGGCGGCGTCCTCGCACACCGGGTGCACGACCGTGCCGCCCTCCTTGGGGACCTCGACGCGTTCGATCCAGTCCGGGTAGTGCCCGGGAGTGTTCTTCTGCATGAACATGGGCCCGTCGAGCCCGTCGGGGTGCCGTTCCAGCATCAGCGGACGCCCACGCAGATGGGGGAGCATGAACGGGGCGACGGCACGGTAGTAGGCGACGAGGTCACCCTTGGTGTATTCCTTGCCGCCGTCCCCGTCGGCGGGGAACAGCACCTTGTCCGGCCGGTGGATCTCGACACCGCGCCGGCCGACGCGCATCGTGTGCGTGTCCCGCATCGTGTGCGTGTCCCCCGTCGTGTGCGTGTCCCCCGTCGTGCGCGTGTCCCCCATCACCAACTCCTGCCTGCGGGCGGGCTGTTCGTAGCGGACCCGGTCAGGGCGCGATCGCGTGCTCCACCAGCAGCCGTCCGGCCGCCGCGATCGCCTCCGCGTCGATGCCCGCCGCGCGCAGCTGCTCCTCGGGGGAGGCCGAGCCCGGCATCGTACGGACGGCGAGGCGGACCAGGCGGGGCACCGGGCGGCCGTCGAGGAAGGCGTCGAGGACCGCGTCGCCGAGGCCGCCCTCCTCGTGGTGGTCCTCGACGGTGAGGATGCAGCCGGTGCGTTCGGCGGCCTCACGCAGGGTGTGGCGGTCGACGGGCTTGACCGAGTAGAGGTCGATCACCCGGACCTGGATGCCCTCGCCGTCCAGTGCCTCGGCGGCCTTCAGCGCCTCGTGGACGGTGACCCCGGCCGCGACGACCGTCAGCCGGTCCGTGTCCGAGGCACGCAGCACCTTGCTGCCGCCGACCGGGAACTCCTCGGTCGGGCTGTAGAGGACCGGCGCTTCGCCCCTGGAGGTGCGCAGATAGCGGACGCCGTCGAGGCCGGCCATCGCGGCGACGAGCTTGGCGGTCTGGTTGGCGTCGCACGGGTACAGCACCGTCGAGCCGTGCACCGAGCGCATCATCGCCAGGTCCTCCAGGCCCATCTGCGAGGGCCCGTCCTGGCCGATGGCCACGCCCGCGTGCGAGCCGACGAGGTTGAGGCCGGCCCCGCTGACCGAGGCCATGCGGATGAAGTCGTGAGCGCGGGTGAGGAACGCCGCGAACGTCGAGGCGTACGGCACCCAGTCGCGCGCCGCGAGCCCCACCGCGGCGGCCACGAGCTGCTGTTCGGCGATGTAGCACTCGAAGAACCGGTCGGGGTGCTCCTTGGCGAAGAACTCCGCGCGTGTGGAGTCGCTGACCTCGCCGTCCAGGGCGACGACGTCACCGCGCGCGGCGCCGAGCGCGGCGAGCGCCTGCCCGTAGGCGTTCCGGGTCGCGATCTCGTCGCCGATCTCGTAGCGCGGCAGCTCCAGGTGCCCGGTGCGTACGGCGTGCAGCATCCGCGCGGCGGGCGGCTGACGGACCTCCACGCGGAGGTCGCGTACGCCGCCGAGTTCCGCGATCGCCTCGTCGGCGTCCTTGAGCGGCTTGCCGTGCAGGCCCTCACGGTCCTGGACGGCCTCGACGCCCTTGCCCTTGAGGGTGCGGGCGAGGATCACGGTGGGCTGGCCCTTGGTGGACTCGGCCTCGCCGTAGGCGCGGTCGACGGCGTCCACGTCGTGCCCGTCGATCTCGATCGTGTGCCAGCCGAAGGCCGCGAAGCGGCGGGCGTAGGCGTCCAGGTCGTGCCCGTGGCGGGTGGGTCCGCGCTGGCCGAGCCGGTTGACGTCGACGATCGCGGTGAGGTTGTCCAGATGCTCGTAGGCGGCGTGCTCGGCGGCCTCCCAGACCGAGCCCTCGGCGAGTTCGCTGTCCCCGCACAGGACCCACACCCGGTAGCCGGTGCGGTCCAGCCGTTTCCCGGCCAGCGCGATGCCGACGCCCACGGGCAGCCCCTGGCCGAGCGACCCGGTGGCCGTCTCCACCCACGGCAGCCGCCGCGGTGTCGGGTGCCCTTCGAGGCGGCTGCCCAGCTTGCGGAACGTCATCAGCTCGGTCTCGCTGATGGCGCCGGCCGCCTTGTACGCGGAGTACAGCAGGGGCGAGGCATGTCCCTTCGACAGTACGAAGCGGTCGTTGCCGGGGTGTTGGGGGCGGTCGAAGTCGTAGCGCAGGTGTCCGGCGAGCAGCACCGCCATCAGCTCGGCGGCCGACATCGACGACGTCGGGTGCCCCGACCCCGCGGCCCCCGAGGCGCGAACGCTGTCGACCCGCAACTGCTGGGCCAGCTCGGTCAGTTGGCGGCTGTTCATGAGTCTCCTTCCGAACCCTTGGCGGGCTTTCGCGGTTCTTCGGACGCCGGGCCCCGCGACGGGGGCGGTGTGGCGGGCGCCGAGTCCGGTTCCTCGGCGGGCCGCGGTTCCTCGGGGGCGCCGGGCACCGCCGTGGGCCCCGGCTCACCGAGGTCCTCCCGTTTGTGCGCGGCTCCCGGCCCTCGGCCGGCCCCAGCCTTCTCCGGTGCGCCCGGGGTCCTGGCCAGTTCCGGGGACGAGGTGTCGAGGGGCACCGACCAGGACCGTACGAGGCCCAACTGGACGCCCTGCCGGGGCAGTACGGCGTCCAGGAGCCAGTCGGCGGCGACACGAACGCGGTTGCCGGGCATGGCGGCGAGGTGGTAGCCACGGGTGACGGCTCCGGCGAGAGGGCCGGACAGCGGTACGCCCAGGGGGTTGGCGGCGGCCTTGACGCCGCCGAGGTCGACGACGAAGCCCAGGTCGCTGTGGCGGTACGGCTTCGGCTCTCCCCGGCCCAGGGAGGCGGCGACGTTGTACCCGGCGACCGCGCCCTGCCGCCAGGCGTGCTGCGCGGTCATCGGTGTGTACTGGCCCGGCTTGGTCAGGTCGGGCACGGCGGCCGCGTCCCCGCAGGCGAACACCTCGGGCCGGCCGGGCACGTGCAGCGTGGGCTCGACGAGCAGCCGGCCGCGTTCCATCGGCAGCCCCAGCGACTCGGCGAGCGGGTCGGGCCGTACGCCCACGCACCACACCAGGGTGCGGGTGTCGACGAACTCCCCGTCGCTCAGCAGCACTCCGGTGGAGGTCGCCTCCTTCACGGAGGTTCCCATCCGCACGTCGACACCACGCTGCCGCAGTACCCGGTCGGCGGTCCGCGACAGCTTCTCGTCCATCTCGGGCAGGACCCGGTCCGCGATGTCGAGCAGCATCCAGCGCGGGCGCATGCCCTCCCGCAACGGCTGCTTGCGGACCAGTTCGTCGGTGAACATCTGGCCGTGGGCGGCGACCTCGGTCCCGGTGTACCCGGCGCCGACCACCACGAAGGTGCAGCGCGCGCCACAGCTCTTGGGGTCGTCACCACCCGCGGCCATCTCGACCTGCCGCGTCACGTGGTCCCTGAGGTACAGCGCCTCGGGCAGCCCACGGAAACCATGGGCGTGCTCGGCGACGCCCGGGATGGGGAGCAGTTTGTTGACGCTGCCGGCGGCGAGCACCAGCCGGTCGTAGGTGAGCGTGCCGACGCCGCCCTCGGGGTCCGAGTAGCGCACGGTGCGCGCGTCGAGGTCGATGTCGTCGGCCTCTCCCAGCACGAGGCGCACATGCGGCAGGGTGCCGGAGAGGGAGACGGTGACACGGCGTGGTTCCAGGATGCCTGCGGCGACCTGGGGCAGCAGTGGCAGATACAGGAAGTAGTCGGTCGGGTTGAGCAGAGTGATGTCGGCCTTGCCCCGGCTCAGCTTCGACAGGGTGCGGGCCGTCCGGTAGCCGGCGAAGCCGGCACCGACGATCACGATGCGGGGTCGACTCACGATTCGCCTCCGGCGGGGTCGTGCATAAAGGGTCCTCAGCGTCCTCAGGCACAGGGGTCCTGTGGCGTACGAGCTTTCCGCGTCCCCCTGGCCAGGGCGCCCAAACCGGCAGGGCCCCGAACGTCCGAGTGTTTCCTGCGTGTGCCCCGGGTACCCGGACCGCGGTCCGACCCGAGCCGACCCGGCCGAGCCGACCCGGCCGATCCGACCCGGGTCGCACCGGACCCGCACCCACCCGCACCCGCACCCGTCGCGGAGGTACCCCCATGCCCGAGTACGGCTACTTCCTGGCAACCGAGGAGTTCGGTCCCGCGGAGCTGATCGAGCAGGCGAGGATGGCCGAGCAGGCCGGATTCGAGTGCCTGTGGATCTCCGACCATTTCCATCCGTGGAACGGTGCCCAGGGCCAGAGCCCGTTCGTGTGGTCGGTCATCGGAGCGCTGTCCGAGGCTGTGTCGCTGCCCATCGAGACGGCGGTGACCTGCCCGACGGTCCGGATCAACCCGGCGGTGGTGGCCCAGGCGGCGGCGACCAGCGCGGTGATGACGGGTGGCCGCTTCCGTCTCGGCGTCGGCTCGGGCGAGGCGCTCAACGAGCACGTGCTGGGCACCCGCTGGCCCCCGGCGGACGTCCGGCTGGACATGCTGGAGGAGTCCGTGCAGGTGATGCGGCGCCTGTTCACCGGCGAGGAGGTCACCCATCACGGCCCCCACTACACGGTGGAGAACGCCCGCCTCTACACGGTCCCCGACGAGCCCGTCCCCATCGACATCTCCGGGTTCGGCCCCAAAGCCACCGGACTGGCCGCCCGGGTCGGTGACGGCTTCATCACCATGGCCCCCGACGAGGAGTTGGTGACCCAGTACCGCAAGGGCGGTGGGGGCGCCAACCTCGTCAGCGGCGGCACGAAGGTGTGCTGGGGGCCCGACCGCGACGCCGCCGTCCGTCTTGTCCGCCACCTCTGGTCCAGCCAGTTGCTGCCCGGCGAGATGGCCCAGATCCTCCCGACGCCCGCCCACTTCGAGCAGTTGGAGCCGCTGGTCACCGAGCGGATGGTCAGTGAGAACACGGTCTGCGGCGACGATGTCGACGAACACGTCGCCGAACTGACCGCCTTCGCCGAAGCGGGTTTCGACCGCGTCTACGTCAGCCAGATCGGCCCCGACCAGCGCGGCTTCTTCGACTTCTACCGCACGAAGGTGTTGCCACGACTCCGGTAGAGCCTCACCGGCCCGCGTCGCCCCGGGGTTCTCGGCCCAGATGGTGCTCCCTCTCCCCATCGTCTGGGCCGAGTGCATGCCCGGGGCAACCCGGAGCAACGGCGTTCACTCACCACACATGGACGGGCCCCGCTGCCTCGAGGCAGCGGAGCCACTTCCGGTGCTGAGTTCCGGTGAGATGAGTTCCGGCGATGAGCGTCGGCGCCGCGCGTCACGCCCTGTGCCGCGGCGTCTCAGGAGCGGCAGCCGGCGGGGACGGCGCCCCGGGCGGCGTACCGGGCACCGGCCCGCCCGCGGCCCCCGTGCCACCGCCCGGCGCGACAGGCGGCACCGGCGGATACCCGGCCGGTCCCGTCCCGCCCGGAGGCGTGCCCGGCGCCGTACCACCGACGACATGGTCACGGCCCGCCGCCTGTTCCCCTTCATGCTCGGCCGTCGGCCGGGACGCCGAAGGCCGGGCCGCGCTCCTCAGCGCGTAGGCCACCGCACCCAGCACCACGGCCGTGATCAACGCGGCGACCCAGTCGGGCAGGACCAGCGAGAGCCCCAGCCCGAGCGCCGCCGCCACGGCGCCACCCGCGTACAGGGCAACCGCACCGGACGCGGCGTACAACGCCGCCTTACGGCGCTGCTCACGGGTCTGCCGGCGCAGCTCGTCCCGTACGGTCTCCCGTGCCACCAGCGCGAGTTCGTCGACCAGATACTTGTCCAGATGTTCCAGATGATCCAAGCGGTCCATGGCGGCCGAGTACCCTCGGCACCGCCCGCGTAACGGCGCGCCACCGGCCGAAACGATCTCCCTCTCCGTCCGGCCCAACTAGGCTTTGCCGCATGGAGATTCTCGGAACCACGCTCCGCATCTGCGTCGACGACCTGGAAGCCGCGGTCCCGTTCTACGAGAGACTCGCGGGCGGACCGGCGATGCGCTTCGAGCGCGGCGGCGTCCAGGTCGCCGCCGTCGGCTGTTTCCTGCTGATGAGCGGCCCCGAGTCCGAGCTGGAGGTCCTGCGGAAGGTCACGGCCACCATCGCGGTCGAGGACGTCGACGAGGCGAACCGGATCCTCACCACCTCCGGCGCCCACGTCCTGGCCGGCCCGATCCCCACCCCGGTGGGCCGCAACCTCATCGCCGTCCACCCCGACGGCTCGGTCTACGAGTACGCGGACCGCCGGACGGCCGGCTAGTCGGTGACGGGGCTGTCGGCCGCGGGCATGACGGACGCTTCTTCCGGCGCGCCGCCGTCCCGCTGTCCCGGCGCGCCGTCCCGCACGTCGTGCCGGTGCCCTGTTCGTGCGGCTCGTCCCGGCGGCTCACCCCTGGGCATCGCCGCGTCGCATCTCGACCGTGAGGGCCCACCGCTGATGGTCCCGCCAGGCGCCGTCGATGAACAGGAAGTCCGGCGAGAACCCCTCCAGACGGAATCCGCACCGGCGGGCGAGGGCGATGGAGGCGGCGTTCCCGGGCTGCACATTGATCTCCAGACGGTGCAGCCCCAGCGCCCCGAACGCGTACTCGACGACCAGCCCGATGCCCTCCCGCATCAGCCCCCGCCCGGCGGCGTGCGCGAACGCCCCGTAGCCGAGGACGCCGCACTGGAAGCCGCCCTCCACGATGTTGTTGATGTTGATGAACCCGGCGATCCCGCCGCCGTCCTTCTCGCACACCAGGAACCCGGCCTTCGTCGGATCCTCGATGAGCCGCCCCGCGTACGCGGCGTACGCGGCGGCTGTGGTCGGCGGAAACAGCCACGGACGGTGCAGGTCCTTACTCTCATGCACCCGTGCGGTGAACTCGGCACCGTCTTGTCTGGTGTAGTGCCGTAGGCCCACTCGCGGGCCCTCGGCGAGGTAGCTCCTGCTGATGTTCTCGGACACCTCGACACGGTACGCCGGGGCACGGACGCCCGCCGCCCGATCACCGGCCCCACCTTCCCAGGGTCTGTCAGCACGTTCCCGCCTCCCTCGCGACGCCATGCGGGCGACGACGGGAATGTGACGCCAGACCTCAGCGCCGCCTCATGAAGAACGCCCCGCACACCGCCCCGATCAACGCCGTCCCCAGCAACGCCAGCCACAGCGGCATCGTGACCTCGGCGAACAGCACCCTGATCTCGGTCGAGCGGGTGTTCTCGAAGATGAACACCAGCCCGAGCGCGGCCAGCGCCCCCACCAGGACCCTGCCGGGCGTCAGCACCTCACTCCACCGCCTGCCGCCGCGCCCCCTGACCCTGTCCGTCGTCGTCCTCTTCGCGCTCATACGACCAGGATGAGCCCCATCGACGGCCGATGCCCGGCGAGCGCGGCCACCGTGTGCGCCCGGTCGCGTCCCGGGGTTCGGACCGCGATCAGACCAGCGCCGGCCCGTCCAGCGTCAGCGTCCGCGCCCGCGTGTCCAGCTCCGCCATAACCCCGAACGGGATGGTCAGCGCGCCGTCGCCGTGGCCGAAACCGAATTCCTCGACCATCGGTACCCCGAGATCGCCGAGGCGGTCGACGAGAAGGGCCCTCAACTGCTCGTACGGGGCGCACTGCGCCCAGGAGCCGAGGACGATCCCGTTGACGCCGTCGAGCCAGCCGGCCCTGAGGAGCTGGGTGAGATAGCGGTCGAGGCGGTAGGTCTCCTCACCGACGTCCTCCAGGCAGAGGAGGGCGCCACGCGCGGAGGGGCGGGCATGGGGGTGGCCGAGTTCGGCGGCGAGGAGGCACAGGCAGCCGCCGAGCAGGACACCCCGGGCGCGGCCGGGTACGAGCGTTGCGCTTCCCCCGGTGGCCCGGATCGTGCGGACCGTCTCGGGGGCGAACAGGGTCGCTCTCAGGTGCTCCTGGGCCCGGCTGTTCTTGAGGAAGTCGACGCCCGCGGCCATGGGGCCGTGCAGAGTGACCAGTCCGGCGCGGGTGGCGAAGGCCTCGTGCAGGGCGGTGATGTCGCTGAAGCCGACGAGGATCTTGGGTCCCGCCGCCCGTATCGCGTCCCAGTCGAGCAGGTCGACCATCCGCTGGACGCCGTAGCCGCCGCGGGCACAGAGCACGGCGGACACGGACGGGTCGCACCAGGCGGCCTGGAAGTCGGCGGCACGGTCGGCGTCGGTTCCCGCGAGGTAGTCGAAGCCGGGGTGCCGGTCGAGCGTGTGGGATGCGACGACGGGGTCGAGGTCCCAGCCGCGCAGGAGGTCCAGTCCGGCGCTGAGCCGCTCCTCGACTACCGGACCGCTGGGGGCGACGACGGCCACCCGGGCGCCGGGGGTGAGACGGGCGGGCCTGGTCAGCGGGGTTGCGGTACGAACCGGGGCGGTCCGGGCGGGTTTCGTCACTTGGTGAGCTCCAGGGTAGGGATACCCGGTGGATTCAACCCGAAGACCTGCGCGTACAGCGACAGCTCCGCCTCCAGGACTCGCACCGTCGTCTCCGCCCGACGGAATCCGTGCCCCTCCCCCTCGAACGCGATGTACGCGTGCGGCACCCGCCGCCCCTTCAGACCGGCCAGGAACCGCTCGCACTGCGCGGGCGGGCAGATCACGTCGTCCAGGCCCTGGAGCAGCAGGAAGGGCGTGGTGATCCGGTCGGCGTGCTCGGTGGGCGACCGCTCCGTGTACCGCATCGGATCCTCGGCCCGCGGTCCGACCAGACTCTCCAGATACTGGGACTCGAAGTCATGCGTGTCCCCCGAGCCCCAGTTCGTGAGGTCGAGGATGGGATACAGGATCGTTCCGCAGGCGTAGACATCGGTGGTGGTGAGCGAGACGGCCGAGGTCCAGCCGCCGGCGCTGCCGCCCCGGATCGCCAGTCGGGTGCGGTCGGCGGTGCCCTCGTCGGCGAGGGCGAGCGCGACGGCCGCACAGTCCTCGACGTCGACCACGCCCCACTGCTCGCGCAGCCGGTTGCGGTACTCCCGCCCGTACCCGGTGGACCCTCCGTAGTTGACCTCGGCGACCCCGATGCCTCGTGAGGTGAAGTACGCGATGGCCAGGTCGAGGACCAGGGGAGCCCGGCTGGTGGGGCCGCCGTGCGCCCAGACCACGTACGGCGGCAGCTCGGTGCTGAAGGCGACGCAGCCGGGGTGGTGCGGCGGGTAGATGTGCGCGTGGATCTCGCGTCCGGCGGGGCCGATGAAGGTGCGGATCTGCGGCTCGGGGTAGTAGGAGGGGTCCACCGGGTCGTCGTGCGCGGCCCCGATCACACGGGCTTCGCCGGTGGCGGCGTCCAGTTCGACCACCTCGTAGGCGCTGCGGGGGCTGGCCCCGATGCCCACGACCCGGCTGCCGTCCACCGCGAGGGACGGGGCGAACTCGGTCCACGGTCCCGCCGCGTCGACGACCTGGCCCGTCTCGATGTCGAGGATGCCGAGCGCGGTGGCGCCCCGCCCGTGCACCACCGCGGCGAGACCGCCCTCCAGCAGTGCGAACCAGTTCCAGCCCACCTTCCACAGCGGCCCGCCGAACTCCTCCTCCCGGGCGCACAGCGCCGTACGCTCGCCGCTGTCGAGGTCGAGGCGGTACAGGTTCCAGTAGCCGGTGCTGTCGCCGCAGTGGACGAGGGTTCCGTCGGCGGCCCACTCGACCTGGGCGACGGATTCGTCCGGGCCACCGGCGACGGCCCGGGGTGTGCCCAGCCGGCCGTCCTCGGTCACCTCGGCGACGAGCAGCGACGTGCCGTCCCAGGGCATGTGGGGATGGTCCCAGGCGAGCCAGGCGGCGCGGCGCCCGTCGGGCGAGAGCCGGGGGCCGGTGACGAAGCGCCGGCTGTCGTCGGTGAGTTCCCGTACGGCGCCCCGGTCCTCGGCCGCCGAACCGTCCAGCGGCACCGCGGCGACGACCCGCCGTACGTCGGTGGGCCCGTCCCCGGTGAACTCCTCCAGGACGCACCACACCTCCGCGCGCTCCGGGTGCGGCCGGAGGTCCACCCAGCGCAGTCCGCCGCCCACCGACGACACCGGGGTGAGGGGGCGGGGCTCACCGCCCGGCTCGTACCGGTAGAGGCGCTGGTCGGCGAAGTTCACGAAGACCACCAGGGGGCCGTCGTCCCGCATGACGCCGGCCCACGGCAGGCCGCCGTACTCCATCACCCGGCTGCGCACGTTCCACGGCGCCGGCAGCACCGGTTCCTCCGTGCCGTCGGCCGTGCGCCGCACGAGTGTGCGTCGGCCGCCTTCGGTGGGCCGTGGTTCGGTCCACCAGACCTCGTCGCCGACGAAGCCCACGAACTCGGGATGGCCGTCGTGCGCGGCGGCGAGTGCCGCGTCGATCGGCGAGGGCCATGAACCGTACGCCAGGGTCTGCACCTTGTTCCCCGTTTCCCTAGGTCCCCCGTGTGCCATGTCTCAGGCCGTCCGCAGAAAGCGGTCGAGTACGCGGACGCCGAAGTGGAGCGCCTCCACAGGGACGCGTTCGTCGACCCCGTGGAAGAGCGCCGCGTAGTCGAAGCCCTCGGGGAGCTTCAGCGGCGCGAAGCCGTAGCCGGTGATACCGAGACGCGAGAACTGCTTGGCGTCCGTGCCGCCCGACATGCAGTAGGGCACCACATGTCCCTCGGGCGCGAACTCCTCGACGGCGGCCCTCATCCGGGCGTACGTCACCGAGTCGACCGGCGCCTGGAGGGCCACCTCGCGGTGCTCGAACTCCCACTGCACGTCGGGGCCGGTGAGCCGGTCGAGGGTCTCGCGGAACTCGTCTTCGCCGCCGGGCAGATACCGCCCGTCTACATGGGCGACGGCTTCCCCCGGAATCACGTTGATCTTGTAACCGGCTTCCAGCATGGTCGGGTTGGCGCTGTTGCGGACGGTCGCCTCGACCAGGGCGGCGGCCGGGCCGAGCTTGTCGAGCAGCCGGTCGAGATCCTGGGGGGCGTCGAGGTCGGCCTCGACGCCGTACAGCGCGGCGAGTTCGGTGAGGGCGGCGCGGACGGTCGGGGTGAGCCGGACGGGCCACTCGTGCGCGCCGATCCGGGCGATCGCTCCCGCCAGCCGGGTCACCGCGTTGGCCCGGTTCACCTTGGAGCCGTGGCCGGCCCGTCCGCGCGCGGTGAGCTTGAGCCAGCCCGTGCCGCGCTCCCCTGCCGCGATCGGATAGAGCAGTCGTCCGGCGCCGTCGTGGAAGGTGAAGGCCCCCGACTCGCTGATGCCCTCGGTGCAGCCCTCGAAGAGGCCGGGGTGTTCGTCGGCGAGGAATCCGGAGCCGTCCTCGGCGCTCGCCTCCTCGTCGGCGGTGAAGGCGATCACGATGTCCCTGCGGGGCCGTACGCCCGCGCGCGCCCAGTGCCGGACAACGGCGAGGATCATCGCGTCCATGTTCTTCATGTCGACCGCGCCCCGGCCCCAGACCACGCCGTCGCGGATCTCCCCGGAGAACGGGTGCACGCTCCAGTCCTCAGCCCGCGCGGGCACCACGTCCAGATGGCCGTGGACGAGCAGCGCGTCCGCCGACGGGTCGGTGCCCTCGATCCGCGCGACGACGTTGGTCCGGCCCTCGGTCCGCTCCAGCAGTGTGGGCTCCGGGCCCGCCTCGGCCAGCAGCGCGGCCGCGTACTCGGCGGCGGGCCGCTCCCGGCAGTCCCCACCGCCGCGGTTGGTGGTGTCGATGCGGATGAGCTCGGAGGTGAACCGCACGACCTCGTCCAGCGCCTGCTGTCCGGGGGGCCCGGCGGGGGTCACGGGCTGTGCCTGCTCAGCCATAGGTCTCCTCCACGGCGGCCGAGACGATCGTGGTGACCGCCTTGAAGGTGCGGATCGCCTCGTACATCGTCGGGCTGGTGTACGCGACCTTGCGCTCACCGATACGGGACGCACCCGGCACGACGGTCGCGGCCATCGCCAGATGCTCGGCATCGAACTCCAGCGCCACGGTGAACGGCCCGCCTCTGACCGGTTCGTGACGCACCGCCAGCGACGCGGCCTCCTTCGCGGCCGCACGGATGTCGGCGGCCGTCCTCGCCGGCGTGCGGCACACCGCCGCGTACCGCGAGACATGGTCCTTGACCGCCACTTTGAGCGCCCCGGGCGCATATCCCAGGGCGTCCTCGCATGCCACGTCGTCGCCGGTCACCAGCACCACCGGTACCCCGAACTCCGCGACCACATGCGAGTTGAGCAGTCCCTCGCTGGCCCGCTCGTCGTTCACCCACACCCCGGTGATGGAGTTCGCCAGGTAGGTGTGGGCCAGGACGCCCTCCATGCCGGCGCCCGCGTGATAGCCGACGAACGCGATGCCGTCCACGTCCCCGTGCTGCACGCCCTCCACCATGGACAGCGCCTTGTGCCGGCCGGTCAGCATCTGCGCCCGCTCGTCCAGGTGCTCCAGCAGCAGATTGCGCATCGTCCAGTGCGCCTCGTTGATCAGCACCTCGTCCGCGCCGCCGTCGAAGAACCCGAGCACGGCGGCGTTCACGTCCGAGGTGAACATCGAACGACACCGCTCCCACTGCGGCGTCCCCGGCAGCACGTCGGCCGGCCAGGTGACACCGGTGGCGCCCTCCATGTCGGCGCTGATGAGGATCTTCATGCCTCGAACCGTACGCGCTCGTGACGATGCGCGGCACGCCTGTGGATAACTCCCACCATCGCGGCCCACAGTCGCACATCGGTTCGACTCGTGAACATCGCTACGTCGTCCGCCCCTCCACGTACCACCGCGACGACAGTTCGATCCGGGTGCCCGCGGCCGTGTGGTCGGTGGTGAGCAGCGGTAGTTCCCCGCCAGCGAGGACGGTGAGGCCGACGGCGCGCAGGTACCCGGGGGTGTGGCGTCACGCGATTCGCCCGCTGGGAGCCTCCGGCGCGCACGCAGGCCACCCGGGGGCGCACGATTGCCTCGTACGTCCCCGCAGGACCACCCTTCCCGGCCCCGGCCCCGGCCGCCGAGCTCGCCGGACCCGGCCACGCCGCACCCCGGTCGACAGACCCCTCAGTCGGCGTACCCCAACTCCAGGTCACGTTCGGTCCGCCCGCCGGCGGCGACCTGGAGCACCGTCGCGACGGGGGGATATCCGGTGGCGATGACCGTGTACTCGCCGGACGGGAGGTCGACGAACCGGAACCTTCCGTCGATGCCGGTGGTGACGGTGTCCACGACGTCGCCCCCGACGTCGAGGAGGGTGACGCGCGCGTCCTCCACCGGGCGCCCACCCCCGGCGCGGACCGTGCCCCGCAGGACGGCTCCCCCGGTCAGCTCGACGTCCTGGCGGGTCTCGCGGGCGGCCCGGACGGTGACGGGCAGCGCGGCCGGCCGGTAGGAGTGGGAACTGGCGGCGAGGGTGTACTCCCCGGCGACCAGTTCGGTGATGAGGTACTCGCCCTTCTCACCGGTGCGGGTGGTCACCACGACCTCGCCGTGGACGTCGGTGAGCGTGAGGGTGGCGTCGCTCACCGCCCGGCCGTCGGCGGTCCGTACGGCCCCGACCAGGCGTCCCGCACCGCCGAGCACGATGTCGACGTCGATGGGGTGCTCTCCGACGGTGACGCTCACCGCCTGCGGCCGGTGACCGCCGGCAGCCGCGATCAGCACGTACGCCCCGGGCCCCGGCGTCGACAGCGCGTACCGCCCGTCCTCGCCGCTGCCGCCGCGCCCGGTCTGCCGACCGGAGGCGTCGATGAGGGTGAGCGCGGCCCGGGGCACGACGGTGCCGTCGGGATGCCGGACCGTGCCCCAGACGGGGATTCCGGGGGCGTACGCCGCGCGGGCCTGCGGAATCCGTACGGACGGCGTGGGCTCGGCGGGTGCCTCGTCCGAGGCCACCGGTGGCCTCTCCTTGAGGAAGCATGCGACGAGGAGTCCGAGGACGAGCACCGGCATGAGGTACGGGAAGATTCCCGGCACGGCCTCGGCCCAGGCCGCCACGTAGGTGTCGCGCAGCGGGGCGGGCAGGGCGTGGACGAGGTCGGGGGTGAGTGCGTCGGGGTCGGGGAGGACGGCGGCCGCGCGGGTGGGCAGCCGGTCGGTGAGCCGGTCCAGGAGGAGCGCGCCGAACACGGCCACGCCCACGCAGCCGCCGATCTGCCGGAGGTAGGTGTGGGCGGCGGTGGCGGCCCCGGCGTCGGCGGGGCGTACGGAGTTCTGAACGGCGAGGACCAGGACGGGCATCACCATGCCGATGCCCGCGCCGAGGACGGCCGTCCAGATGCCGAAGTGCAGCCGAGGTGTGCCGGTCTCCGTGCCGGACAGCAGCCACATGCCGAGGAGGGTCAGGGCCGTGCCGAGGACGGGGTACGCCCGGTAGTGGCCGGTGCGGCTGATGAGTTGGCCACAGACGACGGAGGCGCCGACGAGGCCGGCCATCATCGGCAGCATGAGCAGCCCCGACTCGGTCGCGGAGATCCCGCCCACCATCCGGAGCTGGATCGGCAGGTGACTGGCCGCGCCGAACAGGGCGACGCCGATGGCCGCTCCCACCCACCCGGTCACCACGAAGACCGGGTCCCTCAACAGCCGCAGCGGAATGAGGGGTTGGGACGCGAACCGCTCGGCGAGGAGGAAGAGGAGGGTTGCCACGAGCGTGCCGGCGCCGAGCCAGAGGACGGTCCGCGAGTTCCACGCGTAGGTGGTACCGCCCCATCCGGCCAGCAGGACCAGACCGGTCGACGCGGCGGCGAGCAGCAGCGCACCCGGCACGTCGAGACGTCCCTTGGCGGTGGGCTTCGGCAGTTTCAGCGCGAAGGTGACGACGGCGAGGGCGATGAGCCCGAAGGGCATATTGACGTGGAAGCACCACCGCCAGGAGAAGTGATCCGTGAGCCAGCCGCCGAGGAGCGGGCCCGCGACGGAGGCGAGTCCGAACACGGCGCCGACCAGGCCCAGACAGCGGCCCCGGCTCCGCGCCGGCACGATGTCGGCCAGGACCGCCTGCACGCCGATCATGAGGCCGCCCGCGCCCACGCCCTGAAGCGCGCGGAAGGCGATGAGCTGGTCCATGCTCCGGGAGAGGCCGGCGAGGGCGGAACCGGCCACGAAGATCACGAGTGCGAGCTGGAGAGCGCCCTTGCGGCCGCGGAGCTCGCCCAGCCTGCCGTGGAGCGGCAGGGTGACGCCGGCGGCGAGCAGATACGCCGTGACGGTCCAGGACATCCGGTGCAGGCCGTGCAGCTCGCCGACGATCTCGGGGAGCGCGGTGGCGACGACCATCTGCTCCAGCGCGGCGAGGAGCAGGATGAGCAGGAGCGCGGAGAAGACCAGCCGGACGCGGCGCGGGCCGAGCGGGGGAGGTCCGTCCGCCGGTGGCGGTGTCGCGGGTGTGGTGGCCGGTTCGTCCTTCACCAGTGTGACCGCGCTCATGCGTACCGCTCCCCTCGTCGCACTTACCGCACAATTCCCGCGTCAAGCGGCAACTGTCGGCAAGTGCGGCGAGTTACGGCATTTCGGGAAGCATCGGGGAGATCCACCCGAACCGGTGAGGACGCCAACGCGTCCCGGTGGTGCCCCCGGTGCACAGGGCCCCGTCCCGGATTTACGCCCCGGCCGTGGCGTCACCCGGCACACCCCCGCTCCGGCGACGCTACTTCTCGACCTCGGCGGCGAGGTTGGCGAGCAGGGCGTCGTAGATCCGGCCGAGGCCCTTGGGGGCGAAGGTCTTCTCGAAGAATCCGCCGATGCCGCCCGCGCCCTGCCAGGTGGTGGTGACGACGACACGGGACTTGCCCTCGCCGGCCGGCGTGACCCGCCAGACGGTGACCATGGTGGAGTTGCGGTCCTTCTCGACCAGTTCGCCGTCGGAGGGCTCGGTGACCTCCAGCAGGCAGTCGCGGACGCGCTTGCTGGTGGCCTGGAGCTTCCAGTGGACGAGGGTGCCCTCCCCGTCACCGCCCTCGCGCACCTCGTACTCGCTGAAGTGCTGCGGCATCAGCTTCTCGCGTGCGCCGCTGTACTCGGCCAGGGTGTCGAACACCGTCTCCGCGTCCGCCGCGACGACTCGTTCAGTCGTGGCCTCGACCTGCGCCATTGCACTTCCTCCAGCACTTGGTAACTCGGGGATGTGCGGAAAGCCAACCACCACCCTGCCGGACGGCCCAAATCGGGGTGCCCCAAGGGGCGGGAGCGGGCCACCCGGACAGCCCTCGCCGACACCTCCACACGATGTTCGAAAACCAGTTCGCACGATCAAGGGAACATGTGTTCTATTCTGGGTCCAGAGCGACCGAGGAGGCGTCCATGCGCTGGGACCATCTGGCCGAGAACCCCGCCACGGCCCGTGACGCCGCGCTGTTCGGCGCGGACAGGGTGACGAGCCGGACCTTCGACACTCCGGAGTTCCGCGGGATGACCTTCCACGAGGTGCGGGCGAAGACGATCGTGAACCGGGTGCCTGGCGCCTCACGCATGCCGTTCGAGTGGACGGTGAACCCCTACCGGGGGTGCTCCCACGCGTGCGTCTACTGCTTCGCCCGCAAGACCCACGGTTATCTGGACCTCGACACGGGCCTCGACTTCGACTCCCAGATCGTGGTGAAGATCAACGCGCCCGAGCTGCTGCGCCGCCAACTGGCCTCGCCACGCTGGCGAGGCGAGCACATCGCCATGGGCACCAACGTGGACTGCTACCAGCGCGCCGAGGGCCGCTACCGCCTGATGCCGGGCATCATCGCCGCCCTGCGCGACCACGCGAACCCCTTCTCGATCCTGACCAAGGGCACGCTGATCCTGCGCGACCTGGAGCTGATCCGGCAGGCGGCGGAGGTCACCGAGGTCGGCATCTCGGTCTCCGTCGGCTTCACCGAGCACGAGTTGTGGCGCACGGTGGAGCCGGGCACTCCCGCCCCCGAGCGCCGACTGGACGTGGTGCGCGCCTTCACCGACGCGGGCATCGGCTGCGGGGTACTGATGGCCCCCGTGCTCCCCTTCCTCAGCGACCACCCGGACCGGCTGCGCGCCACCGTACGGGCCGTCGCGGCCTGTGGCGCCACCTCCGTGACCCCGCTGGTGCTGCATCTGCGGCCCGGCGCGCGCGAGTGGTACATGGCCTGGCTGGAGCGCCATCACCCCCACCTCGTACGGCGTTACGAGCGGCTGTACGCGGAGGGCGCCTACGCCCCGAAGTGGTACCAGCGCCATATCACCCGTCAGGTCCACGAACTGGCACAGGAGTACGGGATGGGACCGAGGCGGGCCGAACCGCCGAGGCGGGCACCGGCGCGTGAACCGGCCGCGCCGGAGACGGTCCCGACCACCGAACCGATCCAGCTGACCCTTCTCTGACCCCTCCGAGCGCATCCGGGCGCTTCCGCCGCCCGATCGGGTCAAGTCTCGTCGGAACGAGTTCTTCTCCGGGCGCGGTCCGGGACGATGCGACGAAGGCCGTGGCGTGCACGGCCCGAAATCCTCCGTCCTGGGAGGCATGACGATGAAGAAACGCGCAGCCGCTCTGTGCGGTGCCGCCGCGGTGTTGGCCGGGATGGTCACGGCGGTCCCGGCCGGCGCGAGCGGCGGTTCCGCCACCGCTCCGGTGGTGGGGCTCGCTTGGAAGAAGTGCGCCACCGGTGACTATCCGACGCTCCAGTGCGCGTCCCTGAAAGTGCCGTTGGACCACCGCGAGCCGAACGGCAGGAAGATCACGCTCGCCCTCTCCCGCGTCCCGCACACCGCGAAGACGTATCAGGGACCGCTGCTGGTCAACCCGGGCGGCCCCGGCGGCAGCGGGCTCACCCTCGCCGGGTTCGTCGCGTCCTCGCTACCGAAGAAGGTTGCGGCGCAGTACGACGTCATCGGTTTCGACCCGCGCGGGGTCGGCGCCAGCAGGCCCGCGCTCAACTGCCGGCCGGGCCACTTCGCGCCGGTGCGCCCCGACTCCCTGCCGGCCACCTCGAAGACCGAGCGGGCCAACCTCGAGCGCGTCGAGTCGTTCGTCGAGGCCTGCGTCGGCAAGTACGCGGACGTGCTGCCGTACATCGACACGGTCAGCGCGGTCAAGGACATGGACGCCATCCGCGCGGCCCTCGGCGCCGGGAAGATCAACTACTTCGGGTACTCCTACGGCACCTATCTGGGCGCGGTGTACGCCAAACTCTTCCCGAACCGGGTGCGGCGTGCGGTGCTGGACTCGGTCGTCGATCCCACCGGGGTCTGGCACGACGACAACCTCCAGCAGGACCACGCGTTCAACGACCGCCACCGGGCGCTGATGGCGTGGATCGCCAAGAACGACAAGACGTACAGGCTCGGCAACGATCCGGAGAGGATCGAGGCCAAGTGGTACGCGATGCGGTCGGCGCTGGCCAGGAAGCCGGCGGACGGCAAGGTGGGCGCCTCCGAACTGGAGGACACGTTCATGCCCGGCGGCTACTACAACGGCTACTGGCCCCATCTCGCGGAGGCGTTCGCGGCCTTCGTCAACAAGAAGGACGACGATCCGCTGGTCGAGGCGTACGAGAACTTCGGTGCCGTCGACGCGTCCGGCGAGAACGGCTACAGCGTCTACGCCTCGGTGCAGTGCCGTGACGCGTCCTGGCCGCGCGACTGGGACCAGTGGCGCGACGACAACTGGGCGGTGTACGACAAGGCACCGTTCATGACCTGGAACAACGCTTGGTACAACGCACCGTGCGCGTTCTGGCCCACGAAGTCCCTGACCCCCGTGGACGTCTCCAACACCGCGCTGCCGCCGGTCCTGATCCTCCAGGCCACGGACGACGCGGCCACTCCGTACGAGGGCGGAGTCGTCACCCACCACCTGCTGAGCGGCTCCAGCCTGGTCGTCGAGCAGGGCGGCGGCAACCACGGCATCACGCTGAGCGGCAACGCCTGCCTGGACGGACACCTGGCGAGGTACCTGTCCGACGGCACGGTGCCGCGCGGCCAGGGCGAGGCGGACGCCGTCTGCGAGAAGCTCCCCGATCCCAAGCCCCTGAGCGCCAAGCCCTCGTCCACCTCCTCCCGAGGTTCCATGCTGCACGGGCTGCTGGGCTTCCGCGGCTGAGCAGCGTCGTGGTGGTCCCCCACTAATTCGGGGGACTACCACGACCGGTGCCCTTAGGGTGCCGCCATGGAGGACGACCTGCGCATACGCGCGATGACCCTGGCCGACTGCCACCCCGTCTCCGAGATCCGCGTCGAGGGCTGGCGGACCGCCTACGCCGGGCTGGTACCGCGCTCGTACCTCGACGCGATGGACGTGGACGAGGACGCCGAGAAGCGCCGCGCGATGCTCTCGAACCCGGACAGCCCGGTGCGGAACCTGATCGCCGAGCGGGCCGGGCAGGTCGTCGGCTGGGCGGCGTACGGCCCGTACCGCGACGGCGAAGTCCGCACCGGAGACGCCGAGTTGTACGCGCTCTACGTGCGACCGGGACACTGGGGCGACGGGGTCGGTGAAGCACTGCTGCGCGCCGCGACCGAGCGCTGCGCGGCTGCCGGACAAGGCCGCGTACTCCTGTGGGTCCTGAAGGAGAACGCCCGGGCGCGCCGCTTCTACGAACATCACGGCTTCACACCGGACGGCGCGGAGGAGCCCTTCGAGGTGGACGGGGTCGAAGTCCCCGAGGTGCGGTACACACGCGTCCCCTGAAGGGCGCGGGGAACGGCGCCACCACCGCCCACCCGGCCCACAGCCGGGCGAGCGGCCCTCCCCGCTCGGAACTACCCCTGTCTGGGAATACGAGCCAACGCGTGCACCGCCGCCTCCGCGAGGCGCGGATGAGCGAGGGCGTCCCGCAACACGGGCTCGGCCCGAGCGTCCCCCAGAGCTCCCAGGCCCTCCACACAGGCGAGCGCCACCCGCCGATAGGGGTCGTGCGGCCCGAGGCGCCGCCGGAGCGTGGTGATCAGGGCGGGCACGGCCTCGGGCGCCCGGAGTTCGACGAGCAACCGCACGGGGTGCAGGGCATAGGCGACGCGCAGTTCGTTCGTGGCCAGGGCGGCGGCCGCACGCGCGGTACGGGGGTCGCCGAGCCGGGCCAGCGCATGGGCCGCGGCGGCGCATCGCGGCGGATCCCGGTGGTTCAGCAGCAGGACGAGTGACTCGAAGGCCCGGTGGTCCCCCGCGACGCCCAACCGGAACGCCGCCAGCTCCCGTGCCCAGAGTGGTTGCCCCGGCTCGGTCAGGACGGCCGCCAGCTCGTCCGTGGACTCCGTCGTGACGAGGCGCTCGTACTCCGCCGCGCCCCCCGACTCGCCCCGCACACGCTCCGTGAGTGATCGCAACTCCTCGTCCATGCTCCCGAGCGTACGGGCGGGGGCGCGGTTCGGGGACGCACATCACAAACCCGAGGGCTGGCGCGCTCGTTACCCACCGGTTAAGCTCAGACGAGCGAGATACCCCCTCGCGTTCGCTCGCGGCGGTTTGGTGACGCAGCCGTTGTGAGCGCAGTCGGTTCGGTACCTGGAGTACCAGTACGGCTCGGCCTCGGGACAGGGCCGGTCGGTTCAGCCGTTTCCCCGGGCGTGTGCACGTCCTCGGTGACGGCACCGGGCGTGTGCGTTCATCAGCCCGGTCACCACCAGCACCCGCACTCCACGCGCTGTTCGCGCGCTCTTCGCGTATCCGCAGCGCTTCCCCGTCGTCACCCTCATTTCTGGAGTCCCGCGATGGCCACTCCCCTTTCCGACTCGTCGCTGTCCCCGCAGTCCCCGTTCCGGACGATCGCCGTCGTCGGCCTCGGCACCATGGGCACCGGTATCACCGAGGTGCTGACCCGGGCCGGCCGTGAGGTCATCGGTATCGACATCAGCGAGGCCGCGGCCTCGCGAGCCGTCGCCGCGCTGGAGGCCACCACCGAACGTGCCGTGGCGCGCGGGCGGATCACCGAGCGGGAGCGCGGTGACGCCCTCGCCCGCTTCCGCACCTTCACGGATCTGCAGGCCGCGGCCGACGCCGACCTGGTGATCGAGGTGGTTCCGGAGTCGTACGAGATCAAGCAGCAGGTCTTCCGCGAGCTGGACGCGATCGTGCGCCCGGAGGCCGTCCTCGCCACCGGCACAAACGCCCTGTCGGTGACCCGGCTGGCCGCCGAGTCGGCGCGTCCGGAGCGGGTCCTCGGGCTGCACTTCTTCAACCCGGCACCCGCGATGAAGCTGGTCGAGGTCGTCTCCTCGGTGCTGACCTCGCCCCAGGCCGTCGCCTCGGTCACGGATCTCGCCCTCGATCTGGGCAAGGAGCCCGTCGCCGTCGGCGACCGGCCCGGTTTCGTGGCCGACGGGCTGCTGTTCGGCTACCTCAACCAGGCCGCCGCGATGTACGAGGCCAAGTACGCCTCCCGTGAGGACATCGACGCGGCGATGCGGCTCGGCTGCGGTCTCCCGATGGGCCCGCTGGCCCTGCTGGACCTGATCGGCATCGACACCGCGCGAACGGTTCTGGAGGCCATGTACGCGGCCTCGCACGACCGGCTGCACGCGCCGGCGCCCATCCTCAGGCAGCTCAGCGAGGCGGGTCTGACCGGCCGCAAGTCGGGGCGCGGCTTCTACTCCTACGAGGCCCCCGGCTCCGCCACCGTCGTGCCGGACGCGCTGACGCCGCTGGACGGGGTCGCCACGGCTCCCGGCCGCACCGTCCGCTCGGTGGGTGTCGCGGGGTCCGGGACCATGGCGTCCGGGATCGCCGAGGTGTTCGCGAAGGCCGGGTACGAGGTGGTGCTGGCCGCCCGCAGCGAGGAGAAGGCGCAGGCCGCGAAGGCCCGCATCGGCAAGTCGCTCGCGCGCTCCGTCGACAAGGGCCGGATGACGGTCGAGGCGGCGGCCGAGACGCTGGACCGGATCACCCCGGCGGGTTCCTACGACGCCTTCGAGGACGTCGATCTGGCGCTGGAGGCGGTGGCCGAGGACCTGGAGGTCAAGCGGCAGTTGTTCGCGACCTTCGACAAGGTCTGCAAGCCGGGCGCGATCCTCGCCACGACCACCTCCTCGCTGCCCGTGGTCGCCTGCGCCCGCGCCACCTCGCGCCCGCAGGACGTGATCGGGATGCACTTCTTCAACCCGGCGCCGGCGATGAAGCTGGTCGAGGTGGTGCGCACGGTCCTGACCGGCGACGACGTGCACGCCACCGTGCGCGAGTTGTGTGCGAAGGTCCGCAAGCACCCGGTGGACTGCGGCGACCGGGCCGGATTCATCGTGAACGCGCTGCTGTTCCCGTACCTGAACAACGCGATCAAGATGGTTCAGGAGCACTACGCGACCCTGGACGACATCGACGCGGCCATGAAGCTGGGCGGCGGCTACCCGATGGGTCCGTTCGAACTGCTGGACGTGGTCGGGCTGGACGTGTCGCTGGCCATCGAGAAGGTCCTGCACCGCGAGTTCCGCGACCCGGGGCTGGCCCCGGCGCCGCTGCTGGAGCACCTGGTGGCCGCGGGCTGCCTCGGCCGCAAGACGGGCCGTGGCTTCCGCGAATATGCCAAGCGCTGAGGGGGCGGGCGACGAGTTCGGCACGGCCGGGGGCCCGGTGTCCTCGCCGTCGGTCCGGCTGTCGGGCGCGGCGGAGACGAACCCGACTTCCCCACCCGCGTCGGGTGACCCGCTGGAGGGGCCGAAGGCGAGGACCGAACCGGTGCGCCGCCCGGCGGAGCCCGAACCCGCGAACAGCCCGGCGGCCGGCGCAAGCCGTCCCGCCAAACCCGCAGCCGACGCAAGCCGTCCCGGCGGGTCGGCAGCCGACCCGAGCCACTCCAGCCGGTCGGCGACCGACGCGGGCTGGGGCGGTCTGCTCGGCCCGGGCAGCCGCCCTGCGTCGGCCCGTTCCACCGTCTCCACACCCGGCCGGCCCTCCGCCTCTCCGGCCACCGACCTGGTGGCGCCCCCGTCCCGGCCGAGCGGGGAGATGGCGGGACATGCGCACTCTCCTGCACGGATGCAGTACGTTCGGGGCATGTCCCAGCCCGCCAAGTCCTCACGTACACCAGCTACGCCCGACGCTCCGGAGAGCGCCGCGGGAAGTCGCGCCGCCGCCCAACGCCTCAAGATGCGCCGGGAACTGGCGGCCGCGGCCATGGAGCTGTTCTCCACCAAGGGGTACGAGGCGACCACCGTCGACGAGATCGCGGCGGCGGCCGGGGTCGCCCGCCGCACCTTCTTCCGCCACTTCCGCTCCAAGGAAGAGGCGATCTTCCCGGACCACGACGACACCCTCATCCGCGCCGAGGCGGTGCTCAACGCGGCGCCCCAGCACGAGCACCCGCTAGACACGGTGTGCCGTGGGATCAAGGAGGTCATGAAGATGTACGCGGCCCGTCCGGAGATCTCGGTCGCCCGCTACAGGCTGACCCGTGAGGTCCCCACGCTCAGGGAGGCGGAGATCGCCTCCGTGGCCCGCTACGAGCGCCTCTTCACCCGCTATCTGCTGGGCCACTTCGACGAGCACGCCCACGACGACGACGGCAACGACGACCCGCTGCTGGCGGAGGTGGCCGCGTCGGCGGTCGTCACCGCGCACAACCATGTGCTGCGGCGCTGGCTCAGATCCGACGGGCAGGGCGACGTCGAGAGCCAGCTCGACCACGCCTTCGCCATCGTCCGCAGGACGTTCGGCACGGGCATCGGCGCGGGCCGCGCCATGGCCCCGGAGCCGGCCGCCGCCACGGCCTCCACCCACGGCGAGGTCCTGGTGACCGTCGCCCGCACCGACGCACCCCTCGACGAGGTCATGCGGACCATCGAAGAGGCACTCCGTGACCGCTGACCCCGGCGAGCACCACCCGAAACCACCGTCTACTCATCGGTAACTGTGAGAACGGCCACCCTGCGGGGTGGCCGTTTTGGCACGTCAGGGGCCCTTTTCGCCCCCCACCTGATCGATCATCGCTCAGGTGTTACGTAAAGATTTCACCTGAGCGGACTTTCTGGCACTCGGTGCCTTGCGAGGTGACACGGCGTGCCATACGTTGAAGGGAGTCCGGGCGGCCGGCGTGCGGCGAACTCTCGTACGTCGGCTGTCCCCGCAAGCCACGGTTTGCGCGCCCGGACGCCTGCGTCACAGGCACCTTCCGCGCCACACACAGCGCCGCCGAAGCACCACCTCCGCCGAACCGACGGCATCACCCACACCGCAAGCAGCACCCGACGTAACCCTCAACAGCGTCTTCCCTTGAGGACGCACGTCGCCGGAGGCACCACCGTGAAGGAAATCCTGGACGCGATCCAGTCGCCGGAGTCCACGTCCGCCGACTTCGCCGCTCTGCAGCTCCCCGAGTCCTACCGAGCGATCACCGTGCACAAGGACGAGACGGAGATGTTCGCGGGCCTCGAAACCCGTGACAAGGACCCCCGCAAGTCGATCCACCTCGACGAGGTGCCGCTCCCGGAACTGGGCCCGGGCGAGGCCCTGGTGGCCGTCATGGCCTCCTCGGTCAACTACAACTCGGTGTGGACCTCGATCTTCGAACCGCTGTCCACCTTCGGGTTCCTGGAGCGCTACGGAAAGCTCTCCGAGTTGACCAAGCGCCACGACCTGCCGTACCACATCATCGGCTCCGACCTCGCGGGCGTCGTCCTGCGCACCGGCCCCGGGGTCAACGCCTGGAAGCCCGGGGACGAGGTCGTCGCGCACTGCCTCTCCGTCGAGCTGGAGTCGTCGGACGGCCACAACGACACGATGCTCGACCCCGAGCAGCGGATCTGGGGCTTCGAGACCAACTTCGGCGGACTGGCGGAGATCGCACTCGTCAAGTCCAACCAGCTCATGCCGAAGCCCGACCACCTGAGCTGGGAGGAGGCCGCCGCCCCGGGTCTGGTGAACTCCACCGCCTACCGGCAGCTGGTCTCCCGCAACGGCGCCGGCATGAAGCAGGGCGACAACGTGCTGATCTGGGGCGCCAGCGGCGGACTCGGCTCGTACGCCACCCAGTTCGCCCTCGCCGGCGGCGCCAATCCGATCTGTGTCGTCTCCAGCGAGCAGAAGGCCGGCATCTGCCGGGCCATGGGCGCCGACGCGATCATCGACCGCAACGCCGAGGGCTACAAGTTCTGGAAGGACGAGCAGACCCAGGACCCGAAGGAGTGGAAGCGCTTCGGCAAGCGCATCCGTGAGCTCACCGGCGGCGAGGACATCGACATCGTCTTCGAGCACCCCGGCCGTGAGACCTTCGGCGCGAGCGTCTTCGTCACCCGCAAGGGCGGCACCATCACCACCTGCGCCTCGACCTCGGGCTACATGCACGAGTACGACAACCGCTACCTGTGGATGTCGCTGAAGCGGATCATCGGCTCCCACTTCGCCAACTACCGCGAGGCCTGGGAGGCCAACCGCCTCATCGCCAAGGGCAGGATCCACCCGACGCTGTCGAAGGTCTACTCCCTGGAGGAGACCGGGCAGGCGGCGTACGACGTGCACCGCAACCTCCACCAGGGGAAGGTCGGCGTGCTCGCACTCGCCCCCGAGGAAGGGCTCGGCGTGCGCGACCACGACAAGCGCGCCCAGCACATCGACGCCATCAACCGCTTCCGGAACATCTGAGGTCCAAAGATGAGTGAGCGTCAGCCCGTGGCTGCGCCTGAGAGCGCGCCCGTGTCGAAAGAGACGAAGGCAAGGGAGCGCGGCGACCGCGGACTGAAGAACGTCGACGCGGGCACCGAGCGCTCCCAGGCGCAGCCGCAGAAGGAAAGGGACCGGCCGTGGCTGATGCGCACGTACGCCGGTCACTCCACGGCCGAGGCGTCCAACGAGCTGTACCGGCGCAACCTCGCCAAAGGGCAGACGGGTCTGTCGGTCGCGTTCGACCTGCCGACCCAGACCGGCTACGACTCCGACCACATCCTCGCCCGCGGCGAGGTCGGCCGGGTCGGCGTCCCGGTGGCCCACCTCGGTGACATGCGCAGGCTGTTCCAGGACATCCCGCTGGAGCAGATGAACACATCGATGACCATCAACGCCACCGCCATGTGGCTGCTGGCGCTCTACCAGGTCGTCGCGGAGGAGCAGGGCGCCGACATCACCCAGCTCCAGGGCACGACCCAGAACGACATCGTCAAGGAGTACCTGTCGCGGGGCACGCATGTGTTCCCGCCGGGACCCTCGCTCCGGCTGACGACGGACATGATCGCGTACACGGTCTCGCACATCCCCAGGTGGAACCCGATCAACATCTGCAGCTACCACCTGCAGGAGGCGGGGGCCACGCCGGTCCAGGAGATCGCGTACGCGATGTCGACGGCCATCGCGGTGCTGGACGCGGTGCGTGACTCCGGTCAGGTGCCTCAGGAGCGCATGGGTGACGTCGTCGGCCGTATCTCCTTCTTCGTGAACGCGGGCGTCCGCTTCATCGAGGAGATGTGCAAGATGCGGGCGTTCGGGCGGATCTGGGACCAGATCACACGCGAGCGGTACGGCATCGAGAACCCCAAGCACCGGCGCTTCCGGTACGGCGTCCAGGTCAACTCCCTCGGCCTGACCGAGGCACAGCCGGAGAACAACGTCCAGCGGATCGTCCTGGAGATGCTGGCCGTGACCCTCTCCAAGGACGCTCGGGCCAGGGCGGTGCAGCTTCCGGCCTGGAACGAGGCCCTGGGCCTGCCCCGGCCGTGGGACCAGCAGTGGTCGCTGCGGATCCAGCAGGTGCTGGCGCACGAGAGCGATCTGCTGGAGTACGAGGACATCTTCGAGGGCTCGCACGTCATCGAGGCGAAGGTGGCCACGTTGGTCGAGGAGTCCTTCGCCGAGATCGAGCGGATCCAGGAGATGGGCGGCGCGATGGCCGCCGTCGAGTCCGGCTACCTCAAGTCGCAGCTCGTCTCCTCGCACGCCGAGCGCCGGGCCCGGATCGAGTCGGGCCAGGAGAAGATCGTCGGCGTCAACGTCTTCGAGTCGACGGAGCCGAACCCACTCACCGCCGACCTGGACGCGGCGATCCAGACGGTGGACCCGGCCGTCGAGGCGCGGGTCGTCAGGTCGCTCCGGAACTGGCGCGACACGCGCTACCAGCCGCCGTTCAACCACCCGCGCCCGTGCAAGGCGCTGGAGCGGCTGAAGGAGTCCGCGAAGGGCACCGACAACCTCATGGAGGCCACCCTGGAGTGCGCCCGCGCCGGCGTCACGACGGGCGAGTGGGCCGGGGCGCTGCGTGAGGTGTTCGGTGAGTTCCGGGCGCCGACCGGGGTCTCGTCGGCGCCGGTGGCCGTCTCCGCCGAGGAGGGCTCGGTCATGGCGGAGGTGCGCCGCAAGGTGGACCTGACGGCGAAGGACCTGGGCGTCGGCAAGCTCCGCTTCCTGGTCGGCAAGCCCGGCCTGGACGGGCACTCCAACGGGGCCGAGCAGATCGCCGTGCGGGCCCGTGACGCGGGCTTCGAGGTGGTCTATCAGGGCATCCGGCTCACCCCGGAGCAGATCGTGGACGCGGCCCTCGCCGAGGACGTGCACGCGGTCGGCCTCTCCATCCTCTCCGGCTCGCACGCCCAGCTCGTCCCGGACGTGCTGGAGCGGCTGCGCGAGGCGGGTGCCGGCGATATCCCGGTGATCGCCGGCGGAATCATCCCGAACGCGGACGCGGCGCAGCTCAGGGCCGCCGGAGTGGCCGCCGTGTTCACCCCGAAGGACTTCGACATCACCGGGATCATCGGCCGTATCGTCGACGAGATCCGCAAGGCCAACAAGCTCAACTCCCTCATCAGCACGGAGGTCCCCGCATGACCAGCCCTGCCCCTCAGGTGAACCGCCTCCGGCCGCGGCGCTCCTGCCTCGCGGTGCCGGGAAGCAACCCCCGCTTCCTGGAGAAGGCCCAGGGCCTCCCGGCGGACCAGGTCTTCCTCGACCTGGAGGACGCCTGCGCCCCGCTCGCCAAGCCCGAGGCGCGGCACACCATCGTGAAGTTCCTCAACGAGGGCGACTGGACCGGCAAGACGCGGGTCGTGCGCGTCAACGACTGGACGACGGAGTGGACGTACCGCGATGTCGTGACTGTCGTCGAGGGCGCCGGCCAGAACCTCGACTGCATCATGCTGCCGAAGGTGCAGACGGCCGAGCAGATCGTCGCTCTCGATCTCCTCCTCACCCAGATCGAGAAGACGATGGGCTTCGAGGTCGGCAAGATCGGCATCGAGGCGCAGATCGAGAACGCGCAGGGCCTGAACAACGTCAACGAGATCGCGACGGCTTCCCAGCGCGTGGAGACGATCATCTTCGGCCCGGCCGACTTCATGGCGTCGATCAACATGAAGTCGCTGGTCGTGGGTGAGCAGCCGCCCGGCTACCCGGCGGACGCCTACCACTACATCCTGATGAAGATCCTGATGGCCGCCCGCGCCAACAACCTCCAGGCGATCGACGGTCCCTACCTGCAGATCCGCAACATCGACGGCTACCGCGAGGTCGCCCGGCGCGCCGCCGCCCTCGGCTTCGACGGCAAGTGGGTGCTGCACCCGGGCCAGGTCGAGGCGTCCAACGAGATCTTCTCGCCGTCGCAGGAGGACTACGACCACGCCGAGCTGATCCTGGACGCGTACGACTACTACACGTCCGAGGCGGGCGGCAGGAAGGGCTCGGCGATGCTCGGCGACGAGATGATCGACGAGGCCAGCCGGAAGATGGCCCTGGTCGTCTCCGGCAAGGGGCGTGCGGCGGGCATGACCCGTACGTCGAAGTTCGAGATTCCCGTCGACTGAGGAGCCCTGAGCACGATGCAGTTCGGACGCACATACGAGGAGTTCGAGGTCGGGGCGGTGTACAAGCACTGGCCCGGGAAGACGGTCACGGAGTACGACGACCATCTCTTCTGTCTCCTCACCATGAACCATCACCCGCTCCACATGGACGGCAACTACGCCGAGAAGACGACCGACTTCGGCAGGAACGTGGTGGTGGGGAACTACATCTACTCGCTGCTGTTGGGCATGTCCGTGCCGGACGTCTCCGGCAAGGCGATCGCCAATCTGGAGATCGAGTCGCTCAAGCACGTGGCGCCGACCTTCCACGGTGACACGATCTACGGCGAGACGACCGTGCTCGACAAGTGGCCGTCGAAGTCGAAGAACGACCGCGGCATCGTCCACGTCGAGACCAAGGGTTACAAGCAGGACGGCACGCTGGTCTGCGTCTTCCGCCGCAAGGTCATGGTGCCCACCGAGACCTACATCAAGGAGCGCGGCGGCGAGCAGCCGGGCCGCCCCCAGCTCAGGGAGCAGGAGAAGTAGCCATGGCACGACTCGCCCAGACCCACGGGCTCACGGACGTCCAGCAGGAGATCCTCTCCACCGTCCGCGATTTCGTGGACAAGGAGATCATCCCGGTCGCGACCGAGCTGGAGCACCGCGACGAGTACCCGCAAGCGATCGTCGACGGGCTCAAGGAACTCGGCCTCTTCGGCCTGATGATCCCCGAGGAGTACGGCGGTCTGGGCGAGTCCCTCCTCACGTACGCGCTGTGCGTGGAGGAGATCGCCCGTGGCTGGATGTCCGTGTCCGGGATCATCAACACGCACTTCATCGTGGCGTACATGATCAAGCAGCACGGCACGCAGGAACAGAAGGACCACTTCCTGCCGAGGATGGCGGCCGGTGACGTGCGGGGCGCCTTCTCCATGTCGGAGCCGGGACTCGGCTCGGATGTATCGGCGATCACATCGAAGGCGGTCAAGGAGGATGGGGGCACCTCCCGCTCGAGCGCAGCCGAGAGTGGGGGAGAGTACGTCCTGAACGGTCAGAAGATGTGGCTGACGAACGGCGGAACGTCAACCTTGGTCGCCGTTCTCGTACGAAGTGACGAAGGACACCCCGAGGGGACGGCCCCTCACAAGTCGATGACGACCTTCCTCGTCGAGAAGGAGCCCGGCTTCGGAGAGGTCCGCCCCGGCCTGACCATCCCCGGGAAGATCGACAAGATGGGCTACAAGGGCGTCGACACGACCGAACTCATCATGGACGGACTACGTATTCCGGCCAATCGTGTACTGGGTGGCGTCACCGGCCGAGGGTTTTACCAAATGATGGACGGTGTCGAGGTCGGCCGGGTGAATGTGGCCGCCCGTGGCTGTGGCGTCGCTCAGCGTGCGTTCGAACTCGGTGTCCGGTACGCCCAGCAGCGCCACACTTTCGGCAAGCAGATCGCCCAGCACCAGGCGATCCAGTTCAAGCTGGCCGAGATGGCTACCAAGGTCGAGGCCGCTCATGCGATGATGGTCAACGCAGCTCGCAAAAAGGACTCGGGCGAACGAAACGACCTCGAAGCAGGGATGGCGAAGTACCTCGCCTCCGAATACTGCAAAGAGGTCGTCGAGGACGCTTTCCGGATCCACGGCGGTTACGGCTTCTCCAAGGAGTACGAGATCGAGCGCCTCTACCGTGAGGCACCGATGCTGCTGATCGGTGAAGGTACCGCCGAAATCCAGAAAATGATCATCGGTCGTCGGCTGCTCGAAGAGTATCGATTCCAGGGCTAGCCAAGGTCTGGTCAAGGGTCGGTTGTCTATTTCGGGGTGTTTTCTTCGAGAAGAAGATCACACCCCGTCAGCACTCTTTGGCCGTCGACTCGGCTTCCTGGCTTGCCCAGTTGCGGTCCGCGACCGGTACGATCCCCGGAAAGCCGCCGTCCCCAGTCACTGCGCGGCATCGTCCGCTACGAAGGTCATCCATGCCCCACAGCCAAACCTCTGCACCTCGCGACAGCCTCGCCGGCGTACGGCTCGCGCGCGGAGCATCGCCGTGGCTTCTCCCGACCGTCGCCACCGCAGCACTCAGCCTCGTCCGCTCGCGCCGCTCCGGCGCCGCGCGGGCCGTGGCCGTACCCGCCACCGCGCTGGCGGCGGGCATGCTGTGGTTCTTCCGCGACCCCGAGCGTGAGATCGCCCAGGGCCGGGTCATCTCGCCCGCCGACGGAGTGGTGCAGAGCATCATGCCGTGGAAGGACGGCCGCACCCGCGTCGCGATCTTCATGAGCCCGCTCAACGTCCACGTCAACCGCGCGCCGCTCTCCGGCACGGTGACGTCCGTGGAGCACATCCCGGGTGGGTTCGTACCGGCGTTCAACAAGGAGAGCGAGAACAACGAGCGCGTCGTCTGGCACTTCGACACCGAACTCGGTGACATCGAGATGATCCAGATCGCCGGCGCCGTGGCCCGCCGTATCGTTCCGTACATCCCCGAGGGCACCAAGGTCGAGCAGGGTGACCGGATCGGGCTGATCCGCTTCGGTTCCCGCGTCGACATCTACCTGCCCGAAGGTGTGGAGATCGACGTCGAGGTGGGCCAGAAGACCGTGGCTGGGGTGACTCGCATTGACCGTGATTGATCCGGAGACCCAACCCGGCCAGACCGGGGCGGGCTGGGTGCCCGACGCCGACGAGGTGGAGGCCGACGCGGAGGAGATGCCGCTGTCACTCCGCCTGTCGATAGCGGACACCCTCACCCTGGGCAACGCCACCTGCGGCTTCATGGCGGTGTACTTCACCACCACCGGCATCCTGATCCCGGACCTCACCGGCAGCCAGGAGCCCGGCATGGCACGCCACAGCGCGGCCACCGCCGTGATCCTGATGCTGTGCGCGGCGATCTTCGACCTGTTCGACGGGCTGGTGGCGCGCAAGCTCCGCTCCTCGCCGATGGGCGCGGAGCTGGACAACCTCTCCGACCTGATCAGCTTCGGCCTCGCGCCGGCGTACTTCGTCCTCGTCTACGGCATGGTCGCGGACGACGCGCACCAGCGGGTGGCGGCGGTGGGTGCGATCGTCGTGCTGCTGGCGGTGGTGCTGAGGCTGGCGAGATTCTCCTGTGTGACGGTCAAGGACGGCACCTTCCAGGGCATGCCGTCACCGTTCGGCGCGCTGACGGTCATCTCGATCGTGCTCCTGGAGCTGCCCTTCGTGGCGACGCTCCTGGCCATCGTCGGTGTCGCGTGGCTGATGGTGAGCCGGGTCGAGTACCCGAAGCCGCGAGGTCCCCTCGCGGGAGCGGTGCTCACCTGGATCGTCCTCGCGATGGGCCTCCTGGCGGCCTGGGCCTTCGACGCCCCCGGCGGCCAGCTCCTCCTCCAGACCGGCTGCGCCCTGCAGCTCGTCATGGGCGCGGTCATCCCGTTGTTCGCCACGGCGCGCCGGGTGAACAACTTCCGCGACAACCGGCGTGAGGCACGGGCGGCGCAGCTTCCCTGACCTCCGCTCCACCGCTGACGGGTGTGGCCCGAGCCATCACGGCTCGGGCCACACCCGTTTCGCGTACAAGAGCGTCCGTGGCACATACGGCTCGCTTGCCCTTGAGGGGGTCAGCTACCTCGCGTGGAGACAGGCCACGAAGCGGCAAGTACTTCAGGGAACCGGACCGCAATCCGATCCCCCTGCCGTAGCGGATCAGATGAGGAAGTCCCGGCCGATCCGCTCGGCCACCCGCTCCAGGATGGGCCCCGGATCGGCGATGCAGCGAGCCAGGTCCGGCTCGACCTCCGTCAGGGGGTACGCCCGGCGGATACCGGCCCGGCCCAGGGCCTTCGGAGGCAGCGCGAGTCGGCCGCACACCGCGACGACCTCCTTGCCGGCGGCGCGTGCGGCGGCCGCGACCCCGGCCGGGGCCTTGCCGTGGAGGGTCTGCTCGTCCAGGGAACCCTCGCCGGTGATCACCAGCGTGGCCTTCTCCAGCGCCGCCGCGAAGCCCAGGACGTCGAGCATGACCTCGATCCCCGGGCGGAAGCGGGCGCCGAGGACGAGGGCGCCGTAGCCGAGGCCGCCGGCCGCGCCCGCACCCGGGGCGAGGGCGTATTCGGCGGCGCGCTCACCGACCGTCTTCTCCAGGACGGCCGCGAAATGGGTCAGCGCCGCGTCGAGCGTCGCCACGTCCGCCGGACTCGCGCCCTTCTGCGGCCCGTACACGGCCGGGGCGCCCGTCGGGCCCGTCAGCGGGTTGTCGACATCGCTGGCCAGGACGAGGTCGACCGATGCGAACCGCTCGTCGAGGCCCGACAGGTCCGCCGTCACCAGATCGCGCAGGCCTCCGCCGCCGGGGCCGACCGGCTCACCGCCGGCGTCCAGGAAACGCGCGCCCAGCGCCGCGAGCATGCCCGCGCCACCGTCCGTCGTGGCACTGCCGCCGACACCGAACACGATCGTGCGGGCGCCGGCGTCGAGCGCGGCCCGCAGCAGCTCTCCGGAGCCGTACGTCGAGGCCGTGAGCGGTGCGAAGACGCCGGCGGGCAACCGCTGCAACCCGCTCGCCTCGGCCATCTCGACCACGGCGGTGTCGCCGCGCAGCGCGTACGCGGCGGTGACGGGGTCGCCGAGAGGCCCACCGACCCTCACCTCGCGTCGTTCGAATCCGGCCGCGATCGCGGCGGCAACCGTGCCGTCTCCCCCGTCGGCCACCGGCAGCGCCTCGACCTCCAGGTCGGGCACGATCCGGCGCAGGCCCGCCGTGACCCGCCCGGCGACCTGGACGGCCGTCAGCGTGCCCTTGAACTTGTCCGCGGCGATCAGCACCCGCGGGATCGCCGTGCCAGTGTCAGTCCCGTCCCCAGCGGCGTTCGCCACCTGTGTTCCCCTCGCTCATCGGGCCTTGCGTCGCACGTCAAGGCAGTCGCGCCGCTGTGACCCTAACCGGCCCGTGCCCCGTCCGCCATGCCCGTCCCGCGCACCGATACACCGCACGCGCGCCCCCGGCGTACGACCGATGTCTCCGAGGGCTCGCACCTGCCGCCGCCTCATCACCACTCCGCTCCCCGAGCGGCCATGCCCGGAATTGGGTAGACCTTCACCCATGACGCCCATGACGCCCGCGCCGCCTGTGACCGCGATGCCCCCCGTGGGTACCGAACTCGCCGACCGCGTCCTCGGGGGCTGGCTGGGCCGGATCGCGGGCAACATGCTCGGGAAACCGGTCGAGCAGGGTGACGTGTGGACGCGGGAGCGGATCGACGGTTATCTACGGCGGGCCGGGGCCCTGCCCCTGACCGACTACTTCCCGGAGCCGGCCGTGGAGGGCGACGGGCTCGCGCTGCGGCCGGAGTGGCGTGAGTGCGTACGCGGCCGGATCCACGGCAGCTGCCGGGACGACGACATCGACTACGCGATCCTGGGACTGCACCTGCTGGAAACGCACGGCTTCGGCTTCAGTACCGAGCAGGTCGGCGAACTGTGGCTGCTGCGGCTGCCGTATCTGCAGACGTTCACGGCGGAGCGGGCGGCGTACCGCAACCTCGCGAACGGTCTGAAACCGCCGCTGACCGCCACGTACGACAACCCGTACCAGGAGTGGATCGGCGCCCTCATCCGTGCCGACGTCTTCGGCTGGACCTGTCCGGGCCGGCCCAGGCAGGCGGCCTCGCTGGCGCGTCGCGACGCGGTGCTGTCGCACACCGGGAACGGCGTGTACGGGGCGATGTGGGCGGCGGCGCTGGTCTCGGCGGCGTTCACCGCGCACGGGGTGCGGGCGGCCGTGGACGAGGCGTTGGCGGTGATCCCTGCGAGCAGCCGCCTGGCCCGGACCGTGCGGCGGGTCGTGTCGCTGCACGACGCCGGGCTGTCCTGGGAGGACACGCTGACGACGGTGGACGAGGAGAGCAGCGGGCTGGGCTGGATCCACGTCGTGCCGAACGCCGCGGTGCTGACCGCCGGACTGCTGTACGGCGCGGGCGACTTCACCCGTACGATCGCGCTGACCGTCCGGGGCGGGCTGGACACCGACTCGAACGGGGCCACCGCCGGTTCGGTGGCGGGTGTGCTCTGCGGGGCCGCGGCGATCCCGGACCGGTGGAAGGAGCCCCTTCAGGACACCGTGCGCAGCGCCGTGTTCGGCTTCGACGGGGTGCGCATCGGGGAACTCGCGGAGCGCACGGTCCGGTTGGCGGTGGTCTCCGGCCCCTGAGCGCCGGTCGTTCCGCTCCCCGGGCGCCCGTTCCCCGCCCCCGGGACGCCGTCTACCCTTCCTGGATGACCACTGCGGACTTTGCCGCGTACATCGCGAGCCTGCCCCGTGTCCTCGCCGGCGCCGCCGCGATCTTCCGTGACGCCGAGGGGCGGGTGCTGCTCGTCGAGCCCAACTACCGCGAGGGATGGGCACTTCCGGGCGGGACGATCGAGTCGGACGACGGGGAGACCCCGAGACAGGGCGCCCGGCGCGAGACCCTGGAGGAGATCGGGCTGGACGTCGCGCCGGGGCGGCTGCTCGCCGTGGACTGGGTGCACGGGGTGGGGCGGCCACCTCTGGTGGCGTACGTGTACGACGGCGGGGTGCTCGGCGAGGAGGACCTGAAGCGGATCCGGTTGCAGGAGGAGGAGTTGCTGTCATGGCGGCTCGTCCCGCGTGCCGAGCTCACCGGGTACCTCCTCGGGGCGTTGGGCGGCAGGGTGCTCGCCGCCCTCGACGCGCTGGCGGAGGGCACGGGTCCGGTGGAGCTGGAGAACGGGACGCCGGTCGGCTGAACCGGTGACGGGAAGACTCCGGGGACCGTCGAAGATCGGCCACGGCGCCATCGGGGGCCGCGTCCGCCGGTTACAGGAGTCAGCTGACCTCCCGTCAACTTCCCTTGTACGGAACGTGAAAAGCGTGAACCATCCACTTAATGGAAGTTTAAAGCGCTGGCTGAAAACGCTGCCCGCCCGTCACTTCAGCATCTAGGCTGACGTCACCCCCGACCGAGCGATCCCGCCTCTTCGCCTCGCTCCGGCACCGGGGCAGCACTCGGGACACCCGTGACCGGCGGCCCGAGGGCGGGCCGTGGCTCCGGGAGATCCGGAGTTCCTGGGGGAACGGTCACCGGGAGCCGCCCGGATCAGTCGGTCTCCCCCACCGCGGGCCGTTTCCCGCCCGTACTCACCGAACAGGCAGCCGAGGTCATGGAACCACTGGGCTCAGACGATCCCGAGGAGCTAGGTCCCTACCGTCTCGTGGCCCGGCTCGGCGCGGGAGGCATGGGACGGGTCTATCTCGCGCGGTCCCCCGAAGGGCGAACCGTCGCGGTCAAGGCCATCCGTCCCGAGCTGATGGGGGACAAGAACTTCCGCATCCGCTTCCGCCGGGAGGTGGAGGCCGCCGGGGCCGTCGGCGGCAGATACACCGCGCCCGTGGTGGACGCCGACCCCGAGGCCCCCGTCCCGTGGCTGGCCACGGCCTACATCGCCGGCCCCACCCTGGCCGAGGCGGTCGCCGCGCACGGCCCACTGCCGGTGGACTCGGTGCTCGTGCTGGGCGCGGGCATAGCCGAGGCGCTGATCTCGGTGCAGGCGGCCGGGCTGGTGCACCGCGACCTCAAGCCGTCCAACGTCCTGCTGGCCGCCGACGGTCCCCGTGTGATCGACTTCGGCATCGTGCGCGCGAGCGACGGCTACGACCTCACCCGCTCCGGCGCCCTCTTCGGCTCCTTCGAGTACATGTGCCCCGAGCAGGCCACGGGCGAGCCGCTGGGCCCCGAGGGCGACATCTTCTCGCTCGGCTCGGTCCTGACGTTCGCCGCGGCCGGGCACGCTCCGTTCAACGGCAGCGCGGCGGCCACGCTCCTCTACCAGGTCGTGCACAGCGCACCCGATCTGACAGGCGTGCCCGAACCCCTCGACAAGATCATCAACCTCTGTCTCGCCAAGGACCCCCGGCTGCGGATCACCCCGGACAAACTGGCCGCCGCCTGCGCGCCCGGCGGGGTGGAGCAGTGCACGGGCGACGACTGGCTGCCGCCTTGGGTGGCCTCCTCCATCGCGCTCCGCGCGGCGGCGGTCAGGACGCTCGAGATCGCGCCGAACAGCCCGGCCTCGTTCGCCTCGACCGCGACGGATCCGAAGCCGGACGTGTACGGCGACGACCAGGCCCCCGACCGTTGCGACCAGGACCGGGCACGGCACGGCCACAGCACGGACCGTCCGGCGTACGACCACGGCACGGACCGCGTCGCCGAGTACGGCCACACCGAGGGCCCGCGGACGGACGACCTCCAGCCGGACCGGGCCACGTACGACGCCCGCCCGGACGGCGCCGCGTACGACTTCGCGCCGGACCGGGCCGCCTACGACTTCCAGCCCGAGCGCGCCGCGTACGACTTCCAGCAGGACAGCGCGCCGAACGCCACGGCGACCCCGTCGGCGTGCGCCTCCGGCCCCTACGACCGCTCCGGGCGCCCCGGCCCGCAGGCCGACGGGTCGGCCTGCGGGCCGGCTGAGCCGGAGCCCTCCGCCGGTGCCGAGCCGTACTCCCCTCCCGAGGAGCCGCGGCCCTACCGCGCCGGCTCCACCGGTCACCGCCGCGCGGCCTCCCGGTCCGGTCCGTCCCGGCGTTCGGTCCTCGCGGTGTCGGCGGGCGCCGCCGCCGTCGCCACCGGCGCCGCCCTGGTGCTCGCCCGCCGGAAGGAACCGGCCGTCCGGTCCGTGAAGCCGGCGGGTCCGGCCCCGAAGCCGCTGTGGACCTACCGCGGCGGCCCGCTTCTCCAGGCACCGGCCGTCTTCCACGAAGGAACGGCCCTGGTGAAGACCCGCCCGGGTGACATGGTCTGTCTCGACCTCAAGGACGGCACCCGGCCGAAGTGGGTCTACGAGGGCATCAGCCAGTCCCCCACGCCGACCGTGCTGGCCTTCGACGCCGCGATCGCGCTCGGTGAGGGGTCGACCGTGATCGGAGTCGACCCGGTCGACGGAACGGAACGTTTCACCATCGACTTCGGGCCGGACTTCCGGTTCAACACCCTGCTCGGCAACATCGACGACCGGGCGATCTCCGTCATCGGCGTCGGCCTGCGGCGCGAGTCCGACGAGCAGGGAGTCGCCACGTCCACGGACACGGTGTTCGGTGTCGACCTCGCGGCCCGTCTGGCCGAGGTCATCCCCATCAGCCCGGAGGACGTCGGCATCCGGCTGGCGCCGGTCATCGTCCCCGGTTACTTCGTCTACGCCGACGGTCTGCGCAATGTCACCGTCCGCAGCACCGACAGCTCCGGCGTCCTGTGGCGGCACCCCGTCGGCTACGACCTGCGGCCCGGCCTCGCCGTGCTCAACCGCACGGTGTTCACCATCGGCCAGGAGCTGGAGGCCCTGGACATCGCCACGGGCAGGCTCCGCTGGCGGGTGAAGCCCGAACGCGGCATGTTCGCCTCCCTCGGCGCCTACGGCAACACGATCTACGTCACCGGAACGGACCCTTACGGCGTGTACGCCTTCAACGCCGGGACCGGAGCCCGCCGCTGGTTCTGCCCCACCCCGCGTCTGAACACCGACCGGCCGGTCACCGCCGGCGCCGACGCCGTCTACGTCCCCGCCTACAAGAACAGGAACGGCTTCTACGCCATCGGCGCCGCCGGGGGCGGACTGCTGTGGAACTTCACGGACGGCCTGGAGACCGGCGTCAACGACTGGCAGCTCGCCTGCGCACCCTCCGGCGTCCTGGTAGCCCAGCACTACGACCGTACCTACGGCCTGCCGACGCCCTGACGCCACTACGGCCGTTCCCGATATTCCGCTCGCCCCGGCCGAACCGGCGACCTACCCTCGCCCCATGAACAAGCCCCTCGTCGCCATCCTCAGTGGCGCAGGCATCTCCACCGACTCCGGCATCCCCGACTACCGGGGCCCGAACGGGCTGTGGCGGCGGGATCCGGAGGCGGAGAAGCTGGTGACGTACGAGTACTACATGGGCGATCCGGAGATCCGACGGCGTTCGTGGCAGATGCGGAGGCAGAACCGGACCCTGCGGGCGGAGCCCAATGTGGCGCACCGGGCGGTGGCCGAGCTGGAGCGGTCCGGGGTGCCGGTGCGGGTGATCACGCAGAATGTCGACGGGCTGCACCAGCTCGCCGGGATGCCGGCCCGCAAGGTCCTCGAACTGCACGGCACGGCCCGGGAGTTCGTGTGCACCGAGTGCTCTGCCCGCGGGTCGATGGCGGATGCCCTCGCCCGTGTCGAGGCCGGTGAGGACGATCCGCCGTGCCTGGAGTGCGGGGGCGTGCTGAAGTCGGCGACGGTGATGTTCGGCGAGCGCCTGGACCCCGTCGTGCTCGGGGAGGCCGTCGCGATCACCAAGGCCTGTCAGATCTTCGTCGCCGTGGGCACCAGCCTCAAGGTCCAGCCCGCCGCCGGGCTCGCTGGTGTCGCGGCCGACCACGGGGCACGGCTGGTCATCGTCAACGCCGAGCCGACCCCGTACGACGAGATCGCCGACGAGGTGATCCGCGAGCCCATCGGCACCGCGTTTCCGACGGTGCTGCGCGGGATCGGCGCGGCGAGCGCCTGAGGGCCGGAGAGGGAGCGGTGCCGCACGCTCCGCCGGAATCAGAAGAGAGCCGTTCCCCGTTCGAAGTCCAGCAGGCGCTGTTTGCGCTCCACGCCGCCGCCGTATCCGGTGAGGCTGCCGTCGGAACCGACCACGCGGTGACAGGGGACGATGATGCCGACGGGGTTCTTGCCGTTGGCGAGGCCGACCGCGCGCGAGGCCTTCGGGTTGCCCAGGGCGTGGGCGAGGTCACCGTACGAGCGGGTCTCGCCGTAGGGGATCCGCACGAGCTGTTCCCAGACGGCGCGCTGGAACGGGGTGCCGTGGAGTCGGAGTTCGAGGGTGAACTCCTTCAACTCGCCCGCGAAATAGGCCGTGAGCTGTTCCTCCGCCGTGGCGAAGAGGGTGTCGTCGCGGGCGCCGAAGCTCTCCTCCGCCGGGCGGTGGCGCTGCCGGGTCATGTAGAGGCCGCACAGGACACCGTCGTCGGCGACGAGGGTGAGGGGGCCATAGGGACTGTCGATGACGGTGTGCCGCCTCAGTCGCGGTACTTGACGCACCTGGTGCACTCGCTGTGCTTGCCGCACCTTCTCCACCTGCCGCACTTGATTTCGCTGTTCCATGGGAGGTCCTTGGTCCTTGGTTGGTTGGTTGGTTGGTTGGTCGATGATGGCCGAACCGGTCTATATGGGCAGGAAGTTGATGGGGTGGCTGTCCGTCGCCCACAGGTACTGGACCGCGTACGCCCGCCACGGCCGCCAGGCCGCCGCGCGGGCCGTGAGCGCGGCCGGGGTGGACGGCAGGCCCAGCTCCTTCGCGGCGCGCCGGATTCCGAGATCGCCGGGAAGGAAGGCGTCGGGGTCACCGAGGGCGCGCATCGCGATGACCTCGACGGTCCAGGGGCCGAAGCCCGGGAGGGCGAGGAGCCGGGCGCGGGTCTCCGCCCAGTCGCTGTCGACGCCCAGGTGCAGCTCTCCGTCGGCGAGTTGTCGCACGAGTGTGGTGAGGGTGGACCGGCGGGTGCGGGGCATCGCGAGCGTCTCGGGGTCGACGTCCGCCAGCGCCTCGGGGGAGGGGAAGAGGTGGGTGAGGCCGCCCTCGGGGTCGTCGACGGGCTCGCCGTGGGCGGTGACCAGCCGGGCCGCGTGGGTACGGGCCGCGGCCGTGGACACCTGCTGACCCAGCACCGCCCGTACGGCGAACTCGGCCTCGTCGACGGTACGCGGCACCCGGCGGCCGGGCGCCTTGTCCACCAGCGGCGCGAGCTCCGGATCGGTGCGCAACTGCTCGTCGACGGCGACCGGGTCGGCGTCCAGGTCGAGCATGCGACGGCAACGGCTGATGGCGACGGGCAGGTCGCGCGGATCGCTGAGGGTGAGGCGGCAGGCGATGTGGTCGGGCTCCGGCGTGAGGCCCACGATGCCGTGGCCGTGGGGGAGGCGGAGCGTGCGCCGGTACGCGCCGTCGCGCCACTCCTCCACGCCGGGGACGGCGGTGGCCGCGAGGTGGCCGAAGAGGTTGTCGGGGTTGAGCGGGGCCCGGAAGGGCAACCGGAGACTCAACGCCCCCGCGGTGCCGGGGGAGTCGGAGCGCTGCCGGGCGGATCGTGTGGCCCGTTCGCGCAGTTCGCTCGGCGACAGAGCGAAGACCTCCCGCACGGTGTCGTTGAACGTCCGGATCGAGGCGAACCCGGCGGCGAACGCGATCTCCGCCATCGGCAGCGCGGTCGTCTCGATCAGCAGCCGCGCGGTCTGCGCCCGCTGTGCGCGGGCCAGCGCCAGCGGGCCCGCCCCCAGCTCGGCCAGCAACTGCCGTTCGATCTGCCGCGTGCTGTAGCCGAGCCGCCGGGCCAGCCCCGGCACGCCCTCCCGGTCCACCACCCCGTCCCCCAGCAGCCGCATCGCCCGCGCCACCAGATCGGCCCGCTGATCCCACTCGGGTGACCCGGGAGTGGTGTCCGGCCGGCACCGCTTGCACGCCCGGAAACCGGCCTGCTGACACGCCGCCGCGCTCGGGTAGAACGTCATGTTCTCCGCCTTCGGCGGCACCACCGGACAGCTCGGCCGACAGTAGATCCGCGTGGTCACCACCGCCGTGAAGACCCACCCGTCGAACCGAGCGTCCTTCGACCGCACGGCCCGCACACACCGTTCCGTATCCCTGTACATCCCGTTCCGCATGCCTCAAGCATCGGGGAGGGGAGGGCGTGGGGCTGGCGGGAATTCGACATCAGCGTGGTGTGACCTGCTACTGCCCCTCAGGCCGCTCGCTCCGCCCTCCCCCACGCGGATTCCCGAAGCAACCGCAGCCCATTGAGCCCCACCAACACCGTCGACCCCTCGTGCCCGGCCACCCCGAGGGGCAAGGGCAGATGCCCCACCAGATCCCACACCACCAGCACCGCGATGCAGACACCGGCGATCACCAGGTTCTGCACCACCAACCGCCGAGCCGCCCGCGACAACCGCACCACCGCCGCAATCGCGCCCAGCTCGTCCCTCACCACCACCGCGTCCGCCGTCTCCAGCGCGAGATCGGACCCGGCCCGCCCCATCGCGACACCGGAGTGCGCGGCGGCGAGCGCGGGCGCGTCGTTGACGCCGTCCCCGACGAACAGCACCTTGCGGCCCGCCCCCTGGAGCTCTCGTACGGCCTCCACCTTGTGCTCCGGCAGCAGCTCCGCCCGCACATCGGTGATTCCGGTGGCGTCCGCCACCTGCGCGGCCGTACGCCTGTTGTCGCCGGTCAGCAGGACGGCGGACGCACCGGTCACGTCGGTGAGCGCCGTCACCGCGGCGGGCGCGTCGTGGCGCAGCCGGTCGGTGAGGGTGAGCGTGCCGACGGCGACCCCGTCCCGCTCGACGAGGACGGTCGTACCGCCGTCGGCACCCTCCCCGTACTCCCCCGGGCGCCCCACCGCCACCACGCATCCCTCGACGGTGGCCCGCACGCCCCGGCCGGGCATGGCCGAGAAGTCCTCGGCGGCGGCCGGGCGCAGCCCCCGCGCACCGGCGGCCGCCACCACCGCTCGGGCCAGCGGGTGCTCGCTGGGGTGCTCGGCGGCCGCCGCCAGCGCCAGCAGCCCGTCCTCGTCGAGTCCGGAGCCCGGCAGGGGCCGTACGGCCGTGACCTCGGGTGTGCCCTCCGTGAGCGTGCCGGTCTTGTCGAGGGCGACGGCATCGATCTCGCCGAGGCGTTCCATCGCGACGGCGGACTTGACGAGGACACCATGGCGGCCGGCGGTGGCGATGGCGGAGAGCAGCGGCGGCATGGTGGCGAGGACGACCGCGCACGGCGAGGCGACGATCATGAAGGTCATGGCGCGGAGCAGGGCGTCCGTGAGGTCCTCGCCGAAGGCGAGCGGGACGCCGAAGACGGCGAGCGTGGCGACGACGATCCCAACCGCGTACCGCTGTTCGATCTTCTCGATGAAGAGCTGGGTCGGTGCCTTGGTGCGGGAGGCCTCCTCGACGAGGCTGACGATACGGGCGATCACGGAGTCGGCGGGGTCGCGCTCGACGCGGACGCGCAGCGCGCCGGTGCCGTTGAGGGTGCCCGCGAAGACCTCGTCGCCCGGGGCTTTGGGAACGGGCAGCGGTTCGCCGGTGATGGTGGCCTGGTCGGCCTCGCTCTCGCCCTCCAGGACCTGCCCGTCGGCGCCGATGCGCTCCCCGGGACGGACCAGCACCACGTCGCCTACGGCGAGCCGGTCCGTCGGCACGGTCTCCTCGGTGGCGCCGTCCGCCGACAGCCGGGTGGCCGTGGTGGGCGCGAGGTCGAGCAGTCCCCGTACGGAGTCCTCCGTGCGGGCCGTGGCCAGGGCTTCGAGGGCACCGGAGGTGGCGAAGATGACGATCAGCAGGGCGCCGTCGAGGACCTGGCCGATCGCGGCCGCTCCGAGGGCCGCGACGATCATCAACAGATCGACGTCCAGGCTCTTCTCCCGCAGCGCCCGCAGCCCTTCGAGGGCGGGCTCCCAGCCGCCGGCCGCGTACGCGAGCACATAGAGCGGGCCGTACAGCCAGGCGGAGACGCCGGCGATGTCCAGCGGGAACGCGAGCAGGAAGGCGACGGTCGACGCCAGCGCCCAGCGGGCCTCGGGCAGGGCGAGGACGCGGGTACGGCGGCGGGGGGCCGTCGTGGCGGGCGTACGGCGGGTGGGTGAAGGCGCGAGGGTGACAGACACGCGGCCCACCATACAGGAACACATGAAGACTCATTCATGCCTTCATGTGCGATGGGTAAGATACTCGCCATGGGTCATGGAGCCGTCACCGCAGCGCAGGACGCCACGCAGGACGCCGCCGCCCGCGTGCGCCTGGACGCGGGCAACGTCGCCAAGGTGGCCACCACCCTCCAGGCCCTCTCCACCCCGTCCCGGCTGCTGATCCTGGCCCGGCTGCGCGAGGGCCCGCTCCCGGCGACCGAGTTGGCCGCCGAGGTCGGGATGGAACAGTCCGCCTGTTCCCACCAGTTGCGCCTGCTACGCAACCTCGGCCTGGTCGTGGGCGAGCGGCGGGGCCGTTCGGTGGTGTACGCGCTGCACGACCACCATGTCGCCGAGCTGCTGGACCAGGCCGTCTACCACGTGGAGCACCTGAGGCTGGGGATCAGCGACGTGCCGGACGGCGACTGAGTCCCGGTCGAGTGGGCGGGCCGCGACGCGGTCACGTCGCGGGCAGCGCCGGCACCGAGGGGGCAGCGCCGCCGGGAAGGCCGGTGACCAGGCCGGGCGCCGGCTGCAGCAGCCCCGTGACGACTCCGAGGACCGGGGCGAGCAGACCGGTGACCGCGTCCAGTACGGCTCCCAGGTCGAGCGAGGTCAGCGCCTCGATCAGGCCGTCGAGCGCGGACTGCAGGGCGGCCAGCAGGTCCGTGACCGGGTCGGCCGCCGCGACGGCGCGCCCGGAACCGGCCGGGGCCGCCGCCTCCAGTTTCTGCAACCGCTGCTGAACGGCGGCGTGGGCCGCCCGCAGCGCCCTGACGTGCCGGTCCGCCTCGGTCGCCTCGTCGAGTTCGTCGGCGTCCAGCCCGGCCACGGTGGTCAACTCGTTCAGCAGCGGGGCGAGTACGTCGTCCTCGTCCATCTGGTCGAGCAGTTTCAGCCGGCCCAGCAACTCGTCCGCGTCGGTTCCGGACAGGTCGACGCCCGTGTCGGTGTCCGTGTCGGTGTCCGTGTCCACGCCCGTGTCGGCGTCCGTGCCCCCGACGGCGCCCGTATCCGTGCCCGGGACGATGCCCGTACCCGTGCCCGTGCCCGTGCCCGTGCCCGTGCCCGGGACGATGCCCGTACCCGTGTCGGCGTCGATGTCGAGGTTCGCGAACAGCCCGTCCAGGTGTAGGTCGAGCCTGGCGAAGAGCGCGTCCAGTTCGGCCTCCTCCTGGGCGACGAGCGCCTCCGTGTCGGCCTTTTCCTTCGCCACGAGCGCGTCGATCTGCGCCTCCAGCGTGGCGAAGAAGCCGTCCAGGTCGGGTTCGGGGACCGCGGCGCCCCCGGCAGAGGTGCGGTCCGGTGGCGTTCGGCCCGCGTCGACGGCTGCGGTGGCGGTGCCGACCGGCCCGAAGACCAGTGCCCCGCAGACCAGAGGCGGCAGGAGGAGACCACGGGAGACGAGGGCACGCATGCACGTTCCTTTCGAAGCATCTGTCCTTTGCGCTCACCGTGGGAGGCGCCACGGCCCGCCGCAACCGATCAAGGAACCGGCGCCCGACCCGCCTGCCACCCCACCGACGCTGCTGACCAGGCCGTTTCGCCCGGCAGGCGACTCCGCACGACTCCGTTCGCCACGCTAGGGCCGTTCGTCCGTCAGGGTGCGGGAGGAGGACACGCCAGGGCTCTTCCCGGCAGCCGGGCGCCCGGCGAAAGGAGGTGACGCCTCGTCGCCCCGGGTACGTGAGCGAGGCCGTGGTCGAGGAGCCGGTCGTCGCGGACTCGCCCGCCCTCATCGCCCGCCCTCATCGCCCGACAGGATCCCTCGGGCCGGTGAATCCATCGGTCATTCGGTCCCATGGAGTCTCGTTGTCGGGCGATGGCACCGGATCTTCGGGAGGGATTCCCCACGGGTGGTCACGCGCCGCCCGCTCCTCCCTGCCCACGCCACCACTGCCGATCGAGGAAATCATGGCAACGGACACCGAACCTGTCGCGCCGGTTCCAGCGGCGGAGCACCACGGTCGCGGACAGGTGATCGTCGCGTGGCTGACCACCACCGACCACAAGAAGATCGGCCACCTCTATCTGATCACCTCGTTCGGCTTCTTTCTGGTCGGCGGGGCGCTGGCGATGGCGATCAGAGCCGAACTGGCCAGGCCCGGAACGCAGTTGCTCTCCAACGAGCAGTACAACCAGGCGTTCACGATGCATGGCACGATCATGCTGCTGCTGTTCGCCACACCAACGTTCGCGGGGTTCGCCAACGCGATCATGCCGCTCCAGATCGGGTCGCCGGACGTGGCCTTCCCCCGGCTGAACATGTTCTCGTACTGGCTGTTCCTCTTCGGCGGCCTGATCGTGCTGGGCAGCCTGCTCACCCCAGAAGGCGCCGCGGACTTCGGCTGGACCGCCTACACCCCGCTCAGCGGTGGCGAACGCACCACTCAGGTGGGCGGCGACATGTGGACCATGGGGCTGGCGTTCGCCGGATTCGGCACGATCCTCGGCGCGGTCAACTTCGTCACCACGATTATCTGTATGCGCGCGCCGGGCATGACCATGTTCAGGATGCCGATCTTCACCTGGAACGTGCTGCTCACCTCGGTGCTGGTTCTGCTCGCCTTCCCCGTACTCGCGGCCGCGCTGTTCGCCCTGGAGGCGGACCGGAAGTTCGGCGCGCACATCTTCGACCCCGAGAACGGTGGGCCCATCCTGTGGCAGCACCTCTTCTGGTTCTTCGGGCACCCCGAGGTCTACATCCTCGCCCTGCCGTTCTTCGGCGTCGTCACCGAGATCCTGCCGGTGTTCTCCCGTAAGCCGATCTTCGGGTACATGGGGCTGGTGGGCGCCACCATCGCCATCACCGGCCTTTCGGTGACCGTCTGGGCGCACCACATGTTCGCCACCGGTGCCGTGCTGCTGCCGTTCTTCGCCTTCATGAGCTTCCTGATCGCCGTGCCGACCGGGGTGAAGTTCTTCAACTGGATCGGCACCATGTGGAGGGGCTCGATCTCCTTCGAACCGCCGATGCTGTGGGCCGCCGGCTTCCTGGTCACCTTCCTCTTCGGCGGCCTGACCGGCGTGCTGCTCGCCTCACCGCCGATGGACTTCCACGTCACCGACAGCTACTTCGTCGTCGCCCACTTCCACTACGTGCTCTTCGGCACGATCGTCTTCGCCATGTTCGGCGGATTCAGTTTCTGGTGGCCCAAGATGACGGGCACCATGCTCGACCACCGCCTGGAGAAGATCCACTTCTGGACCCTGTTCGTCGGCTTCCACACCACCTTCCTCGTGCAGCACTGGCTCGGCGCCGAAGGGATGCCCCGCCGCTACGCCGACTATCTGGCCGCCGACGGTTTCACCGCCCTCAACACCCTCTCCTCCATCGGTTCGTTCCTCCTTGGTCTGTCCACCCTGCCCTTCCTCTACAACGTCTGGAAGACCGCCCAGAAGGGCGAGCGCGTCGAGGTCGACGACCCCTGGGGCTACGGTCGCTCCCTGGAGTGGGCGACCTCGTGCCCGCCGCCCCGCCACAACTTCGTCACCCTGCCGCGCATCCGCTCCGAATCCCCGGCCTTCGACCTGCACCACCCACGGCTGGCGAAGATCGAATACCGGCAGCACAGCGGGAAGCGGGACGTTCTGGACGCCGAGAGCCACACGGACGAACCGCGGTGAGGGGCGAGACGGGGCAGGCCTCGCACGACGAAAGCGCGCTGGCCGACGCGGTCGAGGGCTACGTTCTCGCCCGGACGCACATCGAGGAGGCACACCGGGAGGCCGAGGACCTCTGTGCGCGGATGCCCTGGCTCACGGCCGCCCAGGCGGAGGACATCACACGGCACTACGTCCGGCAGCGCGTCGACATCACGCGGCGCATGCTGCTGGCGACGACGGAACGGGCCGCCGGCCTGCGCCGGGAGTACGACGACCGCTATGCCGTGCTCCGGCGCGACCTGCTCCGACGCCACGCGGCGTGCGCCTCGGCCGTCCTCGCCTGCGCCGGAGCGATCAGCACCCTGGCCTGCCTGCTCACCCGCTAACGCCCCAGGGCACCCTCGCTGGGAAGGGGGCCCACGCCGGTACGACGGCCCCGGCGGAGCGCCGCGTGGCGATGCCCGGGGCCCTTACCCACGAGCTCGCCGTACCGCTGTCAGGACCGACGAGCACCGATACCGTGTCAGGTGTACGAGCCGCATGCTCGAGCCGCCGGAGCAGAGCTCAGTCCTCAGGCCGTAGCGGGGACGGCCTCACTGGAACCTGTTTCACAAGTCGTCACGCCAGATGGAAGAGGAGCCGCTCAGTGATGTCACTCGCCCGCGTCCACAACTTCTCCCTCTCGCTCGACGGCTTCGCCACCGGTGAGGGCCAGAGCCGTGACGCACCGTTCGGCCACGCCGGTGAAAGGCTGCACGAGTGGATGTTCGCCACCCGGTGGTGGCACGAGAGGATGGGCCGGCCGGGCGGGACCGGCGGCCTCGACGACGCCTTCGTGCGGCGGTTCGATCCCGGGATCGGCGCGGAGATCATGGGTGCCGGGAAGTTCGGCCACCCCGGCTGGCACGAGGACCCGGAGTGGAAGGGGTGGTGGGGGCCCAACCCGCCCTTCCACACCCCGACCTTCGTCCTCACCCATCGCCCGCGCCCGTCGATCGAGATGGAAGGTGGCACGACGTTCCACTTCCTCGAGGCTTCGCCCGCCAAGGCGCTGGAGACGGCCCGCGAGGCTGCGGGCGGCCAGGATGTACGCATCGGCGGGGGGCCCACCGTGGTCCGCGACTTCCTCGCCGCCGGGCTCATCGACCACATGCACATCGTGGTGGTCCCGATCGTGCTCGGCCGAGGCGTACGCCTCTGGGACGGACTGGAGGACCTCGGGAAGGACTACGAGGTCGAGGCCGTCTCCTCGCCCGGTGGAGTCACGCATGTGACGTTCACCCGTGCGGGCCTGTGAAACGCCTCGGTCGGCGCCCCGGAGCGCGGCCCGGTATGACGGGGAGCCGCGCCGGCCGCGGCTCGGCCGCACCCCGGATCCCGACCGCCCGCCGGACGCACCGCACCCGTTTCGACGATGGCGGCGCTCAGGAAGTGGTCCAGCAGCGGGCGCAGGGCGTCGTCGAGTTGACGCGCGGCGCGGGTCGTGGCCGGTGAGTCGGGGCCCGATCGTTGGGGCTCGTAGTCGAGTTGGGGGACGTAGACGAGGGTGAGGTCCGGGTCGTGTTCGTCGAAGACCTGGCGGGCGGCACCGAGGATCCATTGGGTGGAGGGCATGCCGGCGTTGGGTCCCCAGTAGGTGAGGAGGGGGAACGTGCCCAGACGGTCGGTGAGTTCGTCGTGCAGGGACGGCGGCCAGGTGTAGGAGTCGGGCTCCTTGCTGCCGTCGGTGTCGTAGACCGGGCGGGCGGAATCAGGGAGCGTCATTCCGGAGGGAACCATGGCATACCAACCTGCGTAGGGATGGAGAGCTCGAAAAGAACAGTAACCAGGAGGGCGGATCAGGCCGTCGCGGCGCGGAGGAAGTCCAGGGAGCGGCGGGCCACTTCGGGGGCGTCGAGCGACCCGCCCTGGATCTCCACGGAGACCAGACCGCGGTGGTCGAGGTTCCGGAGGGCGGCGAGCACGGGCGGGAAGTCGATCTCCCCGGTGCCGAGTTCGAGGTGCTGGTGGACACCCCGCCGCATGTCCTCGATCTGCACGTTGAGCAGGCGCGGAGCGGCGAGGCGGACGCACTCCAGGACGCTCCGGTCCTCCACGCAGTGCGCGTGCCCGATGTCGAGGGTGATCCCGAACAATTCGTGCCCGCCAACCATCTCGGTGAGTTCCAGGCACCGTTCCACGGTGTCTACGAACATGTACGGCTCCGGCTCGAAGGCCAGCGAGACGCCGTGCTCCCCCGCCGTCTCCAGGACGGCCTCGACGCCCGCAGCGAGCCGCTTCCACGCGTCCCGCTCCGGCAGTCCGCCGTTCGGCGCGGGGCCGCTGCACAGGTGGACGGTGGGCGACCCGAGGTCGGCTGCGACACGTACGGCCCGCCGCAGCAGGTCGACCCGTTGCTCGGCGCCGTCCGACATGAGCGTCGGTTGGTGCTTGCCCCAGGGATCGAGGAGGTAGGGCGCGCCGGTCTCGACGGTCACGTCGAGGCCGTGCCGGGCCAGGTCCCGGGCGACCACGGCCACCTTCCGGGGCAGGTCGTCCGCGTACGGGTCGAGGTGGCCGTGGTCGAGGGTGAGCGCGACTCCGTCGTAGCCGAGGTCGGCGAGAACCGCGAGGACGTCACCGAGCCGGTGGTTGGTGAAGCCGTTGGTGCCGTAGCCGAATCTGAGAGGCGTGGTGGGGGGTCGGGTCATTCCGACTTTCCTCCTGCGGGAGGTAAGAGCTGCTCAGGTGGGGGATATGCGCCGGGCGAGCCGCCGCGCGAGGGGGTGGACGACGCCCAGGGCGGCTGCCGCGGCCGTGGCCCCGCTCCGTGCGGTCAGCGCCGCCTGCAGGGGCAGCAGCCCGAGGATCCCGGCCCCGACGGCACGCCGCACGTTCTCACCCGAGGGGTCCCGTATGGCACGGACCTGCGCCGTTCCGTAGCTGCCGAGGTAGGCGAGGGCTCCGGCGGCGACCACTGCGCCCCGCGTGACCACTGCGCCCCGCGCGGCGGCGGCGCCCGGGGCGGCGGTCGTTCCTGCGCGGTCCGGGCGCCGTACCACCGTTCCCGCACCGTCCGAGCGCCGTACCGCGTGCGCGAGGGCGACGCGGACGGCAGGGAGCGCCGTGGCGAGGGCGGTGGTGGTGGAGGCAGCGAGGGTCACGGCCAGCAGCCGGGCGGGGGCGCCGGAGACCTCGTGGCGGCTGAGGGCGGTCAGGGTGTAGGTATGGGCGCCGATCAGCGCGGCGGGGACGGCGCCGCGCCACAGGGCGGCGCCCGTTCCGCTCGTACGCTCCCGTCCGTGTCCGTGTCCGTGTCCGACGGCCAGCGCGCCCGCGAGGACGTCCAGCGAGCGTGCGGCGGCCATGGCGGCCGGGCCCGCCGGGGTGGACTTCAGCTTGAGGTCGTACGCCCAGACGGCACCGGCCAGGGGAAGCGCTCCCGCCAGGCTTCTGCGGCCCCCCGAGGCGGCGGCGAGCGCCAGGCCCCCGGCGGTCAGGGCACCGGCGACGGCCAGGGCGGTGCGACGCGGGACGCGGCCCGACGGGACGGGGCGCTCGGGGCGCTCGACCGCGTCGATCGTGGCGTCGGCGTAGTCGTTGAGGGCCATGCCGGCCCAGTAGAGGCAGACGGACGAACCCATCACGCCGAACGTCCGTACGCCCAGCGGGTTCCCGGCTGCAGCGGCGCCCGCGAGGACGTCACCCGGGACGCTCAACGCGGCCGGTGCCCGGACGAGTTGAGCGAGGTCGGCGAGGCGCACGGCAGGCCGTGAGCCGGAGCGCGGTACCGCTCTCCGAACTTCCATGTCGGCAACTTACCCACGCCACTTACTCATTGATATGGAGGATTTGTAAAGACCCTTGTCGATTTGTAGATTCGCCTTGCTTGGTAGGCGAATTGTCGAAGTGTCACAAATCATGCCGCAGCCGCCGCCACACCGCCTTGGCCGCGTTGTGGCCCGACATGCCGTGCACACCGGGGCCCGGCGGGGTCGCCGACGAGCAGATGAAGACCGCCGGGTGCGGGGTGTGGTACGGGAGGAGCGAGAGCTTGGGACGCAGCATCAACTGCAGGCCGGAGGCGGCGCCGCAGGCGATGTCGCCGCCCACGTAGTTCGCGTTGTGCGTGGCCAGTTCGGGCGGGCCTGCGGTCGCGCGGGCGAGGACTCGGTCGCGGAACCCCGGTGCGAAACGCTCCAGTTGACGTTCGACGGCGTCCGTGAGGTCGCCGGTCCAGCCGTTCGGCACATGGCCGTACGCCCAGAAGACGTGCTTGCCCTCGGGTGCTCGGCCGGGGTCGACGACACTGGGCTGCACGGTGATCAGGAACGGTGTGTCGGGGGCCCGGCCGTAGCGGGAGGCCGCGTCGAGCGCCGCGCCGATCTCCGCCTGGTTCGCCCCGACCTGGACGGTGCCGGCTCCGCGCGCCTCCTCGGCGGTCCACGGCACGGGGCCGTCCAGCGCGTAGTCGAGCTTGAAGACACTGGCGCCGTAGCGGTACGACGCGTAGTAGCTCCCGAAGCCCGCGATCCGGGCCAGGGCGGTGGGTGAGGTGTCGAAGACGTACGCGCGGGCGGGCGGCAGGTCGTCGAGGCGCTTGACCTCGTAGTCGGTGTGGACGGTGCCGCCGAGGTCCCTCAGATACGCGGCGAGCGCGTCGGAGATGGACTGGGAGCCGCCCCGGGCGACCGGCCAGCCGGCGGCGTGCGCGGCCAGCGCGAAGACCAGGCCGACCGCGCCGGTCGCGACCCCGCCGAGCGGGGCGATGACATGGGCGACGAGCCCGGCGAACAGTGCCTTGGCCTTCTCGTCCTTGAAGCGGCGCATCAGCCAGGTCGACGGCGGCAGCCCCACGAGTCCGAACCGGGCCAGGGTGACCGGGTCGCGGGGCAGCGCGGACAGAGGCAGCGACATGAAGTCCCGGGCAAGCGTGTCCCACTTGGGCAGGAACGGCTCGACCAGCCTGCGGTACGCGCCCGCGTCACGCGGCCCGAACGAGGCGGCCGTCTCCCCCACCGAGCGCGAGAGCACGGCCGCCGAGCCGTCGGGGAAGGGATGCGCCATGGGCAGGTCGGCGTGCAGCCACTCCAGGCCGTAGCGGTGGAGCGGCATCGCCTTGAACGCGGGCGAGTTGATGCCCAGCGGGTGCGCCGCCGAGCACGGGTCGTGGTGGAACCCGGGCAGGGTCAGCTCCGCGGTGCGGGCGCCCCCTCCCACGGTGCCCTTCGCCTCGAACACGGCCACGGAGAACCCGCGCCGGGCCAGCTCCACGGCAGCCGTCAGGCCGTTCGGCCCCGCCCCCACCACCACCGCGTCGAGCATCGACGGCACGTCCGGACCCCTTCGTCAGCCGATGTCCACCAAGCGCTGCCGCCGGACTCCCGTCCACCGGCACACCTGCGATCAGGATATGCCCGACCACCGACACCGACCGGCATGGGTGGGCCACGGCCGGGCAGTCCCGCGATCTTTCCGGTCAGGCTCCGCCCGAGAGCAGGCCCACCACACGGCGGGCCGTGGCCGCGTCCCGGGCGGCGGTGAACGGCAGGGCGTTGCCGCCGGTTATCCGGAACGGCTCGCCGGTGAGGGTCAGGTGGGCGCCGCCCGCCTCCTCGACGAGGAGGAGGCCTGCCGCGTGGTCCCAGGCGGCCTCCCAGGAGAAGGCGACCGCGTCCAGGCGTCCCCGGGCGATGGCGAGGTACTCCAGGCCGGCGGATCCGCAGGCACGCGGCGCGACACCGTCCGTCCAGAGGCCGAGCAGGGCCTCCTTCTGGTCGTCCGTCGTGTAGTCGGGGTGGGAGGTGGCGACTTCGAGATCACGGCCGGGGTCGGGCGAGCCGGCGTGCAGGGGCTCGCCGTCGAGCGTGGCTCCCCTACCGCGTACGGCCATGGCGAACCGGTCGAGAGCGGGGGCGTACGTCCAGGAGGCGCGCAGGACTCCGCCCTGGGCGAGGGCGACGAGGGTGCAGAAGCCGGGCTCACCGTGCACGAACTGCCGGGTGCCGTCCACCGGGTCGACGATCCAGACCGGTGCCCCGCCCTGGATCGCCTCGTACGACAGGGGGTTGGCGTGCACCGCCTCCTCGCCGACCACGACCGACCCGGGCAGCAGCGTGGGGAGTGCCTCGGTCAGAAACAGCTCGGCCTTGCGGTCCGCGTCCGTCACCAGGTCGTGCGGGCCGTTCTTCTGGTCGACCTCGTGGGCGGCGAGCTGCCGGAAGCGCGGCATGATCTCCGTGGCGGCGGCCTTGCGGAGCGCTTCCTCGACGTCCGAGCCGTGCCGGGCGAGAAACCCGTCGATGGTTCCGTTGTCCTCGATCATGGCTCCATGACAGCACGCGCCACTGACAATCCCCGCCCCTCCGGTGCATTCGGTATGGAATCGCCATGAACGCCCGGGGTGGCCGGTGCTCCGGCCCTGCCACCCGCCGTCCCCGCCTTAGCGTCCGACCGCGTACCCCTGCGTCCCGCGCGGGTTCGCCGCCGCCGACAGCACGCCGGTCCGCGGGTCCCGTGCGACGGCGCACAACCGGCCCTCGGACCAGGCCTCGCCGACGGTGACGTCATGGCCGCGCCGGCGCAGCTCCTCGACGACCTCCCCGGGCATCCGGGACTCGACCGTGATGCTGCCGGGGCGCATGCCGCGCGGGTAGAAGGAGCCGGGGAAGCTGTCGTTGTGCCAGTTCGGGGCGTCGATCGCGCCCTGGAGGTCGAGACCGCCACGGACCGGCGGGCGGAGGGCGACCGCGAGGAAGAAGTGCAGCTGCCACTGGTCCTGCTGGTCGCCGCCGGGCGTGCCGAAGGCCATGACCGGCACACCGTCGCGCAGCGCCAGCGACGGGGTGAGCGTGGTGCGTGGCCGGCGCCCGGGGGTGAGGGAGTTGGGCAGTCCCTCGTCCAGCCAGGCCATCTGAAGCCGGGTGCCGAGCGGGAAACCCAGTTCGGGCACCACCGGGTTGGACTGCAGCCAGCCCCCGCTGGGTGTGGCCGCGACCATGTTGCCCCAGCGGTCGACGATGTCGAGGTGGCAGGTGTCGCCGCGGGTGCTCCCGTCCGCCGCGGTCTCGGGCTCCCCCGGCACCGGTGAGCGGGGGCTCTTGGCGACGGTGGGCTCGCCGACTCCCCCGAGTGCCTTCGCGACGGTCGGCTCACCGGTCCCCAAGGCATTGAACCCTGGCTCCTCGGTGGCCACCGTGCACGCGTGGACACTGAGCCGCGGGGTACGGCCGCCGGGGTTGCCGGGCCGCAGCTCGTGGGACGCCGCCCCGTCGACGAGGGCCCGCCGGACGGCGTTGTACTCGTCGGACAGCAGCTCGGCGACCGGTACCGGCGCCGCGTCCCCGTACCAGGCCTCGCGGTCGGCCATGGCGAGCTTGCAGCCCTCGACGAGGAGGTGCACGTACTCGGCGGACCCGTACGCGGGCATCTCGGAAGGCAGCAGGGCGAGTTGCTGGAGGAGCACCGGGCCCTGGCTCCAGGGGCCCGCCTTGCACAAAGTCCAGCCGTTCCAGTCGTACGTCGCCGGGGCCTCGTAGGACGCGGACCAGTCGGCGAGGTCGGCCAGGGTGAGCGTTCCGGTGTGCCGTTCGCCGCTGGTGTCCAGGGTCGGCCGCCCGGCCTGGCGGACGAGGGCCTCGGCGATGAAGCCGGAGCGCCACACCTCGCGGGCCGCCTCGATCCGGGCCTCCCGGTCCCCGGCCCCCTCGACCTCGGTGAGCAGCCGCCGCCAGGTCGCGGCCAGGGCCGGGTTGCGGAACAGTTCGCCGGGCCTGGGCGCCCGCCCGTCCGGCAGGTACACCCGCGCCGAGGAGACCCATTCCTCCTCGAAGAGTGCACGCACCGACTCGACCGTCGCCCCCACGTTCTCCACGGGCGCGTGACCGTCCTGCGCGTATCCGATGGCGTACTTCAGGACGTCGGCCAGGTCCTTGGTGCCGTGATCGCGCAGGAGCAGCATCCAGGCGTCGAACGCGCCCGGGACGGCCGCCGCCAGCGGTCCCGTGCCGGGCACGAGGTCGAGCCCGAGCCCTCGGTAGTGCTCGGCCGAGGCACCGGCGGGCGCGACGCCCTGTCCGCACAGCACCCGGACCTCGCCGCCCGCCGGGGCGAGGATGATCGGCACCTCGCCCGCGGGCCCGTTGAGGTGCGGTTCCACGACGTGCAGGACGAAGCCCGCCGCCACGGCCGCGTCGAAGGCGTTGCCTCCGTCCTCCAGCACCGCCATCGCCGACTGCGAGGCCAGCCAGTGGGTGGAGGACACCATGCCGAAGGTGCCCTGGAGGGTGGGGCGGGTGGTGAACATACGACCTCTCACCTCGCTGTATCCGCGCGTCGGCCGGGCCTGCCGGCCCTCGCCCGAGCGGGTCGGCTCTCGGAACCGGGGCCCCCGGGCAGGATCCGGGAAGGGCTCGCCCCCGGGCTCGCGGACACCGGCCATGCGGCTCGGGCCAGGGTAGTCGCCCCGTCGCGGGTCCCTCCGACCCGGGCCGCGACGCCGTCCTCCTGGCGGACGGCGGCCGGGTCCAGGCGCGTGGCGGGGGCAGCTCCCGCCTGGCTCCACCAGCACCGAGGTCCCGTACGACCAGCACCGAGGTCCCGTACGACGCCCGGCCACCGGGCGTCGTCTCCCTGTCGGTCAGCCGGGCCAGGGTTCCGGGTCCCTGAGCGACCGGGCCGAGCCGGCCGGCGGTGCCTCACCTCCCCGGGTCACCGGGCAGGGCCGGGGATGGGGCGGGCCCTACCGTCCGGGGCGTCGAGGGTCGCGGTCGTAGACGATCAGGCCGTCCTCGCGCAGGCGTGCCCCGGCCGTGGGCCTGTGCTCGCTGAGCCGCCCGTCGTGTGCGAGGTGGAGCACCGGGACCCTCCGGGCGACAACGACGAAGTCGGCGATGATCCGCCGGTGACAGCGCCACCACAGCGTCTCACCGCACATCACCGCGGTACGCATCGTCGCCGTCCGCCTCAGCAGGTCGTCGATCGCGGTGAGGAAGTCGGCGCTTCGCGCATGTCCGGCGTACCCCCTGAAGGAGACGTTCTCCCAGAACACGTCCGGCGAGTCCGGCGCGGGCCTGCGGAAGCCGCCGAGTCTCTTCTCCCAGCGATAGGCGATCCCCTGTTCCGGCATCCAGTCCTGGAGCAGCGCCCTGTTCACATCCGCGTTCCGTCGACTGCCGGGGGCGGTGCGCACGTCGACGACCGCCGCCACCCCGGCGCCGTGCAGGAGGGCGGTCAACCGCTCACGGCCCGCGGTGCCGTGCCCGAACGTCAGAAGAGGCTCAGTCATGCGTCGGCCCCCTGTGCGTACGACAGCGTGCCCGCGTCGGGAGGACGCCCCTCCCGGCAACCTCGAAGCCGGGGCCGCTCCTGCCGGAGCCCACCCGGAACCGCGCCCGGAAAGGGAACTTCCCAACCAAACTACCCGCTTCGCCGGGTGACGGTCGCGTCGTAGTGGTCCTGGCGATCGTTGAGCGGGCCGGCGGCTTCGGTATGTCGTGCTCGGCCCTCCGGCAGCAGGGAGTGCGCGGCTTCGAGTGCGCGGGCGAGCAGGTGCGCCCGCCCGGCGACGATGGGGCTGAGCACGGCCAGGACGAGGACGTAGCTGGCGATGAACGGGGCGAGGCGGCCGTCGAGTCCCGCGGTGGCGGCCATGGCGGCCAGGACCAGAGCGAACTCACCACGCCCCAGGAGCGTGGTGGCGATGTTCGCGGTGGGCCGGGGCCCGTACTGGTACAGACGAGCCGCGAACAGTCCCGCGGCCACGTTCATGGCGACGGTGAGTGCCACCGCCGCGGTGACCGGACCGGCTACGGAGGCGATGTCCGCCGGGTCCACGGCCAGACCGAAGGCGAAGAAGAAGATCGCGGCGAAGGCGTCACGCAGCGGATGCACGAGTTCACGGATCCGGGGCCCGGAGGGGGTTCCGGCGAGGATCAGGCCGACCATGAAGGCACCGATGGCGTCCACCACTCCCAGCACCTCCGAAATGCCGGCGACGAGAATCGCGGCGCCCAGGAAGCTGATGACCAGCAGTTCGTTGTCGCGCACCGCGATCAGGCGTCCGATCAGGCGGGTGCCGTAGCGCGCCGCGACGGCCAGCACCATCAGGAAGCCGAACGCCTTGGCCGCCTGGAGGATCGTTTCCGTGATGCCCTGGGCGCCGCTGATGACGGGTTGGAGCGCGGCGAGATACAGGGCGAGGAAGATGTCCTCCACGACGGTGACGCCCAGGATGAGCCGGGTCTCCGGGCGAGCGATACGGCCGGAGTCCACGAGGATCTTGGTGACGATCGCGGAGGAGGAGATACCCAGGACACCCGAGAGGACCAGGGCTTCGCGTGCCCCCCATCCCAGGGCGAACCCGAACCCCAGGCCCGCGCCGACGTTCAGCAGCAGGTAGGTGCCGCCGGCTGCCAGCAGGCGCCTGCCGCCGCTTCTGAGGTCGTCCAGTTGGAACTCGAGGCCGAGGTAGAACAGCAGGAGCACCAGACCGAGCGCGGAGAGCATCTCGAAGTCGTGCGCGTCCTCGACGAGGACCGGGCCAGGGGTGTGAGGGCCGAGCAGAATGCCGGCGAGCATGAACAGTGGGATGGTCGGCAGGCCGATCCGGCTGCCGAGGCGGGCGAAGACGGCGGCGGCCAGGAAGGCGCCGCCCATCGCGAGCAGGGTGTCGGCATGCCCCACGGGTCACCACCTTCCACAGGGGACGGACAGGGCGGACACGTGCGCGTCCGGGTACACGTCCGCGTAAGCGTCACGGACTCCTACGCAGACCGGACACATCCCCCTTCTCTTCCGGCTTGTCAGGCACCGTGGGGCGCTCCTCGGGGGTGACCGCCGCCGGCGGGGGTCACCTCGGGTAAGGGGACGCCGGGGTGGTCCGGGTCAGGGGGCGGCGCGAGCAGATGGGCCGCCATGCCGGCCGTCACGAGGCCGGAGGCGAGGAGCAGGCCCTGCGGCAGCACCACGCCGGTGACCAGCATCGCCATCGAGACGGCCAGCAGCGCCCAGGCCGGTCCCCGCCGTCCGCGGTGGCCGCGCGGTGGACCAGGTCGCCCCGGTTCCGAACCGCGGGCCGAACGAGGGTCGCTGTGCCGCGTACGGGTTTCAGGGGTGTGCGACTGGTGAGGCATGCCTCCTCCTTCCGGAGCCGGCAGGTCGGGGGTCTCTTCACCGTCACACGCGGCGTGGGCCCTCACCATCGGGCCCAGCACCCATTTCTGCACGTACTCGGCCCCCATGCCGGGCCCATGACCGGGTCGCCGGAAACCGTCCGCGTCCATCGCCCGCGTCCGTCGTCCGCGTCCGTCGTCCTGGCTCAGCGTCCGGCCCCGCACACCCGGTGTCCGGGACGCGACCAGGCCGTATGCACGGGTGCGTGACCACCGAGACGGGGCCCGTGCCCGCTGACGGTCGGCCGACCCGGGCGGCGAGGGTGGCGGGCGAACGGGAACCGTGCCGGTGCACACGGTGGTCGCCGTGCCGGGCCCCGGTGGGAAGCAAGTGCTCCGTGATGTCGCTGGACTCCGCTGCCCGCGCCGGCTCCGCTGCCGGAACACCTCGGACCGACGCCGCCTACGCCGGTTCCGGACGGGCACGTACGGCATCTGCCGCGGTTCGGGACAAGAGTGGCGGTGGCCTACGCGGTTCGGGACAAGAGTCGCGGTGGCCTACGGCGACGGACGCTCACCGAGGGTGGCACGAGGGCTGGGCGCCAGGACGTGGCGGACGGCCGAGTGCCTGTCATCGGCGTGTGGTGCATCGCCGCCGCCCGCGCGCGGGACGGTCCGCGCGGGACGTGCCATGAGCCGTTCCCCTTCTCGGCGTCGGCGTCGGTGGTGCTCGAGCGGAAGCCCGGTGTGGCGGGAGCGCCGGTGTCCCGGCCGGAGGGCCGCCCGAACCCCGAAGCAGCCGGAAGGCCCGTAGGCCTCAGGGTTCGATCAGGCCGGCGCGGATGGCGTAGCGGGTGAGTTCCAGACGGTCGCGCAGGCCGAGTTTGTGCAGCAGGTTGGCCCGGTGCCGGTGGACGGTCTTGATGCTGATGAAGAGCATGTCGGCGATCTCCTTGGACGAGTGGCCCTCGGCGACGAGCTTGAGCACCTCCTCCTCCCGGGGCGTGAGGACCTGCTCGGGTGGTTCCTCGCCGTGGCGGACGCGGTCGAGGTAGTTGCGGATGAGGGCGGTGACCGCGCCCGGGTAGAGGAAGGGCTCGTCGCGCATGGCGGCCCGGCACGCGGCGACCAGGTCGCGGTCGGCCACGGACTTCAAGACGTATCCGCTGGCTCCGGCCCTCAGGGCCTGGAAGAAGTACTGCTCGTTGTCGTGCATGGTCAGCATCAGCACACGTAGGTCCGGCTGCCGTGCGATGAGTTCGCGGGCAGCCTGCAGACCGGTCATGCGGGGCATGGCGATGTCCAGCACGGCGAGGTCGACCTCATGGGTGCGGGCCAGGGCGATGGCCTCCGCGCCGTCACCGGCCTCGGCGACGACCTCGAGGTCCGGCTCCTGGTCGAGAATGAGCCGCACGCCGCGCCGCACCAGGGCATGGTCGTCGGCGAGGAGGATGCGGATCGTGGACGACGCGTCGGTCGTGGTCATGGCTGCTTCCTCGGAACGGGCACGGTCAGCCGGACCTGCGTACCGGCCTGCGGCTGGGAGGTGACATCCAGAGTGGCCCCGATCAGCAGGGCCCGCTCGCGCATCCCGCGGATCCCCGCTCCCTCACGCGCCACCCCTGTGCCCCGCCCGTCGTCCGTGACGGCCAGCACCACCGTCCCGTCTCCGGGCCGAAGGCTCACCTCCACCCGGTCGGCCTCGGCATGGCGAGCCACGTTGGTCAGCGCCTCCTGGGCGACGCGGTACAGCACCAGTTCGCTCTCCTGATCCAGCGCGGGCAGGCCCGAGCCGAAGCCGCGCACCACCCGCAACCCGGTGTGGGTGGCGAACTCGGTGGTCAGTGAGGTGAGGGCGCTGACCAGGCCGAGATCCTCCAGGACGCCCGGTCGCAGCCGGCGCACCAGGCGACGTACCTCGTCCAGGCTCTCCCGGGTGATCTCCTGCGCCTGGCGCAGCTCACCGCGCAGCGGCTCGTCCGCCTGGTCCGCCGCCCTCTTCAGCCCCAGCAGGACGGCGGTCATGCTCTGGCCGACCTCGTCGTGGAGTTCCTGGGCGACACGGCGGCGCTCGGCCTCCTGCGCCAGCAGGGCACGGGCGCTGCTGGCGGCCCGCTCGTGCTCCAGTCTCTCCAGCATGGCGTTGAAGGCGCGGATCAGCTCGGTGGTCTCACCCCTGCCGTGCACAGTCAGCCTCTGCCCGGGACGCAGCAGATCGACGGTGGTCATCAGCTTCGTGAGCCGGTCCAGGGGTGCCAGACCGATCCGCAGCAGGGCCGCGTTCGCGATCAGCATGACCACCAGGCCGCCCACGAGAATGACCGCCTCGGTCAGCAGGACCGGTACGGAGACCGTCACCGGAGCCCACAGCAGCAGCGCGGTCGCGGTCCCCAGCACCACGGCGTTGAGGGCGAAGATCCGCCAGAACAGGGACACCGTGATGACGCCTTCCTCTTCGTGACACGGTTCTGTCTCCACTGTCGGTCACCGCGCACCCGGGCATGAGCTGCGGTCACTCCTCGGACCGGCCCGCTGCCAGCCTGCCCGCCCCCCGCTGATCCGTCGATGGGTCGCGATGCCCATTTCCGGGCCGGCCCTGCCCGGCCACGGTGGACTCCCGGACCGGCCCCGGATGGGTACCACGCCCGATGGGTTTCCCTCAGCGCATCGGCCAGGGTGAAGGGCATGACCACCCCACCGTGGTCTCCCGCTCCGGTCCCCGGCGTGGTGTCCCGCCCCCGTTCCCCATGGTCTGCCGCTCCCGTCCCCGGCGGGGCCCCGGCTCCGCGCACCCGTTCCGTACGCCTTCCGCCTCGCTCGAGGGAGGACTCACCATGTCGCTCGACACACCCCGCGCCGAAAGCTGTCCTGAGCGTCTGACAGCGCACGAGGCGCGTCAGCGCCTCGACCATGAACGCGCCTCCCGCCTGACGCAACTGCGGGCCGTCGACGAGGCCGGGCAGGACGCGCCGGAGCAGGTGCTGTCGGCACAGAAGGGCGCCATCGAGCAGGTCCTCAAGGAGATCACAGCCGCCTTCGCCCGTGTCGAGGACGGCACGTACGGCATCTGTCGGGGCTGCTCCCAGCCCATCCCGGTCGAGCGCCTGAAGATCCTGCCCTACACGCGGTTCTGCGTCCCCTGTCTGCGCGGCGCGGCATGACAACCGCCCCGCCCGTCCTCGTTCCCCGCCCTGCGCAAGAGGTGAGACGGTGAATCAGACCACCGGCGAGCACGACGTCCGACACCTGCCCTGGCCCTGGTGCCGACAGTGCTGCGGCATCGCCCTCGACCTGGGCAGCGCCCGCACCCGGGCCTGGATGTCCGGCCGGGGCATGCTCGTCGACGTTCCCACGGTGACCTTCGGCGAAGGCATCACCCGCCCCGTCCGGCGCGGCACCATCGTCGACACTCCGGGGACCAGCCGGATGCTCGACCGCCTGCTCGGTCACCGCCTGCCCCGCCTCGTCCGCCCCATGCTCATCCTGACCGTGCCCGTCCTGGGCGGGGTCGCCTTCCGCGCCGAGGCCCGCGTCGCGGTGGAGACCTTGCGTCCGCACACGGTGCTGACCGTCCCGGCCGCGCGAGCCGTGGCCATGGCCGCGCGTGCCGACCTGAGCCGCCCGCTGCTCGTCGTGGACATCGGCGCCCACGTCACCGAGGTCACCCTTCTCGCCGACGGCGCCGTGACCGACGCGCGTCGCGCCGCTCTGGGCACCGGCGACCTCGACAGCCTCACCGCGCCGACACGGATCACCGACGTGGTCGCCGCGATGGTGACCACGATGCTGGAGGAGGACGGCACCAGGCAGACGCTCGACGCTCTGCGGCGGGGGATGCTCCTGGCCGGCGGAGGCGCACTGCGCCCCGACCTCGCCCTCGGCCTCACCGGGCGAGTGCACGCCCCGGTCGAGCCCGTGCCCGCACCGCACACCGCCGCCGTCCGTGGCGCCGCGCAACTCCTCGAGGCCGCGCACGCCCACCCCTCCCGAACCCGGCGCGCGCGGTCCACTTGAGACGAGGCTTCCCCGGCTCCGGAGCGAGGGGGCTCCCACCGCGCGAGGCGCGTTCGACGCACGCGACGCGACCCTCTGACGGCTCTCCAGTCGACTGCCCGGCCCCTCAGTGGCGCCGGCCCGCCGTCAGTACATGCCCGCTCGCCCCCATCAGTGATGGTTCCGACTCGATGCGCCGGGTCGCCGCCAGTACGGCCTCCCTGCGTTCGGAGTCGTCCAGCCACTCCTCCACAGCACCCATCAGCCAGGCCACACCCTCGACGCCGTACTGCGCCTCGTACACGAGCCCGGCGTCCGCGAACTCGCCCGGCACCTCGGCAGGGTCGGCGAAGTAGGCGGTGGTGAAGTGCGGGTCGGCCGACGAGTACCGGTGCCTGCCGTCGGCCGAGACCTCGTCGACGCGCGTCCGACGCTCCGGGATGAAGTAATTCCCCTGCCGGAGCGTGTCGTTGAGCCCGGCGAACCGGTTGATCGTGGCCGTCACGACCGTCCCACCCGGGCGCACGGCCCGAAAAGCCTCCGTCAACGCCCGTACACGGTCGGCGCGTTCGGGCAAGTGGTAGAGCGGTCCGAGCAAGAGCACGACGTCGTACGCGGCGTCCTCGGCGGGCAGCGCGCGGGCGTCCCCGAGCCGGGCGGTGACCCCGGGCAGCCGCCCGGACCGCTCCACGTGCATCGGCACGGGGTCGACCACCTCGACCTCGTGTCCGTCCCGCGCCAGCCACTCGGCGTGGATGCCCGTGCCCCCGCCGACGTCGAGCACCCGCGCCGGAGCCGGCGGCAGCAGCCTCCGCAGTACGTCCTGGGTGCGCCAGAACTCCAGGCGCCCCTCACCCTCCCTGAGGCGGCCGTCCTCCTTCCCCCGCTCGTAGTAGGCGAGGATCTCCTCGCGCAGGGAAGGGGGTTCGGCTTCGGTCGCGGACAGTGACTGAGTCATGGATCAAGGGTGCTGATCAGGGCGGGGCCCCCGCAACCGCTTATCCGTCGTCGACGACCGCCCTGTCGCCTGCCGTCGACGACCCGCTTTCACCTGCCGTCGGCGACCCACCTTTCACCTGCCGTCGACGACCTTCTCCCACGCCGTCACGCCGATGCGTCCGGTGTTGCCGAGGTCGATGCCGCCGTCGACGGTGAGTTCTTCCGCGGGCTCGCCCTTCGCGGGGGCGATCCTCAGGAAGGGGGCGTTGACGGCGGGCGTGTTCACCTCGGTGACCGTGTTGCGCCAGACCAGCGAGGTGTCGGCCTGCTTGCCGGGTTGCAGGGTCACCGTGTGCGGGCCGGGGTCAGGCACTCCGGTGGTGATCTCCTGCGCGCCTTGGAGGACGGTCGTATCGACGACTTGGCCGTCCTCGTCGAGGACTTGGAGCGAAGGGTAGCCGTTGAGCGTGTACGGCCTCGTGCCGCAGTTCGTGAGGGTCACGCTCATCGCCCGCAGCCCCATCGCGGCCTCGACGGGGCCGGGCAGCATCCGCACTCCGGAGGCCGGGCAGGCCTCCGTCGGGTCGGGCGAGGGGACCCCGGTCGGATCCGCTCCGAACTCCGGCTCCGCCGCTTCGGCCGGCTCCGAGAACCCCGGCCCTCGGGGTGAACCCGTCTCCGCCGGCGAGGCCGAGACCGAGGGCGTCGCACGGTCGGGGTTGCGCTCGCGGTCGAGTTCCTCGGAGAGCCCGCAGCCGGCGGTCAGGGTCAGGGCCGCGACGACGAGCAGCGCGCGGGAGGCCGTACGGCCGCGTATGGGGATCATGAGCCGATCCTGACACGCACTTGGGGCGGAAGCCGTGGCTCCGCGCGCATGAGGCTCAGTCACCGTGTATGCACGGAGCGAGTTCGCACTTTCGTCCCACAGGCAGTCGTGTGACACTGGCGTACCCCACCGCCCGGCGGTACCGCCCGCCTCGACCCCGAGAAGTGCGCTGTGCGTGATCTCCCTCTGCCGCTCGCCCTGACCGCGCGTCTGCTGCCGGTCGCCGTACTCGCCTGTGCGGGCTGGACGTTGTCGTCCGGTTCGCAGGACGCCAGCCCGGCCGGGGAGAAGTCCGCGCAGAACACCGCGTCCGGGCCTGTGTCGAATTCCGGGTCCGCGCCGTCGGCGTCGGCCGCGGTGAAAACGTACGAGAAGGCACCCTCGCCCTGCACGGGCATCACGTCGAAAACGGTCAAATCGCTTGTTCCGGGCGCGAAGACGGCCGGCAAGGAGATCGCGTCGACCGACGAGTCCGTGCGCCGCACCTGCTCGTGGAACGCGCTCAAGGGCTACGACTACCGCTGGCTCGACGTCTCCTACGAGATTCAGCAGACGGACGACAAGGCGGAGTCCACCTACCGGGCGCGCACCACGGAGAAGAGCGGCGGCGGAGCCGTGCCCGGTCTGGGTGACGCGGCCTACTCGGTGGTGAACCTGACCACGGAGGACAAGCAGCAGACGCGCGAGGGCGTGGTGTACGTCCGTGTGTCCAACGCGCTGGTGGTCGTCACGTACAACGGCAGCGACTTCGAGTCGAAGAAGGCGCCGAGCACGGACGAGATCAACAAGGGTGCCATCAAGGCCGCGAAGGAGGCGGTGGCCGTGCTGGAGGACGCCCGGTGAGGGGCTCTCTCCGCCACGGCCACCCGCCCGCTCCGCTCAGGAACGCGTGACACGCTCCCTGCGGCCGGCCATCAGCGCCACGTACAGCAGCATCGACGCGGCGAGGCCCACCGCCCAGCCGTAGTCGGCGAGGGGCTTGAGGAACGGGATGACGCCGTCGTGCGGGAACGGCCCGGACGACACGCCGTCCGCCGAGACGGTCGAGTACGAGCCGCCGACCGCGAGGACACCGCCGACCACGAAGGCCACGATCGCGCGCCAGTTCCAGCCGGAGGTGTACCAGTAGCGTCCGCCCGGCGTGTACAGGTCCGCGAGGTACAGGACGGTCCGGCGGATGATCCAGTAGTCGGCGATGAGGATGCCCGCGACCGTGCCGAGCAGACCGCCGACGACGCCGAGCCAGGTGAAGATGTAGAACTCGGGCGTGGAGATGAGCTTCCACGGGAAGATCAGGATGCCGACGACACCCGTGATGAGCGCGCCCGTACGGAAGTTGATGAGCTTCGGGGCGAGGTTGGCCAGGTCGTAGGCCGGTGAGACCACGTTCGCCGCGATGTTCACGGAGATGGTGGCGACCAGCACGGTGATCAGGGCGAAGAGGAGCCCGAAGACGTTGTCGGCCTTGGCGGCGAGCGTGACCGGGTCCCAGATGGCCTCGCCGTAGACGACCTCGGAACCGGAGGTCACCAGCACGGCGAGGATCGCGAAGAGGGTCATGGTCGTCGGCAGGCCCAGGGACTGGCCCCAGGTCTGCGCCTTCTGACTGGCACCGAAGCGGGTGAAGTCAGGGATGTTCAGGGACAAAGTGGCCCAGAAGCCGATCATTCCCATCAACGAGGGGAAGAAGACCGGCCAGAAGTCGGGGCCCCAGCCGAGCTTGGAGGGCTGGTCGAGGAGCGCGCCGAAGCCGTCGGCCTTGACCGCGATCCAGGCCAGCAGCACCAGCGCGCCGACGATCACGAAGGGCGCGGCCCAGTTCTCGAAGTGCCGGAGGAAGTCCATGCCCCGGTAGATGATCGCGATCTGCAGCGCCCAGAACAGGAGGAAGCAGAGCCACAGCGGCCAGGGGTTGCCCGCGATCTTCCCCGCGTTCTCCCATTCACCGCCGGTGAGCTTGGAGCCGAGGGCGAAGATGCCGGAGCCGCCGATCCAGGTCTGGATGCCGAACCAGCCGCAGGCCACGGCCGCGCGGATCAGCGCCGGGATGTTGGCGCCGCGCAGACCGAAGGAGGCGCGGGCGAGCACCGGGAAGGGGATGCCGTACTTGGGTCCGGCGTGTCCGGTGGCCAGCATCGGCAGCAGCACGATGACGTTGGCCAGGGCGATGGTGAAGACCGCCTGCTTCCAGTCCATGCCGAGGGCGACCAGACCGGAGGCCAGGGTCCAGCTGGGGATGCAGTGCGCCATGGAGATCCACAGCGCCGCGAAGTTGTACGTCGTCCACTTCCGCTCGGAGACGGGTACGGGACGCAGGTCCTCGTTGGCGAAGGGACTGTCGGCGGGAAAGGCCCCGGGGGCCAGCTCGATCCGGCCGGACGCGTCGGCGGACTGGGCTATCGGCGCCCCCGTGGGGACTGTGTCGGTCATGGGCAGGCCAATCAGGGAGGCGGGACGGGAGAGAAAGGCCGTGCGGAGGCCTTGGGCCCCTTCCCCTGGACGACGGGGAAGGGAGTCAAGGTGTGGGGGGCGACAGGAGTGGAGCGGCTAGTTCCGGATGGTGCGGTGGCCGGATTCTTGCAGTCGCCGGACCGGATCGGGAAGGCGGGTCAGCCGTTGAGCGCCGGGATGACCGTCGAGCCGTAGGTGTCGATGACGCGTTCCTGGGCGTCGTGCATGTCGTACACGGCGAACTGGTCGACGCCGAGGGCGCGCAGCGCGTTCAGCTTCTCGATGTGCTTTTCGGCGGTGCCGATGACACAGAACCGGTCGACGATCTCGTCCGGCACGAACTGGGTGTCGGGGTTGTCGGCGCGCCCGTGGTGGGAGTAGTCGTACCCCTCGCGGGCCTTGATGTACTCCGTCAGTTCGTCCGGGACGGCGGCGGAGTGCTCGCCGTACTTGGACACCAGGTCGGCGACATGGTTGCCGACCATCCCGCCGAACCAGCGGCACTGCTCCCGCGCGTGGGCGAGCGCCTCCGGCGAGTCGTCCTCGGTGACGTACGCGGGGGCGGCCACGCAGATCTTCACCTCGGACGGGTCACGCCCGGCGGCCACGGCCGCGTCCTTGACCGCCTTGACCATGTACTCGGTGAGGTAGAGGTCGGAGAGCTGGAGAATGAAGCCGTCGGCCTCCTCACCGGTCATCTTCAGGGCCTTCGGGCCGTACGCGGCCATCCAGACCGGGAGTTCGGCGCCCTCCTTGATCCAGGGGAACCGGATCACCGTGCCGCCGAGGTCGGCCTCTCCCCCGCTGCCCAGCGACCGGATCACCTTCATCGCCTCGCTGATCCGGGCCAGGGTGTTGGGCTTGCGGCCCGCGACCCGCATCGCGGAGTCACCGCGGCCGATGCCGCAGATCGTGCGGTTGCCGAACATGTCGTTCAGAGTGGCGAAGGTCGAGGCGGTGACCTCCCAGGTGCGGGTGCCCGGGTTGGTGACCATCGGGCCGACCCTCAGTTTCGTCGTGCTGGACAGGATCTGGCTGTAGATGACGAACGGCTCCTGCCAGAGCACGGCGGAGTCGAAGGTCCAGCCGTACGTGAAACCGTTGTTCTCGGCGCGCTTCATCAGCTCGACGACGCGCGAGGCCGGCGGGTCGGTCTGCAGGACGAGTCCGAAGTCCATGTGCTCCGCTCCTAGTTGAGGTACTGGCAGGTGGAGCGGGGGGTGTAGACACCGTGCCCGGCGTGCCCGGTGTACTCCCGCTCGGTGATGACGAGTTCGCCGCGCGAGAGGACCGTCTCGACCCGGCCGGTGGTGCGCTTGCCCTCGTACGCCGAGTAGTCGACGTTCATGTGGTGCGTCTCGGCGGACATGACCTGCTCGGCGTGCGGGTCGTAGATCACGATGTCGGCGTCCGCGCCCGGCGCGATGGTGCCCTTCTTCGGGTACATGCCGAACATCCGGGCCGGGGTCGCGCAGGCGATCTCGATCCAGCGGCGGCGCGAGATGTGCCCGTCGACGACCGCCTGGTGGAGGAGGTCCATCCGGTTCTCCACACCCGGGAGACCGTTGGGGATCTTGGAGAAGTCCCCTCGCCCCAGCTCCTTCTGGCCGACGAAGCAGAAGGGGCAGTGGTCGGTGGAGACCACCTGGAGGTCGTTGGTGCGCAGCCCCTGCCAGAGCCTGGCCTGGTGTTCGCGCGGCCTCAGGGGCGCGCTGCACACGTACTTGGAGCCCTCGAAGTCCGGCTCCGCGAGGTTGTCCGTGGAGAGGAACAGATACTGCGGGCAGGTCTCGCCGAAGACGTTGAGCCCCTCGTCGCGTGCCCGGGCCAGCTCGGCGACCGCCTCCATCGCCGAGACGTGCACGACGTACAGGGGGGCGCCCGCGACCTGGGCGAGCTTGATGGCGCGGTGGGTGGCCTCGGCCTCGAGCAGGGCCTTGCGGACCTCGCCGTGGTAGCGGGGGTCGGTCTCGCCTCGTGCCAGCGCCTGCTCGACCAGCACGTCGATCGCGATGCCGTTCTCGGCGTGCATCATGATCAGGCCGCCGTTCTCGGCGGAGCGCTGCATGGCGCGCAGGATCTGGCCGTCGTCGCTGTAGAAGACGCCGGGGTAGGCCATGAACTGCTTGAAGGAGGTCACGCCCTCCTGCACGAGCAGGTCCATCTCCTTGAGCGTGTCCTGGTTCACGTCGGACACGATCATGTGGAAGCCGTAGTCGATCGCGCAGTTGCCCTCCGCCTTGGCGTACCAGGCGTCGAGGCCTTCGCGCAGGGTGTGGCCGACGCTCTGCACGGCGAAGTCGACGATCGTCGTCGTACCGCCCCAGGCGGCGGCCCGGGTGCCGGTCTCGAAGGTGTCCGAGGCGAAGGTGCCGCCGAAGGGGAGTTCCATGTGGGTGTGGGCGTCGACGCCACCCGGGATGACGTACTTGCCGGTGGCGTCGAGGGTGCGGTCGGCGGTCCAGGCCTCGGCGGTGGCCGTACCGCTTGCCGCCAGAGCGGCGACTCGGCCGTCTTCGATCAGGACGTCGGCGTGCAGTTCGTCTGACGCGGTGATGACGAGACCGCCGCGGATCAGAGTACGGCCGCTCATTCGGTCACGCTCCGTTCGGTTGTCGGGAAAGTGCCGGTCGTTCGTGGCTGGTCGCTCCCCCGCTCTCGACTCCGATCGAGCGGGAGGGGCCCCATCGCGACGGCAGCCGCATGGTGTGACAGCCCCGCGCCCCTTGGAAGCAGAGGGGCGCGGGGAGGCTTGACTACGGCGCCGTCAGCGGCCCGTACGCGTCCGGGCGGCGGTCGCGGAAGAACTGCCAGCGGTCGCGGACCTCGCGGAGTTTGGCCAGGTCCAGGTCGCGGACGACCAGTTCGGTCTCCTTGTCGCTCGCCACCTCGCCGACGAACTGGGCTTCGGGGTCGACGAAGTAGGAGGTGCCGTAGAAGTCGTTGTCGCCCAGTTCCTCCACGCCGACGCGGTTGATCGCGCCGATGAAGTACTCGTTGGCGACGGCCGACGCGGGCTGCTCCAACTGCCACAGGTAGCGGGAGAGGCCGCGCGAGGTGGCGGACGGGTTGAACACGATCTCGGCTCCGCCGAGGCCCAACGCCCGCCAGCCCTCCGGGAAGTGCCGGTCGTAGCAGATGTACACGCCGATCCTGCCAACGGTCGTCTCGAAGACCGGCCAGCCCGCGTTGCCGGGACGGAAGTAGAACTTCTCCCAGAATCCTGGGACTTGCGGGATGTGGTGCTTGCGGTACTTGCCGAGGTACTTGCCGTCCGAGTCGATCACGGCGGCGGTGTTGTAGAGGACACCCGGCTGCTCCTCCTCGTACATCGGCAGCACGAGGACGAGGTTCAGCTCCTTGGCGAGCGCCTGGAAGCGCTTGACGATCGGGCCGTCGGGGATCGCTTCCGCGTACTCGTAGAACGCCTTGTCCTGGACCTGGCAGAAGTAGGGCCCGTAGAACAGTTCCTGGAAGCACAGGACCTGAGCACCCTGGGCGGCCGCGTCGCGGGCCGCCTGCTCGTGGACCTGGATCATCGACTCCTTGTCGCCGGTCCAGGCCGTCTGGAAGATGGCTGCGCGGATGACTCTGCTCATCGGGACCTCCGGTCACTCGGTGTGCAGCGAGCGTAGGAAGTCCGACAAGCGGCTTTGAGTGGCACGGTGTCACGTCTGCGGGCCTTGTCCGTTCCACCGTGTCACCTCTTCGTGGGCGCAAGTTTCACCGCCGTTTTCCCAGGTCCCGGCATGTTTCAACCCTGTTGCGCGTCGTGTGCGAGGAGGGCGATGTGCACGGACGCGGCCTGCTCGAAGTCGTCGAGGTCCACGCCGAGGCGGGCCTCTATCGCTTCCAGGCGGCGGTACAGCGCGGGCCGGCTCACATGGTGCAGTTGGGCGGTGCGCGACTTGTTGCGGCCGGTGGCGAGATAGGTCCGCAGGACGGGCAGCAGCTCCTGCTCGGCGTGCCCGTCGCCGCACAGCAGGCCGTCCAGCTCCCGTTCGGCGAAGGCCTGTACGTGGGGGTCGTCCCGCAACAGCCGGACCAGGCCGCGCAGATGGACGTCCCGCAGTCGTACGACGACCGGAAGGTCCAGCCCGGCCGGCGCCGACTGGGCGACGGCGTCCGCCACATGGCGCGCCTCGCGCAACCCGCCCGGCACGTCCTCCCAGGTGGTCCGCGCCTCGGCGGCGGCCACGACCGTCCTCCGTTCCCCCGACTCCGACCGCAGCCGGGTCGCGAAGTGCGCGGTGAGCGCCTGCGCGTCCTGGTCCCGGGCCAGGCTGAGGAGGACGGCGGTGGCGCCCTCCGTCAGTTCGGCGACGAGTCCGCTGAGCCCCACCATCCTCAGCACGCGGTCGAGATGGGCCGGGTCGCCGTCCCGTACGACGAGCGGCACGAACGTGCGGCGGTTGACCGGGAGCCCGGCAGCCCGCGCCCTCGGCAGCAGTTGTCGGGCCGGTACGACCCCGGAGACCAGGTCCGTCAGCAGGCCCTGCGCGGACTGCTCCTCCCAGGAGTGCGCGGAGCCGCCGAGCATGCGGTGCAGGACGAGGGCCTCGGCGGCCCGGTCGGCGAGCAGCCGCCCGGTGGCGGTGTCGCCCCGGTACCCGCAGAGCACGATCTGCCCCCACCGCTCGCCGCGCCCGCCCAGCTCGGCCCGGATCCAGCCGTCGCCCTCGCTGCCGCCGGCCTGGCGGGCGATGCGTTCCCAGTCACGCAGCACGTCGTCGACGGCGGGCCGCTCCCCCGCCGTGGCGAGGACGCGATGGGCGAGATTGGTGACGACGAGCGGACAGCCCGCGTGGTGGGCGATCTCGTCCAGCAGCCGTTGCAGCGGGGCACCGGCGGTGATGAGCCCGGTCAGGGCGGTCCGTACGGACTCGGAGAGGCTGACCGCGGCGAACTTGCGTCGTACGAGTCTGGATTGGACCTCTTCGGTCAGTTCGGCGAAGGGGAACGGCCGATGGAGCACCACCATGGGCAGCCCGCACCGCTCGGCCGCCCGGCGCATCACGTCGGGCGGCGTGGGGAAGGCCCGGCCGAGTCCGAGGACGACCGCGGCGGCCTCGGCCCGGTGCAGGGAGCGGATGTACTCGGCCTGGGCCTCCTCGTTCCCGGCGAGCAGCACCCCGGTGGTGAGGACCATCTCGCCGCCGGTGAGCATCACTCCCACGTCGGCGGCCTCGGCCACATGCACCCAGCGCACGGGCCGGTCGAGCTGCCCGGCGCCGGCCACCACCTCGGGTTCTCCGGCGAGGACCCGGTCCAGACCGAGGACCTGGCGTACCGACAGGGCGGGTTGCGGGGTTTCCGAGGCGGTGGTCATGGCGGTGTTCCTCAGTTCTGCCTCTGGCGCTAGTGAATGCTCCTCAGAGCGCGTTCGAGGGCGTCGGCGCCCTCCTCGGCCTCGGCGACGGTCAGCGACAGCGGCGGTGCGATCCGCAGCGCGCTGGTGTTGTGGCCACCGCCCTTGCCGATCAGCAGGCCTTCACGGCGGGCGGCTTCGAGGACGGCGGCCGCCGCCTCCGGGTCGGCCTCCTGCGTGCCGGGCCTGACCAGCTCGATACCGATCATGAGACCCCGGCCGCGCACTTCCTTCACCGCCGGGATCTGGGTCGTGATCGCCCGCAGCCGCTCGATGAGCAGCCCGCCGACGCGCCGGGCATTGCCCTGGAGGTCGTGCTCGACCAGGTAGTTCAGGTTGGCGAGGCCGGCGGCCATGGTGATCTGGGTGCCGCCGAAGGTCGAGATCGAGTTGCTGTCCAGACAGTTCATGACCTCGGCGCGGGCGACGACACCGCCGATGGACATGCCGTTGCCGATGCCCTTGGCGAAGGTCATGATGTCCGGCGGCCCGTTCTGCCCGTGCGCCTGCCAGCCCCAGAAGTTGTCGCCGGTGCGGCCCCACCCGGTCTGCACCTCGTCCGCGATCCACAGCACTCCGTGCCGTTGCAGCACCTCGCGGAAAGCCGCGTACAGGCCGTCCGGCGGTGAGGTGAAGCCTCCGACGCCCTGGATCGGCTCGGCGATCAGCGCGGCCGGCGGTCGGCCGTGGCCGAGCAGGTCCTCCAGGTCGGCGACACAGGCCGTGATGAAGTCGGCGTCGCTCAGATCGGCGTACGGTCCGCGGGTGCGGACGCCGCCGTGCACGTACAGCGTCTGGAGCGGGGACAGCGAGGTCGGGGACCAGCTCTTGTTGCCGGTGATGCCGACCGCGCTGAAGGAGCGGCCGTGGTAGCTGTTGCGCATCGCCAGGATCTGGTTGCTGCGGCGGTAGGTCGTGGCCAGCATCAGCGCGGTGTCGTTGGCCTCGGTGCCGGAGGTGGTGAAGAAGACGCGGGCGTCCGGGATGCCGGACATCTGCGCGATCCGCTCGGCGAGTTCGACCATCGGCCGGTTGAGGTAGAGCGTCGAGGAATGGATGATCCGCCCTGCCTGCTCGCTCACCGCCTTGCTGACCTCGGGCAGCGCGTGCGCCGTCATCGTGGTGAGGATGCCGCCGAAGAAGTCCAGGTACTTGTTCCCGGCGGCGTCCCAGACATGGCGGCCCTCGCCGTGGGTGATCTCCATCGGGTCCGCGTAGTAGAGCGCGAGCCAGTCGGGCAGTACGGCCTTGTGGCGCCCGAGCAGTTCGTCGGTCACGGCTGCACCACTCCTTTCACTGCGGTACGGGTGCTGCGTGTGTCACGGCTGTACGTGCCCACGTCAGGGCTCGACGAGTCCTTCGTAGGCGTCGGGCCGCCGGTCACGGTAGAACGCCCACTGTTGGCGTACCGCCTCGACCAGGTCGAAGTCGAGGTCCCGTACGACGAGTTCCTCGTCCTGGTCGCTGGCGACCTCGCCGACGAACTGGCCGCGCGGGTCGACGAAGTAGGAGGTGCCGTAGAAGTCGTTGTCGCCCAACTCCTCGACGCCCACCCGGTTGATCGCCGCGACGAAGTACTCGTTGGCGACGGCCGCCGCCGGCTGTTCGAGCTGCCACAGATGGGAGGACAGGCCCCGGTGCGTGGCGGAGGGGTTGTAGACGAGCTGGGCGCCGTTCAGGCCGAGTTGGCGCCAGCCCTCCGGGAAGTGACGGTCGTAGCAGATGTAGACGCCGACCTTGCCGACAGCCGTGTCGAAGACGGGCCAGCCGAGGTTCCCGGGCTTGAAGTAGTACTTCTCCCAGAAGCCCTTGACCTGCGGGATGTGATGCTTGCGGTACTTGCCGAGGTAGCTGCCGTCGGAGTCGATCACCGCGGCGGTGTTGTAGTAGAACCCGGACCGCTCGACCTCGAAGACGGGGACGACGATCACCATGCCGGTCTCGCGGGCCAGCTCCCGCATACGGGTCACGGTCGGCCCGTCGGGCACGGGCTCCGCCCAGCCGTAGTGCTCGGGCTCCTGGACCTGGCAGAAGTAGGGCGCGTTGAAGACTTCCTGGAAGCCGATCACCTTCGCGCCCTGCCGGGCGGCCTCGCGGGCGTGCTCGACGTGCTTGGCGACCATGGATTCGGTGTCGCCGGTCCATGTCGCCTGGACCAGGGCGGCGCGTACGACGTTGGCCATGTCAGCTGCTCCTTCGACAGGGACGTCAGAGAGCCTCTACGCCCGTAGAAGCAGGCCGTAGAGGCTTGAAGCTAAGCCCCGTCGAACGGGCTGGGCAAGACCATCGTCGTCAACCGGCCGAGTCGATCTCGTTTCGCACTCCAGTGGGTGATAGCCCCTGTGTTTCCGGTGCGGAACCGTTCGGTGCGTCCAGTGGGTTCGGTGCGTCGAGCGGGTTCGGTGCGTCCAGTCGGTTCGGTGCGTCGAGCGGGTTCGGTGCGTCCAGTCGGTTCGGTGCGTCGAGCGGGTTCGGTGCGTCAGGTGCGGCCCTGCACGCGCAGGGCGTGCGCCACCTCGCGGTGGCGTTCCTCGGAGACACCGCGCGCCGCCGCCAGCACGAGGGGCGTGAGCCGCTGGGGATGGGCTTCCGCCGTGCGCGCCGCCTCCTGAGGCGTACGGATGCTCACATATGCGTCGAGCAGCGCACGCGCCTGCCGTTCACGCCCCTCGCCGAGGAAGCCGAGCACGGCCTCGCCGATCTCCTCGGCGGGCCGTGAGACGCCCTGCCGCAGCATCTGCTCCCCGTCCGAGGCACGACCCACAGCCCGCAGGGCGTCCGCGACCACGACCAGCCGGTCGGCGGGCAGCGAACCCGCCTCCCACAGCAGGGTCGCCCAGTCGGCGCCCAGCCCCGCGCGCTCCATGTCGGCCGCGAGCAACGGGAACCGGGCGGCGGGCCAGTGGGCGACCTCCACGAGGAGCGCGTGCGCCTCCCCGCTGCGCCCCTCCCGCCGCAGCCGCTGCAACCGTTCCACGGTCGCGACGACCTCACGGCGCGCCTCGTCGCCCAACGGCTCCCGAGCCTGCGGCTTCGGCGCCACCGCGTCGGCCTGCGTCGCGACACCGGCGTACCGGGCACCTCTCGGCGCACGCCCCTTGCGCCCCACGGCCGGAGCGGCTCCGACGGGCGCGGCTTCCTCGGTCTCCACCGCCCCGGCGAAGCGGGCGCCCCCTCGTGGCCGGCGCTTGGAGCGCTGCTTGGTGGGAGCGGGGGCGGGCGTGGTGGCCGCCGGCTCCGGGCCGGGGCTCCGGGGCTCGGGCGTAGAGGTGGAACCGGTCGGGGCAGGCTCCTCGGCGAGGGGCTCGTACCGGTCCGTGTCGGGAGGGCTGTGCGGGGCGCGGCGGTCGATCTCCTCGATTCGGGTGCGCAACTCGGCGCAGCGGGCTGTGGCGCGCTCGTGGTCGTCATGGGCCCAGGCCAGGTCGAGGCGGGCGGAGTCGGTCTCGTCCTGGGTGGTGGCGGCCTGGAGCAGACGGGTCAGTTCGGCGGTGCGGTCGGCGGCGTAGCGCTGTTCGCGGAGCATCACGTCGAGCCGGTCGCAGAGGGCCTCGCGACCGCCGGGCCGGGAGTCGTGCGCGGCGACCGAGGCGGCGTGCAGGGCGCGGGCCCGCCCGGTCTCCTGGGCCGCGGCTGTGGGACCGTACGCGGTGCCGAGGTCGTGCAGGAGCGCTTCGACGACGTCCCAGGGCGGCACCTCCAGGCCGTCCAGGCAGGCCCGTATGCCCTCGGGGTCGCGCTGCCAGAAAACGGCGCACCAGCCACCGCCCTGGTCGAGCCTCGTCATCAGCTTGTTCAGGTATTCCGCGAACTCCCGTACAGGAACCGGGAGTTGATCCACAGCCATCGCACACTCCCCGGCAGACTGGACTGCTCCGGTCCGCCAGAAAACACCAGTTGTGTTACAGCCGGGCTACGTGCAGTTTTCAGAGCGGCTCACGCGACGGCCGCCGCGGGCGTCACCGCGTCGACCGGCGCGCACCGCACGACGAGGTCGTCCATGGACAAACCCAGCGTGCGGGCGAGGGCGGCGATCGTGAAGAAGGCCGGTGTGGGGGCACGGCCGGTCTCGATCTTCCGGAGGGTCTCGGCGGAGATGCCCGCGCCGGCGGCGATCTCCGCCATGCTGCGACCACCGCGGGCCTCACGCAGCAACCGGCCGAGCCGCTCGCCGCGTTCGCGCTCTTCGGGGGTCAAGGGGGTGCGCACCATGGCGCCATTCTAATACCGTTCCGCGCGAGTGGACCGGTATATTAATTGGGCATTGGGCGGTATAGTAATTGGCATGGTGGAACTGAAGACGGATGCCTCGATGGACGCCATGCACGAGGCCGGGCAGGTCGTGGGGCGCGCGCTCACGGCGGCCCGGGAGGCCGCGGACGTGGGCGTGTCACTGCTGGAACTGGACGAGGTGGCGCAGGAGGTTCTGCGGAAGGCGGGCGCGTCGTCGCCGTTCCTGGGCTATCGGCCCTCCTTCGCCCCCACGGCCTTCCCCGCCGTGCTCTGCGCCTCCGTGAACGACGCGATCGTGCACGGCATCCCGACCACGTACCGGCTGCGCGACGGCGACCTCGTCTCCCTCGACTTCGGCGCCGAACTGGGCGGCTGGGTGGGTGACTCGGCGATCAGCTTCGTCGTCGGCGAGGCGCGCGCGGCGGATGTACGGCTCGTCGAGACGGCCGAACGCGCCCTCGCGGCCGGCATCGAGGCAGCCGTGGTCGGCAACCGCATCGGCGACATCGCCCACGCGATCGGCTCCGTGTGCCGCGCCGCCGGGTACGGAATTCCGGACGGGTTCGGCGGGCACGGGATCGGGCGCCGTATGCACGAGGACCCGGGGGTGCCGAACGAGGGGCGGCCCGGTCGCGGCATGCGGCTGCGGCACGGGATGGTGCTGGCGATCGAGCCGATGCTGATCGGCGGGGGCACGGACGGGTTCCACGCGGCGCCGGACGGATGGACGTTGCGGACGGACGACGGGTCCCGAGCGGCGCACGTGGAGCACACGGTGGCCATCACGGAGGGGGGACCGCGCGTACTGACGGCGCGGTGACGGTCGCGTCGAAACGCCACGGCCATCGCGGGCGGTCGCGCGACTGCGGGTGCGTGGGGGCTGCTTGCGCATTCCCCCCGCCGCGCCTGATGGACCAGGCCCCGCGGCCTGCAAGACACCGCCCTGCGGGCCGACGAGAGGCGCGGGGCGCAGCCCCTGCTTCTCAGGGGCGCGGTGAACTGCGCGATCAGCCCTCACGCACCCGCAGTCACAAACGAACCGCACCTCCCACGACGCCCGGTGTAGCCCCGTACCCCGCGGGAACCCGGTGGCGAATGAACAACGGATTCCCGGGGCCCGAGGGCTACGGTCCGGACCCCTTCAGTGAGTTCTTCGCCCGTTTCTTCGGCGGCCCGCGCCCGCAGCGGATCGAGATCGGCCGGCTGATGAGCGGCCAGGCCCGCCAGTTGGTGGCCGACGCGGCGGCGTACGCGGCGCGGCACGGCAGCAGTGACCTGGACACCCAGCACCTGCTGCGCGCCGCTCTCTCCGCCGAGCCGACCCGAAGTCTGGTGGCCCGCGCGGGCGCCGACCCCGACGCGCTGGCCGGTGAGATCGACGAACGGTCGGGCCCGGAGCGGCACAAGCCGGGCCAGGGGCCGGCGCCCGCGTCGCTGGCCCTGACGCCCGCCGTCAAACGTGCCCTGCTGGACGCGCACGAACTGGCCCGGGTCACCGGCTCCGGCTACATCGGCCCCGAACACGTCCTGAGCGCCCTCGCGGGCAACCCGGACTCGGCCGCCGGGCACATTCTCGGCGCCGCGCATCTCCCTGCCTCCGCGCTGCCGCCCGAGGCGTCGGAGCCCTCGGCCACGGCGACTCCCACGGGGCTCCCGTCACGCAAGGAGCAGTCGCGCCGCGCGGACACGCCGACCCTCGACAAGTACGGGCGCGATCTGACCGAGCTCGCGCGGCAGGGTCGTATCGACCCGGTCATCGGACGGCAGGAGGAGATCGAGCAGACCGTCGAGGTGCTGTCCCGGCGCGGCAAGAACAATCCCGTGCTGATCGGTGAGGCGGGCGTCGGCAAGACCGCGATCGTGGAGGGGCTGGCCCAGCGCATCGCCGAGGGGGACGTGCCCGATGTGCTGGCCGGGCGCCGGGTGGTCGCCCTGGATCTGTCCGGGGTGGTCGCCGGGACCCGTTACCGGGGCGACTTCGAGGAGCGGCTGACGAGCATCGTCGACGAGATCCGCGCGCACTCCGAGGAACTGGTCGTCTTCATCGACGAGTTGCACACCGTCGTGGGCGCCGGGGCGGGCGAGGGCAGCGTGATGGACGCGGGCAACATCCTCAAGCCGGCCCTGGCGCGCGGCGAGCTGAACATCGTCGGCGCGACGACCCTGGAGGAGTACCGGCGGATCGAGAAGGACGCGGCGCTGGCCCGCCGGTTCCAGCCGGTGCTGGTCCCCGAGCCGAGCGGCGCCGACGCCCTGGAGATCCTGCGCGGCCTGCGCGACCGGTACGAGGCCCATCACCAGGTCCGCTACACCGACGAGGCACTGACGGCCGCCGTCGATCTGTCCGACCGGTATCTCACCGACCGCCGGTTGCCCGACAAGGCCATCGACCTCATGGACCAGGCCGGTGCCCGGGTCAGGCTGCGCGCCCGGACGAAGGGGACGGACCTGCGTGACCTGGAGCAGGAGATCGAGCAACTGACCAGGGACAAGGACCAGGCGGTCGCGGGCGAGCAGTACGAGCAGGCCACCCGGTTGCGGGACCGGATCGGCGAGTTGAAGGAGCGGATCGCCGAAGGGCGCGGCGAGAGGCGGGCCGACGACGGCCAGAGTCTGGAGATCGGCGCCGAGGACATCGCCGAGGTGGTCTCCCGGCAGACCGGCATCCCCGTCAGCAGCCTCACCCAGGAGGAGAAGGAACGCCTGCTGGGCTTGGACCAGCGACTGCGCCGGCGGGTCGTCGGGCAGGACGAGGCGGTGAGTGTGGTCGCCGACGCGGTGCTGCGCTCCCGCGCCGGGCTCGCCAGTCCCGAGCGGCCGATCGGCAGCTTCCTCTTCCTGGGCCCGACCGGTGTCGGCAAGACGGAACTGGCCCGCGCCCTGGCGGAGGCACTGTTCGGCAGCGAGGACCGGATGGTGCGGCTCGACATGAGCGAGTACCAGGAGCGGCACACCGTCAGCCGGCTGATGGGTGCCCCGCCCGGCTACGTGGGCCACGAGGAGGCCGGGCAGCTGACGGAGACCGTACGACGGCATCCGTACGCGCTGCTGTTGCTGGACGAGGTGGAGAAGGCGCACCCGGACGTCTTCAACATCCTGCTCCAGGTCCTCGACGACGGCCGGCTCACCGACGCCCAGGGCCGCACGGTCGACTTCACCCACACCGTGATCGTCATGACCAGCAACCTGGGCTCGGAGGCCATCAGCCGGGGCGGGTCGGGGCTGGGCTTCTCGGCGGGCGGCGCCGAGGCGGCCGAGGAGGACCGGCGCGAGCGGATCCTGCGGCCGCTGCGGGAGCACTTCCGGCCCGAGTTCCTCAACCGCATCGACGAGATCGTGGTCTTCCGCCAGCTCACCGACGACCAACTGCGCCGTATCACCGACCTGTTGCTGGAGGGGACGCGGCAACGGCTGCGGGCGCGGGACATCACCATCGAGTTCACCGACCGCGCCGTGGACCGGCTCGCCCGTGACGGCCATCAGCCCGAGTACGGGGCCCGGCCGCTGCGCCGCACGATCCAGCGGGAGGTCGACAACCCCCTGTCCCGGCTGCTGCTGGACGGGCGGCTGCCGTCCGGGAGCCGGGTGGTGGCGGACGTGGAGGACGGGCGGCTGGCGTTCCGTACGACGCCGCCGCCCGCCTCCGAGGGCACCATCTGACGGGGTGCTACCTGAGAGGGGTGCTACCTGACGGGGTGCACGACCATCGCCGCGCCGCCCCCGCGCCGTACCGTCTCCGCGGCGGCCAGCCACTTGCCGTTCGACAGCCGTTGGACGGCGGTGGCCGCGCCGATCTCCGGGTTCTGCCGGAAGCCGTGCCCGATGGCTTCGAGCTGGGTCCTCAGCGGGCTGTCCCACAGACCGGGTTCCAGCTCGGTGGTGGTCTGGTTGCGCTGGCTGGCGCGCGGCGCGGCGATCGCGTCGACCAGCGGCAGGCCCCGGTCGAGGAAGCCGGTCAGGGTCTGCAGCACGGTGGTGATGATGGTCGCGCCGCCGGGTGAGCCGAGCGCCACCACGGGCTTGTCGTGCCGGTCGAGGACGATCGTCGGTGACATCGACGAGCGCGGCCGCTTGCCCGGCCCCGGCAGGTTGGGGTCGTGCACGGCCGGGTTGGCCGGGGTGAAGGAGAAGTCCGTCAGCTCGTTGTTGAGCAGGAAGCCCCGGCCCGGCACGGTGATGCCGCTGCCGCCGGTCTGCTCGATGGTGAGCGTGTAGGCGACGACGTTGCCCCACTTGTCGGCGACCGTGAGGTGGGTGGTGCTGTCGCCCTCGTACGTCGTCGGCGCGGCCGTACCGCCTGTCGCGCAGGGAGCGGGGTTGCGCGGGTCACCCGGTGCGACCGGGCTGGTGAGCACCGCGTCGTCCTTGATCAGGCACTCGCGCGAGTCGGCGAACCGCTGCGACAGCAGCCCCTTCGTCGGTACGTCCTCGAAGGCGGGGTCGCCGACCCAGCGGCCCCGGTCGGCGAAGGCGATACGACTGGCCTCGATGTAGCGGTGCAGATACTGGACGTCGGTCGCCTTCGACAGGTCGGTCCGCTCCAGCATGTTGAGGGCCTCGGCGACCGTCGTGCCGCCGGAGGACGAGGGCGCCATGCCGTAGACGTCGAGGCCTCGGTACGTCGCCTTGGTGGGCGCCTGGCGCTTGGTGCGGTAGGCGGCGAGGTCGGCGGTCGTGAGGTCGCCGGGGCGGGCGTTGTAACCCGAACCCGGGTCGACCGGGGGTTTGTTGACCGTGTCGACGATGTCCCGGGCGAGGTCGCCCCGGTAGAGGGCGCCCAGTCCCTCACGGGCCAACTTCGCGTAGGTGCGGGCGAGGTCGGGGTTCCTGAGGGTCGAGCCGACCACCGGCAGCTCACCACCGGGCAGATACAGGTCGACCGTGGCCGGGAAGTTCCGGAAGCGGGCCTCGTTGGAGGCGGTCTGGGCACGGAAGGTCTCGTCGACGGTGAACCCGTCGCGGGCGAGCTTCTCGGCGGGCTTCAACAGTGTGCCGAGCGGCTTGCTGCCCCAACTCCGCAGCGCGGTCTGCCAGGTGGCGGGCGTGCCGGGGGTGCCGACGCTCAGCCCGCTGGTGACGGCCTCCGCGAACGGGATCGGCTGCCCGTTCTCCAGGAAGAGGTCCTCGCCCGCGCTCTTGGGCGCGGTCTCCCGGCCGTCGACGGTGTGCACCGTACGGGACCCGGCGTCGTAGTAGACGAAGTAGCCGCCTCCGCCGATGCCGGCGGAGTAGGGCTCGGTGACGCCAAGCGCGGCGGCCGTGGCGACGGCAGCGTCCACCGCGTTGCCGCCCTTGCGGAGCACCTCGATGCCGGCGGCGGAGGCGTCCGGGTCGACGCTGGACACGGCGCCGCCGTACCCGACGGCGACCGGCTTCTTCTCGACGGTGGGGGTCGAGGCGGAGGTCGGCGGGGCCGCCCCCACCGACACGACGGCGGACGTAGCCGCCAGTACAGCCAGTTTCCGCGCGACAGGGCGACGCAGACGCATCGATACCTCCAGTCAAGGACCGTTCGCGCAGACTAACGCGGTTGCCATGGTCTCGTCAGGAGGCGCCCCGAAGCCGTACGCCGGACGGGGATTCGGGCGGCGTTCGACGGCGCCCGCTACCATGCGCGGCCATGAATGACGACGTGCGCAATATCGTCCTGGGCGTGATCGCGGCGGGGCTCAGCGCCTCGCTGGGCTGGTTCGTCCGGACGTACCTGTGGAAGCGCAAGCTCCGCCGCAAGCAGACGTTCTTCGGGTTGCCCGACAACTCCGAGTCCCTGCTGGTGGTCAACCGCGATCCGTCCAGCGCGGATTTGGCGGTCCACCGCTTCGACGTGTTCGCGCTGCTGGAGCTCTCCGCGCTCATCAAGGACTGCGGCGCACACGTGCAGATGATCACGCAGGAAGCGGTTCGGCAGGGCTTCGGCGAACGCACCGAGTTCTGCGTCGGAGGACCCGGCTCCAACCGCCGGATGGCCGCGCACATAGCGGCCATGTTGCCCGGCATACGCTTCAACACCGACCCCGAACCCGGCCCCGACCGAGCCGCCTTCGAGATCGGCAGCGAGCGCTACCGTCTGGAGCCCGGTGTCAGCGAGCATGTGATCCTGGCCCGGATCACCACCGGTCAGCCGGACCAGGCGCGGCCCGTGTTCCTGTTCTGCGGCCAGCGCGCGATCACCAACCAGGCCGCCACCCGCTATCTCGCCCGCAACCACGAGCGCCTGCACCGCAAATACGGCACCGGCACCTTCGTCCTCCTCCTGAAGGTCGTCAACTCCCAGGCATACGGCGCCGACGTGGTCGAACTCGTGGCGGACGTCACCCGCGCGGCCCAGAGTCCGCCTCCGTCGACGCCGGCCCAGATCTCGCACCGCGCCCCCTAGCGAACCACCGGAACGTTACCGTCACGTAACTTACCGAGGAGTTACTTCCGGTAAGGATGCCCGGTTACCGTCGGGTCACTTTGCACTGACACGAGTGAGGAGTGACCCGTGAGACACCCGCACGGCACCACATCGCGTACCGCCAAGGCCCTGCGCACCAGCGTCGTGGGCGCCGTCTCGGCCACCCTGGTCGCCGGCACGGCCCTCGGCCTGGCCCCCACCGCACAGGCCTCGTCAGGCTCCGCCCCCACCACCCGCTTCGTCGACATCGAGGGATACGGCGGCACGGTCCTCAAGGCCAACGTCGTCGCCCCGGCCGACGCCTCGCGCACGTACCCGCTCCTCGTGCTGCCCACGAGCTGGGGCCTGCCCCAGGTCGAGTACCTGGCCCAGGCGCGCAAGCTCGCCGAGGCCGGTTATGTGGTGGTCAGTTACAACGTCCGCGGCTTCTGGGAGTCCGGCGGATACATAGAGGTGGCCGGGCCACCCGACACAGCCGACGCCTCGAAGGTCATCGACTGGGCCCTCGCCCACACGCCGGCCGACGCCGGGCACATCGGCATGGCAGGGCTGTCGTACGGCGCGGGCATCAGCCTGCTCACCGCCGCGCAGGACCCGCGCGTCAAGGCGGTCGCCGCGCTGAGCGGCTGGGCGGACCTGATCGACTCGATCTACGGCGGGCGCACCCAGCACCTCCAGGCGGCCGCCCTGCTGGACGGAGCCGGCCGGGTCACCGGCCGCCAGGGCCCCGAACTGCAGCAGATCTTCAAGGACTTCTACGCCTCCGACCTGGACAAGGAGGGCGACATGATCGCCTGGGGGGAGAAACGTTCCCCCGAGGCCTATACGGACCGGCTCAACACCAACGGCACGGCGGTCATGCTCGCCAACGCCTGGGGCGACTCGATCTTCCCGCCCAACCAGTACGCCGACTTCTACGAGAAGCTCACCGGCCCCAAGCGGCTTCAGCTGCGGCCCGGAGACCACGCCACCACCGAGATGACCGGCCTGTTCGGACTGCCCAACGACGTGTGGACGGACACACAGCGCTGGTTCGACCGGTACCTCAAGGGCACGGCCAACGGCATCGACCGCGAGCGGCCCGTCCAGCTCAAGTCCCGTACGGGCGGCGCCTTCGAGGGCTATCCGGACTGGAAGTCGGTCACCGCGACGCGCAAGAAGATCGCCCTCACGAGCGGCACCACGATCCGCGCGAACGTCGACTCGGGGGCGAACGGCGGCGTCGTCTTCCTGTCCGGCATCCTGGACCAGGTGGCCCAACTCCCGCCCATGGCCTCGATACCGCTGCTGCCGCGCCGCTGGGCGGCCGTGTGGCAGTCGGAGAGGTATCCGACAGCACAGTCCGTGCGCGGCACCGCCGAGCTGCACACCACGGTGACGGCCACCAAGGGGAGCGGCACCCTCGTCGCGTACCTGTACGACGTGGGCCCGCTCGGCCTCGGCAAGCTGGTCAGCCACGCGCCGTACACCTTCCACGGCCAGACACCCGGCCGGCCGTTCGGCGTGGACCTGGAGTTGCTCTCCACGGCCTACGACGTTCCGGCGGGCCACCGTCTCGCCCTGGTCGTCGACACGGTCGACCCGCTCTACATCGAGCACAACCCGACCGGCGCGCAGCTGACCTTCTCCTCGCCGCCGAACGACCCGTCGTACGTGTCGATCCCGCTGCGCGAGCAGTGATCTCCGGCTGCCGCCGGGCGGGCCTGGCCCTCGGGCTACTGCGCGCCTGGCAGCAGCGTCCCTGTCTCGGCCGGGGTGGCGTCCACGGCCTCGCTCACCCCCAAGTGGAGGAACCGCTCATCGTAGTCGAGGCCCGCGCCCGGTCCAGTGGCGGAGGTCAGTGCTTGAGGATCTTGGAGAGAAAGTCCTTGGCACGGTCGCTCTCCGGGTCCGTGAAAAACGCGTCCGGAGCGCGGTCCTCGACAATGCGGCCGTCCGACATGAACACCACGCGGTTGGCGGCGGAACGGGCGAAGCCCATCTCATGGGTGACGACGACCATGGTCATGCCCTCGCGTGCCAACTGCTGCATCACTTCGAGGACTTCGTTGATCATCTCCGGGTCGAGTGCCGAGGTGGGCTCGTCGAACAGGATCACCTTGGGATCCATGGCGAGGGCGCGGGCGATGGCCACCCGCTGCTGCTGGCCGCCGGAGAGCTGCGCCGGGTACTTCGGCGCCTGGTCGGCGAGGCCGACGCGGTCGAGGAGTTCGCGGGAACGCCTTTCGGCGTCCTCCTTCTTCCGTTTGCGGACCTTGATCTGACCGAGTGAGACGTTCTGCAGGACCGTCTTGTGCGCGAAGAGGTTGAAGGACTGAAAGACCATGCCGACATCCGCGCGGAGCGCCGCGAGCGCCTTGCCCTCCCTCGGCAGCGGCTGTCCGTCGATCCGGATCGTGCCGGAGTGAATGGGCTCCAGCCGGTTGATCGCCCTGCACAGCGTCGACTTCCCCGACCCCGACGGGCCGATGACGACGACCACCTCCCCCTTGGCAACGGTGAGGTCGATGTCCTGGAGGACATGCAGCTCGCCGAAGTACTTGTTCACGTCGTGCATCTCGATCAGCGGATCGACCGCCATGCCCTGCCCGCCCTACTCGCTCTCGACCGTGTCGTGTCGCAGGTGCCGCAAACTATCCGGACGTCAGGTGCCTCCATACGCGACACGCACTCCCGGGGATTAGCCGTATTGTCAGGAATCGCACCACATCGCAGAACACACCGTGAACCCACCGCGGGCGTCACCGCAAGCGCCACGCAGGCGCCACCGCAGGTGCCACGCGGGCGGTCACCGCAGGCGCCATGCGGGCAGTCACTGCTCAGCGATCTCCGCGTACAACCGGGAGAGCTCCGGTGCGCCACTGGCGGCCCACTCGTGGCCGGCCTCGACGACATCGATCTCCCGTCCGGAGGTCAGCCGCACCACGGGCTGCCCGTCGGGCCAGATCTCCCAGCGGGCGCCGGGGACGGTCCGTACGACGACCGTGCCCAGATAGAGCCCGGCGTCGTTCCCGAGCCAGGCCAGGGTCTCCTCGTCGTCGCGCCAGCGCGGGACGAGTTGGTCCAGTTCCTCCAACGAGGCCGCCGAGTCGTCGAGTCGGACTCCGGACCGCGCGGCTTGTGTACGCAGCAGCTCACACTCGGAGAGGAGTTCGGCGAGTCCCTCGTGACCGTCCTCGTCACCGTCGCCGCCGGTGAACACCGCGACCCCGAACGCGGGACCACGCCTCTTGCGCCAGTTACCCAGGAAAGAGATGTTCATGCGGCCAGCGTTTCATTCGCACCGCCCTTCGCACCACAGGCGCGCGGAAACCGCTTGTTCTACGGGAGTTCGCCCACGGTTCGCGCCGGCCTCGTTGACGGGGTGCTGACGCCTCTTTAGTTTCGTGGCGCATCTGTCGTCTCATCGTTGTACCGATGGCGTGGTGGTTGTCGTCATCGGCGTCATCGTCTTCACCGAGCGGGAGGGGTCACGCGTGCGTCGACGCGTCTGGGGAACGGCCGTCGTACTGGCCCTGCTGGCTACGGTCGCACCCGTCGCCTCCGCGCGGGCCGCCGACGCCGGGGCGGCCCAACCGGCGCCGCTGGAGCGCCTCTTCGACAACCGGGCGGTCAGCGACGACATCCGGCCCACCGAGGCCGACTTCGACGGCTCCGGCGGTTCGCTCTCCGCCACCGACCTGGCGGCGGCCGGGTGGACTCCCGGGCGGGCGCTGACCGTTCAGGGCGCCCGGCTGACGTGGCCGCGCCGCGCGGCGGGCCGGCCCGACAACGTACGCGCCGCCGGCCAGTCCGTCCGGGTGAGTGGCCGGGGCGACGCCCTCGCCTTCCTCGTCGCCGCCACGGGCGGCACGGAAGCGGCGGGCACCGGCACGGTCCGCTACTCGGGCGGTGCCCGCTCCACCTACCGTCTGGCCGCCCCGGACTGGCGTACCGGCCCCCTCGCGACCAAGGCCGTGGCACTCCCCCACATCAACACCCCCGACGGTCAACTCGCCGAGAAGGCACGCCTGTACGTCGTCACCGTGCCGCTCACGCCCGGTCGCGAGGTCTCCTCCGTGACGCTGCCGCGCAACCGGGACCTGCATGTGTTCGCCCTGTCCGTGCGCCCCGACTCACGTGGCTGGAGCGGCAGTTGGGCCGCCTCCACCTCCGGATACACGGCCGTCGGGCCGTGGACCGACCGGACGCTGCGGCTGGTCGTCCACACCTCTGCGGGCGGACCTCGGGTACGGATCAGGCTCGACAACACCTTCGCCTCGGCGCCGGTGCGGGTCGAAAGCGCGACCGTGGCCCTGCAGGCGGCGGGGGCGACGGCCCGGAGCACGCCGGTGGCGCTGCCGTTCCGAGGCTCGTCCAGCACCGAAATCCCGGCGGGCACACAGGCCTTCAGCGACCCGCTGGGCTTCGAGGTACCCCCGGACACCAACCTGCTGGTGAGCTTCCACCTGCCGGGGACCGTGTCGGCCGCGCCCGTGCACCGGCTCGCCCAGCAGACGTCGTACGTCAGCGAGCCGGGCGACCACGCGGGCGACAGCTCGGCGGCGGCGTACACCTCCACGCTGACCACCTGGCCACTGCTGACCGGCGTGGACGTGGGCGGCGGACCGGGCTCCGTCGTTGTCCTCGGGGACTCGATCACCGACGGGGAGAAGTCCACGGTCGGCGCGAACCGGCGGTGGCCGGACGTCCTCGCCGACCGACTGCTGAGCCAGAACGCGATCCCGCACTACGGGGTCCTCAACCAGGGGATCTCGGCGAACCGTGTGGTCACCGACCGCTACCCCGGCGACGGCGTCTCCACCGACACGGGCGGCGTCAGCGCCCTGCACCGCCTCGACCGTGATGTGCTCGCCCAGACATCGGCCCGCACCGTCGTCGTCTTCGAGGGCGTCAACGACGTCCGCTGGGGCACGACGGCGGACGAGGTGATCACCGGGCTGCGGGAGATCGCCGCCCGGGCCCACGCACGCGGTCTACGGGTGCTTGTGGCGACGATCGCGCCCTGCGAGGGCGAGGCCCGCTGCACCGCCGCCGTCGACGCCCAGCGGGTCGCGGTCAACGAGTGGATCCGGGGCAGCGACGACTTCGAGGGCGTCCTCGACTTCGACGCGGTCCTCCGGGACCCGGAGCGGCCGAGCCGGATGCTCCCGGCGTACGACAGCGGGGACCGTCTGCACCCCGGGGACGCGGGACTGGCGGCGCTGGCCGAGTCGGTCGACCTCCGTCTGCTGTGACCGGCTACACGTCCAGGTCGGCCACGACCGGCGCGTGGTCCGAGGCGCCCTTGCCCTTGCGCTCCTCGCGGTCCACGTACGAGTCGGTCACCGCCTTGGCGAACGCCTCGTTGCCGTAGACCAGGTCGATGCGCATGCCCCGGTTCTTCGGGAAGCAGAGCTGGCGGTAGTCCCAGTACGTGAAGGGGTGCTCGTACTTGAGGGGGCGGGGGACGATGTCGGAGAGGCCGGCCTCGCGGAGGGAGGCGAGGGCGGCGCGCTCGGCGGGGGTGACGTGGGTGAGGCCCTCGAAGGCGGCGATGTCGTACACGTCGTCGTCCGTCGGCGCCACGTTGTAGTCGCCCATCACGGCGAAGGGGCGGCTGCCGCCCGCGTCACCGGCGACGGCGGCCTTGAGGGCCTCGAACCACTGCAGCTTGTACGCGTAGTGCGGGTGGTCGATCTCGCGGCCGTTCGGCACGTACACCGACCAGACGCGGACCGGGCCGCAGGTCGCGGAGATCGCGCGCGGCTCCACGACGCCGTCGAAGCCGGGATCGCCGGGCAGGCCCTTGACGACGTCCTCGATGCCGACGCGGGAGATCACCGCCACGCCGTTCCACCGGCCCGTCGCGTGCACCGCCGCCTCGTAGCCCGCCTCGCGCAGCGCGTCGAACGGGAAGCCGTCCTCGGCGATCTTGGCCTCCTGGAGGCAGAGCACGTCCGTGCCGCTGCTCTCCAGCCAGGCCAGGAGCCTCGGGAGGCGGGCGGTGATCGAGTTCACGTTCCAGGTCGCGATGCGCATGTCCCACAACCTACCGGGCGGGTCTGACAACGCCTCTCCCGCCCGGTCGTCACCCTCTAACCTGCGCGTTTCTCAGATGTCCGCGGAGGCGCCGGGCGCCAGGCGCAGGTGCTCCGCGCCGCCCAGGCCGCCGATCTGCCGGTCGTAGATGGGGCGGGCGAGATCGGTGAGGAGCGCGTCGTGGATGTCGTACGCGCGCTGCGGCTCGACCTCGCGGACGTAGTCGATGACCTCGGAGATCTTGCTCCAGGGGGCCATGACGGGGAGCATCAGCGTCTCGACCGCGTGGTCGGGGACGGTGAGGGCGTCGCCGGGGTGGAAGACGCGTCCGTCGTCGACGAGGTAGCCGACGTTGGTGATGCGCGGGATGTCCGGGTGGATGACGGCGTGCAGTTCGCCGTGGACCTGGACGTCGAACCCGGCTGCGGTGAACGTGTCGCCGTGGCCGACGGTGTGCACCCGGCCCGGGAAGGCGGCGGAGATCTTCTCGGCGACGGACCGCAGGGTCCAGATCTCGGCGGCCGGGTTGCCCTCCAGGGCCGTCCGCAGCCGTCCCTCGTCGAAGTGGTCGGGATGCTCGTGCGTGACGAGGACGGCGTCCGCGCCGGCCGCTGCGTCCTCCTCGCTGAACCCGCCCGGGTCGATGACGAGCGTGCGTCCGTCCTTCTCCAGACGGACGCAGGCGTGCGACTTCTTCGTGAGCGTGAGCTTCATGGGTCCATCCTGCCCCCCACCACCGGAAACCGGCTCACCCCTCGGGAGTGGTCTCCTCACGGATGACCTGCTGGGCGACGCGGAACGCGCTGTTCGCCGCCGGTACCCCGCAGTAGACGGCGGCCTGGAGGAGGACTTCCTTGATCTCGTCCGGGGTGAGGCCGTTGCGGAGGGCGGCGCGGGTGTGGAAGGCCAGCTCGTCCAGATGCCCGCCGGCGACCAGGGCGGTCAGGGTGACGCAGCTCCGGGAGCGGCGGTCGAGTCCGGGCCGGTCCCAGATCTCGCCCCAGGCGTAGCGGGTGATGAACTCCTGGAAGTCGCCGGAGAACTCGTCCGCCTGGGCCAGCGCCCGGTCGACGTGGGCGTCCCCGAGCACCTCGCGGCGGACCTTCAGCCCGGCGTCGTACGGATCCGGTCTTCCCATCGCCTCCGGCTGGACGGCGGCCGGAGCGATCGCGGCGACCGGCCCGGCCTGCGGCGGTACGACGGTGAGGGCCGGCTTGACCGGGGCCGCCGGGATGGCGACCTGGCCGGTGGCGGAGTCGTAGGCGGGCTGCCAGGCCGTGGAGAAGTGGCGCACGAGGAGGTCGGTGACGGCGGCGGGCTGCTCGACCGGGACGAGGTGCGAAGCGCCGGGGACGACGGCGAGCCGGGCGTCCGGGATGCCCGCGACGAGCGTACGGGCCTCTGCCGGGCCGGTGACCTGGTCGTCGGAGCCGACGAGGACGAGGGTCGGCACACCGATGCGGCCGAGTTCGGAGCGCACGTCGAACGAGGCGAGCGCCTCGCAGGCGGCGATGTAGCAGCCGGGATCGGTGGTGCGGACCATCTGCACGGCCCACTCGGTGATGGCGGGCTGCGCCGCCGCGAACCCGGCGGTGAACCAGCGGTCCGGAGACGTACGGGCGATGGGGTCGAGGCCGTTCGTCCGCACGATCACTCCGCGCTGGCGGAACTCGTCGGCCGTGCCGAAGCGGGGCGAGGCGGCGATCAGCGCGAGCGAGGCGAGCCGTTCGGGGTGGCGCAGCGCGAGTTCCGCGCCGATGGCACCGCCGAGAGCGCAGCCCGCGTAGCCGAAGCGCTGCACACCGACGGCGTCGAGCGTGGCCAGCAGCCGGGCGGCCAGCTCGGTGACCGAGCCGCCGGGGTACGCGGGGGCGCCGCCGTGGCCCGGCAGGTCGAAGCGGAAGATCCGCCACTGCTTGGTCAGTTCGGGAATCTGACGGTCCCACATGTGCCATGTGGTACCCAGTGAGGGACCGAGGATCAGGACGGGAGCCTCTTCTGGCCCGTCAAAGCGGTATTGCAGGGTGTTCGACGGTGTCTCACTCACGCCCCAGACCCTCTCACGTCTCACGGACGCCCCTATAACGCGGGGGTGCTTGAAACCGGTCTGATCAGGTTGAATACCTCGCGGGCTGCGTATCGCTTTGAGCTTCCCCCGGTGTGCGGGAGGTGCTGATCAGCTGGTCAGGGCGGGTTGACGGGGTTTCAGGTTCGTTCGTTCGGTCGTTGCCTGGTCGGCGTAGTGCTTCTCCTCGAACTCGACCGGGCTGAGGTAGCCGAGCCGTTTCTGGATGCGCCGGGAGTTATAGAAGCCGTCGATGTACTCGAAGAGCGCGAGGTTCGCCTCGGCCCTGGTCGCGAAGACGCGGTCGCGGATGCACTCCGTCTTGATCAGCATCCACAAATTCTCCGCGAGAGCGTTATCGTACGAGTCCCCGACCGAGCCCATGGACGCGTGAACTCCCGCACGCATAGCGAGTTGTCAGTTTCACGGACGTGTACTGACAGCCGTGGTCCGCGTGGTGCACGAGTGTGCCGGGCTCGACCTCGCGGGAGGCGAGGGCGTACTCGAGCGTGGTGAGGACGAGGTCGGCGTCCGCGCGGGCGGAGGTCTCCCAGGCCACCACCCGGCGGGAGAACGCGTCCCGGATCGCGGACAGCCACAAGGGCCCCTCGCCGGTGGCGATCATCGTGAGGTCGGTGACCCACAGCCGGTTCGGCGTGGGCGCCGTGAAGTCCCGCTCGACCAGGTCCGGAGCGAGCGTGGCCTTGGGATCGCGGCGCGTGAAGCCGCCCCGGCGCGGGCTGACGCCTGCGATGTCGGCCTCGCGCATCAGCCGCTCGACCCGCTTGCGGCCCACGTGCACACCTTCGCGCTTCAAGGTCGCGTGGACGCGCGGCGAGCCGTAGATCCCGCCCGAGTCGGCGTGGATCTGCCGGATCTGCTCGGTCAGCTCCGCGTCCTGGCGGACGCGCTCGCACGGCTCGCGCTCGGCACGGCGCCAGCGGTAGTACGTCGAGGAGGCAATGTGCAGTTCCCGGAGTACGCACTCGACCCCCAGATGCGGGTGCTCGTCAACCCGTTCGAGGCGCATGCAGGGGTGAACTTGTGCTCTCTCGTTGGTGGTACGCCCTGATCAGTGCCGCGTGCCTGCTGGGTTTCCTCGTCGCCGCAGCCCTCGGGGGCTGGGCCGATGAGAACAACGTCGGCTGGCTGTCTTCCGGCTGCGTCGCCATCGGAGGCGCCATGCTGGGCATCGGCCTGGTCATGGCCGGGCGGGCCCTTCTGCCCGGCCGGCTACGGCGGGCGATGTTCCGGGTGCCCCCACCCGAAGGACGGCACCGACGACCAGGGCCGCCTCGCTGAGTTGCCTGTACCGGCGCGGCGGCTCCCCTGCCCCGGTCCTCGTGCGGCGGTGGAAAGGTTCCTCCCAGCTGGAGCGGCCGGGGCCGAGACTTGCGAGAGCTGAAGGAAGGTGGGGATGTCACGGAAACCCGAGGAGCGAGTTCTTTGACGGCCCGGGTGGGATGTGCTTGAGCATCGTGTTCTGTGGGTGGACGGCGACTAGCAGTGGCAGCGCCTCCTGGGTGAGGATTGCTGCGACGTTGACGATGGTGGCCTGCGTGGTGTTGTTGGCAAGGCATCTTTTGCGGCGTACCCGTGGCCATAGGTCTTCTGAGCCGGATCGATCGACATCCTGAGGAACGCAGACGCAGCACCGCCGGGTACGCCGCCGACCGCCCACCGCCCGGTCACGGACCGCCGTCTTCGCAGACGGATAGGCTGACCGAGTCGGCCCAGCGGACCCCGCACGACATGGGCCGCGCGCCCTGTGCGCGGCTTGGAACGTCGAGGGAGGTACCCATGCGGCTGGCACGCGTACTCGCCGCCGCCCTCACCGCGGCACTGCTGCTCGCAGGGTGCGGCGGAAGCGACGCGCCGCCCCGCCCGTCCGGGGAGATCAAGGTGGCCACCGGCAACCCCGGCGGTGTCTACGCGGACTACGGGGCCGGTTACGCCGACCTCATCGAGAGTCGGCTGCCGGACGTCTCGGCGCGGGTTCTGCACACCGGAGGCAGTGTGGACAATCTGCGCCGGGTCGCCGCCGACCAGGCCCAGGCGGGCTTCACCCTCGCCGATTCCGCCGCCGACGCGGTCGCCGGCAGCGCGCCCTTCTCCCGCAAGCTGCCCCTAGTGGCGCTGGCCTCGCTCTACGACAACTACGTGCAGTTGGTGGTCCGCGCGGACAGCCCGGTGCGCAGCGCGAAGGCTCTGCGCGGGCTGCGGGTCTCCGTGGGGGCCGAGGGCTCGGGCACGGCGGTGATCGCCGAGCGCATCCTGAAGGTCGCCGGGCTCTCCCCCGACGGTGACCTGACCTCGCTGCGGCTGGATGTGCGCGAGTCGGCGACCGCCTTGGCCGAGGGGCGTATCGACGCCTTCTTCTGGAGCGGCGGTCTGCCGACCGGAGCCATCACCGAACTGCGCCGCAGCACCATGATCCGCCTCGTCGACCTCGGCGACATGGTCGACGAGCTCACCCGGTCCTACGGCGAGCTGTACACCGAGACCACCGTGCCGGCCGTCGTGTACGGGGCGCAGAGCGCGGTGACCACGGTGAGTGTGCCGAACTTCCTGGTGGTACGGCGGGACATGCCGGACGCGGAGGCGTACTGGCTGACCCGGCTGCTGTTCGAGGGGCAGTCCCGGCTGATCCGGGCGCACCCTGAGGCCCGCCGCCTCGACCGGCGTACGGCGATCGCCACCCACCCGCTGGAGCTGCACCCCGGCGCCGCTCGGTGGTACCGCGAGTCACATCCCTGACCGCTCGCAAGTACCGTCACCGGCTCCCCTCACAGCGGATCGGACAGGGGATCGCCGGGGGGTGCCGGCGCGGCGGGCAGCCGTACGGTGGCGGAGAGTCCGTGTGGCCGCGCGGCTGCCAGGAGCAGTTCACCGCCGCCCGCCTCCACCACCATGCGGGTGAGCGCGAGGCCGAGCCCCGTGCCGCGGACGTTCTGGTGACGTGTGCTGCGCCAGAACCTCCCGCCCGCCTGGGACAGTTCCTCCGCGGTCAGGCCGGGGCCGGCATCCCGTACCGTCACCTCGACCGTCTCCATCGCTGCCCCGGCCGGGGCGCGGTGCACGGAGACATCGACCGGTGCCCCCTCGCCGAACTTGAGGGCGTTGTCGAGCAGGGTGTCGAGTGCGTGGTCGAGACAGTCGGGCAGGGACAGCGCGCTCACGCCGTCGGGAATCTGCGTGGTGAGCGGGACACCCGCACCGGAGAAGGCAGCCCGCCAGGCATCGACCCGGTGCGTCACCACGGCGGTGACGTCGACCGGTCCCCTTTCCGCCTCCGACGCCTCCGCCCTGGCCAGCCGCAGCAGCCCGTCGAGCATCTCGCCGAACCGGTCGGCCTCCTCCACGGCGAAGTGCAGTTCGTTCAGACCGCGCGGGTCGTTCACGAACTCCTCCAGGTTCTCCACCCGCAGCCGGAGCGCGGTCAGCGGATTGCGCAGTTGGTGGGACGCCTGTGCCACGAACGCCCGCTGCTGCTCCTGGGAGGCGTGCATGCTGTCCGCCATCACGTTGAAGTGGTTGGCGAGGCGGCGCAGTTCCGGGGCACCCACCCGCTCCGACACACGGGTCTTCAGGCTCCCGAGGGCCACCTCATGGGTGGCGCGGTCCAGGTCGTGGACAGGACGGAGCACCCAGCGGACCACCGGCGCCGCGACCGCGATCACCACCAGGACGAGTGCCGCGAGGCTGCCAAGCACCACCAGGGTCAGATGGTCGGCCACCTCGGAACGGGCCTGTTCGGTGGGTGAAACGATCAGCACGGCGCCCAGCACACGGCCGTCGCGCCGGACGGGCTCGGCCAGCACGAAGGGCCGGTCGTCCCATGGCCACCACACGCCGGGCTGCTCGGGAGGCCGGTCGGCGAGGGCGAGCAGCAGCGCCGACCGCACCTGCGGCTCCTCCAGGTCGACGGGGCGCGAGGCGATCACGGTCTCGCTGTCGGCGTCGACCACCGCGACGCGTGAGTCGTAGAGGTTCGCGTAGCGGTCGGCGGCGGCCTCCAGACGGCCGGTCCGCCCCGACTCCAGGGCGGTGGCGGCCAGGTCCGCGAACCATGCGCCGTCCTCGACCCTCCCGATGAACGAACTCTGGACCGTACGCTCCGCGGTGGCCCGCACCAGGGGCAGGCTGAGCGCGACGATCAGACCTGCGACCAGGACGAAGACGATGAAGAGAAGTCGGCGGCGCATCCTGCGTCCTCACTCGCCTGCCGCCGCCGGACCGCCGGCCTCCGCGCCACCACCGTCGGCTCCCGGCCCGGTGCCGCCCCCCGGACCACGGGCCGCCCCCGGGCCCGCGGAGAGCCGGTACCCGAACCCTCGCACGGTCTGTACCAAGCCCCCCGCCCGCCCCAGCTTGCCGCGCAGGGTGGCCACATGGACGTCGAGGGTGCGTGACATGCCGTCGTACGTCGTCTGCCACACCTCCACCACGATCCGGTCGCGGGGTACGGCGGCACCGCCCGCGCGGGCCAGCAGGGCGAGAACCTCGAATTCCTTGAAGGTCAGGGCGACGCTGCGCCCGTCCACGGTGACCGTGCGCCGCCCGAGGTCCACCTCCAGGCCCTCGACGGCGACGAGCCGGTCCTCATGGCCGCGCTGGCTCACGCTGCGCCGGAGCACCGCCTCGATACGGGCCAGCAACTCCGCGGTGCCGAACGGTTTCACCACGTAGTCGTCGGCGCCGCTGCGCAGCCCCCGCACCCGGTCGGGCTCGTCTCCCCTCGCGGTCACCGCGATCACCGGTACGCCGCCGCGGGCGCGCAGTTCGCGGCAGACCTCGATGCCGTCCCGGTCGGGCAGGCCCAGATCGAGCAGCACGAGATCGGCGGGGGGTGCCGCCAGGGCGTCGGCGGCGTTCGCGGCACGCCGTACCTCGTATCCGTGGCGCCGGAGGGCACCGGTGAGGGCGTCGGCGACCCGGTTGTCGTCCTCGACGAGAAGTATCCGCACACGGCCTCCCGGTGGATGGAATCCGGCGGGCCCTGAGGCCCGGCGGCACAGGTGCCGAGGGAGCGCGCAGGTCACAGCCGGTGCGATGAGCGTAGAAGTGACCGCCGTCACTGAACCCTAAACCTACGTTAAGTCCTCGGTCGTGCTCTGTTGCACGCATGTGAACAGCTGCCACGGTCTGGGACACCACGAACCGCCTAGTCCCAGGAGAAGCCGCGATGAGCATGGCAACGGTGCCGCCCGAGCCGAGGCAGCGATCAGCCGAGGAGCTCGTGGCCGAGTTCGAGCAGGAGCGGCCGGCCCGGAAACTCTCCCCCCGGGTCTCCGCGGCCGTGTCCGTGGTGTGCGCCTCGCTGTCGGTCTTCGTGCTGTACGCGATCTTCTTTCCGGTTGCCAAGGGCACCCAGTACTACCTGACTCTCTTCCTCGCGGGGACGCTGCCGTTGATCTTCCTGACCCACCGCGGGACAGTGCGGGTACCGGCGCTGCTGCTGCCCTGGCGACGCGGTGACCGCACCGCGCCCGCCGACGGGGTGCCGGACAAGGCGGCTGTCCGCCACGACAACCCGGGGTGGCTCGACTGGCTGCTCGCCGCTGCGGCACTCGCCGTGTGCCTGTACCCGCTGATGGAGTTCGACGCCTTCATCGAGCGGCGCCAGCTGCCGACCTCGCTGGACACGGCGGCCGGCCTCGCCATGATCGTGCTGGTCCTGGAGGCGTGCCGACGCACCACCGGCTGGGTCCTGCCGGCCTTCTGCGCGAGCTTCCTGGTATACGCGTACTACGGCGGACAGCTGCCGTACGACTGGTCACTGGCGCACGGCGGCTTCGACATCGACGCGATCGCGGCCCACTTCTTCATGGGCACCGACGGCGTCTACGGCGTGCCGCTGAACGTCGCCGGCACCTACATCGTCCTGTTCACCATCTTCGGCGCCGTCCTCGACATCTCCGGCGCGGGCAAGTTCTTCATCGACCTGTCGTTCGCGGCCTTCCGCGGCTCCCGCAGCGCGCCCGGACGCACGGTGACCGCCGCGGGCTTCCTCCTCGGCACCGTCTCCGGTTCCGGCACCGCGACCGCGGTCAGCCTGGGCTCGGTCGCCTGGCCCGTCCTGCGCCGGGCCGGTTACGGCAAGGAGCAGGGCGGCGGAGTGCTCGCGGCCGCCGGGATAGGCGCGATCCTCTCCCCGCCGACACTGGGCGCCGCCGCGTTCATCATCGCCGAGTACCTGAGGGAGAGTTACCTCACCGTCCTGCTGTACGCGCTGGTGCCCACGCTCCTGTACTACCTGGGCATCCTCCTCGCCGTCGAGATCGACGCCCGCAAGCACCACACCCAGCCCGTCGTGGACGACGAGCCCACCTCGGCACTGCGCCTGCTGGGCCGGTTCGGCTACCACTTCCTCTCCCTCTTCATGATCGTCGGCTTCATGGCGATGGGACTGCCCCCCTTCAGGGCGGTGGTCTACGCGACGGCCCTGCAGTTCCTGCTGTCGTTCCTCGACCCCAAGCACAGGATGACGCCGCGACGCCTGTACCAAGCCCTCGCCGAGGGCAGCAAGTCGGTCCTCCCGGTCGTCGCCACCTGCGCCGCGGCGGGCATGATCGTCGCCGTCGTCACCCAGACCGGTCTCGGCCTGAACCTGGCCTCGGTCATCGTCGACGCGGCCGGGGCCTTCGGCGAGAACCCGACCGTGACACTGGTCCTGACCGTGCTCTTCGCGGCCGTGGCGGTGTCCGTCCTCGGACTCGCGGTCCCGGTCACCGCCTCGTTCATCATCGCCGCGGTGATCATCGCGCCGGCCCTGCTCGAACTGGGAGTCGCCACCCACGAGGCGTACATGTTCATTTTCTACTACGCCGTGCTCTCCGAGGTGAGCCCGCCGACGGCCATGGCGGCGGCCGCCTCCGCCGCGATCACCGGCGGCAACCCGATGCGCACGATGGTGGCGACCTGGAAGTACTCGCTGCCCGCGTTCCTCGTGCCGTTCGCCTTCGTCCTCACCGACAACGGCGCCCATCTGCTCGGCACCGGCGGCCTGTGGGGCGTCCTGTGGACCACCGCGGTCTCCGCCCTCGCCGTGGCCGCACTGGCCGCGGCCACCGGAGGTCGGCTGCTCGGCCCGGCGGGCCCGGTGGAGCGTGCGCTGTGCGCCGCCGCCGCCCTGTGCCTGCTGTACCTCGAACCCGTGGCGATCACCGCGGGTTGCGCGGCCCTCGTACTCGCCCTCGGCGTGCATCTCGTACGCCGTCGGCAGTCCACCCTCTCGGGTTCCACCACCGGTGAGAACCCCGAGGCGGACACCATCACGGAAGGACAGCTCTCCTCATGAAGCACCGGATGCGCACCCTGCGCCTCGCCACCGCCGCTCTCGCCGTAGGTCTGCTCGCCACCGCCTGCGGTGGCGGGAAGCAGACCGAGAACACGGCCGCCGACAGCGGCGGGAAGGGAGGCCGGCTCACCATCGCGACCGGCCCCACCACCGGCGTCTACTACCAGGTCGGCGGCGGACTCGCGGAGCTGATCTCCGACAACCTCGACGGCTACCGGGCCACCGCCACCACCACCGGCGCCTCCGTGCAGAACATCCAGGGCCTCGGAGCCGGCACCTACGACGTCGCCTTCTCCCTGCTGGACACCGCCGGCGACGCCGTCGAGGGCAAGCAGTCCTTCTCCTCCCCCCAGGACATCGAGGCACTGACCCGGCTGTACCCGAACTACACCCAGGTACTGGTCCGCTCCGACGCGGGGATCGACTCCATCGGAGACATGAAGGGCAAGAGAGTGTCCACCGGGGCCCCCGGCTCCGGCACGGAAGTGATCGCCAACCGGCTGCTGAAGGCCGCCGGGCTGGACCCCGCCAAGGACATCTCCGCCGACCGTCTCGGCCTCCCGGAAACCGTGGACGCCATGAAGGACGGCACGATCGACGCGCTGTTCTGGTCCGGCGGACTGCCCAGCGGCGGGATCACGGACCTCACCACCAGCCTCAAGAAAGAGGTCCGCTTCCTGGACGTGACACCGCAACTGTCCGCTCTGAACCAGGAGTACGGCGACGTCTACATGACGGCCTCCATCCCCAAGTCCGTATACAACCAGTCCAAGGACGTGCCCACGATCGTGGTACCGAACGTGCTGCTGGTGAAGAAGGGCTTCGACCCGGATCTCGCCGCCGAGATCGTCAACCTCGTCTACGAGAAGAAGAGCGAACTGGAGAAGGTGAACGCGGCCGCGGCCGAGATCGATCTCGACATGGCCGAGATCGTCACCCCCGTCCAGCTGAACCCCGGCGCGGAGAAGGCGCTGAAGGCCCTCGCCCAGAAGTCCTGAGCCAGGCAAGGGGCAGGTGGCCGGTCCGTCCCGGATGGACCGGCCACGCATCACAGACAGATCAGCCTCTGCCCGGCGCGGGCGCACCAACGCGCGCGAAGACAAGACCTACGACCGATCCCGGGACCCGCTGCCAGCCCCTCCTTCATATGCCTGCTGCCTCACGCCCGCCGGCCGTGTCCGCGGTGTCGCCGCCTGGTCCGCACCGCGAGCGCACCCGTCAAGGGGTGATCATGGTGCACACTCACAGAGAACCCCTGTGCCGCGGCTTCACCCTCAGCACGGGGGACGAGACCGTTCCCACGGCGCGTCGGCTCGTCCTGTCGACGGTCCGTGACTGGGGTCTGCCGCTTCCGGACGAGACACTGAATGACCTGGCGCTGCTCTCCGGCGAGGTGATCGCCAACGCGCTGCAGCACGCCACCGGCCCGTACAGCGTCGTCGTGAGCTGGACGAGGGCCCGGCTGCGGGTGGAGGTGGCCGACACGGCTCGCCCTTTCCGGACCTCGCATGGTGGCGGTCCGTACGCCGAGAGCGGTCGCGGCCTGTTGCTGGTCGCGGCTCTGGCGTCCGATTGGGGCAGTACGCCCACAGCCACGGGAAAGACCGTTTGGTTCGAGGTAGCGCCCCACGCGCCCACAAGCCATCTCGACCGGCTGGCGTCGTGACACGAGCGGCGCCGGAGGCTCCCAGCCTCCGTATTCACTCCGACTGCATGGGAAAGACATGATCTTGAGGACATTCGGCTGGTCGTTCGCCGTCACGGCGGCCGGCCTTGCCTTCGCCGCGTGGCAGTGGGGCTGGGAGGCGTTCGGGATCGTACTGATCCTGTCGATCCTCGAGATCTCGCTGTCCTTCGACAACGCGGTCGTCAACGCCGGGATCCTGAAGAAGATGAACGCCTTCTGGCAGCGCATCTTCCTCACCCTCGGCATTCTGATCGCGGTGTTCGGCATGCGGCTGGTGTTCCCGGTCGTGATCGTCGCCATCAGCGCGAAGGTCGGCCCCATCGAGGCGGTGCAGCTCGCCCTCGACGACCCGAACCGCTACGAGGACCTGGTCACCGACGCCCACCCGGCGATCGCCGCCTTCGGCGGCATGTTCCTGCTGATGATCTTCCTGGACTTCATCCTCGAGGACCGGGACATCAGGTGGCTGGCCCGGCTGGAACGCCCGCTCGCCAAACTCGGCAAGGTCGACATGCTGTCGGTAAGCGTCGCGCTGATCGTGCTGCTGGCCACCGCGATGACCTTCGCCACCAACGCCCACGTCAGCACGGGCCACGCCGACAAGTCCGCCACCGTGCTGCTCTCCGGCGTCGCCGGCCTGGTCACGTATCTCGTGGTCGGCGGTCTCTCCGGCTACTTCGAGGACAAACTCGAAGAGGAGGAGCACGAACACGAGGAGGAGGAAAAGGCCAGGGCCGAGGGCAAACCGGTCCCGGCGGTCACCCTGGCCGGCAAGGCCGCGTTCTTCCTCTTCCTGTACCTGGAAGTTCTGGACGCGTCCTTCTCCTTCGACGGGGTGATAGGCGCCTTCGCCATCACCAACCACATCTTCTGGATGGCGCTCGGCCTGGGCATCGGCGCGATGTACGTGCGTTCGCTGACGGTCTACCTGGTCCGCGAGGGCACCCTGGACGACTACGTCTACCTGGAGCACGGCGCCCACTACGCGATCGGCGCGCTCGCCGCGATCCTGCTGGTGACGATCCAGCACGAGATCAGCGAGATCATCACCGGCCTGGTCGGCGTGTTCCTGATCGCGGCCTCCTTCCTGTCCTCCGTACACCGCAACAAGACACTCCAGGCGGCAGAAGGAACAGCCGCAGCCTCGGGCGAGAAGACTCAGGTCTCGGCCGGGGCCTGACCAGCCGACGAACCCTCGTGTGCCGTTCCACCACAGCGGGTCGCCCGGGGAGCGGCCTCCCACTCTGCCCTTCCGCCCGCTCGACCAAGCCGTCGCTGCACGCTCCGCCCACTGCATGGGGCGCATTGACCAACGGCGCGCAGTACACCCGCGGTTGGCGGGGGTTCACCCCAGAACCTCCCCCTTACGTGCCGGAGGATTTGCCTTTAGTCTCAGCTCTGCTTACGAGTTACCAGCCAGTTAACAAGCCTTTGGATGGGCGCATCCGGGCCCGGAGGTCGATGTGAGTTCCGCGCAGTCCCTTCTTGAAAGCCGCCCCGTTTCCGTGGCACACCTCTTCCTCTCAAGAGTCCGGGCCACACCTGACCTGGAGGCTTACCGCTACCCCGCACCGTCCGACGACGGCCCTTCCGGCACCGAGCAGTGGCACTCGCTGACTTGGGCGCAGACCGGCGAGCGGGTCAAGGTGATCGCGGCGGGCCTTCTTGCACTTGGGGTGCGGCCCGAAGAGCGTGTGGCGATCTCCTCCTCCACTCGCGTGGAATGGATCCTGGCCGACATGGGCGTCATGTGCGCGGGCGCTGCCGCCACCGCCGTCTACCCCAGCACCAACGCCGACGAGACGGCGTACATCCTCGCCGACTCCGGCAGCCGGGCGATCTTCGTCGAGAACGCCGCCCAGCTGGCCAAGGTGGTCGCCCATGCCGACCGCCTGCCCGGGCTCGACCACGCGATCCTCTTCGACCCCCAGGCGGACGCCATACCCGTGGACGGCCTGGAGGTGCTGTCACTCGCCGAGCTCGAGAAGCTCGGCACCGCGCACCTGGAAGAGCACCCTGCCGCAATCGAGGCAGCCGTCGGCGCCATCGAGCGGGAACAACTCGCGACCCTTATCTACACCTCCGGTACGACCGGCCGCCCCAAGGGCGTTCGCCTCGTCCACGACTGCTGGTCGTACCAGGGCGTAGCACAGGAGGTCAGCGGGCTGCTGCGCCCCGACGACGTGCAGTTCCTCTGGCTGCCGCTGTCCCACGTCTTCGGCAAGGCTCTGATCTCCGGTCAGATCAGGACCGGACATGTGATGGCCGTGGACGGGCGTGTCGACCGCATCATCACCAACCTGCCCGCCGTCCGGCCCACCGTGATGGCGTCCGCACCGCGGATCTTCGAAAAGGTCTACAACGGCATCGCGAGCAGGGCGAGGGCCGAGGGCGGCGCCAGGTACAAGATCTTCCTCTGGGCGGCGCAGGTCGCCCGCGACTACGCCAGGGCGCAGCAGAACACCGTGGCGGCGACCGCGAGACGCCAGGTCCCCTTGTGGCTCTCCGTGCAGCACGCCCTGGCCGACCGGCTGGTGTACCGCAAGATCCGCGCTGCCTTCGGAGGCAATCTGCGCGGCAGCGTCTCGGGCAGTGCCGCGCTCGCGCCCGACATCGGCTACTTCTTCGCCGGCGCCGGCGTGCCCGTCCTCGAAGGCTACGGCCTGACCGAGACCAGCGCCGCCTGCACCGTCAACCCCGCCGACGACCTTCGCGTCGGCACCGTCGGCAAACCCCTGCCCGGGACCGAGGTCCGCATCGCCGACGACGGCGAGATCCTTCTCCGAGGCCCCGGAATCATGCGCGGCTACCACAACCTCCCGGAGAAGACCGACGAGGTGCTGGAGAGCGACGGCTGGTTCCACACCGGCGACATCGGAGAGGTCGACGGCGACGGCTTCGTCCGGATCACCGACCGCAAGAAGGACCTGTTCAAGACCTCGGGCGGCAAGTACGTGGCCCCTACGGAGATCGAAGGGCGCTTCAAAGCCATCTGCCCGTTTACCAGCAACGTCCTGGTCATCGGCAACGGTCGCAACTACTGCACCGCACTGATCGCCCTGGACGAGACCGTCATCATGCCGTGGGCGGCATCCCACGGCCTCGATGGCCACGGCTACGCGGAGGTCGTCTCGTCACCGCAGGTGCACGAGTTGATCGACGGCTTCGTCCAGCGTGTCAACGGCGAACTGCAGCGGTGGCAGACCATCAAGAAGTTCTCGGTGTTGCCGCGCGACCTCGACGTGGAGCACGGTGAGCTCACCCCGAGCCTCAAGGTCAAGCGGCCTGTCGTGGAACGCGAGTACGCCGAGGCCATCGAGGCCATGTACGAGGGTTCCCGCGAGGCGTGACCTCCATCGGTCCGGTGGTGCGACCGAGCCTCCCGGGCCGCTGCACGAGCTGGTCAAGGCGGCGTCCCCCGCCAGGTTCGTGGCTGCCGGGCCGATCACCGCCGGGACCTGCACCATCACGAAGGCGACCCGGCCACACATCCGAGGAGACGTCATCCTCACTCTGCATAACGCCGAAAGAGTGGCCGACGGCAGTGGGAGTCCTCTGGGACTTTTCTGGGACTTCCGGCTCCATAAACGGGCACGAGCGTGAAACAGCCGAAAGGCCGTATGTGCAGGTCAGCAACGCACAGACGTCGAATGCGGCAGGTCACGGGGCTCCCTTGTCTCTTCCGGGACATCTGACCGGTAGGGCTCAATATGTCTGCCCTTATCGTCGCCCGCCCTCGGTGCCCCATCAGCCTCCGCATGCGCCTTCCCCCCACTCCACCTCAGGGCTCAGCTCGTCGCGACCTGGCCCTGCCCGCCTTCGAGCATCCAGGCGATGACGCCGAACACACGCAGGACGCCGATGTCCTCACCGATACCCGCCTTGCCGCGGAGATGGATCAACTGATCACGGAAGGCACCGTTGTCCACCCGCAGGGCCGCAGGCAGCGCGGCCCAGAAGGAGTGGTCCACCTTCGGTCGCTCGAATAGCTGCTTGATGCGGATGTCGTAGATGGGGATGAGGTGCGACCGCTTGCGGGCCAGCAATTTTACCTGCGACAACCGGGCCGCTGCCGTCGGGTTTCCCTGGGTAGTGCTTGGTGCCGGCCAGGCGTTTCCACAACTCCCACACGGGTCCACCCTCCTCCATGAGCGCATCGCTTCCAGGATTCTCCAGGCGCGCGTCACGAGGGATAAGCGACAGCAAGCGCGCCCAGTACCCGTCGGGGTCGGTCAGCAAGGTGATCGCCCCATGCGGCTCCAGGGAGACGTTGCATCGGCCGTAAACGCGTGTCGTCACCGCGTCCTTGCGTCGGGTGCTCGAGAGAGGAGGCCCCGAGTGCAACGGGGCTCAAGGCGGACGCGGAAACTCACCTACTCAGAAGCCCCGCCGGGCCGCACCTGCGGGGCTTCTCGTCGCACTCCGCTCTCACACGCCTATCACCGACTGAGTCGACTCCACCGGACCGGAATGCCCTGACCTGGCATTACGCGCTCATCTTGGACCGGCCTGGACGCCCACGGACGGTCTCTACAACCTGTGCCAGGTAGTACCCAGGGAGGGGCCCAGGATCAGGACCGGGGCCTCTTCTGGCCCGTCAAAGCGGTATTGCAGGGTGTTCGGTGGTGTCTCGCTCACCCGTCTGAGCCTCTCATCTGTCACGAGATGTCATATCGCCGGGGTGGACCTCTCGGGCCTTGCCCCGCCCCGGCACTGCCGGACCTGCTGACGAGAACCCAGGTATACCTTCTCCGGCATGTACTCGTGGCCTTGTCGGCAGTAGGTGCCCTCCGGGCGCGTGCCCTCCTTCAGTCGCCACGAGCAACGCTTTCCTCATGGATCACGACCTCCAGGCGGTTCGCGTTGCAGGACACGGATGGGAATCGCCATGCCTGATACGTCGCCCCCTCTCGGTGCCCTCGCGTACGGGCTGCTGGCGGCTGCGATCTTCCGCGGTCTCCAGGTGGCTTACGCGCGCGTGGGCACGATCAATCCGACGACGCCGCGGGGCCTGATCGTGGCTGAGCGAAGTTAGTGGGGGTCAGGCTGGCACAGCGCTCCACTTGGCCATTCGGAGACACGGCCGTCTCGGCCGGCCCCACGACTGGGTCAGCCCGGCTTGACCGCCAGCGTCGCAAAATAGTTCGACATATATTGCGCGGATGCGTTGGATTGGTGCGGCGCTTCCGCGAAGCCGGTGAGGACGAACCCCGCGGCGAGTTGCCCGCCGATCTGGTCGGTGAGGGTGTGGCTGTATTCAAGAGGGGCATCCGCGCCGAACTTCGTGGCGCGTTCCTCGGCGGAGTACTGCGTGACATCGCTGTAAGGCAGCTTGTGCACGACGATCAGCTCGCCGCGCTCGTCGAGCGCCTCGTGGTCGAACAAGTACACATCAGGGTTGAGGAAGCCCACGAGCAGAGTTCCGCCCGGTCGCAGGACACGGAAGCACTCACGCCACACCGGTGCCAAGTCTGGCACGAATAGGTTAGAGACCGGATGGAATACGACGTCGAATGTCGCATCGCCGAAGGCGCTGAGGTCGCGCATGTCGCCCAGGACGGTGCGCAGCTCGAGTCCGTCGCGCGCCGCCACCATCTGGTCCTGGCCGAGCTGGCGGGGCGAGTTGTCGAATACGGTGACCCGCGCCCCTGCGGCGGCGAGGATCGGACCCTGCTGGCCACCGCCGGAGGCCAGGCACAACACGTCCTTGCCGGTCAGGTCCGTCGGCAGCCACGAGCGGTCGACTGGCTCACGCCCGATGAGAACAATCGACCAGTCGCCCATGCGGGCGCGCTCGACGTCCTCAGCACTCACCGGCCTCGACCACTCGTTGCCCTCTTGGACACACTTGTCCCAGGCTGCCCGATTGTGGGCAACGGGGTCGACAACAATGTCCTGCACGTTCAACTCCCTGCTACAGCCAAGCGGACACCTGCGGTACTGACAGTTCGGTGCCGCTAGCCAACACGAATACAGGGTGCGGGCTCAACGAAATCGGCGGGCATCGAGGTGTCCACGGGCTCGACGGGTGGTCGCGCAGCGGGTGATGTGGCGGATCCGTACCGGCAGCCCCTGGCGGGACGTGCCCGAGCGCTACGGCTCCTGGTCTACGATCTACGACCGGTTCCGGATGTGGGCGCGTGACGAGGTCTTCCAGACCCTCATGGACGCGATGACCGCCCAGGCGGCGGCCCGCGACGACGTCGGACTCAGCCTGGTCAGCGTGGACTCCACCGTCGCCCGCGCGCATCACCACGCGGCGGGCATGGTGGTCGAGCCGGAGCTCCTTGAGGGGCTGGAGAAGGCCGTGGCGGAGGAAAAGGGGCTGCAGCAAAGGGGCGATCTCGTCGGGCTTGTGGATGCTGCGGCGGGCCAGCATCCACCGCTGCCGGGTGCGCTCGTCGCCGTCGAACTCGAACAAGGCGGGCAGGCGGGCGGCGGGCGGCGGGCCAGTCGTAGTAGCGCTCGCCTTTCGCACCGCTCCCTGCGGACAGGCGCTGCCACACCTCGGGGGGCCTGTTCGATGAGGAAGTCGATGCGCGGGCCGTGGACCTGCTGGGACTTGGGCACGGCGACGACCTAGGAGAGGCCGCGGCCTTCGAGGAAGCGGCGGAAGTGGGAGTCCTGGCCGTAGGCGGAATCGGCGGTGACCCAGGTGATGGGGAGCGGGGAGGCCGGAGCGCGCTCGATCATGGCGCGGGCGAGCTCGCCCTTGGTGGCGAAGCCGCGATCGTCGGGGATGCGGGCCGCTTGGCAGCGCTCCCGGTCGCCGGTCCAGGACTTGGGCAGGTAGAACTCGCGGTCGACCAAGGTGTGGCCCCGGGTCGTCGCATAGGCGGCGAAGACGCCGATCCGGCAGTTCTCGGTCCGCCCGGCCGTGCCGGAGTACTGGCGCTACACCCCTGCGGAGGTGGTGCCCTTCTTCACGAAGCCGGTGTCATCCAGGATCAACACCCCGTCCGGCTCGCCGAGTTGTTCGGCGATGTATGCCTGCAGATCGTCGCGGATGCGGTCGGCGTCCCAGCGGCTGCCGGACAGCAGGTGCTGCAGGCCGTCGGGGGTGGCGTGCCCGGCGTACTCGGCGAGTTGCCAACCGTTTTTGTGGCCTGCCGGGCCGAGCAGCCCGCGCACGTAGTCCCGCATCCGGCGCCGGGCTTCCACCCGGGTGAAGCGGGCTCCGGTCCGTAGGAAGAGTTCTTCGAGTTCTTGTTCCCACACGCTCGTCGGCATGTCGTTGATCACGCGGGAGGACTGTCCGGATTGTCGTCATTACATGCGGCGCGGGCACACGTTCGCGGGACAGCCCCGAAAAGACCGTCCCGCGACCGCCGAACACCCGCTACACTCCCCGCTGCCAGGTCGTTGACCAGGGAATATCTAGAAGTCCGGCTGGAGTACCAGCCCAAGAGGCGGGTGTCCATCGCATGGCCATCCTCAGACGGCACGTCGACCTGAAGAACGAGTTCTACGAGCGCGTGCGCGCAGAGACCCAGCAGACCCCTGAGACCGAGAAGCGGCTCCGTGAAACTGTCAGCAAGCTCAAACAGACCATCTCGAACCAGAGGGTCGAGATCGAAGAACTCCGGCAGCTGGTGACGAGGCTGACCCTGGCCAGCGCCGTTCTCGCCCGGAGGGAGGGCACGTCCACAGAGCATGTCTCCGCCCACGACAACGTCGTCCCGTTCCCCCGACCGCCTGGTGCCTGACAAGCCCTTGCTGCCATCAGCTTCATGGCCCGTCGGATGACCAGGGTGGCTCCAAGGGGCACTGGCCTGAACTCCGCTCGCGATGCGACGTGTCTGGCACCGCTTCACGAGCCGCCTACGGCCCACGACGCTCAGGGGAACATTCGCGTGGGACACTCGTCGTCCTCTCGAAGTCGGACGACGGCAGGCGCGACACCTGTCGTGCGCGCCTGCCGCATCGCGGCCTTTCAGCCCCGCGGTGCGACGCGGATGCGGTTCCCGTCAGGGTCGGCTGCGAGGAAGGTCAGGCCGAACCCCAAATCATGAGGCTCGCGCAGGATTGTGACCCCCTTCGACTTCCACTGCTCAAAGGTGGCGTTGAGCTCGTCAGGTCCACTGTCGGTGGCCAGGCACACCTCACTGGTACGCGGGACATCCGGTGACAGATTCTCGAACTGGCCGGACCACAGACCGAGGTCAGCGCCCGGCCCGAGGTCGAAGGTGATGTATCCCGGCGTCTCGAAGGAGGGGCTCAGGTCGAGGAGGTCTCCGTAGAAACGAGCTGCGGCGGGAGCGTCGTTCACGTAGACGATGGACACGACGGATCTGGTCATGGCTGTTCCTTCTCACAGGTGGCAGGTACGCATCCGCCAGCCTGACCGGGATATGCGTCACATCATGTCGCAATTCCTGGAAAAGATTGGTGGGTGACTCCGGACCGCTTCTTCTCCCTGATGCTGCTCCTCGAATCGAGGGACGCCGTGACCACACAGGAACTCGCCTCAGCGCTCGGGGTGTCCCTTCGAACCATCACCCGGGATCTGAACTGGCTCCGCGACGCCGGTCTGCCGGTGACCGCACACCGGGGCCGCCTCGGAGGCGTGACCATGCTTCCCGGATCCGGACTCGACCTCACACGGCTCACACCGGGCGAGCGTGATCATCTGTCGCTCACCGGGCTGGATGACAAGCAACGTGCGGAGCTCGATGCATCGGTCGAAAGCAGGCGCGCGCTCTCCAAGATCGCCGCTGCACAGCCACGTCGAGTCCGTGCACTCCTGCCGCTCACCGACGTAGTGCACGTGGACAGCCGTCCCTGGCGTCAGACACCAGCTTCCGGCACGACTCCGGCTTCACTGGTCGGCGCGGTGCGGCGAGGTCGCCGGCTACGGATCGAGTACGACAGCGCACGCGAGTCTCGCCTACGCGACCTGGTCGTGGATCCCTACGGGCTGTTCGCCAAGGCCGGCATCTGGTACCTCGTCGCCGACTGTGCCCGAGTGCCACGGATGTACCGACTCGAACGGATCACGACGTGGAAAGAAGTCGACCAGCCACGACGGATCCGCAAGAGCCAGACCCTGGCCACCGTCGCCGCCGCGCTCATCGATCAGTGGGAGCACGACCACGCGATAGAGGTCAGCGCCACCATCGACCAGACCCAGATCGAGCGAGCGCAACGGATCTTCGGCCAACGACTCGTCCGGGACGACCACGAACAATCCGCCACCGGCCACAAGGTGACGATCCGCTTCCTGCATCTGGAGGACGTACGAGCACTACTGCCGTTCGGAAGCACCATCACTGTGCACGGCCCCACCGAAGCCAGGGCTCACCTCCGCGACCTCGCCACCGATCTTGCCCACCACTATGCGCCGTCACCAACGTCCTGACCCACAACATCCAGCGGACGGCGAGGGACAGACTGCACACAAGGACTTGACGGGGAACACCACGGACATGAGCGATCACGTCCGCCTGGTGCTGATCGAGATGATCACGGAGACAGACGGGCTGAACGAGCGTGTCCGCGGACTCGAAACCACCATCCGGGAACTGGTCACCCCGCTGGCACCCGCGCTGCTGGAGATCACAGGGATCAGCCACGTCTCCGCGGCGGTCCTCCTCGCCGAGATCGGTGACATCACCCGTTTCACCAGCTCAGCGAAGCTCACCCGCTACACCGGGACCGCGCCGATCCCGGTCTACCCTCCGACAAGGAACGCTACCGGCTGCACCGAGGCGGCAACCGGCGACTCAACAGCGTGCTCTACACGACGTCCATCGTCCAACAGCGATTCCACCCGGGCGCACGAGCACTTCTGGCCCGCCACGAGCCGGCCAAAGGAGCCCGCGGCGCCCGACGCATCCTCAAACGCCATCTGATCGACGTCATCCACCGCGCCATCACCAAAGACCGAGCTACCTGGCAGCACCACATCACCCACCACCAGCTCGCTGCTTGACATAGAAGCGTCAACGGCCTGCTGCGACAGTACTTCCCCGAAGGAACCGACCTGTCCGTGCACAGTGCCGAAGACCTCGAACACGTCGCCCAGCAACTCAACGGCCGGCCACGCAAAACGCTCGGCTGGAAAACCCCAGCCGAGCGCCTGCGTGATCTACTGACGACCACGTAGACCGTCACGTGTTGCGAGGACCCCAAGAATCCGCCCAAGCCGACGGGGCACCCTCACACCGACGCGGCTGCGGCCGGCCTCCCGGAGGCGGTGCTGCAGCGGTGCCTGGCCCACCGTGAGGCATGGCGGACGGACAACCCGCACGTCATGGTCACCAAGGGAACAAAGGCCGGACGGAGCCCAGCCTCACTGCCTATCTCTCCCATGTCCTTGACGACTGCGGCTTCCCGCCCCGCATGATCCGCAGCACCCGTCTCGTCGACCTGGTGAACTCCATGGATCCCAAGCTCGTCGCTGCGGCCTTTGGTATGGACCCGCAAGCCACCCTGAGCTATCTCGCCGACCACGTCGACCCCGGGCGTCTGCCCGATTGCTGATGGTCGGCCAGCGTCAGAGAATCCGGTGGTCAGCCCTCTCGCCATCCCCCAGACTCGGATGTGTGCGCCGGGCCCTCGGTGATCAGCGCAGGGAACCCATGGCTGGAGGAGGGGAACGACGATGGCCCACCTGCGACTCACCTGGGCCCTGACCGGACGTGGTTGGGCCGACTGCATCGTCAGCGACCACCAGGCGGAAGCCGAAGTCACGGCGTCCTATATCACCGCTGCCCCCGAAGATCTCTTGACGGCAGTAACACGTCTGATCGTCGGCGAGACCGAATGCCGAGCACAGTTCGAGGCCGAGCCCACCGCCTTCCGATGGATCTTCTACCGTGAAGGCACCGACGTGTGGATCCGCCTACTCGAGCTGGCCCGCGGCAGTGACCACGACAACACCGGGGCTGAGATCTGGGCCACCCAGCAGAACATCGACGTCGTTGCCCGAGCAGTGATCCGTTGCTTCGACGAGGTCGTGAGGGAGTACGGCGAGAGCGCATACCGCGGCAAGTGGGGTGAGCACTTCCCTCGCACCGAGCTCGAAGTCCTCAGGACCGCGTGGCGCGAACATCGAGGCGACTGGGCAGCCTCTTGGACCCCATCGAACCCGTGAAGTTTCGGCAGCACCTGGCACGGGTTCGCCGGAACAAGTGCGCTTTGGAGAACGGAGCGTTCGACGCGATCGCGATAGCCCTGCGTTCTTCCCGCTCGATGAAGATCTGGAACAGCAGCTTCGCTCCCGCACTGTCCAGATCGAGATAGCCGAACTCGTCCAGACAGAGCAGATCGACGCGGCCGTAGCGGGCGATGGTGCGGGCCAGCTCAACGCCTGGCGCACCGTCCGCCGGTGCACCCCGTACTTCTCCGCCAGAACCCGCTGCGACATCTCCGGATCGAGACGCTTGTCCCTCCGGCTCGCTGCGAACAGTTCAGCGCGCGACAAACCCACCCCGGCCTCCCGACATGACCGCGATCAACACACACGGCCTCCGACAAGACCGTGATCGACGCGCACACCCTGCTGTCGCCGGGCGGACGGAGCAGCGCATGCACTCCAACGAGGGCACGTCGCAGCACGTGTTCGCCAAGTGATAGCAGCCAGTTAGCGGGGAGCTGGCCGCCAGTGATCACTTCGTGTGAGCGGGCCCGCGTCGGCTTGCCACCGTGGAGCCCTGGCCTCACCGGGCCGCGATGTGCGCCGCCCCGAACAGGCGCTTGGCCATGCCGAGGCGTTCATACGTGGCGATGGCCGGCGCGTTACCGGTGAGCACCATGAGCGCGGCGCGGCCGTGCTGGTTGACGAGGGCGTCCATGACGAAGCCGCACACGGCCCGCGCAAGACCGCGTCCGCGGGCGGCGGGGTGGGTGACCACCCCTCCCATGAACCCGCACCCGGCCACGGACCACGCGTCCGCCGCCACCGCTAGCGGCTTCGCCCCGATGCTGCTGTCCACCTCGCCGACGACCCCGGCCCAGCGGCGCATGCCCGCGCGTCCCGGCTGCGCGTGGGAGTCAGGGAAGAAGCGGTCGAACAGCCAGGTCACCTCCTTCTCCTCGCGGGCGTTCAGCCACCGCACGCCTGCGGCGGCGGCACCGGATGGGGACGTGGCCTCCATCCAGAAGAAATTGTGGACCTGCGCCAGATTGGGCAGCTGCCGCACCAGCGCATCGATCAAGGCAGCTTCCCCCAGGACTCGGTAGGACGGGCCGATCTCCTCCAGGATCCGCCGCACCAGCACGGCCACGTCGGCGCCGTCGCCCTTGACCGCAAGCCGGTCCTGTTGAGGGTTCGGGCTCGCCACCGCCAGCGCCGCGCCGTGGCACCAGGCCCGTACCCCCGGCCCCAGGCCGTCACCGCCTTGTCCCTGGGCGGCCCAGACCGGATGTCCGTCGCCGGCCGCGGCCTGCTCGATATCGCTGAGCCGTGCAAGTTCCTCCATACGCCGTGCCTACCAGGCGTTCTTGGAGTCCCGCTGTGACCCAGCCCTCATCGATCACCAACTGTGATCACGTATCTGGCCGTGCCTGGGGAATGTGAAGTGGCCGCCGACAGCCAAGTGGAGCCAAATCAACTTCGTACTCCGCGAGGCTACTTCAACCCCGTGTGTGGCCGAGCTCGTCGGCGGCACGACCGCCGGGCGGCTGCCGGAACAGGCGGTGCACACCGACATCCACGAGTGCAACGTGGTCGGTGACTTCGATGCCGACGGAGGGTTCGTGCCGACCGGGATCATCGACTTCGGTGACCTGGTGTGGACGTGGCGGGCGGGCGAGGTCGCGACGCCGATGCAGGCGGCCGTCGCACGTGCCTCCGAGGACCCGCTGGGGGCGGCGCTGCCCGTCCTCGCCGGGTACCTCGACCGGCTGTCGCTGGGCGAGGCCGAGGCCGAGGCGGACGCGGTCTGGACGCTGGTCCGCGCGCGTGCCGCGCTCTGCGCGGCGCTTCAGACCGTCGCGTCGCAACAGGATCCGGATGACGAAGGGTTTCGGCCAAGGTCGCCGCCGAGGACTGGCGGGCGTTGAGATTCGGCATGAAGCCGGAACCGGAGCCGATCACGGCCGCCCCCTACTCGGCCTCGCCTCGGACTCCTGTCCGTGGCCCCAAGCGAAATGCGCGAGTGTCGGATTGGCCGCGTCTGGCGACGTTGATTCCCGGCGCGGATCGCCGACTCCGCCGACCCGCGAAGACGCACCAACCGAGCTGACTGCCGGCACTCGCCTGGCCTGCCGCTACGGGACCAGCCCCCACCCGGACACTCCGAAAGGAGGATTCAACTCGCCGCAAACCGCGACCTCACCAACGAGCAATCGGCGAGACCGCCACAACCTTGCGAGACGCATAGAACGCAAATCATTTTCACCTATATCGAATCAGACGTTCCGTAGTGTTCAAGAACTGCTGCGGACAGGTGACGGACAGGTGGCGGACGGGCGTCCGCACTGTCGGCCTGGTCCGGTGTGCGGATGCGGGCCACTGGGCTTCCAGAGACGATGGAGCGACAGGCAGGCTCTGGTGCGGGCCGCGGACGAGCAAGCAGGAGCCCGTTCGCTTGGCGCGCGGGAGGAGCGGGCAGCGTCATGAATCCCTTGAACACACTGAGCGATGCCGGCGTGTCGATCTGGCTGGACGATCTCAGCCGGGAGCGGCTGGTGTCCGGGAGCCTGGCGGACCTGATTGCGCGGGACCGGGTGGTGGGGGTGACCACCAATCCGACGATCTTTGCCAAGGCCATCACGAGCGGCGACGCCTACGACGCGCAGATCCGTGACCTGACGGCCCGCGGAGTCGGGGTCGGTGAGGCGCTGCGGGCGCTGACCACAACCGACGTCCGGTGGGCATGTGATGTGCTGCGCCCGGTCTATGACGCGACGGACGGTGTCGACGGGCGGGTCTCCATCGAGGTCGACCCTCGGCTCGCGCACGACACCGCTGCGACGATTGCTGAGGCGCGGGCGCTCTGGTGGCTGGTCGATCGTCCCAACCTGTTCGTGAAGATTCCGGCCGCACGCCAGGGCCTGCCGGCGATCGCCGCGTGTCTGGCCGAGGGCATCAGCATCAATGTCACGTTGATCTTCTCCCTCGCTCGCTACGACGAGGTCGTGGATGCCTTCCTCGACGGGATGGAACGCGCCCGCGATGAGGGCCGGGAACTCTCGGGCATCGGGTCGGTGGCTTCGTTCTTCGTCTCCCGCGTAGACGCCGAGGCGGACGCACGCCTGGACAAGACCGGCACCGCGCAGGCGGCCCGGCTGCGCGGCCGGGCGGCGATCGCCAACGCACGGCTTGCCTACCAGCACTACGAGCGGGTTCTCTCGTCACCCCGCTGGCAAGCCCTTCGGGGGGCGGGAGCCCGCCCTCAGCGTCCCCTGTGGGCTTCGACCTCCGTCAAGGACCCCGCCTACCCCGACACCCGCTACGTGACCGAACTGGTCGCACCCGGCGTGGTCAACACCATGCCGGAGGCCACCTTGCGCGCGGTTGCCGACCACGGCCCAGTACCGGCCGACTCGGTGCGTACCCACTACGACGACGCCGAGCAGGTTCTCGCCGGGCTGCGGGCCGTCGGTGTGGACTACGGCAACGTCGTGCAGACCCTTGAGGACGAAGGCGTGTCGAAGTTCGACGCCAGCTGGCAGCAGCTCTCCGAGCAGCTCGCCGACACCTTGCGCGGTCGACCCGCAGCCCTGGAAGGGAACTGACGATGTCCGCGAACGACGCGTGTGTGATCGTCGGGGCCACGCCCCGGTCGGCCCAGACTCCGTGATCACCGTCTTGGACCGGTGCCCGTTGCGGTAGTTCTCCCGGCCGCCTCGGCCCGCTCACCGTGCTCGTGCCCGCTCACCGGGCCCGTGCCCCAGATGATCACTGAGCGCGGACACCAGCACCCGCTTGGTCGCCTGCTGCGGCAGGCCGCCCGCCCTGGTGTGCTTCACCCCACCGGCCTGAGCCCGGGCCATCAAGTCGGCGACCACCCCGTCGTCCACGGCGCTCGCCCCACTCTCAGCGGCCTTGCCGGCCTCGGTGTCACTCGTCACGTCAGTCAGCAACTGTCGCTTCCAGCTCGGGAGTTGCACCGCTCCCGGTACAGACCCGTCACTGATGAATCGTGCCCCGGACGAGCAGCCGAACGGTCGCCGACCGCCGTGGGATCACACAGGCGATGGATCACGCCGTCCGCTCTCCGGGTACCGTCGGGGTATGAGTCATCCGCACCCCGAATTGAAAGCCGCCCCGCCCCTTCCCGAAGGGGGGCTGCGGGTCATCGCCCTGGGCGGCCTGGGTGAGATCGGCCGCAACATGACCGTCTTCGAGCACGCCGGCAAGCTGCTCATCGTCGACTGCGGTGTGCTGTTCCCCGAGGAGACCCAGCCTGGCGTGGACGTGATCCTGCCGGACTTCACCTCGATCCGTGACCGGCTGGACGACATCGTGGCCGTGGTTCTCACCCACGGCCACGAGGACCACATCGGCGGCGTGCCGTACCTGCTGCGCGAGCGGTCCGATATTCCCGTCGTCGGCTCCAAGCTGACGCTGGCGTTTCTTGAGGCCAAGCTCAAGGAACACGGCATCCGGCCGCGCACGGTGCGGGTGCGGGAGGGCGACCGGCGTGGTTTCGGGCCCTTCGACTGCGAGTTCGTAGCGGTCAACCACTCCATCCCCGACAGCCTCGCGGTCGCGATCCGCACCCGGGCCGGGATGGTTCTGCACACCGGCGACTTCAAGATGGACCAGTTCCCTCTCGACGACCGCATCACCGATCTGCGCGCCTTCGCCCGCCTCGGCGAGGAGGGTGTGGACCTGTTCCTCACCGACTCCACCAATGCCGAAGTGCCCGGCTTCACGACCTCCGAGCGTGATCTGAACCCGGCGATCGAGCAGGTGATGCGCACCGCGCCACGCCGGGTCATCGTCTCCAGCTTCGCCAGCCATGTGCACCGCATCCAGCAGGTCCTGGACGCCGCCCACCAGCACGGCCGCAAGGTCGCCTTCGTCGGCCGGTCGATGGTCCGCAACATGGGCATCGCCCGTGACCTGGGCTATCTGAAGGTCCCGTCCGGTCTGGTCGTGAGCCCGAAGGAGCTGGAGAAGCTCCCGGACCACAAGATCACTCTGGTGTGCACCGGCTCCCAGGGCGAGCCGATGGCCGCGCTGTCCCGGATGGCCAACCGGGACCACGTGATCCGCATCGGCAGGGGCGACACCGTCCTGCTCGCCAGCTCGCTCATTCCCGGCAACGAGAACGCCATCTACCGGGTGATCAACGGTCTTACCCGGTGGGGCGCCCATGTGGTCCACAAGGGCAACGCCAAGGTGCACGTCTCCGGGCATGCCAGCGCCGGCGAACTCGTCTACTGTTACAACATCGTCAAACCCCGCAACGTCATGCCGGTGCACGGCGAATGGCGCCACCTTCGGGCCAACGGCGACCTCGCCATCCGTACCGGCGTCGACCCGGACCGGGTCGTCATCGCCGAGGACGGCGTCGTCGTCGACCTGGTCGACGGGCGCGCGTCCATCACCGGCAAGGTCCCCGCAGGCAACGTCTACGTGGACGGCATGGAGGTCGGTGGGGCCACCGAGGCGTCCCTCAAGGACCGTCTCACCCTCGCCGCCGAAGGCGTGGTCACGGTGGTGGCGATCGTCGACGCGGACACCGGCGCTCTCACCGAGCCCCCGGACTTCCTGGCCCGGGGATTCGTCCACGACGACACCACCTTCGAGTCGGTCATCCCCGTCATCGAGAAGACCCTGTCCACCGCGGCTGAGGAAGGCGTAGGGGACGCGCACCAGCTCGAGCAGCTCGTCGCCCGCGCCGTGGCGAACTGGGCGTTCCGCACCCACCGCCGCAAACCCCTCATCATCCCCGTCATCATCGACGCCTGAGCCACAGCCATGCAGCACGGTCCCCGGTTCCGGTCGCGCCCCGCACGCGTCGAAGCCGGGCACGCGTCGAAGCCGGGCACGCGTCGAAGCCGGGCATGGGAGTAAGCAGCCACCCCGGGAGGGCAGCGGCCCCGGCCTCCACAGATCAGGGGCCGCGCAGCCATTGCTGCGCGGCCCCTGATCCTGCGCGGCCTCTGATCCTGCGCCGGCCCGGCACGAGAGCAGGCGCCTTCGTCCAGGTGGGCGGCAGGGCCTGCACGGGCGGCGGCCACCTGACGCGGCGTGCGCGACCTCTCGGGCAGGCTTGCGAGGTCAGGCCAGGTTGATGTTCTCGGCCTGCGGACCCTTCTGGCCCTGGGTGACGTCGAACGTCACGGCCTGGCCCTCCTGGAGCTCACGAAAGCCCGTGGAGTTGATCGCGGAGTAGTGCGCGAAGACATCCGGGCCGCCGCCGTCCTGGGCGATGAAGCCGAAGCCCTTCTCCGCGTTGAACCACTTCACAGTTCCCGTTGCCATGTCTCATGCCTTCCAGTCGATGAACGCCTCCCACTCCATGTGGCAGACGGAGGTGATCGCCCTGGTCCCTGCGGCACAGCACAGCAAAACACCCACACCAGAGGCGTAGGCAGGAAGAAATTCCGAACCACGACAGCTGACGCAGACGCTACACGCCCACACACCGGGTCACCACAGGAATGTTCACGCCACACACGAGACCGTGCGTGCGGTGCCCGCCGACGCTGACGGGCACGCTCATCTCATGCCGCTGCCGTTGGGTTCGCTGATTCGGCGGCGCGGCGGTACTCGGCGTTGATGCGCCGGGCTTCCTCGAGTTGGTCTTCGAGGATGACGATCCGGCAGGCGGCCTCGATGGGGGTGCCCCGATCGACGAGCTCCCGAGCCCTGGCGGCGATGCGCAACTGGTAGCGGGAGTAGCGGCGGTGGCCACCCGCGGAGCGCAGTGGGGTGATGAGGCGGGCTTCGCCGATGGCGCGGAGGAAGCCCTGTGTGGTGCCGAGCATCTCGGCGGCCCGGCCCATGGTGTAGGCGGGGTAATCGTCGTCGTCGAGGCGGCCGAACGTGTCGTCTGCTGTCATTGCACCTCTCTGCGGAACGCACGGAGGGGCCCTGGCGCCGTACTGGCACCAGGGCCCCGAAGGAACAACTACACCATCTGCCGGCCCTGAGACCGCACCGGCCCTCTGTTTCCGCGGACCCGACCGAGACGCTGTCGGAGCCGCGGGGATCGCGGTTGCTTGACCGGAGACCACCTCACTGTCGATGTCCTGCGGTACCCGGGTCCAGGACTTCCACCCGGGCGATCCTGATGGCGCTCGGCTCCTCCGTTCTCCCTCTTAGGAACTACTCACTGACGGAAACTGCGAATTGCTGGCACCGCGAACTGCTGGTGGCCTCAGACAGCGCCACTCTTCGGCAGCCGGCCCCGTCGCCCGTCCTGCGTCTGCTCTGGCTCAGAACCCCACTGCCGAATCTCCCGGTGCGCGCGCCCGCAGCCGACGCCTTCACCGAGGTACTGCTCACTGACTTCGCTGCCGGTTACCGCGAACTTGCACTTACCGGTACTGCCACTGCGGTACCGCTCATGGCGGCCCCTGATCACCGCGGGCCACCCGGTGCGGTGGTCAGCCCCGTCACCGTCCTGCAACCGCTCTGGCTTCGGTACTCCACCACCGCACCGTCCTGCGCACTGCAACTGCCGTATTACTGCCCGGCAGTTCATGTCTGCCGGGCCTCGCTCGATCTTGGCTACGAGAGAAACCTTAACCACACCGCAGCCCAATGTCTACTCTGGCCAACATAGATTTTCGCGCGCTCGAAGACGAGGTAACCCGCCTCGACCGGTTCGATACGGCCCGGGCCTTCCTCGAGGGTTTGCGGCAGCCGGCCGTCGCCCCTGACGCAGTGGATGGTCTTCGGCGCCAAGACCGTGAGCGCCTGCCTTGCCGGGTGGCGTCACCGCTGAAGCAGCCGGGTGGCCGGTGAATATAATCGGCCTCGTGTCGAAGCCTGACGAACTGCTGGTTGACCTCGCCGCCCTGGTGGAGTCCGGCCAGAGCAACCAGATGTCCCTGACCGTGGTCACCGGCGGTGCTGTCATCACCGGTCGGCTGGCTCCCGAAGCAGTGTGGCGACAGAGGGTCTCGGAGGTACTGACGGACTCGGACCGCCTGGGCCAGTTCGCCGCTGTCTTCAACACCCCCGAGACGAACGGGCCGCCTGCGCATCTGCACTTCCACGTCGCCCGGATCCTGCAGGGCACTATGGGGATCCCGGAGACAGGCGGGATGTACCGTGTCGCGATCGAAAACGTCAGCGCCTGGACCGTGGGCGACTTCAGCTATTCCGACCGCTGAACGATCACTGTGACGGCAACCCGCTGACTGCGGTGTGGGCCCGACCGGTACGCCGGTCGGGCCCACACCGCCGTCAGATGTCGGCTCGTGCCGGTTCACCCGGTCAGACCGTCATGGGGGTCTGCTCGGGCACCGAGCCCGTCATAGCCGTCCTGGCCCCGCGACGCGCCACCCGGGCGTGAGGCGGGGGCGGCACGACTCGTGCCAGGCCGGCCTCGACCCAGCAAGGGGGCACTGACCACGGCAGACGTCACAGTCACCTCGACTTCGACGAGCAGGGGCGCCTGAGGACGCGGAGTCCCGGAGGCGGCTCAGGGGGTCGTGTGCGTCACCGTGGCGAGGACCGTCTCGCGGATCGTGTCCAGGACCTCCTTCCAGTCGGTCAGCGGCGTCGTGAGGGGTGGCAGGAGCTTCAGGACGTGGCCGAGGCCCGAGATCTCGGCGATGACCGCCTCCTGGAAGAGGGCCCGCTGGACCGCCGACGCCAGGTCGGGCGTGGCGAAGCGCAGGCCGCTCATCGCGCCCTTGCCGACCACGTGGGCCACGCCCGCCGGGAGGTCGGCGGTGAGGTCCTCCAGGCCGGTGCGGATCGCTGTGGCGAGGTCGACGGCGTGGTCGGTGAAGTGCGGGTCCGTCCAGTGGTCCAGGGCCGCGGAACCCGCCACGAAGGCCAGGTTGTGGCCGCGGAAGGTGCCGTTGTGCTCACCCGGGGCCCACTGGTCGTACTCGCGGCGGATCAGGAGCGCCGCCATGGGCAGTCCCATGCCGCTGAGCGACTTCGACAGACAGACGAGGTCGGGGCGCAGGCCCGGGGTGTCCTCGAAGCTGAAGAAGGTGCCGGTGCGGCCGCAGCCCGCCTGGATGTCGTCGACCACCACCAGCGCGCCCACGGCGTCGGCCAGTTCACGGATCCGGGTCAGCCAGGCCGCCGAGGCCGTGTGGAGGCCGCCCTCGCCCTGGACGGTCTCCAGGAGGATCGCGGCGGGCGGGGGGACGTCGGAGCCGGGAGCCATGGCCTGTTCCAGGGCGGCCACAGCGCCGGGGGCGTCCCCGTAGGGGAGGGCCGTCACATCCCTCAGGGTGACCCCGGCCGCACCGCGCAGCAGGGGCGCCGTGGTCGCGGCCAGCGCCCCCAGGGACGCGCCGTGGAAGCCGCCGGTGAAGGCGATCACATTGGTGCGTCCGGTGACCTTGCGGGCCAGCTTGAGGGCGGCCTCGACCGCGAGAGTGCCGGCCGGGCCCGGGAACTGGACCACGTGGTCCCCGAGGCCCCGGGGTTCGAGGATCACCTCCGTGAAGCGGGCCAGGAAGTCGGCCTTGGCCGCGGTGTGCAGGTCCAGCGACTGCACCGGGCCGCCGGCCGCCAGGTAGGCCATGACCCGGTCCACGATCTCCGGCGGGTTGTGGCCGTAGTTGAGCGAACCGGCCCCGCAGAGCAGGTCCACGTAGCGGCGTCCGGTGCCGTCCCACAGGTGGTGTCCCCGGGCCCGCTCGAAGACCACCGGGAAACTGCGGCAGTAGCTGCGGACGTTGGACTCGTGGCGTTCGAACACCGCGAGGGGTGACACCGTGCGGGGTGCCGTGTCAGTACTCATCGTGTGCTCGCCTTTCGCCGTTGCCTGAGCGGGTCACTTGACCAGGACCGTTCCGTCTCCGGGGCGGTGGTCGCGGGAGCGCCGGAGGTCGCTGAACGCGAACGTCCGCTGGAGCCACCGGTCCGCGCCGTCGTAGCGCGGGGTGAACGCCGAACGCCCGTGCAGGGTCACTCTGTTGTCGACGACGGCGAGATCGCCGGGGCGCAGCAGCACACCCGTGTACGTCTCGTGGGCCACCCTCGCCAGTTCCGTGAGGGCGTCCCGGCCCTCGGGGGTCAGGGCACGGGTGGCCGCCTCGTCGAAGCACAGGTCCGGGTCCTCGGGGGCGCCGGTGAGGACGGCGTGGACGGTGCCGCCGTCGCCGCGACCGAAGGACGGGGGTGCCTGCGTGACGTACTCGGGGCGGCCCAGGGCCTCGCGGGTGGCGGAGGTCAGCCGGGGCAGCACGCGTCGTATGCAGCTGGTGCGCAGTTCCGCCACGCCCTCGTGGTCCGGGCGCAGGCACAGGAGCATGACGTAGTCGGGGCGGTGGGGGTGGAAGGCGTTCTCGGTGTGGAAGGTGAGCTCGACCGAGCCGACGTTGCCCTGCACCTCTTCCTGGCCCGGCACCGGCACCACGTCCTGGACCAGGGCCCCGGACTTCTCCGCCGCGAACGCGGCCGGGTCGCCGAGCCCCGCCGCGAACAGCAGCAGGGTCGCCGCCGGCAGCGACGGGCTGTGCTGGACCGATCCCTTCACCATGGGGGTCGGCGGCAGGTACGCGGCACCGATGGACAGCCTCCTGAGGACGACTGCGCCGTCCGGGCCGGAATGCCTGCGGAACTCCCTCACGGTGCGCCGCACCTCGGCGGGGGCGTCCTCCCAGACGTGCCGGGCGAGGGCCACCCACGCCTGGTCGTCGACCCGGTCGCCCGCCTGGTCCATTAGTTCCGCCGCCACATGGCCCAACCGGGCCAGCGTGCGGGTGCCGTACCGCACCGTGCCGTCGACGGCCGCCGGGGCGTACGGCGCCTGCGTCATGTCGACGCTGCTCACGTGCCTGTTCCCTTTCGCTCGCGTCGTCACTCGCCCATGGCCCGGACGAGGCTCTGGGGACGCAGGTCGGTCCACTCGCGCTCGACGTACTCCAGGCAGGCGGTGCGGCTGTCAGGGCCGAAGACGGTGGTCCACCCGGCGGGTACGGCGGTGAAGTCGGGCCACAGCGAGTGCTGGCCCTCGTCGTTGGCCAGGACCCGGTAGACGCCGTCGGGGTTCTCGAAGGGATTGGTCATGATGAGTCCGTGTTCCTTACGTTGTAGGTGGGTTGGGCCACGGTCCGCCCGGCGGTCCAGGCGGTGTGGCCGGTCATCAGGTCGATGTGGAGGGCGGGTGGCAGTCACTGGTCTGGGGGCATGTCGCGGACGGCACCTCCGCAGGGGCGTTCGGAGGCGGCCGGGCCACTGGGGCCGGTCCGCGCGGTTCGCCTCACCGTTCGACGAAGTTCCAGTAGCGGGAGATCGCGGCCTCGTCGATGTCCGGGACCCCGACCCCCAGGTCCCGTAGCCGCTGGAGCGTCCTGTCGTTCTCGAACTCCAGGGTCGCCTGCCACGGGTCCGGCACCTTCCTGGCGTGCTCTTCGAGATACGCCTGGTAGGGCAGGATCGGCAGGTCCTGTCCCCGTCGGCTCGCGCGCCGCAGGAGGTGCAGCCATACGGTGAGCGGGACCGCTTCGGAGACCGTCCCGCGCATCCGGTCGTACGTGCTCATGAAGGCACCGGCGCCGACCCGGCGCGGGTGGTGCAGGTGGTGCACACGGGCGGTCGCGGTCCCGGTCAGGATCAGTCCCACGACGGCGCGGGCGAGGACATCGACGGGGAGCAGCGCTTCCTCCCCTTCCGGTCCGGTCGGATGGCAGCCCAGCGCGACGCTGCTGGTGAGCAGTCGGGAGAACATGTCGTCCGGGCTGACGGCACCGGTGGAGGTGTGCGCCCAGATGCGGCCCAGCCGGTGGATGGCGCCGGTGGCCCCCCGTTCGAAGGCACGCTCCACCAGCCGGTCCGCGACCCATTTGCTCGCCGCGTACCCGTTCCCGAACGGGTGTTTCTCACCGTCGATCGGTGAATCCTCCGTGACCAGGCGGGAGTCCTGGCCGAGTCCGAACACACCGAGGGTGGAGAGGTGGTGAAACGCCTTCGGCCGGCCTTCGGCGGCCAGGCGCAGCAGGGTTCGGGTGCCCTCCACGTTGGCCGGTTTCAGCCGCGGGTACGGCGAGAGGTGATGGACGTGTGCGCCGCCGTGCACGATCGTGTCGACCCGCTCGCGCAGCTCCGCCCAGTCCGCGGGGCCGAGGCCGAGGTCCACCGCAGCCAGGTCCCCCCGGACGACGTTCAGCCGCGGATCGTCCGGCGTCGGCCTGAGGTCGATGCCGTAGCGCCGCAGGGCCCCGGTCAGCCGCTCGCGCGCCTCGGCGTCGGTCCGCGCACGGACGAGGCAGTGCACCCGCGCCGTTGTCCGGTGCAGCAGCTCGGCCAGGAGGAAGGCTCCGACGAACCCCGTGGCCCCGGTCAGCAGAATCTCCCGAGGACCACCGGCATGCGGGCCGGCGTGCGGCACGTCGAGGGAGCCGGCGGGGGATGTGCCGGACGTGAAGCGCAGGGCGGGACTCAGCTCGGCTTCCGAGTCCGGCACCCACGACGCGGCGTGCGGGCCGCCCTCCGTGAGGTGGTGTGCCAGTCCCGCCGGGGTCGGTGCTTCGAGAAGTGCCGACAGGCTGAAGCGGACCGCCAGAGTCTCACCGATCCGGGCGGCCAGCCGGACGGCGAGCAGGGAGTGACCGCCCAGCGCGAAGAAGTCGTCGTCGGCGGAGATCTCCCGCACCCCCAGCACCTCTGCGAACAGCCCGCACAGCAGGGCCTCCCGTTCGGTCCGCGGTGCCCGGCCGGTACCGGCGGCGGTGTCCGGCGGGGTGGGCAGTGCCCTGCGGTCGAGCTTGCCGTTGGGGTTCAGCGGCATCTCGTCGACCTCGACGAACGCGGACGGTACGAGGTGGGCGGGGAGGACGGTGGCGAGCCGGGCCTGCAACTCATCGACCGCCGAAGGGGTTTCGGCGACGACGTACGCCACCAGTCGCTGGTCGCCCGGACGGTCCTCGCGGGCGACCACGGCGGCTCGGGCGATCCCGTCGAGCGCGGTCAGCGCCGTCTCGATCTCGCCGGGCTCGATCCGGTAGCCCCGGATCTTGACCTGGTCGTCGACGCGTCCGGCGTACTCCAGGACCCCGGCGCGGTTCCAGCGGGCCCGGTCGCCGACCCGGTACATCCGGGTGCCGGGCGGACCGTACGGGTCGGCGACGAAGCGCTCGGCGCTCTGACCGGGGCGTCCGGCGTAGCCGCGGGCGAGTCCGGCGCCGGCGAGGTACAGCTCGCCCCACACGCCGTCGGGGACGGGCTGCAGGTGCTCGTCGAGCACGTACACGCGCGCGTTGCCGATGGGGCGGCCGATGGGCACGGGCCCGGCGGCGAGGTCGTCGTCCGGTTCGAGGCGGTGGACGACGCAGCCGACGGTCGCCTCGGTCGGGCCGTACTCGTTGATCACCACGGCCTCGGGGTGCCGATCGCGCCACGCCTGGAGAGCGGTGCCGTCGAGGGCCTCGCCGCCGATGACCAGGTCCCGGGCGTCGCTGACGCGGTCGGGCAGCGAATCCAACAGCCGCAGATGGCTCGGAGTGACCTTGAGCAGGCCGGGGGTGGGGGTGTTCTCGTCCAGGTCGGCGAACCGCACCCGGCCGCCCGTGATCAGCGGGGTGAACAGCGTGGTCACCGGCATGTCGAAGGCGAGGGAGGTGTGGACCAGGGACTCGCCGGACGCGGCCGGGTACATCGCCTCGGCCTCCCTCAGATACGCGGCGAGCGAGCCGTGTTCGACGACGACTCCCTTCGGGCGGCCCGTCGATCCGGAGGTGTAGATCAGGTAGGCGGCCTGGTGGGGGTGGACCCGGACGCCGAGGTCACCGTCCGGGGAGGTGTCCGGGGCGGCGGCGAGGGCGGCCTCGTCGAGCACGATCGTGGCGCCCGCGTCGGCGACCAGCGCGTCGATCCGTGCCTGGGGGTCGGCCGGGTCGATCGGCAGGTAGACGGCGCCGGTCTTCAGGACCGCGAGCAGCGCCACGACCACGTCCGGGCGGCGCGGCAGCACCACGGCGACGACCGTCTCCGGCCCCGCCCCGAGCGCGACCAGGTGCCGGGCGAGCCGGTTGGCGCGACGGTTCAGCTCCTCGTACGTCAGCTCCGTACCGTTCGAGGGCTCCGTACCGTTCGAGGGCTCCGTAGCGTCCGCGACGACGGCCACGGCATGCGGCGTACGCGCCACCTGGGCCTCGAACATCTCCGGTAGCGACGCCTTCGGCAGTGGCCGGGCGGTGTCGTTGCGGTGGACGAGGGCCTCCTCGCGTTCGGCGGGGGTGAGCAGGGGCAGGGCGTGCAGGGGGCGCGCCGGGTCGGCGGTGACCTCCTGGAGCAGGCGCAGATAGCGGGCGGCGACGCTCTCGGCGGTGGCGCGGTCGAACAGGTCGGAGGCGTACTCGACCGATCCGGACCAGCCGCCCTCGGCGGTCTCGACGAGCGACAGGGACAGGTCGAACTTGGCGCGGTCGCCGGGCACGTCCCCGACGGTCACCTCGAGGCCGGGCAGCGTGGGGGCGACGGCTTCCTGGTTGACCGTCAGCATGACCTGGAAGAGAGGGTGCCGGGAGCGTGAGCGCGCCGGGTTGAGGACCTCGACCAGGTGCTCGAACGGCACGTCGGTGTGGTCGTACGCCGCCACGTCCGACCGCCGTACCCGATCGAGGAGTTCCTCGAAGGTCGGGGCGCCGGAGGTGTCGGCGCGCAGCACCAGGGTGTTGGCGAACAGGCCGACGAGGTCTTCCAGCGCGGCGTCCGGGCGGCCTTCGACGGGCGTCCCGATCACGATGTCGTCGCCGGCGCCCAGCCGGTTCAGCAGGGTGACGAGCGTGGCGTGGAGCACCATGAAGGCGCTGGCGCCCCGGTCACGGCCGAGGGCGTCGACTCGGCCGCGCAGTGCGGCGGACACCGTGAAGTGCACCGTGCCACCGCGCTGGGACGCGACGGCGGGCCGGGGCCGGTCGGTGGGCAGCTCGATCTGGTCGGGGATCCCGGCCAGCTCCCGCGTCCAGAAGTCGACCCGGTCGGCGGGGAGTTCCCGCTCCCACAGCGCGTAGTCGGCGTACTGGACGGGCAGCGGAGCCCAGTCGGGGGCGCGGCCGGCGAGGCGGGCGGCGTAGGCCGTGGAGAGGTCCTCGGCGAGGGGCCGCATGGAGGCGCCGTCGCCCGCGATGTGGTGCAGGAGCAGGAGAAGGGCGTGCTCGTGCTCCTCGTCGGTGAACAGCACGGCTCGGATGGGCGGTTGGTGGTCCAGGGAGAACGGCACACTCGCGGCCTCTGCCAGCCCCGCGTCGAAGTCGGCCGGGTCGTACGACCGGACCGCGAAGCGCGGCTCGGTGTCGACGACGACCTGGTGCGGGCCTTCCAGCCCCTCCGGTCCATCCGGCCCCTCGACGATCACCGTGCGCAGCGCCTCGTGGCGCCGGACCAGGTCGCCGAAGGCGTCCCGCAGGGCGTCCCGGTCGAGGGTGCCGGTCATCCGCAGGACGACGGGGATGGTGTACGTCTGTGCCGGGCCGTCGAGCCGGTCGAGGAACCACATCCGCCGCTGCGCCGCCGACAGGGGCACCCGGTCGGGCCGTTCGCGCCTGACCAGCGGGGGCCGGGAGGTCCGCGTCGGCCGGTCCGCCAGCAGGTCCGCGAGCCCGGCGACGGTCGGGTGCTCGAAGACCTCCCGGATGGACAGCTCCGCTCCGAGGTCGGCGCGGATCCGGTTGACCAGCCGGGCGACGAGCAGGGAGTGACCGCCGAGGCGGAAGAAGTCGTCGTCGGCGCCCACGCCGGGCACCCCGAGGACGGCGGCGAAGAGGATCGCCACCCGCCGCTGGAGGCCCTCGGCGGGTGCCCTGCCCGCGCCCGTGGCGGTGAGGTCCGGGGCCGGCAGCGCCCTGCGGGCGATCTTGCCGTTGGCGGTCAGCGGCAGGGTGTCCAGCGGGACGAGGGCGGAGGGGACCATGTAGTCCGGCAGGGCGCGGGCCGCGACCGCGCGCAGGGCGGCGGGGTCGGCGGACCTGCCCGGCTCCGGCACCACGTAGGCGACGAGACGCTTGTCGCCGGGCTGGTCCTCACGGACCACGACGACGGCCGCGTCCACGTCGGGCTGGGCGGTCAGGACGGCCTCCACCTCGCCCAGTTCGACGCGGAAGCCCCGGATCTTCACCTGGTCGTCGACCCGGCTGACGAACTCCAGGCGTCCGGCCGCCGTCCAGCGGGCCAGGTCGCCGGTGCGGTACATCCGGGAGCCGGGCGGGCCGTAGGGGCTCGCGACGAAGCGTCCGGCGGTCAGGCCGGGGCGGCCGTGGTAGCCGCGGGTGACGAGGTCACCCGCGACGTACAGTTCGCCGGCGGTGCCGACGGGCGCCGGGCGCAGCCACGCGTCCAGCACGTACATCCGGGTGTTCCAGGCGGGCGTGCCGATGGTGATGACGCCGGGCGGCACGGGGTCGCCGGGCTCTATGCGGAACAGGCTGCAGCCGACGGTGGTCTCCGTCGGACCGTACTCGTTGAGGACGGTCGTGCCGGGGTGCCGGGCCCGCCAGGCGTCCAGGACGTCGCCGAGCAGCGACTCGCCGCCGAGGACGAGTTGCCCGCCCGGGGAGTACTCGTCCGGCACGGCGCCCAGCAGGTGCAGATGGCTGGGGGTGGCCTTGACGAAGTCGGGCCGGGTGACCGCCGCGTCCGGGTCGGGGCCGCTCGATGTCCAGCGGACCAGTTCCACCCGGCCACCGCAGATCAGCGGGCCGAACATGCCGGTGGCGGTGAGGTCGAAGGCGACGGGTGAGTGCACGAGGACCCGGCGGCGGATGCTCTCGTACTCGTGCGTCGCCCACGCCAGATACGCGACCAGCGACCGGTGTTCGACCACGACCGCCTTGGGCCGGCCGGTCGACCCGGAGGTGAAGATCACGAACGCGGCGTTCCCGGGCCGCCGTTCGACGCCCGTGACCGGGGCCGCGGACCGCCGCTCGATCGCCGGATCGCCGGGCAGGACCGTCGGGACGTCCGACACGAGGGCGACCTTCTCCACGAGGCCGGCCGTCGTGACGACGGCGACCGGCTCGATGTCACCCAGCATGAACCCGAGCCGGTCGGCGGGGTGGGAGGGGTCCAGCGGCAGATAGGCGGCGCCGGTCTTCAGGACCGCCAGCAGGGTCACCGGGATGTCCTCGGACACCGGTAGCAACACGGCGACGAACCGCTCGGGACCGGCGCCTAGGCCGATGAGGTGCCGGGCCAACCGGTTGGCGCGGGCGTCGAGTTCGCCGTACGACAGCTCGGTTCGGCCGTACGCGACGGCCGGGGCGAGCGGGGTACGGGCCACCTGGGCCTCGATCAGGTCGGTGAGGGTGCCCGACGGCAGCGCGTGGGCGGTGGCGTTCCACTCGGTGAGCAGCAGCCGCCGCTCCTCCTCACCCACGACGTCGAACTCGCGCACCGGGCGGGCCGGTTCGGCGGTGAGGTCGGCGAGCAGCCCGGTGAAGCGGTCGGCGAGGCGTGCGGCCGTGGACCGGTCGAACAGGTCGGTGGCGAACTCCAGGATTCCGGAGACACCACCCTCCGGGCGCTCGCTCAGGAAGAACGACAGGTCGAACTTGGCGGACGGGGACGCGACCGGCAGCACCCGGCCCCGGACGCCCGGCAGGCTGTCGACGAGGTCGAGGACGGCCAGCTGGTCGGCGTTGTTCCAGTTCAGCATCGTCTGGAACAGCGGATGCCGGGTGGTGGAGCGCACCGGGTTCACCGCCTCCACGACCCGTTCGAAAGGCACGTCCTGGTGGGCGTAGGCCGCCAGGTCGGCGGCCCGTACGCGCCGCAGCACCTCCGTGAAGTCCGAGTCGCCGGTCAGGTCGGCGCGCAGGACGAGGCTGTTGGCGAAGTAGCCGACGAGGGGCGCCAGGGCGTCGTCGGTGCGGTTGGCCACGGGTGAGCCGACCACGATGTCGTCGCCCGCGCCCAGCCGGTGCAGCAGCACGGCCAGGGCCGCGTGCACGGTCATGAACACGGTCGTGTGCTGCTCGCGGGCGATACGGACCAGCGCCTCGTGCAGCTCGGCGGGGACGGTGAACGTGACGGTCTCGCCCTGGTGGGTGGGCACGGCGGGCCGGGGCCGGTCGAAGGGCAGCTCCATCTGCTCGGGCAGCCCGGCGAGGGCGGAACTCCAGTGGGCGAGCTGTCGCTCCAGCTCGCTGTCCGGGTCGTCGGCCGAGCCGAGCGCGTCCCGCTGCCACACCGCGTAGTCGGCGTACTGGGCGGGGAGCCGCGTCCAGGCGGGGTCCTCGCCGCGCGCCCTGGCGGTGTACGCCTCGGCGAGGTCGCGGGCCAGCGGGGGCATGGAGGCGCCGTCGCCGGCGATGTGGTGCAGGACGAGGAGGAGGACGTACTCTCCGTCGCCCAGGTCGAACACCGTGGCGCGCAGCGGGGCTTCGGCGGTGAGGTCGAAGGGGACGCGGACGGCGTCGGCGAGCCGGTCGTCGAGCGCGGCCTCGTCGATCCGTACGACGGTCGGCGGCGATACGGACGACGGAGGCAGGACCACCTGGTGAGGGCCGTGCTCGTCCTCGGCGAAGACCGTCCGCAGCGTCTCGTGCCGCAGGGCCACGTCGGTGACGGCGGCGGTGAGCGCGGTCACGTCGAGGTCACCGGACAGGCGCAGCGCGACGGGCAGGTTGTAGGTCGGGGACGGTCCCTCGAAGCGGTGAAGGAACCAGAGCCGTTCCTGCGCGTACGACAGCGGCAGGCGCCCCTCGCGGGGCAGCGCGACCACGCCGGCCCGGCGCGGGCCCGCGGCGGTGAGCCGGGCGGACAGCTTCGCCACGGTCGTCGCCTCGAAGAGGACGGACAGCTCGACGTCGGTGTCGAGGGCCGCGCGGATGCGGCTCGCCAGCCGGGTCACCAGCAGGGAGTGGCCGCCGAGCGCGAAGAAGTCGTCGTCGATCGACACCTCGTCCGCGCCCAGCACCTCGGCGAACAGGCCGCACAGGATCTCCTCCTGCGGGGTGCGCGGTCCGCGCCCGGAGCCGTGCGCCAGGTCCGGCACGGGCAGGGCCTTGCGGTCGAGCTTGCCGTTCGGGGTGAGCGGCAGCGTCTCCAGGGCGACCACCTGGGCGGGGACCATGTACTCGGGGAGCCGGGCGGCCAGCCGGTCGCGCAGCTCGTCGGCGTCCACCGTCCCGCCGGTGGCCGTGGGGACGACGTAGCCGACGAGCCACTGCCCGTGCACGGCCGCGGCGGCCTGGGCGACGGCCGGGTGGTCGGCCAGCGCGTCCTCGATCTCGCCGAGTTCGACGCGCAGACCGCGCAGCTTGACCTGGTCGTCGGCGCGCCCCAGGTACTCCAGCTCGCCGTCGGCCGTCCAGCGGACCACGTCACCCGTGCGGTACATACGGGCGCCGGGCGGGCCGTAGGGGCTCGCGACGAACCGTTCGGCGGTCAGGGCGGGACGGTCGAGGTAGCCGCGGGCGAGCTGGACGCCCTCGACGTACAGCTCACCGGGCGCGCCGGGGGCGACCGGCGCCAGGGCCGAGTCCAGCACGTACACCCGGGTGTTGGCGACGGGACCGCCGATCAGCACGGTCTCGGTGTCCGGCGGCGCGGCCCAGGCGGTGACGTCGACGGCGGCCTCGGTCGGGCCGTAGGCGTTGAGGAGCACGGCCCGCGAGCCGTCGTGGAAGCGGCGGACCAGCTCGGCGGGCAGCGCCTCGTCACCGGAGACGACCAGGCGGACGGAGTCCGGCAGGCGGGTCTCGGCGAGAAAGGCGCCCAGCATGGACGAGCTGAGGTGCACGACCGAGACGGACTCCTCGCGCATCAGCCGCTCCAGGTAGAGCGGGTCGCGGTGGCCGTCGGGCCGGGCGACGACGAGGGTGCCGCCGTACATCAAGGTCCAGAAGACCTCCCACACCGACACGTCGAAGCTCACCGGCGTGGACTGCAGTACGCGGTCGGCGGGCGTGAGGTGGTGGTCGCGCTGCATCCAGTACAGCCGGTTGGCCATGCCCGCGTACGTGTTGACCGTGCCCTTGGGGCGGCCGGTGGAGCCGGAGGTGTAGATGACGTACGCGGCGTTGTCGCCGTGCGCGGTGACGCCGGGGTTCGCCGTCGACTCCCCCGGTCCCGCGTCGGGACCGATCCGCTCGAAGCCGTCCACGTCCCGGTCGGAGATCAGCAGCCGGGCGCCGGAGTCCTCGAGGATGTACGCGATGCGGTCGGCCGGGTAGCCGGTGTCGATGGGCACGTACGCGGCGCCCGTCTTGAGCACCGCCCACAGGGCCGCCATCAGGTCCACCGAACGCGGCAGCATCACGGCGACCCGTGATTCGGGGCCGACGCCCCGGGCGATCAGGGCGTGCGCGAGCCGGTTGACGCGGGCGTTGAACTCGCCATAGGTGACGCGCTCGTCGAGGTGCTCGGCGAAGTGCTCGTCCTCGAAGCGGACGGCTTCGGCGTCCGGGTGCCGGGCCGCCTGCCGCTCGAACAGCTCCACCACCGACGCCTCGCCGTCGAACCGTACGGCGGTGTCGTTCCAGCCCTTCAGCACCAGGGCGCGTTCGCCGGAGTCGAGCACGTCGACCTCGGAGAGCCGCAGCGCCGGGTCGGCGGTGACCGCGTCCAGGACGCGGACGAAGCGGGCCGCGAAGCTCTCGGCGGTGCGCCGGTCGTACAGGTCGGTCGTGTACTCCAGGCGGCACAGCAGCCCGTCGCCCTCGACATGGCAGTCGAAGTGCACGTCGAACTTGGAGGTGCCGCTGGTCACCGGGCCGGGGGCGGCGTGCACTCCGGGCAGGTCGATACGGGCCTCGGTCAGGTCCAGCCAGGCCAGCATCACCTGGAAGAAGGCGTGCCGGGACCTCGACCGCTCCGGGTTGAGCTCCTCGACCAGCCGTTCGAACGGCACCCCTTGGTGCGCATAGGCGGCCAGACCCGTCTCGCGGACGCGGTCGAGCAGGTCCTCGAAGCGGGGGTCGCCGGAGGTGTCGACACGGTAGACGAGGGTGTTGATGAAGACGCCGACCACGTCGTCGAGCGCCGAGTCGGGACGGTCGGCGATGACACCGCCGAGCGGGATGTCCTCGCCCGCGCCGAGCCGGGTCAGCAGCGTCGACACGGCCGCCTGGAGGATCATGAACGGGGTGGTGCGGCTGCGGCCGGCCAGGTCCAGGACCCTCTGGTAGAGCTCGGGCGCGACGCTGAACTCCACGTGGTCGCCTCGGTGCGTGGCCACCGCCGGGCGCGGCCGGTCGCCGGGGAAGGTGACCTCGGGCGGCAGGTCGGCCAGGTTCTGCTTCCAGTGGTCGATCTGCCGGGGCAAATCCCCGACCAGGGTGTCGCGCTGCCAGACGGCGAAGTCCGCGTACTGGACGGGAAGTGCCGGGAAGTCGGGCGCGGCGCAGTCGAGGCGGGCGCGGTAGGCGGCGGACAGGTCCTCGGTGAACGGGCGCAGAGAGGCGCCGTCGGTGGCGATGTGGTGCACCACGAGAAGCAGGACGTGAGTGTCCGGGCCGGTCGCGTAGAGCGTCGCCCGCAGCGGCAGATCGCGGGCCAGGTCGAAGGGCCGGGAAGCGGAGGCGAGCAGGTCGGGGGCGGGACCCGCGTCCCGTACGACATCCATGGTGAAGGGCGTGTCGGGGGGCAGCACGATCTGGTGGGGGCCCTCGTCGTCCTCCGGGTAGAGCGTGCGCAGTGCCTCGTGGCGGGCGACGAGGTCGGCGAGCGCGGCGCCGAGGGCGTCCGCGTCCAGGGGGCCGGTCAGCCGGACCTGGATGGGGATGTTGTAGGTGCCGGAGCCGCCCTGGAGCCGTTGCAGGAACCACATGCGCTCCTGCGCGAACGACAGCGGGAGGCGGGCCGGCCGCTCGTCCGCCGTGATCCGCTTGGCCTGCGGGCCGATACCGGACAGCCGTTCGGCGATCCCGGCGACGGTCGGGGCGGCGAACACGTCCCGCAGGGACAGGTCGACGCCGAACTCGTCCCGGACGCGGTGGACCAGCCGGATCATCAGGATCGAGGTGCCGCCGAGCGCGAAGAACTCGTCGTCGACGCCGACGTCCTCGACGCCGAGGACCTCGGCGACGATGCCGCACAGGATCTCCTCCTGCGGTGTGCGGGGCGCCCCGCCCCCGCCCGGCCCGGTGGTCTGCGGACCGTCGGGCAGGGCGGTGGCACGCTCGCCCATGATCAGCAGCCGGTCCGCCTCGGACACGGCGGTCAGCTCCGCCGCCGGTACGTCGAGTCCGGCCACCGCCTCGCCCAGCTGTTCGGTCAGGCGGTCCGCGATCCGTGTCATGGCCTCCGGGCCGAGGACGCTGCCGCGGTGGCCGAACAGCAGCCGCAGCCGCTCGCCGGGGAAGACGTACAGGCTCAGGGTGTAGTGGGTTCGCTCGTGGAGGTCTGCGTGGGCCAGGCGCAGTCCGCCAGCCTCGATGCCGTCGGTCGTCGGGTAGTTCTCGAAGAAGATGATGGTGTCGAACAGTGACTCGAAGCCGGTCGAGCGGGTGATCCTCGCCAGGGAGGCGTGCTGGTGCGGGCGCAGCGCCTGCTGCTCGCTCTGCACCCGGGCCAGCAGTTCCGCCAGCGGCTCGTCCCGCTCGATCCGGACCCGGGCCGGGAGGGTGTTGATGAACGGCCCGATCGTCGACTCCGCGCCGGGCAGCTCGGGCGGGCGGCCGGAGAGGGTCGTGCCGAACACGACGTCGTCCCGCCCGGTCAGCCCGGCCAGCAGCAGCGCCCACAGACCCTGGAAGACGGTGTTGAGGGTGAGCCGGTGCGCACGGGCCAGGGAGGTCAGCGCGTCGGTCAGCTCCTCGGGCAGGACGACCTCGTGGACACCGTATCCCTCGGGGGTGTGCCCGGCGGGGGCGATCAGGGTGGGTGCGGCCAGACCGGTGAGCCGCTCCCCCACCGCCTCAGCGGAGGCGTCCGGGTCCTGTTCGGCGAGCCAGGCGAGGTAGTCGCGGTAGGCGGGGGCCGGGGGCAGCTCCTCGCCGCCGCCGTACAGGGTGAACAGCTCGCGCACCAGCAGGGGCAGGGACCAGCCGTCCACCAGCAGGTGGTGGTGGGTCACCACGAGGCGGTCGCCGAGCGCGGTGAACCGGATCAGCGGCGGCCGGACGACGCTGAAGCCGCGCGCCCGGTCCCGGGCGAGGAAGTCCTCCAGGTCGGTCCCCTCCCGTTCCTCCTTCCACGCCACCTTCACGTCGGCGGGGACGATCTGGACGGGGACGCCCGTCGGGCGGGTGCGGAAGCCGGCGCGCAGGTTCGGGTGCCGGTGCAGCAGCGCCCCCGCGGCGGCCTTCATACGGTCGCTGTCGAAGCCGCCGTCGATGTCGAGGACGAGCTGGCCCACGTACGGGTCGTCGGGCTCGTACAGCGCGAGGAAGAGCAGGCCCTCCTGGAGCGGGGAGAGCGGCAGCACGTCCGCCGCGCCACGGAACTTGTCCAGCTCCTCCTGGGTGACCCGCACCAGGGGCACGTCGGAGACGGTGAGGCCGCCGCCTCGGGTGTGCGCGGCGAGTTCGGCGAGCGCTCCGGTCCACGCGTCGGCGATCGCGCGGGCCTCGGCATCGGCGAGGACGCCTTCCGGGTACGTCCATACGGCGGTGAGGGCGCCGTCGCGGACGTACGCGTCGATCTGGAGGGTGTGGGTGAGGGCTAGGCCGCCGTCGGCGACCAGTTCCACGGCCGTCTCCGAGTCGGCCAGGTGCCAGCCGCCGAGGGCGTGTGCGTCCAGGCGGCCCAGGTAGTTGAAGGAGATCTGCGGGGTCGGGAGTCCGGTGAGGCGGTCTCGCAGGAGGGCGTGGCCGCGTCCGCCGTGCGGGACGGCGCGCAGCTCCTCCTTGGTGCGCTTGATCAGCTGCGGCCCGGTCTCGGTGCCCGTGCCGAGGCGCACCGGGTGGATGCGGGTGAACCAGCCGACGGTGGTGGACACGTCGAGGCCGGCGGGCAGGTGGTCGCGGCCGTGGCCCTCCAGGTCGACGAGGACGGGGCCCTCGCCCCGCTGCCGCTGGACGGCGGCGGAGAGCGCGGCCAGGAGGATGTCGTCGGGGGTCGCCCGGTAGGCGGCGGGCAGCGTCGTCAGCAGGGTGTCGGTGAGGTCGGCGGGGACGGTGACGGTGACCGTGCGGGCGGTGCCGTGGATGTCCAGGGCCGGGTCGAGCGGGCGGGCGCCGAGTACGGGTTCCTCGGTGGACAGCAGCTCGGTCCACAGGGGCAGTTGGGCCCCCGTGTCCGGGTCGTCGGCGAGGGCGGCGAGGTGTTCGGCCCAGCGGCGCACGGAGGTGCCCGCCGGGGCCAGCGACGGGGAGCGGCCCTCGGCTCCGGCCGCGAGGGCTTCGGCGAGGTCGGTCAGGAGGATCCGTCAGGACACGCCGTCGACGACGAGGTGGTGCAGGACGAGCAGCAGGGTGCCGGGGGTGGACGGCCCGGCGTCGCACCAGACGGCCCGGACCATCTGGCCTTCTTCGGGGGAGAGTTGGCGGCGGGCGGTCTCCCTGAGCGCGTCCGGCGAGGGCCCGCTGTCAGCCTCCACCCGTACGAGGCAGTCCTCCGCCCGTACGGCGCCCACCGGCCGGATGTCCCGCCCGCGCATACGGAGGGCGTCGTGGCGGTCGAGCACGGACTGCAGGGCGGCCCGCAGTGCGTCGTACGACAGGCCGGGCTCCGTGGTGAGCAGCAGGGACTGGGCGTATCCGGCGGTGGGGCCGCCGCGTTCGGCCAGCCGCCGCTCCATGGGGGTCTCGGGGAAGGGGCCGACCGGGTCGTCGTCCTGGGCGGGGGCGTCGGCCGGCACCGCGCGGCTCACGGCGGCGAGGCGGGCGACGGTCGGGTGGTGGAAGACGTCCTGGGGAGCGAGAACGAGGCCCTGGCGGCGGGCGCGCCCGGAGAGCTGGATGGCGTGGATGCTGTCCGCGCCCAGCACGAACAGGTCGTCGTCCACGCCCAGTCCGGGGTGGCCGAGCAGATCGGCGGCGAGGGCGTGCAGGGTCCGCTCGGCGGCGGTCGTGGGGGCACGCCCGGCGGCGGGCGCGACGGGGGCGGGCAGGGCCCGGCGGTCCACCTTGCCGTTGGGGGTGACCGGGATCGACGGCAGGGTGAGGACGGACACCGGCACCATGTGGGCGGGCAGCCGGTCGGCGAGCCAGGCGCGCGGGTCGGTCGCGGGGGTGCCGGTGACGTAGCCGGCGAGCTGACGGCCGCCGGCGGCGGTGTCGTGCACGAGGACGACCGCCTGGTCGACGCCGGGCGCCGAGGCCAGTACGGCCTCGACCTCGGCGGGCTCGACGCGCTGACCGTTGATCTTGACCTGGTCGTCGGCGCGTCCGGCGAACTCCAGGTCGCCGTCGGCCCGGCGGCGCACGAGGTCGCCGGTGCGGTACATGCGGGTGCCGGGCGGGCCGTACGGGTCGGCGACGAAACGGCCGGCGGTCAGGCCCGGCCGGTCGAGGTAGCCGCGCGCCAACTGGCCGCCCGCCAGGTACAGCTCGCCCGTGGTGCCGTCCGGCACGGGCCGCAGGGCCGGGTCGAGCACATAGGCGCGGGAGCCCGTGGTGGGCGTGCCGATCGTGACCGGCACGCCGGGGGCGCACGCGTGGGAGGTGGCCGTCACGGAGAACTCGGTGGGACCGTAGGAGTTGTGCAGTCGCGCACCGCACGCGCGGTGGAAGCGGTCGGCGAGCGCGGCGGGCAGCGCCTCGCCACCACAGCTGACCATGCGCAGCGACTCGCTGGGCAGATGGGCGTACTCGTCGAGGAAGGGGCCCAGCATGGCCGGGACGAAGTGGATGACGGTGGCCCGTTCGTCGCGTACCAGTCGGGCGAGGTAGGCCGGGTCGCGGTGGCCGTCGGGGCGGGCCACGACGAGCGTCGCGCCCCGGGTGAGGGTCCAGAAGATTTCCCACACCGACACGTCGAACCCGATCGGCGTCTTGTGCACGACGCGGTCGGCCGGGGTCAGCCGGTACTCGTCCTGCATCCAGGTCAGCATGGCCGCGATCCCGGCGTGGGTGACGACCACGCCCTTGGGGCGGCCGGTGGTGCCCGAGGTGTGGATGACGTAGGCGGCGTTGTCCCCGCGGACGGCGACACCCGGGTCCGTGTCCGGTTCGCCCGCGCCGAGGCGGGCCGCGTTCTCCTCGTCGATGACGAAGCGGGCCCCGGAGTCGGCGAGGAGGTAGGCGATCCGGTCGTCCGGCAGGCCGGGTTCGACGGGTACGTACGCGGCGCCCGCCTTCAGGGTCGCGAGCAGGGCGACGATCAGGTCGGCCGAGCGGGGCAGCCGCACCGCGACCCGTGACTCGGGGCCGACGCCCGCGCGGCGCAGGGCGTGCGCCATGCGGTTGGCGCGGGCGTCGAGTTCGCCGTAGGTGAGGCGGTGGTTGTCGAAGACCAGGGCCTCGGCGCCGGGACTGTGACCGGCTGTCTCCGCGAACAGCTCGACCAGTGAGCGCCGGTCCCTCGTACGGCCGGTCTCGTTCCAGGCCTGGAATCGCTCCCACTGCTCGTCGTCGAGCAGGTCGATCGCGCCGATCGACTGCTCGGGACGTTCGGTCACGGCGTCCAGCAGCCGGACGTAGCGGACGCGGTGCCCGGCAGCCGTCTCGGGGGTGAAGCGGCCGGGATGCGCGTTGAGGACGATCTCCACGCCCTCGCCAGCGGGGTCGCCGAACGCGTGCACCGCGAGGTCCCGGACGGGGCCGGAGGCCAGCTGGTGGGCCTGGGCCTCGACGGCACCGAAGGGCACCCGGGGCGAGGCGAACGACAGGACGTTCACGGAGGGCCCGCCGAGACTGCCCGGGTGGGCGGCGGCGGTGAGATCCCGGCGGAGCTGCTCCTGGGGGTAACGCTGGTGACGGGTCGCCTCGTTGAGGCGGGCGGCGACGCGGTCGAGGAGCTCGGTGAAGGTCGTGGAGCCGTCCACGGGCACGCGCAGCGGGACGTCGTTGACCAGCATGGCCGGTGTCGCCAGGGCGTTCGGGCTCAGCCGGGCCGCCATGAACACGCGGACGATGACGTCGTGGGCGCCGGTGACCCGGTGGGTGTAGGCCGCCATGGCGGCGATCACCGGGAGGGACCAGCGGGTCCCGGAGAGGCCGCACAGGCGGTGGGCGACGTCCTGCGGCAGCCGGCCGGCCTCGCTGGGCAGGCTGGGCGCGAGGTCGGTGGTGCCGGAGGCGAACTCGGTGAGGATGGGGCCGGAGGCGAACCCCGCGGGCGTCGTACCGGAAGCGAACTCGGTGAGGGTGGGGCCGGAGGCGAGTTCCGTGGAGTCGGGCAGGTCGGCGAACTCGGCCCGCCAGTAGGCGCCGTCGCGCTCCCGGCGGCCGGAGGCGTGGTAGGCCTCCTGCTCGGCGAGGACCTCCTCCAGGGTGGCGAAGCCGGAGGCGGGCGGCTCCTGGCCGGCGGCGAGCGCGGTGTAGGTCTCCAGTACCCGGCCGCAGTGGAGGACCTGTCCCCGGCCGTCGAGGAGGATGTGGTGGTAGGCGAAGTGGAACCAGTGCCGCTCGGGCCCGAGCCGCAGCAGGGTGTGCCGGAACAACGGTCCGCCGTTGCCGTCGAGCGGTATGGGCCGCGCCTGGCCGGCCTCGATCCAGGCCAGCGCGGCGGAGGCCGGATCCGGCTCGCCGCTCACGTCGACAAAGGCCAACTCGCCCGTCACGGACGGGTCCAGGACCTGGCGCACGTCCTGGCCGGTCTCGTGGAAGCGGACCCGGAGTGCCTCGGTCTCGGCCACCGACCGCGCGACGGCCGACGCGAGCAGCTCGCGGTCCACCGCGCCCGGTACGTCGAAGTAGATGCCGCAGGAGTACATCGGGCTGTCGGGGGCGAGCCGCTGGGCGACCCACACCCCGTGCTGGGCGGCGGTCAGCGGCAGGCCGTGGCGCGTCACCGCGGTGCTCTCCTCATGCTCCTCGTGCTGCATCGTCAGGCCTTCTTCTCGCTCGCGAGTTCCGCCCCGGCCTGCTCCCCGACCAAGTCCGCCAGGACCGCGGCCAGCGCGTCGATGGTGGGGTGGTCCCAGGTCAGCGCGTCGTCGACAGTCACCTCGAACTCGTCCTCGATGTCGGCGGTGACGGCCAGCGCGGTCAGCGAGTCCAGGCCGTAGTCGGCCAGCGGGACGGACGTGTCGATGTCCTGCGGCGAGCGACGCAAGTACGTCGCCACCCGCTCGGTCAGCCAGGTGTGCACGTCACGGGAGCCAGCGGTGGTCATCTGGGGGTTCTCTTTCTGGTGGGGGCGGAACGAGAGGACGGTGCGAACGGCGGTGAGGGCCGCTGTACATGGCCGGGGTGCGGGCAGGGCAGGACCGGACGACGGCCTGGGCCGGACAACGGCCTGGGCCGGACAACGGCCTGGGCCGGACAACGGCCTGGGCCGGACGACGGCTTCGTCCGACGGCCTGTCACACGGTGAGTGGCCGTGCGGTCAGGCCGAAGGAGCGGCCGGTCCTGTGCCGGTCCCGGAGTTCGGTGAAGAGGGCGTCCTCCACCGGGCCGGGCGGCGGGCCGGGCCGGTATGGGCCCGGGGAGGAGCGGTGCAGGGCCGCACGCAGCCAGGCCGGATCGGCCAGGAAGCTCCCCGGTTCCGCGTGCCGCCACACCTGGACACAGGTGGTCCGGGTCAGCAGACGCACGTACCGGGTGACGAGGTCGTAGTGTTCGGGACGGGCGTCGACGCCGAGGTCGAGGGGCGACAACAGCACGCACTCCTCGGCGAGTTCGACCAGTCGCGCGAGATCGGAGCGGACGGCGGCGGACAGGTCCGCGTGGTCCGGTGCCCAGGGTTCGTCGGCCAGGGCGTGGAGCGAGGCGGCGAGCGGGTCTCGGCCGGCGGCGTGCAGCGCCAGCCGGTCGTGGCGCAGCGGCGGCAGGCCTTCGGCCAGGGCGAACAGGTCGGCGGGCGGCTCGGCGACGGATCCACCGGCGCCGGAGGGGGCCCACGAGCGGCGGGCCAGCAGCGGGAGTTGGGGCAGCAGGCTCATCTGGCAGGCGGCGCGGGCGATGTGTCCGAAGCCTACGGGGGCGAGGTCCCGCAGCAGCTTCTGGAACAGCGCGGTCGGCCCCTGCCGCAGGTAGAAGTGGGCCCCGAGCAGCTCCGCGAGGCGGTCCATGGCCTCCAGGAGCAGCCGGGCCACCTCGAACTTCACCGCGGCGGAGTACACGCTCACCGAGCCCGGCAGCAGATGCAGCGCGCGGGCACCGACGGCGGCCAGTGTCTCGGCGCGCAGCAGGTCGGCGAAGACGCCGGCCAGCGTGGATCGGACGTGCGGGATGTCGGTGGCGGGGCCGCCGTACAGGTGCCGTCCGCTCAGGTGGGTGACGGCGATGCGCAGCCCGGTGTCGAGGATGCCGGTCGTCATGGCGGGCAGGACGGTACGGGTGATCTGGAGGGCCTTCAGGGCGTTCTCCAGGCCCGCTCCGGCCCGGCCGAGGACGGCGGAGGCCGGCACCGGCAGAGCGTCGAAGCACATTCCGCCGAGCTGGACGCCGCGCATGCCGACGGTGGCGAAGCGCGGCAGGTCCGTCAGTCGGGAGGGGTCGGCGGCGGCGCGGTCGACGAGGAGCAGGGAGTGACTGCGCGGTCCGGGTTTCGGGTCGGTGCGGGCGAGGACGACCAGGGCGTCGGCGCGCCGGATGTTGGTGACGACCTCCTTGCGTCCGCTCAGCAGCAGGCCCTCGGGGGTGGGGGTGGCGGTGAAGTCGGTGCCCGCCATGTCGTTGCCGTGCGCGAGTTCGTGGAAGGCGATGGCGATGCGGCGGCCGTCCAGGAGCATGCGGGCGGCGTGCCCGGTCTGCCGTTCGTCCCCGGCCGTCCACAGGGTGACGCCCGCGATGAGCGAACTGGCGCCGTACCCGAGGCCGAGTGCCGGGTCACGGCGGTAGACGGTGCGCATGACCTCGGCGAGGTGGTCGGCCCGGTCGAGCCGGCCGCCGAGCTCGGGCGGTACGAACTCCGCGTTCAGCCCGTACGTGTGCAGCAGCGACTCCCCGGCGGCGAACGTCTCCGCGCGCTCGTCGGCGTCGAGGATCGCGGCGGCACCCGTGGGGTTGCCGGGGTCGAGAAGAGAGCCGAGCAGGTGTTCCAGCTCGTCGGCCCGCTTCGGGGCGAGGCCCGGCACGGCGGGGATCTCGTCCTGCGGGGTGTGGACGCGGGCGAGGGGTGGGGTGGGGTTCACGCGGCACCTCCCAGCAAGGTGAATACCGGTGTGGTGCGGTCGAGGAGAACCTCGGCCATGGCGTCGAGGACCTCGGGGTCCTCCTCGCCCAGCAGGGCCGCCAGGCAGGCTCTCGGCCACAGGGCGTCGGCCCCCGGCCGTCCTTGGCGCAGGGCGGGGTTCTCCAGCCACAGCAGGAGGCAGGCAGTGGCCGCGTAGGCGCGTTCGTAGCGTGCGGCGAGGTCGAACGCGGCGCTCGGCAGTCCTCCCGCCACCGGCACGAACGCCACCGAATCCGCCTCCAGGGAGGCGAGTTCGCCGAGCAGCCGGTCGGCGAGCGCGGCCAGCTCCGGCGGCCCCTCGTGCCCTGCCCGGTCCGCCGCGTCGGGCAGGGCCTGGACGACGCTGCAGCCGGTGACGGAGAGCAGGGACAGCCGGCCTCGGTCGAAGGCGGGCAGTGCGGCGGTGAGGTCCGCGGTGGCCCGCACGGCGTCGGCGTCGCCCCGGCGCCGCCGCAGCTGCCGTCCCAGTCGCGGGAGTTGATGAAGCAGGGCGGCACGGTTGACGGCCGTACTGCCGTCGAAGATCGCGCAGATGCGGTGGTCGCGTTCCAGCTTGGCGAAGCCTCCGCCGGGCGGAGAGGTGAGGAAGCCCCGTACGCCCAGCAGTTCACCGAGCGAGGTGAGCGTCTCCTGCGTCCGGGTCGGCACGAACGCCTTGCAGATCGCCGAGACCACGCTCAGTTCACCGGGCAGGGTGTGGACGGAGCGGGCGGCCAGCAGGGCCACGGCCTCGGCGATCAGCGCGGCGGTCGCGGCCCGGCCCAGGACGCGGCGCACATGGGGGACGTCGGCCAGGCGGCGGCCGTAGAGCTCCCGCTCGACGGCGAAGTCCCGGGCCAGTCGCAGCGCGTGGTCGGCCGCTCCGAGGGAGAGCGCGCCGCACGCGATCCTGGTGAGCTGGAGCGAGGTGAGAACCACCGGGATCCCGTCGCCCACCGCTCCGACGAGGGCGTCGGGGGGCAGCCGGGCACCGTCGAGGACGAAGCCGCTGATGTCCGCGCCGCGGATGCCATGGGTACGGACCTTGGGCAGGTCCCGCCACGCGCCCGCGGAAAGCCGTCGCTTGTCCACGAGGAAGAGGCTGAAGCCCCGTGGGCCACCCGCCGGGTCGGTCCGCGCGAGAACACAGGCGAACGCGGACCGGGTGGCGTTGTTGATGAGCCACTTCTCACCGTCCAGCCGCCAGCCGAGGCCTCCGGCCCTGGAACCGGGTAGCACTCCGCCCTCGGCTCCAGCTCCGGAATCGGCCCGGGCTCCGGATCCGACCTCGGCTTCGGCCCGGCCTTCGACTTCAGCCCGCGCTTCGGCTGCGCCTCCGGCCTCTGTCCCTCCCCCTTCCCCCGCCCCTGTCCTTGCCCCTTCCCCCGCCCCTGTCCTTGCCCCTTCCCCCGCCCCTGTCCTTGCCCCTTCCCCCGCCCCTGTCCTTGCCCCTGCCCCTGTCCGCGAGGCGGCGTCGGCGTCGCCTCGGCCTGCGGCACCGCCGCCCTTTCGGCCTCCCGTCGCGGCGGCTCCCGCTTCGGGGTCGCCGTTCGTGACCGGCTCCGCGACCGCCGCCAGTTCGCAGGCGAACAGGTCGGCTCCGTGGTCGCGTTCGGTCAGGCCCCAGCAGACCGGGGCGCCGGCGCGTACCCGTTCGGCGAGTTCGGTGGTCTGCTCCGGACTGCCCGCCAGCCATACGGGGACCGCCCCGAGGAAGGTCTTGCCGTGGGCGATCGCGACGGTCAGGTCGCGGCGGGCGACCGCCCGCAGCAGCCGTACGGTCTCGGTGACGTCGCTGTCCGGGGTCAGGACGTAGTGCGCGGCGAGCCCCGCGTCGTCGAGGACGCGGACCGCCCGGCCGGGGAACTCCTCGCGCTCGTCGAGCGCGGCGAGCCCGGCGGGCGAGAAGGCCTCGTCCTCGTGCGCGGCGAGCAGGGCTTCCAGGCCGGCCGTGGTCGGCCCGGGGCGGAGCGGGGCACGGTCGTCGGTCGCCGTGATGCCGGTCGTCACGCGCTCACCCGCCGATGTGTCAGGAGGGCCGAGGTGAGCAGCGGATCCTCGCTCAGGTGCAGGGTCCGGAGCTCCCCGCCGACATACTGGGCGCGCATCGCCGACCGCTGCACCTTGCCGCTCGTGGTGCGTCGCACGCCGGCGGGCCGGACGAGGGCCACGGCACCGACCGGGACGCCGAACTCCCTGGCCACCGTCTGCTTCATCGCGACGGCGATCTCGCCGAGCCGTTCGGCACCCCAGTGGGCGCGTATCTCGTGCACGACGACAGCCGAGGGCGTGTGGTCCACTCCGTCCGCGTCGCCGACCATGAACACCGCCCCGTGCAGGCCCTCCAACTCCTCGTGCTGAGCCCGTAGTTCGTCCTCGATGTCCTGGGGGTAGAGGTTGCGTCCGTGCAGGACGAGGACGTCCTTGCGGCGGCCGGTGATGTAGAGGTCGCCGTCGCGCCGACCGCCGAGGTCGCCGGTGCGCAGGAACGGGCCCCGGCCGTCGGCGGTGCACGCGCGGAAGGCGGCGTCCGTGGCCTCCGTGTTGTTCCAGTAGCCGGCGGTGACGCAGGGGCCGCCGAGCCAGATCTCGCCGATCCGGCCGTCGGGCAGCGTCCGACGGCTGTCCGGGTCGACGATCAGCACCTCCGAGCCGGTCGAGGGACCGCATCCGGTCAGCGTGCGGGTGGCGGCCCCGTCCTCGGCGGTCCGCAGGAGCCCCTCCTCCAGCGCGGGCACATCGGCCTCGGTCACGACCGTCGGCCGCCCGTGGGTACCGGAGACGAGCAGGGTCGCCTCCGCCAGCCCGTACATCGGGAGGAACTGCTCGGGCCGGAACCCGGCGGCGGCGAACCGCTCGCAGAAGCGGCTCACCGTGTCGGCGCGGACCGGTTCGGAGCCGTCGCCCATGCCGGCCAGACGCGACAGGTCGAGCGTGGCGAGCTGCTCGTCGGTCACCCGTCGGACACAGAGGTCGTACGCGAAGTCCGGTGCGGCGGTGCCGTGGACGTCGAGCGCGTCCAGCATCCGCAGCCAGTTGTACGGGCGGCGCAGGAAGGACATCGGGTCCATCTGGACGTATCCGCGGCCCCGAAGCAGGCCGGGCAGCATCATGCCGATCAGGCCCATGTCGTGGTAGAGCGGGATCCAGCTGCCCCACCGCGCCTCGGGTCCGAGGCCGTAGGCCCGCTCGACCCACTCCGCGTTGAGCGCCAGGTTGCCGTGGCTGACCATCACTCCCTTCGGCGTGCCGGTCGAACCGGACGTGTACTGGAGCAGGGCCAGGGTCTGCGCGGACACGGCGGGCGCGATCCAGGCCTCCGGGTCGCCCTCGCCGGTGTCGGTGGCGTGAACGACCGCGCCCACGACGCCTTCCTCGGCCAGCCACTTCTCGACGTCCGGCAGGACCGACTCCTGCGTCAGCACCGCCCGCACCCCCGCGTCCCGGGCGATCGAGGCGAGCCTGCGGCGCTCATGGCGGTAGCGGCCCGGCATAGGGGCGGGGACGGCGATGAGGCCGGCGTAGACACACGCGGAGAAAGCGGTGGCGAACTCGACGCCCGGCGGATGGAGGAGGAGGACGCGATCGCCCGGCAGAAGCCTTTCCTGAAGCCAGGACGCGATGCGCCGGGAAAAAAGATCGAGCTCTTCCCTGGTACGCACCGAGCAACGGATCTCATCGAATTCGGAAACGAATGTCACGGCGGGCCCGTGCGGGTCACGCACCGCCCTTTCGCGAAGCATCGTGAGTAATTCATGCACGACACAAACAGTACGTCGACGGGGATGCAGAACCCCTCAATCCCTCACCAAGTAACGATCAAGAAACACAAAGCGGAGCCCAAAAAACCTTGATCATCTCTAGATGGATCGACGTCGGAAGCTTGGAGTACAACAGGAAGCGGCAGACTCAACCAGCCAGCGACAGAGACGAGTTGGGCATCCGTGCATCCCACGACCGCGCCGACCATCCGCGTACACGGAATCCACAAAAAATTCCGACATCATCACGCGTTACGTGGAGTGGATCTGGAAGTAGCCTCTGGAGAGGTCATGGCCCTGCTGGGGCCGAACGGAGCCGGGAAAACCACTCTGGTCAAAATCCTCACGACACTGCTGAAACCGGATTCCGGATCAGCCGTGGTGAACGGCTGGGATGTTTCGAGTGAACCCGAAAAAGTGCGATCCTCGATCGGAATGGCAGGCCAGTTCGCGACCGTAGACGGTGTACTGACCGGTTTCGAGAATCTCTGCCTCGTCGCGAGGCTGCGCGGCATGGGCGGCCGGACGGCCCGGCGCGTCGCCGACGACCTGCTGGCACGGTTCCGGCTCACCGAGGCGGCCGGACGCCCGGCGGGCACCTACTCGGGCGGTATGCGCCGGCGGCTGGACCTGGCCGCCGCACTCGTCGGCTCCCCGCCCCTGGTGATCCTGGACGAGCCCACCACCGGACTCGACCCCGAGGCCAGGCTCGACACCTGGGAAGCGGTCGGCGAACTCGTAACCGGCGGCACCACGATCCTGCTCACCACCCAGTACCTGGAGGAGGCGGACCGGCTCGCGGACCGCATCACCGTCATCGACCGGGGCGCGGTCGTGGCCGAGGGCACCAGCGACCACCTCAAGGCCGGGGCCGGCCAGCGGCTCGTCCTGTGCGTCGCCGACGACGCCCAGCTCGCCCCCGCCGTCCGCGCCCTGGCCCGGGCCACCGGCACGGAACCGGAGGTGAACCGCCGGGCCCACCGCCTGGAGGCGGCCGTCACCGACGGCTCCGCCGTCCTCGGCCGTGCCCTCGCCGCGCTGGACGACGAGGGAGTCGACGTCCTGGAGGTGGGTCTGAGCCGCAGCACCCTGGACGACGTGTTCCTCGCCCTCACCGGGAAGGGCGTCACTCAGGCCCCCACCGGGAAGGGTGCCGCACAGCCCGCGGTGAACGGCGCGCGAGCCCGGGAGGCCCGGTGAGCGCGATCACCCGTACACCGGGGTCCGGGAAGCCGCCGGCCCCCGAGCGCCCCGCACCCGCCCCGGCCGACGGTCGCTCCGACCCCCTCGGCCCGGCCGGTCCCCACCGCAGCGCCCTCACCCGGTTCGCTCTCCTGCGGATCAGCCGGGAGAGCGCCGATCTCGCCATGCGCAACCTGTTCCATCTGCGGCGCACGCCAGGACTCCTCGTCTCCTGCCTGGTGGAACCGGTCGTGTACGCCATGCTGATCGGCTACGTCTTCGGCAGCAGCCTGGGCGGCGACGCCTACCGCTCGTACATGGTTCCCGGGCTGATCGCCCAGACCGTGGCCTTCACCACGACGTTCACCACGGTCGGACTGTCCCGGGACCTGGAACAGGGCATGGTCGACCGCTTCCGCACGCTGCCGGTCTCCCGTGTCTCCCTGCTGCTCGGCCGGACGACCTCCGACCTCACCACCTGCGTGGCGAGCGTCGCGGTCACCACCGCGTGCGGGCTGCTGATGGGCTGGCACCCGCACACCCATCCCGTCCAGGTGGCCATCGGATTCCTGCTCGTCCTGCTCTTCGCCTTCGCGATGTCGTGGATCGGTGTGTTCGTCAGCCTCGTCTGTCCGAACGTCCAGGTGGCGGCGAGCGTGGGCATCATCTGGCTGTTCCCCGCCACGTTCATCTCCTCCGGGTTCGTCTCCGGCGCCGGCCTCCCCGGCCCGCTGTCCACCGTCGCCGCCTGGAACCCGATCACCTCGCTCGCGAACGCCCTGCGCCGTCTCTTCGGCAACACCCCTCCACCGGGCTTCCGCCTCCAGGACAACTGGCCCGCCCACCATCCCGCGCTCTACACCCTGGCCTTCTCGGCCCTGCTCATCGCCGTCTTCACCACTCTCTCGACGTGGCGCTACCGCACCCGTACGAGCCGCTGACCCGCACGCGCCCGGCGCGGGGAACCCCGCTCGCGACGGACGCACCGCACAGGAGCTGTTCATGCCCGTCCCCTCCCTGCGTCTCGGTCTCCACCTCGGTTACTGGGTCGGCGGCAACGACGCCTCCAGCCTCTCGCTCGCCCCGCTGGCCGAGGTACTCGGCTACTCGGCGGTGTGGGTGTCGGAGGCCTACGGATCCGACGCCGTCACCCTCCTGACCTGGATCGCCGCCCACACCTCCCGGATCGACGTGGGCACCGCGGTTCTTCAGATCCCCGCCCGTACGCCCGCGACCACGGCGATGACCGCCGCCACGCTGGACACCCTGTCCGGCGGACGGCTGCGGCTCGGACTCGGCGTCTCAGGACCCCAGGTCTCGGAAGGGTGGCACGGAGTCCGGTTCGGCGCTCCGCTCGGACGTACCCGCGAGTACGTGCACCTCGTGCGCCGGGCGCTGAGCCGGGAGCCCCTTGAGTACCAGGGCAGGCACTTCACGCTTCCGCTGCCGGACGGCCCCGGCAAGGCGCTCGGCCTGACCATCCGCCCGCCCCGCGAACGGATCCCCGTGTACCTCGCCGCCCTCGGACCCAGGAACTCGGAGCTCGCCGGGGAGATCGCCGACGGCTGGCTGCCGGTGTTCTTCTCACCCGAGCACGCCGAGAGTCACCTCACGCACCTGCGGGCGGGCCTCGCCAGGTCCGGACGCACCCTCGACGGCTTCGACGTCGCCCCGACGGTCCCCCTGGTGCCCGGCCCCGACTGGCGAACCTGCGCCCGGCGCGTCCGCGGGTACGCCGCGCTGTACCTCGGCGGCATGGGCGGCCCCGAGGACAACCACTACACCCAGCTTGCCGAGCGCATGGGGTTCGGCCCACAGGCACGCGAGGTGCAGAAGAGGTTCCTGAGCGGGGACTACCCCGGCGCCATGGCCGCCGTGCCACTCGAATTCCTCGACCGGACCGCGCTGTTGGGGCCGAAGGAGCGGATCGCCGAACGGATGACGGCGTACGCCGAGGCCGGCGTCACCACGCTCAACATGATGCCCGTCGGCCCCGGCCTGCCCCCCGGCACGGACCGCGCCGCCCGCGCCCTGCGCACCGCCGTCGAGGCGGCCCGACTGGCCGGCCTGCTGCCCGCGGCAGCCCGGCCGGACACCGACACCGACACCGACACGCGCACCGGCATCCGACCGGCCGTCGGTCCCTGACCGGGTCACCGGGCCATCAGTCCATCACCGGGTCACCGGCAGCTGACCAGGTCATCCGCACCCTGACCCCCGCCCCCGAGTCCCGCCAACCACCGACCCGACAACCTCCGACCAGCCACCCACCCCGAACCCACCACCCCGCACCGGACCCACTCCCACACCGACCCGGCTCCCACACCGACCCGGGTTCCACGCCGGATCGACCGCCGGTGCCGGTGCCGCCGTCCCGACCCAGCAGCCACAAGGAGCCCTCAGCCATGACAACCGACAACTCGACCGACACCACCAAGCTGGTCTGCCTTCCGTACGCCGGAGCGGGTGCCTCGTTCTACCGCCCCTGGGCGTCCCTGGCCGGGGACACGCTGGAGGTCGTCCCGCTGCAACTGCCCGGCCGGGAACGGCTGATCGACGAGGAGCCGTACCGGGACGTGCACACGGCCACGGACGGACTCCTGGCCCAATTGCGGGAACGGCTCGGCGACCGCGACCGAGACGGCGACGGCGACGACCACCGGGTCGTCCTCTTCGGGCACAGCCTCGGCGCCGTGCTCGCCTACGAACTCGCCCACCGGCTGGCCGCCGAGCCCGACATCGAGCTCGTCCACCTCTTCGTCAGCGGATCACCGGAACCCTCCAACGGACGCGAACGGCACGCCACCGGCCTCTCCGACGAGGACTTCCTCGCCCGCGTCGGCGAGTTCGCGGGCTACCACCACCCCGCGCTCGACGACCCCGAGATGCGCGCCATGATCCTGCCCACCCTGCGCGCCGACGTCGAGATGCACGAGAACTACACGCCCAGCACCGACCTGCCCCTGGACGCGCCGCTCACCGTCATCCGGGGCGAGGACGACGACCTGGTCGACTACGACGACGCCGAGGCCTGGAGCAAGGCGGCCGGCCAGGACTTCGAGCACGTAGAGGTGCCCGGCGGCCACATGTACCTCACCGACGGCGCGCCCTCGCTGGTCCGCCTGATCGTCTCGTCGGTGCTGTAGCCCGCCGCCCCGCCCCGCCCCGCCTCAGAACGACTCGCACACCTCTCACCACCCCCACCACCCTCACGACCCCCAAATCCCCCAAATCCCCCAAGGAGCATCTGATGCGTCTGCACGGCAAGTCGGTCCTCGTCACCGGCGCCGCCCGCGGGCTCGGCCGGGCCGCCGCGGTCGCCTGCGCGGCCGAGGGCGCCGACCTCACACTGCTGGACATCTGCGCCGACCTGCCCGGCGTGCCGTATCCGCTGGGCACCCCGGGCCAGTTGGAGCACACCGCCGCACTGTGCCGGGAGGCGGGCGCGGCCGTGCTCACCACCGAGGCCGACATCCGCGACATCCGAGCCGTCCGGGAGGCGGTGACCCGCGCCGAGGACCGGTTCGGCCGGATCGACGTGGTCGTCAACAGCGCGGGCGTCGCCGCGCCCTCGGGGAAGCCCGTGCACGAGATCGGCGAGGACGAGTGGTCCCTGATGATCGACGTCGACCTCTCCGGCACCTGGCGGGTGATCCGCGAGGTCGGCAAGGCGATGAGCGCCCGACGCGGCGGCAGCATCGTCAACGTCGCCTCCACCGCCGGGCTCGTCGGCTACCGGCACTTCGCCGGGTACGTCGCCGCCAAGCACGCCGTGGTCGGCCTCACCAAGGCCGCCGCGCTCGACTACGCGCCGACGAAGGTACGCGTCAACGCGGTCTGCCCCGGCTCGGTGCGCGACGACGTGCGGGCCGAGGGCCGGATGCTCGCCGAGATCGCCAGGGCGCTGGACGTACCGGTGCACGAACACGAGCAGACCTTCGTCGAGGCCCAGCCCATGAACTCCCTGATCGAACCCGAGGACGTCGCCGCCGCGATCGTCTTCCTGGCCTCCGACGAATCCCGGCAGATCACCGGGTCGGTCCTGACCGTGGACGGCGGGTTCAGCATCCGCTGACCGCGCCGAGCCCGACGAGTCCGCGGCAACTCGCGGACGACTCCCCCGAACACCAAGGAGCACCCCTTTGTCCGCCTCTCCGTCCGACCCCCTCCCCGCCGAGGCCCCCCAGGGTCCCGAAGCCGTCGGCGCCCCTCGCGTCCCCGGCGACCCCGCCGGCGCCCACTGCCATGCGCTGCGAGTCCGGTGGGAGCGCTCCCCCGTCCCCACCGGGCGGTCGGAGCCGTGGACCGAGGACCTCCCCGTACCGGCGGCCGACCCCCGTGCCGAACGCCGTCGCACCATCGAACTCGCCCGGCCGGCCGACGGCGTACGCCGGGTCCTCCTCCGCTACAGCGACGGCCGGTCCGATCTGATCGTCGTCTCCCCGCGCGAGCGATGGAGCCGCAGGGCCCTCGACCGGCTCGCCGACGGGCGGCCCGTCCCACCGAACGAGGTCGCCCCGGGACCCCGGACGTCCGCTCCCCCGCCCGCCGCTCCCGCCTGGGGGCTGGGCGGCGACGACGGCCCGACCGTCTCGTCCGTCCTCCTCACCCTGGACGGCGAGGCGGGCGACGAGGCCGGCTGGCTGACGGCCCTCGACGTCACCCTGCGCCGGTACGACCCCGAGAACGAGACCGCTCCCGTCATCGGCACGGACCACGGCGCCTTCACCGTCGAACCAGCCCGCACGCTCGGCGAGCTGAAGCCCTCCCCCGCCACGGGCCCCGCGCTCGCGGGCCTGCTCTTCGAGGCTTCCGAGGCCTCCGAGGCCACGGAGTGCCCGGGCGAGACCGAGTACGTGCCCTGCCTCGCTCCCCCGTTCCCGCTCACCCTCTCGGTCTTCCGGGACTCCGGTGGCCTGCGGCTGCGCTGCGACCACCTGGTCAGCCACGTCTCCCCGGAGATCGCCGCGGGGTTCGTACGACACCTCGCCCACGTACACGGGCAGATCCTGCGCTCCCCGCAGACCCCGGTCGACGACGTCGAGCTCCTCGACGAGGCCGACCGCGCCCGCACGGCGGCGCTCGGCCGGCCCACCCGCACCCTGGTGACCACCAGGGAGAGCATCCCCGAGGCGGTCGCCCGCGCGGCGGCGGCGGCACCCGACGCCATCGCCGTGACCGACGGGGAGGTGGGCCTGACGTATCGTGAACTCGAGGAGCGGGCCGAGTCGTTGGCCCGCGGCCTGCGGGCCCGTGGAGTCGTGGGCGGCGACCGGGTGGGCGTGTGTCTGGAGCGCTCGGCCGAACTCGTCGTCACCCTGCTCGCCGTGCTGAAGGCCGGCGCGACCTACGTCCCCGTCGACCCCGCCTACCCGAAGGACCGGATCGCCCACACGGCCGAGGACGCCGAGCTGGGCGTGGTGGTCACCCGGCTGCCGGAGTTCCCGGCGGTGCCGGGCTGTGTGGCGCTGACCCCGGACGAGCTGCTGGACGCCGCGCCGTCCGGGCCGGACGACACGCCCCCGCCGTTCCCCTCCGCCGACACGGCCGCCTACGTCATCTACACCTCCGGCTCCACCGGCCGCCCCAAGGGTGTCGTCGTCCCGCACAGCAATGTGATCGCCCTGATCGACGCGACCCGCGTCGAGTACGGGTTCGACGCCTCGGACGTGTGGACCTGGTTCCACTCCAGCGCCTTCGACCTGTCGGTGTGGGAGATCTGGGGCTGCCTCGCGACGGGCGGGCGGCTGGTCATGGTGCCGTACTTCGTCTCCCGCGAACCCGACTGCTTCCGCGACCTGCTCGTCGCCGAGAAGGTCACCGTGCTCAGCCAGACCCCGTCGGCCTTCGCCCAGCTCCTGGGCGTCGACCACGGCGAGGTGTCCGTCCGGGTCGTCTTCTTCGGCGGGGAGCCGCTGGACGCGCGGATGCTGCTGCCCTGGTTCGACCGGCATCCCGAGTCGGCCTGCCGGATGGTGAACATGTTCGGCATCACGGAGACGACCGTCCACGTCACCCAGCAGACCCTCACCCGGAAGCTGGCCCTCTCCGCCACCCGCTCCGTCGGGCCCGCCCTCCCCGGCTGGCACCTCTACGTACGCGACCCGGCCGGCCGGATGGTGCCGCCCGGCGTGGTGGGCGAGATCTACGTCGGCGGGGCGGGGGTCGCGCTCGGCTACCTCAACCGGGAGGAGTTGACGGCCCAGAGGTTCCTTCCGGACCCCTACACGGGCGGCACGATGTACCGCAGCGGCGACCTGGGGCGCCTACGACCGGACGGGCGGCTCGAACACCTCGGGCGGATCGACAACCAGGTGAAGATCCGCGGCTTCCGCATCGAACTCGACGAGATCCGTTCCGTCCTGCTGGAGGACCCCGATGTGCGGGCGGCGGCCGTCCTGGTGCACCGCGACGACCCGTCCGACGCCGCCGGCGCCCGTATCGACGCCTATGTCGTCCTGACCGGGGGCGACCCGCACGCGGTACGCGAACGGGCCGCGGGCATCCTGCCCGAGTACATGCTCCCCGCCACCGTCACCGCGCTGGACACGCTCCCGCTGACGGGCAACGGCAAGCTGGACGCGTCGAAGCTCCCCGCACCCACCGTCCAGCGCCCGCCGACGAGGCACGGCGGGCCGGCGGGCGACGACACCGCCGACGCCGCCGACGCCGACGGCCTCATCGCCGGCCTGACCGAGATCTGGAGCGAGGTGCTGGGCGTGCCCGTCGGCCCGGACGACGACTTCTTCGAACTCGGCGGCAACTCCCTCTTCGCCGTCCGTATCGGCGCCGCCCTGCGCGCCCGCGGCCTGCCGTCTCCGCGGCTGCGGGAGCTGTACCGCCATCCGACGATCCGGGGCACGGTCGCGAGCCTCAAGGTTCTGCAGGGATGACCGGGGTCCCGGCCCTCGCCCACACGGCGGGGGCCGGGGTCGCCGAGCGGGTGTGGGTTCGTCCCGTTGGCACGCCCGTGCCGGGCGGGGCGGTGCTCCGCGTTCCCGGCGGTGAGGGGGAACCGTCAGGCGTCGGCCAGTTCGGCGGCGCCGAAGGAGACGTCGAAGCGGTCGCACCAGATACTGACGCTGCTGTAGCGGGACAGGTCGACCGCTTCGGGCACGGCGTAGTTCTGGCTGCCCTTGTTGCCCTTGAGCTTGCCGAGGCTGACGTGTGCGCCATCGTCGAAGACATGCCAGCCGGCCCGCCCCTCCTTCACCGGTGCGTCGGTCAGCCACACGCGCAGATCGGGGCCGTTGCTCGTGTCGAGGTTCTCCAGCCGGACCACATGGGCGCCGTCGGCCAGCCGTACGAGTTGCACGCTGCCCGTGGTCGTGTGCTCGTGGCTGATCAGCTCACCGCGCGCCAGCGTCACAGGTGCGGCGACCGGTGCCGACGGGGAAGGCGACGACGCCGTGTCAGGGGCCGCTGCCGGGGTCCCGGCGGGCTCCGCGACGGCGGGCAGGGACTCCGTCACCGTCTCGTCCTGCCAGAGCTTCCACGGCTGGAACCAGTACAGCCCCACGCCCGCCCCCGCGACCACCGCCACCAGCGCTCCGCCGGCCAACGGCCCCAACCGCCGACGCGCCATGTCGTCCCTCTTCCCGTTCGGTGAGCCTTCGTCGTTCCCGTCCATTCAACGCGAGGAACGGCCCTCGGGGTGGGGACGGCCGATGACGGAATCCTTACGTCCGGCTCGGCTCCGCACACTCTTACGGAAGCGTGACGTGCCGGGCGTGGGCGCGGGGCGGCAGGCCGATCCGCCCTAGCGTGGCCGTATGCGTGTACTGGTCACCGGCGGTGCCGGGTTCATCGGGTCCCATGTCGTGGACGTACTGGTGGAGGGCGGGCATGAGCCCGTCGTGTTCGATGTGGCCGTCGGCCCGAGCTCGGACGTACGGGACCGGCAGGCGGTCGTCCGGGCGTTGGACGGGGTGGACGCCGTGTGTCATCAGGCGGCGATGGTCGGTCTGGGCACCGGCTTCACCGACGCGCCGGAATACGTCTCCCGCAATGACCTGGGCACCGCGGTGCTGCTGGCCGCCATGGCCGACGCGGGGGTGCGGCGGCTGGTACTGGCGGGGTCGATGGTGGTGTACGGGGAGGGGCGCTACGAGTGCGGGCGGCACGGCGTGGTCCGGCCGGGGCCACGTGAGCGCGACGCTCTTGCGGCGGGCCGCTTCGAACCGCTGTGCCCGGTGTGCGGCGACGAGTTGTCGCCGGGACCGGTGGGCGAGGACGCGCCGGTCGATCCGCGCAATGTGTACGCCACGACCAAGCTCGCCCAGGAGCATCTCGCGGCGGCGTGGGCGCGGACGACGGGCGGGTCGGCGGTGTCGTTGCGCTACCACAACGTGTACGGGCCCCGGATGCCCCGCGACACCCCCTACGCCGGGGTGGCCTCCTTCTTCCGCTCGGCGCTGGCACGCGGCCGGGCGCCCCGGGTGTTCGAGGACGGGCGGCAGCGGCGGGACTTCGTGCACGTGCGGGATGTGGCCGTCGCCAACGCGGTGGCGCTGGAGGCCGATGTCCGGGCCGGGGCGCTCACCGCGTACAACACCGGCAGCGGTGAGCCGCACACGGTCGGGGAGATGGCGGCGGCGCTGGCCCACGCGTACGGCGGTCCGGAGCCCGTCGTGACCGGGGAGTACCGGCTGGGGGACGTACGGCACATCACGGCGGACTCGTCGCGGCTGCGCTCGGAGCTGGGGTGGAAGCCGGAGGTCGGATTCACGGAGGGCATGCGGGAGTTCGCGGGCTCCGGGATGCGGGGCTCGTAGGCCGGCGCCCCGGCGCATGTCCACGAGCCACCAGGTACCGGTGGTGCTGCCCGTGTTCAGGAAGCGGCTGCGGGCAGCACCACCTCGAATCGGCAGCCGCCGGGGATGTTGTGGACCGTGGTGCGGCCCTGGTGGGCCTCGACGATGCCTCGGACGATGGCGAGGCCGAGCCCGGCGCCCGCCGGGGGCGTACGGGCGTGGGTGCCGCGCCAGCCGGTGTCGAAGACGCGGGGCAGGTCTTCCTCGGGGATGCCGCCGCAGCCGTCCGAGACGGAGAGCACCACGCCGTCGGGGGAACGTTCGGCGGTCACCATGACCGTGCCGTCGGCGGGGGTCCGGCGGATCGCGTTGATGAGGAGGTTGCCGAGCACCCGGCTCATCTCCTTGCCGTCCACCTCCACGGGCAGGGGCTCGACGCGGTCGCCGACGAGCCGCACCCCGTGTTCGTGGGCCAGGGGATACACCCCGGCGAGGGCATCGCCGACCAGGTCGTAGACGGACATCCGGGACGGTGTGAGGGCCAGGGCGCCGGCGTGGATGCGGGAGAGTTCGAAAAGGTCGCCGACCATGCCGTTGAGGCGTTCGACCTCGGTGCGGATCTGCGTCAGATAGCGGGCGGGGTCGGCGGCGACGCCGTCCTCCAGGGCCTCGGCCATCGCTCGCAGTCCGGCGAGCGGGGTGCGCAGGTCGTGGGAGATCCAGGCGACGAGCTCGCGCCGAGAGGATTCCAGAGCGCGCTCCCGCCGTCGGGACTCGGTGAGTTTCGCGCTCGTCGCCGCCAGCTCGGCGCTCAGGGAGGCGAGTTCGGCGGTGGCGGGGCCTGCGGGGGCGGTGAAGGAGCCGCCGTCGCCGAAGGAGCGGGCGGCGAGCTGGAGGGCACGGCTGCGGGCGACGACCCAGCGGCCGAGCAGCAGCGCGGTGGCCAGCGAGACGACCGCGGCCATCGCGACGACCATGGTGACGACCGACAGGTCGTGCGGGGAGAGGAACATCGCCCACGCCACCGCCAGGGTGCCGGCGAGCATCGCGGTCACCGCGACGGCGGCCACCACCGTGAGAGACGCGATGAGCGAGCGGCGGCGCAGCAGCCACAGCGCGACCGCGCCCAGCAGCCCGGCCACGACGGCGCCGAGGAACGCGAACAGCGCGATGAGCAGGGTGTCACGCATGCTCAGGCCTCCCCGTCCCGGCGGTGGGCGGGCGGTTCGTGTGCGGCCCGGCGTTCGGTGGGGGCGGCGTCGGGCCGGACGCCGGTGAGGTGGCCGTCGGTCGAGGTGGCCGTGGCGTCGAAGCGGTAGCCGACTCCCCAGACCGTCTGGATCAGCCGGGGGTGCGCCGGGTCGTCCTCGACCTTGCCGCGCAGTCGGCGGACGTGAACGGTGACCGTGGACAGGTCGCCGAAGTCCCAGCCCCACACCTCGCGCATCAGGTCCTCGCGGCTGTGGGCGCGACCGGGGTTGCGGAGGAAGAAAGCGAGGAGGTCGAACTCGCGCAGGGTCAGGGCGAGTTCGACGCCCCCCTTGGTGGCGCGTCGAGCGGCCGGGTCCACGGTCAGACCCGCCGAGCTCAGGGGTCCGGGAGGGCCCGTACCGGACGCGGGCCGGGCACGGCGCAGTACGGACTCGACGCGCAGGACCAGTTCGCGGGGGCTGAAGGGCTTGGTCACGTAGTCGTCGGCGCCCACCTCCAGGCCCAGGACGCGGTCGTCCTCGTCACCGCGCGCGGTGAGCATGATGACCGGCACCGGGGCGTGTGCCCGCATGCGGCGGCACACTTCCAGGCCGTCCATGCCGGGCAGCATCAGGTCCAGCACGACCAGGTCCGGCCAGTGCTCGGCGGCGCGGGCCAGTGCGGCCGGTCCGTCCCCGGCGCGGTCGACGGTGTGGCCGGCGCGGTCGAGGTATCCGGCGACGACCTCGGCGACCGTGGGGTCGTCGTCGACCACCAGGACGCGCGCCGTCCGTCGCCCCGGCTCGTGTGGCTGCTGTTCCATGCCGCCCAGCCTCGCACCACGCCCGGCCCTCACGCCGCCCGGCCGACGCCCGAAGCTCCTGACGTCCGCGTTCCGTAAGGAGGCTCCGACCGATATGCGAAGTTCGTCCTCGTAGGGTGAAAGCCGTGACGACCTCTCCTCCCCCATCGGACGTCGGTGCCGTGCGTCCCCGCCCCTACGTCGACGTCGTGCTCCCCTGCCTGAACGAGGCCGACGCCCTGCCCTGGGTGCTGGCCCGTGTCCCGGCCGGCTGGCGCGCCCTGGTCGTGGACAACGGCTCCACCGACGGCTCGGCGGACATCGCCCGCGCACTGGGCGCGACCGTGGTCCACGAACCGCGCCGCGGCTTCGGCGCCGCCTGCCACGCCGGACTGGCCGCCGCCACGGCCGACATCGTGTGCTTCTGCGACTGCGACGCCTCACTCGATCCATCGCTGCTCGTCCCCTTCGTCGGTGAAGTAACGGACGGGCGCGCCGACTTGGTGCTCGGCAGACGATGCCCACAGGGGCGGGGCGCATGGCCCGCGCACGCCAGGGCCGGCAATCTCGCGCTCGCCCGCATGCTGCGCCGCCGCACCGGCCTGCGCCTGCACGACCTCGGCCCGCTGCGCGCCGCCCGCCGTGAGCCGCTGCTCGCCCTCGGCCTCACCGACCGACGCAGCGGCTACCCGTTGCAGATGGTGGTGCGCGCGGCCGACGCGGGCTGGCGCGTCACCGAGCACGACGTGCCGTACCTGCCGCGCACCGGCGCCTCCAAGGTCACCGGCACCTGGCGGGGCACCTGGCAGGCGGTACGGGACATGAGCCGCGTCCTGCACGAACCGGCCACGTCCCCCACGGCGGGAGGAGCCCGCCGATGACCACGCTGATCGTCATCGCCAAGGAGCCGAGGCCGGGCCGGGTGAAGACCCGGCTCACCCCGCCTTTCACGCCGGTGGAGGCGGCCGCGCTCGCCGAAGCGGCCCTCGTGGACACCCTGCGCGCGGTGGCCGCGACGCCCGCCCTGCGGCACGTCCTCGTGCTGGACGGACGGCCCGGTCCCTGGCTGCCGTCCGGCTTCGACGTCGTACCGCAGGGCGCGGGCGGCCTGGACGAGCGGCTCGCCGCCGCCTTCGCCGGATGCGACGGACCGGCCCTGCTCGTCGGCATGGACACCCCTCAGGTGACCCCCGAACTGCTGGCCGTGGACCTCGCCGAGTGTGACGCGTGCTTCGGTCCGGCCGAGGACGGCGGCTTCTGGGCCCTCGGACTCGCCGAGCCGGACCCGGCACTGCTGCGCGGGGTGCCCATGTCGACGCCCGTCACCGGAGCCGTCCAGCGCGCCCGGCTGGTCGCCGCCGGGCTGCGGGTCCGCGACCTACCGGGTCTGAGGGACGTCGACACCGCCACCGACGCCGAGGCCGTCGCCGCGCTGGCGCCACACACCCGGTTCGCGGCCGAACTGGCCCGGCTGCGAGCGGTCAGCGGTCGATGAGCGGCACACGACCGGAGACCGTGCGGCGGACCTGGTCCGGTGATCCCTACGCCGATGCCCTGCGCACCGGCCGTGGGCCGCTCTTCCTGCGCCGCGGCGACGGCTGGCTGCTACCCCTGGAAGTGGAACGCTGGTGCGCCCGCGCCGACGCCGCGGACCTGGAGGCCCTCGGGCGGTGCGAGGGAGCCGTCCTGGACGTGGGGTGCGGGCCGGGGCGACTGGTCGCGGAACTCGCCGCCCGGGGGCGGCCCGTGCTCGGCATCGACATCAGCCTGGCCGCCGTCGCCCATACCCTGCGTCTCGGCGGCCAGGCGCTGCGGCGATCCGTGTTCGAGCCGCTGCCCGGCGAGGGCCGCTGGAACAGCGCCCTGCTCCTCGACGGCAACCTCGGTATCGGCGGCGATCCGCGCGGTCTGCTCGCCCGGCTGGCGGAACTGCTGTGTCCCGGCGGCCTGTTGATCGTCGAGACCGTCCCCGTGGACGTGGACGAGCGTGTCGAGGTCCGCCTCGTGCGCGGCGCCGAGGCCGGAAGCGGAGACGGGGGCGCGTTCCCCTGGGCCCGGCTCGGTACCCCGGCGCTGCTGCGGCACGCCCGCCCGCTCGGCTGGCGTGCCGTCGATCAGTGGACGGCGGGAGGGCGTGCCTTCGTCGCCCTGCGCAGCCGTGCCCGGCGCCGCACCCGCAACGCCAGCAGCAGCGCCGAACCGCCGAACAGCAGGGCTGTGATCAGCCACCAGCGGGCGGCGAAGCCGTTCGCCGACAGCCCGGTGGCGGATTCGTAGCGGTCGGCCACCCGGCCGCTGATCAGCGGGAACCACACCAACAGCAGCAGCCCGGACAGGACGGCGGGCACACGGACGTACGCCACCAGCTCCCGGTGGCCGGCCGTGCCCGCCGCCTGGACGAGCGCGCGGTCGGCCGTCGCGTACAGCGGCAGCAGCACGAGGTCGTGCACCGCCGCCGCGCCCACGAACCACAGCGTGACCTCGAACCAGTCGTCGGAGAGCAGCCGCACACCGGCGTAGCCGGCCAGCGCGAACGAACATGCCAGGAGCAGCAGTTGGAACGGACTGCCGACCGGCACACGAAGCCTCTTCACCCGGGGTTCTCCCATCACAGGTCTCCGAACGTCATCCGGGCCACCCACTTGGTGTTGAGGACGCCGGGCGCGGCAGGCACGATGATCCGCGCCGGGTAGCCGTGGTCGGGGGTCAGTGGCTCGCCGTTGACGTCCAGGGCGAGGAGGGAACGCCCGTCGCGTACCTGATTGGCGCGCAGCGCGGCCCGGCGGAAGGCGCCGCGCCGCTGCAGGGACTCCACCAGGACGTCGGGCGCCGATTCCGGCCCGTACCCGACGAGCGCGGCGAGGTCTCGCAGCCGTACGCCCCGCCACCACTGGTCGGAGGTGGACCAGCCCTCGACACAGGCGATCGGCAGCGCCGCACTGTGCGGCGTCAGCTCCAGCAGTTCGGCGCGGCTCAGCCGGACGCTCCCCGAAGGCCCCGTGACGACCAGCCGCCACGCTTCCTCGCTCGTCTCGGCCGGACTGATCCCTCGCGACGCGGCCGTCTTGTTGATCTGAAAGCCGTTCGGTCCGCTGCCCGGCTCGGCACCACCGTGCGGGGCGAGGAGCGCGGTACGCCGCAGCGGCCCGTCGAAGTTCTGCCCCACGCTCGTGGCGAGGAGCAGCAGTGAGCCGCCCCCGACCAGCCGTACGGCACCGCGCCGCGACACGGTGGGCTCGGTGGGGTCCGGCGACACGAGCGAGGGCTCCTGCGAGGACACCGGCGGCGGAACGGCTTCCGGGGACACCGGCTGTGCGCCCTCTCCCTCGTCTTCGCCCCGGTCCTCTGCGCTCCCCCGCATCCGGCGCAGGTTGCGTACGGCGGTCGGCGCCCTCAGCACCACATGGACCACGAACGCCGCGAAGAACACCCACGCTCCGTAGAGGTGCAGCGGATAGAAGGAGCCGGGGAAGACGTAGTCGAGCTGGATGTTCAGCAGGCCCGTCACGAACTCGAACAACACACCGCCGACCAGCAGGAGCAGCGAGATCCGCTCCAGAGCGTGGACCACGGACCGTGCCGGAGGCAGTTGGAACAGCCTCGGCACCACCGACCACAGCTTGGCCAGCACCACGGGTACCAACGCGATCCCGAGCGTGACGTGAACGCCCTGTGTGAGCCGGTACAGCCAGTGCGGATCCGTCGGCCAGGCGAAGAGGTGGAAGCCGAGGATTCCCTTGTCCCCGGTCTTGTCGTTCACCGGTGACAGGTCCGGGTTGTAGGCGGCGTACGACAGCAGCCCCGTCACGAACAGCGTCGTGATGCCGGCGAGCAGCACCACGCCGAGGACGGAGGTGAACCAGGGGCCACGCAGCGGGCTGCGCCAGAAGGCGGGAGAGGAAGGAGACCGTGCCATGCCCCGACGCTAGGCCCGGAGGACCCGGTAAGAGGGGGCGCGACTCATGACGAAAGGCTGACGTCCGCGCCTGTCGAGAGTCCGCCGGCCACCGCTCGGCCTAACGTCTGCGAGCGTGAACCGTGATCTCCGCCGCGACCTCTACGCCGTCACGGCCGCCGCGCTGCTCGTGGCGGCGACCGCGTGGGTCGGCATCGCCATCAAGCGCGCCGACGACGTCCTGCACGTCGGCTGGCCACCCCTGTACGCCAACTGGCTGCCCCACACCGGCCCCGGCACCCCTGGCGCGCTCGCCGTCGCCGCCGCCGTGGTGGCCTACGGCCCTCCTCTGGCCGCCCGGCTGCCCTGGCGCCCGCTGCTGCTCACCTCCTGGGGCACCGCCATGGCCTGGACCTTCTCCCTCGCCCTCGTCGACGGCTGGCATCGTGGCATCGCCCGCCGGCTGACGACCAGGTACGAGTACCTCCAGGTCATCGACCGCTTCGACGAGATCCTCGCCACCCTGCGCGGCTTCACCGACCACATCCTGCTCGGCTCTCCCGACCACTGGCCCCCGCACGTCGCCGGTCATCCTCCGGGTGCCACCCTCACCTTCGTCCTCCTCGACCGGATCGGCCTGGGCGGCGGGGCATGGGCGGGCGTCTTCGTCATCACGGTCGGGGCGACCACCGCGGTCGCGGTCCTCGTCACCATACGGACGCTGGCGAGCGAGGCCCTGGCCCGCCGCGCCGCTCCCTTCCTCGTCCTGGCGCCGGCGGCGGTCTGGGTGGGCACGTCGGCGGACGGATACTTCGCGGCGGTCACCGCCTGGGCCACGGCCTTCCTGGCCCTCGCGGTGACGGGTCACCGCCCCAGGGCGACCGCCCTGGCCGCCGGACTCCTCTTCGGCCTCACCGTCTACCTGTCGTACGGCCTCACCCTCTTCGCCGCGATGGCCGCCACCGTCCTGCTGCTCGGCTCCCGACGGCTGCCGGTGCTCCTCTACGCGGCCGCCGGACTCCTCGTCGTCCCGGTGGCGTTCACCGTGGCCGGCTTCGACTGGTGGGAGGCGTACCACCTGCTCGTCGAGCGCTACCACCAGGGTGCCGGCGGTTTTCGCCCCTACGGCTACTGGCTGTTCGCCAACCTCGCCTGCACGGTCCTCGTCGTGGGCCCGGGCACGGTGGCGGGGCTGCGCAGAGCCGGCGCCCGACTCGGCCGATGGCACACGATCCCCGTCGCCGAGCGCCGCCTGGGCCTCCTGCTCTGCGCGGCCCTGTTGATGCTGCTCGCCGCCGACCTGTCCGGGATGAGCAAGGCGGAGACGGAACGGATCTGGCTGCCGTTCGCGATGTGGCTGCTGTCCGCCGGCGCGTTCCTCGACCGTCCCCGCATCTGGCTGGCCTCCCAGGCGGCTCTGGCTCTGCTCCTCAACCACCTGCTGCTGACCGGCTGGTGACCCGGCAGGTGAGAGTTTGCCAGCAGCACTGCGCGGGTTCGGCGGGGATCTCAGCCCGGCCAGTCGAGGAGCAGTCCGACGATGGTGCCGTACGCGAGGTGCGCGGCGAGTGTGACGGCGGGTGTGCGGGCACCGTAGTTGAGCATGAGGAAGCCGGGCGGTTCGAGCAGGGCGACGTGGGGAGCGCTGGTGTGGGGCGTGCCCATGCGCGGGTGGACCAGGGGCAGCAGGATGTTCACCAGCGCGGTGGCGGCGAACAGGCCGTGGACGAGGCCGAAGACGGTGCCCAGCCACCAACTGCTGTAGTCGATGGCGGCGAAGACCGCGTAGTACAGCAGGGCGAAGATCAGGCCGTTGACGAAGTGCGCGCCGTAGCCGAGGGCCTTGGCGCGGGTCCGGTCGCCGGTGAAGGCGGTGCCCAGCAGGAACGGCAGGTCGATGCGGGTCAGGTCGAGGGCGTTCGCCGCGCGCAGCGCGGTGGTCAGGACGAGGGTGCCGATGAACCCGCCCGCCAGTGCGCCCCAGATACTCATCGGCTCGCCTCCCCGATCGCGCAGGCCGCGCTGATCAGGGCCAGGTGGGACAGCCCTTGGGGCAGGTTGCCGAGGAACGCGCCGGTGGCGGGGTCGACTTCCTCACTGTAGAGACCGACGTCGTTGGCGAGGGCCACGAGTTGGTCCATGAGGCGGGCCGCCTCGTCGGTGCGGCCGCACCTGGCGAGGGCTTCGGCGAGCCAGAAGGAGCAGGCGAGGAAGGCGCCCTCGCTGCCGGGGACACCGTCGGGTCCGAGGTAGCGGTTGACGTAGGGGCCGTCCCGCAGGGTCCGTTGGACGGCGGCGAGGGTGCCGCGCATGCGCGGGTCGTCGGGCGGGCGGTAGCCGTGGAGCAGTCCGAGCAGGGTGCCGGCGTCCAGGTCGTGGCTGTCGGCGGAGCGCGTGTAGCTGTTCGCGCTCGGGCTGAAGCACCGGTCGTCGACGAAGGCGGCGACGGCCTGTCGTTCGCGCCGCCACCGGGCCGCGTGCCGGTCCGGGATAAGGTGCCGCCCGGCCAGGTCGAGGGCGCGGTCGAGGGCGATCCAGCACATCATCTTCGACTGGGTGAAGTGTTCCGGGACGCTGCGTACCTCCCAGATGCCCGCGTCGGGCTGCCGCCAGACGCCGCAGATGAAGTCGGCGGTCTCGGCCAGTCTGCGGGCGATGTCGGCATCGATCCGGTGGCCCGCGGTGGTGTACAGCCATGCGGTCTGCAGCAGTTCGCCGTAGGTGTCGAGCTGCAGTTGTCGGGCGGCCGCGTTGCCGACGCGCACGGGCGCCGAGTCCCGGTAGCCCGACAGGGGCAGTGTCCGCTCGGGTGCGCGGGCGCCGCCGTCCAGGCGGTACAGGACGTGCAGGCGGGGGTGGGTGAGCTGGGAGGCGTGCATCAACCACCAGAAGTAGCCGGTCGCTTCCGGCGCGCACCCCAGCCTCAGGAAGGCGTCCAGGGTGAAGGCCGAGTCACGGATCCAACTGAAGCGGTAGTCCCAGTTGCGTTGCCCGCCGATGGACTCGGGCAGCGAGCAGGTCGCGGCGGCGGCGACCGCGCCGGAGGGGGCGAAGACCAGGAGTTTGAGAGCGAGGGCGCTGCGCAGGACCGCCTCGCGCCAGGGCCCGTCGTAGGTGCGCTCCCGCGTCCACCGTCGCCAGGTGGCGGTCGTGTGGTCCAGACGGGCCTCGCACTCCGCGCGTGTGGGCAGGACCAGCGGTTCCTGGTGCGCGTACGGCACCGCGATCAGAGCGCGGGTGCCGGTGTCGGTCCGGAACCGGCCGGTGACGGCGTCGGCCGTGCACTGCGGTCGGCCGGCGTTCCAGGCGCAGACACCGAGGGCGTCCGGGCCGCAGGTGGCGACAGGGACACCCGCGCGGTGCGCCAGGTGCGGAGGGTGGGCGCCGTAGCCGAAGCGCGGCTGGACGCTCCAGTGCATGGGGACGCTGCCCGTGACCCCCTCGATCCGCCGGACCAACTCCCGACCGGGCGCCAGGGAGGCGGCGTCGGGAAGGGTCAGCGCGTCGGTCAGCCGTACCGTGCCGCCCGCGGTGGTGAACGTGGTCTCCAGCACGTTGGTGCCTGGCAGGTAGCGGCGGGTGGCCGTGTACGGCACGTCGGGGCGCAGCTGGAACCCGCCGCCGTGCGCATGGTCGAGGACGGCGGCGAACAGGGCCGGTGAGTCCAGGTCGGGCCAGGCCAGCCAGTCCACCGAGCCGTCACGGGCGATCAGTGCCACGCTGCGGCCGTCCCCGGTCACCGCGTATTCCCGCAGCGCCGCGTATCCGTTCACCCTGAGCGGCTGGGCCGGTGGGGCGGAGAGGGCTGGTGGGGCTGGTGGGGCTGGTGGGGCGATGGGACCGGCGAAAGCGGTGGGACCGGCCGGGTGGGTGCGGCCGGGGGCCCGCGGGGAGTCATGGGAATTCACCGCGCTGCCTGTCCGCCGTCGAGCGGCCGTTCCGGCACGACCGGCACGACCAGCACGACCGGCACGACCCGCACGACGAGGACCTGCTGTGTGCCGCGTGCGGCCTGCCAGGAGGCGGGCGAGCGGCCGGTGTCGACCACGATCGGTGCGGAAGGGGCGACGTTCGTCATGGGAGATGCCTCCGAGCCGTGTCGTCGTGTGCTGCCGCTACGGAGAACGCCTGCTCGTACGGTCCGGCGAAACCACGGGCGCGGTGATGTCGTCGCGGCCTTCACGCCCTCGGTCCGGGAGGACGGTCCACAGGACCAAGCGGTCACCGGTCGGCCGGTGCGGATCGGCGGGGCACAGCATGTGCCGCTGGAGCGCGGCAGCCGTGGAATGGTGCGGCAGCCGCAGATGGCGCGACGGCCGGGAGGGGCGCGGCATCGCCTGGTCCGGCGACGATGGTGGCGCGCCGGGCTCTCGGACCCGGACCCCGACGACACGCCGACGGATCAGGTCTCCAGGCTCCCGCAGTCCACCCGCCGCCGCAATGCGGTGCGTGCGCCCCGTTCATGCCGATCGCCCGACGCGAGGCCGATCCTCGTACGCCGGGCACGCCCGGGAGCGGCCGGCCGAGCGTCGCCTTCCGCGCCGTGTACGTGAACGCGGCGCGGCAACCGGACGGCTGCCCAGGACCACGCGGCGGGTGGGCCGACTCGCACCCACCCGCTCGTTGCGTTCTATGGCTGCTGACCGTCGTGTACTGGCCGTCGTGTACTCGCCGTCGTTTGCTGGCCGTCGTTTGCTGGCCGTCGTCAGCGAGACCGCCGCTTGCCGTGATAGCGCTGGGCCAGTCGGGCGAGGGCGACCGCGCCGAGCAGCAGGCCGAAGTCGCGCAGCGCGATGTCGTAGTGGTCCGGGATGGTCAGCAGGTTGACGATGATGCCGGCGAGCCATCCGGCGACCAGCCAGCCCCCGAAGCGCGGGGCGAGGGCGACAACGAGTCCCGCGACGATCTCGATGACTCCGACGGCGTACATGGCCGCCTGGGCGCTGCCGGGAACGACATCGTTGATCCACGGCGCGAGGTAAGTGGGCCAGTCCACGAGCAGGTTGGCGAACTTGTCCAGCCCGAACAGGATCGGCGCCACCGTGAACCCGGTGCGCAGGATGACGAACGCCTGATAACCGGGGTCGGTGAGGGCCCGCCGGGGAGCATCGGACTGCGTGGTGTCGCTAGTGGTTGCGGGTGCGGATGCGGACGACATGACGCCCTTCCTTCTATCGACAACTCTCACTAACGATAGAAGCGCGCATTTTCTCTTTAGTCAACGTCTGTGGGTTTTACACTGGTGTTCGTGGACCACCCGAAAGAAGCACCCCACCCCGACGTCTCCGCCGTCGCCGCCCTCGACGAGCCGACCCGCAGGAGGCTCTACCAGCACGTCGCCCGCCAGACGGACCCCGTCAGCCGCGACGACGCGGCAGCGGCTCTCGGCCTGGCACGGCAGACCGCGGCCTTCCACCTGGACCGCCTGGCCGAGGAATCGCTGCTCGACGTCGTCTACGAACGGCGCAGCGGACGCACCGGCCCGGGCGCGGGACGGCCCGCCAAGCTCTACAAGCGCTCCACCCGACAGGTCTCCGTCAGCCTGCCCGAGCGGCACTACGAACTCGCCGGACGACTCCTCGCCCAGGCCATGGAGGAATCAGAGGCCACGGGCGAGCCGGTACGCACCGTCCTGCACCGCAAGGCCCATGACTTCGGCACAGGGATCGCCGACCCGAGCGACCCGAACCTGTTCGAGTCACTGGAACGGTGCGGGTTCGAGCCACGACACGACGGTGATGCCGTCGTTCTGGGCAACTGCCCCTTCCACGCACTCGCCCGCGAGCACACCCAGACGGTGTGCGGCATGAACCTCCACCTGCTCCGCGGCCTCCTGCAAGGGCTCGGCGAGGAGAACATCCAAGCGCGACTGGCCCCCAGCCCCGACCACTGCTGCGTCCGCCTCCAGCCGGCTCCCCACGGACCATGATGTCCGCGAGGCGCAGGAAGACCCGCCGCGAGATCCCGTTCCCCTCTCGTTCCGCCCCTCTCGGCGGAGGTGCCGGAGGCGCCGTCACGGGCCGTCCGGCGCGACGGCGCACCGCCGCATGAGCAAGGGGGCTGGCGGGTCCGAAGGCTGTCGACCGGAGACTGCGCTCCCACCGGACCACCAGCGGATCCTTGCGGCCGTGCGGCATGCCGCCGGGCCTGTCGTCATGGCCCGCCAGGTCGGCGAGATGGTGAGGGTGGATCTGACCCGGGGGCGCCGCCGTCCGCGGCGGTGGGGCGGGGCGTGACCGGGGCGCAAACCGGCGCGGACACCAGGCTGACGGGGTGTGTCGTCAGTCTTCGGTCGCTCCCAGATCTGTCAGCGCCCCCACCGGATCGGCATCCGGTATGCCTCTGGGCCACCAGTCGTCATGGCCTGGTTCGGATTCGTAGGCGTACCAGAGGCCGTCGCGACCGAGGCGGAGTTGGATGTGACCGCGGGGGTGGGTGAGGTGGTTGCGCCAAGGGCGGAATGCCGGGAGGTCGGCGGCGAGTAGCAGCGGGCGGGCGCGGTCGAAGCGGCCCGCCGGCGGGTCCCAGGGTTCCTCCAGGACGGCCAGGCCTTCGAGACCGCCCTGACGCCAGGCGGCGACCGCGCGGGCCAGGTCGGCCGGGGTGCGCCCGGTGGCCGCGGCCAGGGAGGAGTACAGCGCGCGGGTCGTGGCGGTGAGACCGGAGCCGGGGCGGGCGGCGGCGAGCCGTACCGCGTCCTGCCACAGCGTCAGTTCGGCCACCGGGTCGCGTCCCGTGGTGAGAAGCGCGTAGGCGCGGGCGGCCGCGTCGGTGGCCAACTGGTCCAACGCGAACGGGTCGGGGCCGCCGGGCGCGCCCGGATACACCGGCGGCTGCTCCGGATGCGGCGGCGCGGGCAACGGGGCGGGCAGCGGTGGCAGTGTGCGCTCGGCGAGGGCGTCCCGGGCCCGCACACCCGGAAGCGGTGCGGGCCCCTGCTCCTGAGCGGCGCGGGCCGCGCGGGCCGCGTTCCGCCGGGACAACGCGTCGAGCAGTTCCCTTTCGCTCCGGCCCCGCAACAGCAACAGTACGAACGGGTCCTCGTCCAGCAGCCGCGCCGTCTGGTAGCAGAGCGCCGCCGCGTGCTTGCAGGGGTGCCCGACGTCCGGGCAACTGCACCGGGGATCGAGTTCCCCGGGGCCCGGCAACAGCCGCACACCACGGCCACGGCGCGCGGCTCTGGTGCCGGGCCCGGCACCAGAGCCGGAGCCGGGTCCAGGTCCTGGTCCTGGCACGGGCCCGGCGAGGGCCTGCGGCATCTCCTTGTCCAGCAGGGCGGCGATGTGCCCGGGCTGCTCCGCCGCCGCGTCCAGGAAACGGTCCCACTCGTCGTCGTCCAGCGTCCTGAGGCGGACCTGCACCCGGTACGGCCGGGGTCTGCTCCCGTGGACATACGCCAGCACCAGCCCCGGCGTGACGGTGATCGCGTCCACGTTCCCCTTGTCGGCGTACGCCCGCCCACGTGCCAACCGCGCCGCGTCCAGCGCGCCCTCCTCCAGCGCCGCCACCCACGCGTTGCCCCACCAGCTCTCCGCGAACACCTCATCGACCGAGGCCCGCGACGGGAACGGCCGGAAGGTACGCCGCAGTTCGCCGTCCCGGGAGGGGGCGGCCATGGTGCGGGGTCCCGACGGCGGCACCGAGGCCCCCGGGCTCGCCGGGGTCGCTGAAGTCCCCGGGCGCACCGAGGTCACCGAGGTCACCGAGGTGGCCGAGGTCCCCGGAGTCACCGGGGTCACCGAGGTGGCTGCGTTCACCGATGTCCCCGGGGCCCGCGAAGTCACCGAGGTCCCCGCGGGCGCCGGGGGCACCGAGGTATCCGGAGTCGCCGAGGTCACCGAGGTCACCGGGGTCACCGGGGTCACCGGGGTCACCGAGGTCACCGGGGTCTGCGAAGTCACCGAGGTTCCCGGGGGCGCCGAAATCCCCGGGGACGTCGAAGTCGCCGAGTCCCCTGGAGGCGCCGGGGCCGCCGAGGCCCCCGAAGCCCTCGAGTTCCCAGAGGTCTCCCGGCTGCCCTCACCGGCCCCCGCGGCCGGTGTCTGCTGTGACTCGCCCTCTGCGGGAACCGGTTGCTGCCCCGGTGCCCTCGGCGGCGCTTCAACGGGGGTCCCGTCCGCCTCGTCGGTCTCCGGCCCGTCGGAGGGCAGCCTGAAGGCGTCGGCGAGCAGGTCGCGTACGTCGCGGGCGCGACCGGCCGAAGACCGGTCGCGGCGGATGTCTCCCGGCGCCCGACCTTCCGGGACGTCTGTCGAGGCCTGCCCCGCGGGAGCACTCGCCGAGAGCCGGTCGTCGGGCGCTCCTCGCCTCTCCCGGAAACGGTGGGACGGCGGGCCGGCGGCTCGCCGGGAGGCCCGGCTGCCTCTGCCCGCCCCTTCGGCCCGAGCGCCCTCGGCCTCCGCACGTGCCCGTTCGGCCGCGTCACGTGCGGCCCTTAGTGCTTCCCGAGCGATGTCGCCGGGGCGGCTGCCGGACTCGGGCTTCTCACCGGACGCCGGGCCTCCCCGCTCGACTCCCGGTTCGGCGGGGGACCGCTCCTCCGTGTCCGCCTCCGGTCCTGGCGCCCAGGGTTCCGCCTCGGGGCCTGCCACCCCGGACTCCCGATCAGCGCCTGCCGCCCCGGACTCCCGATCAGCGCCTGCCGCCCCGGACTCCCGATCAGCGCCTGCCACCCTGCTCTCCGACGCCCTGCGCAACGCCTCCCGCGCCACGTCACCCGGGCGGACGCCACCGCGCTCCCCGGACGGCCGCGCTCTCGCCTCACCGACACCGGTGCCGGATCCAGCCCTCGTCCCCGCACCCGCACCCGCACCCGCACCCGCACCCGCACCCGCACCCGGCGCAGAGCCTGCCCCGGACTGTGGCTGATCACCCGTCTCGGCCCCGTGCCTGTCCCTCTCCCGCGCGGCCCGCAGCGCTCGGCGGGCCGCGTCGGCGGGGCGGACGCCCCGCGCCGTACCCTCCGGTGTCTCTTCCGTCCTGCTCATGCTGACCTCCGCAGGGACACCAGGTCGGTCAGCTCACGGTCCGTCAGTTCCGTGAGGGCGGCCTCGCCCGAGCCGAGGACGGCGTCGGAGAGGGCCCTCTTGGATTCCAGCATGTCGGCGATGCGGTCCTCGATGGTGCCCTCGGTGATGAGGCGGTGGACCTGGACGGGCTGGGTCTGACCGATGCGGTAGGCGCGGTCGGTGGCCTGTTCCTCGACGGCCGGGTTCCACCAGCGGTCGAAGTGGACGACATGGCCGGCGCGGGTGAGGTTCAGTCCGGTGCCCGCGGCCTTGAGGGACAGGACGAGCACCGGTGTCGCCCCGCTCTGGAAGCGGTCCACCATGTGTTCGCGGTCCTTGACGGGCGTACCGCCGTGCAGCAGCTCGACCGGGACGGCGCGGGCGGCGAGGTGCGCGGTGATGAGGCGGGCCATGCCCACGTACTGGGTGAACACCAGCGCGGAACCGTCCTCGGAGAGCACCGTGTCCAACAGCTCGTCCAGCAGGGCCACTTTGCCGGAGCGGGCGGCGAGGCCGTCTCCGGCGGCCGTACCGGGCTCCTCCTTCAGGAACAGCGCCGGGTGGTCGCAGATCTGCTTCAGGGCCCCCAGAAGCTTCAGGACCAGGCCCCGGCGGGCGATGCCCTCCGCCGTCTCGATGGCCAGCAGCGACTCGCGGACCACGGCCTCGTAGAGGGCGGCCTGTTCGCGGGTGAGGGGGACGGGGTGGTCGGTCTCGGTCTTGGGCGGGAGTTCGGGGACGATGCCAGGGTCGGACTTCTTGCGGCGCAGCAGGAAGGGACGGACCAGACGGGCGAGTCGGGTCACGGCCTCCTCGTCCTCGCCGTTCTCCACGGCGCGGGCGTGGCGGGCTCGGAAGGACTTCAGTGGGCCGAGGAGCCCCGGGGTCGTCCAGTCGAGGAGGGCCCAGAGCTCGGAGAGGTTGTTCTCGACCGGCGTGCCCGTGAGGGCGACACGTGCGGGTGTCGGGATCGTGCGCAGGGCCTTGGCCGTCGCCGAGTAGGGGTTCTTGACGTGCTGTGCCTCGTCGGCGACGACCATGCCCCACTCCCGCTGGGCGAGGAGCGGGGCCGAGGAGCGCATGGTGCCGTAGGTGGTGAGGACGAAGCCGCCGTCGGGGCCGGAGCGCATCCGCTCTTGCTCGGGCTCCCCCGGGTCGTCCAACGTGCGGTCGGCGCCGTGGAAACGGCGGACGGGCACGCCAGGGGCGAAACGGGTGATCTCCCGCTGCCAGTTGCCCAGCAGGGAGGCGGGACAGACGACGAGGGTGGGCGCGGGGCGGGCCCGGCGCAGATGCAGGGCGATGACCGTGATCGTCTTGCCGAGGCCCATGTCGTCGGCGAGACAGCCGCCGAGGCCCAGGGAGGTCATGAGGTCCAGCCAGGCCAGGCCCCGGAGTTGGTAGTCGCGGAGGGTGGCCGACAGACCCGGCGGCGGTTCGACCGGGCCGAGGCCGGCGGTCAGGCGGTCGCGGAGGGCCGCCAGCGCTCCGACCGGTACCGCTTCCACCGTCTCGCCGTCGATCTCCACCTGCCCGGTGAGGGCCGTGGACAGGGCGTCCACCGGGTCCAGGAGGCCCAGTTCGCGTTTGCGGGCCTTGCGGACGAGGGCCGGGTCGACGAGGACCCACTGGTCGCGGAGGCGGACGATCGGGCGGTGGGCCTCGGCCAGGGTGTCCATCTCGGCCTCGGTCAGCGGGTCGCCGCCGAGCGCCAACTGCCAGTGGAACCGCAGTAGTTCCTCGCTTTCGAAGAAGCCGGTGCCGTCCGTGGCGGAGCCGGGCGCGGGGCGCACCTCGGCGCGGGCGCTGAGGTCGTGGGCCAGGTCCCGGGGCCAGTGCACCGCGACGCCGGCCGCGCCGAGCCGGGTCGCGGCGACGCCCAACAGGTCGGACAGTTCGTCCTCGGAGAGGGCGAGGACATCAGGCACGTCCTGCTCGGAGAGCCGGTCCAGGGGTGGCCAGACACGGGCCGCGCGCCGTACTGCGAGGGCGGCGTCCACTTGTGCGCGGGGCCCGAACGCCGCGTCCGCGTCACCCGCCCACAGCGCCGCCGCGTCGACGACGAGGGTGGGGTCGGCGAGGCTGTGCACCTGGACGACGGCCGCGCCCGCCCGGGAGGCTCCCTCGCCGTCGTCGAAGAGGTCGTACGCCGACAGGTCCAGGCGCAGGGAGATCCGGACGCCCGCGTCCATGCCCGCGGCCACCTCCGCCGCCCAGTCCCGCGCGTGCGGCAGCCTCTGCCCCGCGTGCGCCGCGAACGGTTTCCCGGAGACATGGGGCGCCGCCGGGCCGCGCGGCATGGTGTCGGCGACCGCGTCCAGGAAGGACCGCATCAGGGCCTCCGGCTCGGGCAGCCGCAGCGGGCCCTTGCCGGGCAACGGCACGGCGTGGCCTTCGTGGGGGAGGGCGGCGGCCACGGCTCTGAGGTGGGCGATGTCGTCCGGGTCGAGGGGGCCTGCCCGCCACGCGTCGAACCCCTCGGCGGTCAGTCCCGGCAGCAGGCGGCCCCGGGCGACCAGTCGCAGCGCGTGCAGCGCGGCCGCACCCCAGCAGGCCGTGGCGGGGTGCGCGGCGGGGTCGCGGCGGGCGCGGGTGAGCAGGGGCAGGGCTTCGGCGACGGGCACGATCAGGGCGCGGACGCCGGCTCTGCGGACCGTGGAACCGTGCCGGCGTACGACCGTGAGGTCCTCGGTGTGCTCCAGGAGCGGGGGCCCGTCCTGCGGGTCCCAGAAGGCGAACCGGCCGTGGCGGGGCAGCGGAGCGGGCAGGAAGACGGCGGCCAGCCGGACGGGGACGGCCGTCCGTACGGGGACGGCCGTGTCGGCCTCGGGAACAGCCGTGTCCCGCATGTGTCCGGTCACCTCCCGCCCTTCGGTCGGATGAGCCGTCTCCGGCTCCGATCAGCTCTCTCCGACTCTACGGGCGGGGTCTGACACTGGTGCCTCGACGACCCTGCACGAGCGTCGTCGAGGCAGGTTCTCCCAGGTCAGGGCACTGTCCGCGACACCAGGTACACCATCGGATGGTCCGGGTTGGACCGGTTCACGACGATGTCGTGGGTGGGTGAGGGGTCCTTCTGGACGTTGACGAGGCCGTACCAGGGGCCGGGGCCGGAGAAGTCCCAGCCGACGATCCGCTGGTCGCGGGTGGTGATCGCGCTCTCGTCGTCCTCCAGGTCACCCGTGCCGGCGCCGATCTGGTTGAGGAAGCTCTCCAGTCCCTCGTTGCTCGTGTAGAACTGCACGTAGAGACGGCTGGTCTTCCAGTTGTTCGTCTCGTAGTAGGCGACGTGCTTGGAGTACGGCGGGATCGGCACCTGGTAGAGGCGCTGCTGGAGCCGGGAGGGCCAGTGGGCGGTGAGGCCGGTCGCCGAGTACTTCTTCTCCTTGTCCTTGCCGCTGTCACGGCTCTGATTGGCGGAGATCACCAGATAGCCGGCCGGTACGCCGATGAGCAGCACGATGATCGCCAGGGTGATCGCCCGGCGGCGGATCATGTGGCGGCGGTCCTCGGCGGGCCGCTCCGGCTCCTCCGGTGAGGAGCCCTGGTGCGGCACGGTCGCGGTCACGCGGAGTCCTGGGTGGTACGGCGGGCCTCCACGTACCGCGCGTAGCGCTCGTAGCGCTCCACCCGTCGCCGGTTGGCCCGGCGGAAGCGGCGGGCGACGAGTCTGGCGAGGTCGGCGGCGCCCACCATGCCGGCTTCGGGCCCGAGCTGGGCGCGCGCGATCCGGGCCTCGGGGCGGTAGCCGCGGCCGGTGAGATGACGGCGGAAGGCGTCCCGGGCCGGGCCGATCAACAGGTCGTCGGCGGCGGAGACACCGCCGCCGATGACGAAGCAGGACGGGTCGAGCGCGGCGGCCAGGTTGGCGATGCCGACGCCGAGCCACTGGCCGATGTCCTGGAGCAGTTCGACGCACATCGCGTCGCCCTCGCGGGCCAGCTCCGTGATCATCGGCCCGGTGATGTCCCCGATGTTCCCCTTGACGTGCTCGATGATCCCGTACGCCACCGGGGAGTCGGCCGCGGCGAGTTCGCGGGCCTCCCTGACCAGGGCGTTCCCGGAGCTGTACTGCTCCCAGCAGCCGCGGTTGCCGCAGGGGCAGCGGTGGCCGCCCGGCACGACCTGCATGTGGCCGAACTCGCCCGCGACGCCGAACTTGCCGCGCTTGACCTGGCCGTCCTCCAGGATGGCGCCGCCGATGCCGGTGCCGAGCGTGATCATGACCAGATGGTCCTCGTCGCGGCCGGCGCCGAAGCGCCATTCGGCCCAGGCGGCGGCGTTGGCGTCGTTGTCGACGAGGACGGGCACCGCGAGCCGGCCGGCGAGACGGTCGCGCAGCGGTTCGTTGCGCCAGGACAGGTGGGGGGCGAACAGCACCCGGTTGCGGTCCGCGTCGACCCAGCCGGCGGCGCCGATGCCGACGGCGTGCACGTCGTGCCGGTCGGAGAGGTCCAGGACCAGTTCCGTGATGGTGTCCTCGACGACCTGGGGGCTCTTGGACTTGTCCGGGGTCTCCGTGCGGAGCTTCTCCAGGATGTTGCCGTCGGCGTCCACGACGCCCGCCATCACCTTCGTGCCGCCGATGTCGATGCCGACGGTGGGGACGCGGGGGGCCGTCAGGTGGGAGCGGCGCTCGCGCGTTCCCACGGTCCGCAGGACGGTGGCCCGCGCGGAGCCGCGGTGGGTGAAGTCGCGGTAAGTGCTCATCGGGCCGATTCTGCCTTAGCGCTCCGCTTGCTGCGCCGTGGGGGCAGGGGGTGCCGCCTCTTTGTTTTTCGGGTGCGGATGAGTGGGGCTGGTCGCGCAGTTCCCCGTGCCCTGGAAGAGCAAGGGGCGCAGCCATTGCTCTTCCAGGGCACGGCGCGGAGACCTCCTACCCCCGCACCAGCAGCTGGAAGTCGAACGAGTAGCGCGAGGCCCGGTAGACGTGGGTGCCGTACTCGACGGCGCGGCCCGTGTCGTCGAAGGTGGTGCGCTGCATGGTCAGGAGGGGAGCGCCCTCGGGCTCGGTCAGTCGGCCGGCCTCCTCCGCCGTGGCCGATCTCGCGCCGATGGTCTGGCGGGCGCTGTGGAGGGTGATGCCGGCGGCGCGCATGAGGCGGTAGAGGCCGGTGGATTCGAGTTGGGGGGAGTCGAGGTCCAGGAGGTCGATGGGGAGGTAGTTGCAGAGGGAGGCCATCGGTTCGCCGTGGGCCAGACGGAGTCGCTCGATGCGGTGGACTTCGCTGCCCTCGGCGACGGCCAGGGCGGCGGCGACCTCGGCGGAGGCGGCGACGGTGGTGTTGACCAGGACGCGGGTGGCGGGGCGCTGGCCGGCGGCCTCCAGGTCGTCGTAGAGGCTGCTGAGCTCCAGGGGGCGTTTGACCTGGCTGTGGACGACCTGGGTACCCACGCCCCGGCGGCGGACGAGCAGGCCCTTGTCGACCAGGGACTGGATGGCCTGGCGGACGGTGGGGCGGGACAGGCCGAGGCGGGCCGCCAGCTCGATCTCGTTGCCCAGCAGGCTGCCCGGGGTCAGCTCACCGTGCTCGATCGCGGCCTCCAGCTGCTGGGACAACTGGAAGTAGAGCGGGACCGGGCTGCTGCGGTCGACGCTGAGCTTGAGCGACACGGTCGGATCCACTTCTGGTTTCGGCACGGGCCGAGCGTAGCTCCGGTGCTTGTTGACGGAAAGTCGCGTAGTTCGGTTGTCCGGACAAACCATTGACAGGGTGGCGGTTGCGACCTCACTTTGTTTCCCATGCGCATCGGACTCATCGGGGCGGGTCGCATCGGGACGTTCCACGCGACCACGCTTAGCCGCCACCGTGATGTCGGCTCTCTGATCATCACGGACGTCGACCCGGCTCGGGCCCATGACCTCGCGGATCGCCTCGGCGAGACGGTGGCGCCGGGCGTGGACGAGATCTTCACCTGGGGTGTGGACGCCGTGGTGATAACGGCCGCCACCTCGGCCCACGGCGAACTGATCGGTCGGGCAGCACGCTCAGGGCTCCCGGTGTTCTGCGAGAAGCCCGTCGCCGTGGACCTGGCCGGCACCTTAAGCGCGCTGACCGAGGTCGACGCGGCCGGGACCGTGCTGCAGATGGGCTTTCAGCGGCGCTTCGACTCCGGCTACGTCACCGCGCGGGAGGCCGTGCGCGCGGGCCGGCTCGGGCGGCTGCACACCGTACGGGCGCTGACGGCCGACCAGACGCCGCCGCCCGCCGCGTATCTGCCGATCTCCGGGGGCATCTACCGGGACACCCTGATCCACGACTTCGACATCGTCCGGTGGGTGACGGGACGTGAGGTCGCCACCGTGTACGCCGCCGGGTCGGACGCCGGGCACCCGATGTTCCGCGAGGCGCACGACCTCGACACGGCGGCGGCCCTGCTCACACTGGAGGACGGGACGCTCGTCACGGCCACGGCGGCGCGGGTGAACGGGGCCGGGTACGACGTCCGTCTGGAGCTGGCCGGGGAGCTGGACACCGTGGTGGTCGGACTGGACGACCGTACGCCGGTCGCGTCCACGGAGCCGACCGGACCGCCGCCCGCCGACAAGCCGTGGACCGGGTTCCTGGAACGCTTCGCCGCCGCGTACGAGGCCGAGATCGCCGCCTTCGTCGAGGTCGTGCGCGGGGAGCGGGCCAACCCCTGCGACGGCCGCGAGGCCCTGCAGGCCCTCCGGGTGGCCGAGGCGTGCGAGCTGTCGCGCGCGGAGCACCGGCCGGTGAACCTCGGGGAGATCGTGGGCGGACGCGACTGAGCGGGTAGGACGAGCAGCCGTACGCCCGGGGTGAGGTGTCCGTGGCCAGGGTGCGGTCGCAGTGCGGGCAGTGGCGGTCGTGCGGCCGGGGCTGGTTGATCCGCACACTGTGCCTGCCCACTGCCCGCTCTCCTGGCAGGAGTACCCGAGGTGCGGTCGTACCCGGGAGTGGCCGGTCGGCGACTCGGACCGGCGGCCGGCGCGGCCGTCCTGGAACGTGTGCGTCGACTGATCGGGCGGGGAGGGCCTTGCCACGGGAGCGGCGCGGGTGGAGATCAGACCCGGAGATCCGATCATGTGCGGCACACAGCAGGCCCTCTGCCACCGACGACCGGCTGAGATCTTGGCTTCAACCCGTCCACATCGGTACGTACACCCGGCATTCGCGGAGAGTCCCGATACCGGTGATCTACAATTAACTGTCCATGGAAGATAATTCTTTGGAAGATGGGTTATGGCTGACGCTGACCTGAAGCTGCTGTACCGGGAGCTGGTCTCACTGGAGATCGAGTTGTGGGACGGCATCGAGGGGCGGTTGCGGGCGGAGTACGACGTGGCGCTGACCTCGTTTGAGGTGCTGCACCTGCTGTTGAGGCGGCCTGGGCGGCGGATCCAGGACATCGCGGAGGAGTTCTCGATCACGGTGGGCGGCACGAGCAAGGTCGTCGACCGGCTGGAGGCGGCGGGTCTGTGTGGTCGGAAGGCCAATCCGAAGGACCGCCGTTCCTCGATCGTCGAGCTCACCCCTGAGGGGCGGAAGCTGGTGGACGGGGCGCTGAAGGTCTTCGAGGAGGAGCTGGAACTGCGGATCGGGTCGGTGATTCCCGAGGAGGCGGTACGCGAGGTGACCACGGTCCTCAGCACTCTGCGGGCGGCCGGACGTGCTCTGGACGCGGAGCGGAAGGCCGCGGGTCAGACGCCGGTTCCGGCGATGCGGGCGCCGAAGCAGCCCGGCCGGTCGGCCTCGTGAGCCAGGGCGTCTCGGGCACGCCGATGGGCGGCTGGTGCGGGGCAGATGACAATGCTCATCTGCCCCGCGCCAGCCGCCCGTTGCCGTTCAGTCGGCGATGCCGTTGAAAGCGATGACTTTGTCGATGTGGGCACGGACGAGGAGGTTGCCGGGGCCGCCATTGCGGGCGGCGTACTCCTGGGTGCGGTCTTTGCCCATGTAGCGGGCGCCGAGGAGGCCGCCCCAGTGCAGCATCTCGTCGGGGTGCGCGGAGGTCTCGGCGTGTCCTTGGAGGATGACGAACGCGTATGGCGGATGGTCGTCGTCGATGCAGAGGGCGAAGCGCCCGTCGCGGGCGAGGTTGCGGCCCTTGACGCCGTCCTTCTCGGTGGTGAGCACGATGTCGTCGCCGTCGAGAAGGAACCAGACCGGTGAGACGTGCGGGCTGCCGTCGGCCCGGACGGTCGACAGCTTGCCGGTGACCATGACCGTCACCAGGCCGCTGGGCCAGGCGTACGTCAGGCGGTGACGCCGGACTCGGGATCCGGCACCGCCATCGCCCACGTCCCCATGGCCTCCAGGACGTCGCGCAGCCCCTCACCGAGAGGGGTCAGCGCGTACTCGACCCGCGGCGGGATCTCCGCGTAAGTCGTGCGGGTGACGATGCCGTGCCGCTCGAACTGGCGCAGCCGACTGGTCAGGGTGTGCGGGCTGATACCCGGCAGGGCCTCGCGCAACTGGTTGAACCGGTGGGGGCCGTGCAGCAGTTCGCGCACGATCAGGGTGGCCCACGGCCCGTTGAGCAGCGTGAGGAACCGGGCGACACCGCACTCGGGCAGACAGGGATCAGTCACAGTTTTGACCGTACCCCATTAGTGCAGTTGATGTAACTGGTGCATCGCATGCACTAATGGCGCCATGACCTACGTGATTCATGGCGCCACCGGCGCCCAAGGTGCCCCCGTCGTCGCCGCTCTCGCCGCCACTGGCAAATCCGTGACCGCTCTGACCCGCAACCCCGACGCCGTCGTGCCCGGCGCGCAGCATGTCGCGGCCGCCGGCTACGCCTCCGCCGCCGACCTGGCCGACGCCTACCGAGGTGCCGAGGGGGTCTTCATCCACCTGCCGGTGGCCTCGGAGGAGGACCGCCAGACCTACGCGCACAACATCCTCACCGTCGTTCGCGAGGCCCGGCCGGACCGCGTCGTGTTCTCCACCAGCGGCTTCCCCATCGATCCCGCCATCGGCGGTGCCGCCGCGACCCTGGCCGCCGGCCTGTCCGACAGCGGCGTGTCCCACGCGGTCATCGCGCCCGAGCTCTACCTCGAGAACCTGCTTATGCCGCACGTCATCGGCTCCGTCCGCGAACGCGGCGTACTGCCCTACCCGATCCGGGCCGACTTCCCCGTCTCCTGGGCCTCCCACCTGGACATAGCCGACGCCGTCGTCGCCCTGCTCGAGCGCACGGACGTCACCGGCGTGGTCTCCGTCGGCCAGTACCCGGCCATCACCGGACCGGACCTGGCCGAGGCGTTCGGCGCCCGACTCGGACGGGAGGTGGTCTTCGACCAGATCACCGCCGAGGAGTTCCGCACCTCAATGACGCCCCTGATCGGGGCGAGCGCCGCCGCTGACATCGCAGGCGCCTACCAGGCGATGAGCGCCATGGCCGGCCGCTCGATCGCGCCGGAGACCTCTGCCCACAAGCTGCTGGGAGTTGCCCCCCGGACCACAAGCCAGTGGCTGGCCGACATCGGCCTCTGACCACAACCGCTGTCAGCTCCTGCCGAGTTCGCCAAGGCTTGGCAGGCCGCCGTATGCGACGGGCGGTCTGCCAAGCCTTCAAGTACTGCCCACCGCCCGGGCCAGGACCGCTCGACTTAAGCACGCTGAACTTGGACTTAAGCACGCTGAACTTGACAGGGAAGGCGATACCGGCCGGGGCGGGGTGGCGCCCGAGGCCGCTTCTGGTGCCGGAGCAGGAGGCCTTCTCGGTGCCCAGTTAGAAGAGGGTCGTGCGACCGGTCCGCTCGCAGACGAAACAGTCCAGGCCGAGTTCCAGGGTGGAGCGCCAGTGCCGCTGTGGGCGGTCTGGGTGCCCTGGGCCAGGGTCGGCTCCGCGGTGATCTCCGTGGTTCACAGCACCGGTTGCTCGCCTCCTCGGCTTCGGAGTGGGTGGGCGGAGGGCGGGGTGCACGTGCCTCTCACCAGCGCAGCGGCAGGCTTCGCACTCCCCGCATCAGCATGCCCGGCAGCCAGTCGCCCGGTGGGCCGTCGAGGGCGAGGTCGGGGCAGCGTTCCAGGAAGGTGCGCAGGGCCACTCCGGCCTCCAGTCGGGCGAGGGGGGCGCCGAGGCAGTAGTGGATGCCGTGGCCGAAGGCGAGGTGGCCCCGGGTCTCGCGGTGGATGTCGAAGCGGTCGGCGGCGGGAAAGCGGGTGCCGTCGCGGTCGGCTGCGGCCAGGCCGATCATCACCGAGTCGCCCGCCGGGATGGCCGTACCCCCTATCTCCAGGGGCTCGGCGGCGAAGCGGAACGTCGCGTTCTCCACCGGGCCCTCGTGGCGCAGGGTCTCCTCCACGACCGCGTCGACGAGGCTCGGGTCGGCGCGGACCTCGGCCAGTTGCCCGGGGTGGGTGAGGAGCGCGTGGACGGCGCCGGTGATGAGGTTGACCGTGGTCTCGTGGCCGGCGATCAGCAGGATGAAGGCCATGCCGCGCAGTTCGGCGGGTGACAGGCGGTCGCCGTCCTCGTTCGTCGTCCGGATGAGCGCGCTCAGCAGGTCGTCGGCGGGCGGGGAGCAGCGTTTGTCCTCGATCAAGTCGCGCAGGTAGGAGGCGAGTTCGACGAAGGTGTCGTACGCGCTCTCGGCTCTGGCAGGGGCCACCGCCTCCGTCGACAGCTCGCGGAAGGCCGCACGGTCGATCTCGGGCACGCCCAGCAGCTCGCAGATGACGCCGAGCGGCAGGGGGTACGCGAACGACTCCACCAGGTCGGCGCGGCCGAGCGGCAGCATCGTGTCGAGCAGTGCGTCGGTCATCTCCTGGACCCGCGGCCGCAGTCGCTCGACCCGGCGCGCGGTGAACTCCCGGGCTATGAGCCCGCGCAGCCGTGTGTGCTGGGGCGGGTCGGCGGCCAGCAGGTACTTCCCGATCAGCTCCTCGTCGAGGAAGGTCACGCCGATCTTCGCGCCGTCCTTCGCCAGCCGGGGGTCGGCGAGGGCTGCCCGCGCCTCCTCGTACCCCACGACGAGCCATACCTCGTCGTGCACCTCGGGCCTCGGCAGCCGCACCCGGTGCACCGGGCCGAGCTCGCGCAGCTCGGCGTAGACCGGGTGCGGATCCTCGGTGAACCGCGGCCCGTACGCCCCGAGATCGATCACATGCCGCTCGTACCCCATGAGTTCCCCCCTCGCCCCTACAACGCCGCACGCCCCCCACGAGTGCCCGCACCGAGCGTCGCTCCGGCCCTGCCCGGCCCGCGGCCCGGCGCTACCGCCCGTCCTCTTCCAACAGCCCGGCATCGTAGGTCAACAGGGCGATCTGTACGCGGTTGTTGAGGTCGAGCTTGGCGAGGATGCGGGAGACATGGGTTTTGACGGTGGCGACGCTCATGAAGAGTTCGCCGGCGATCTCGGCATTGGAGGCGCCGCGGCCGACAGCGACGGCGACCTCGCGTTCGCGGTCGTTGAGGGCGGCGACGCGGGCACGGGCCTGGGTGTGGCGGGTGTCGGGTGCGCTGCCTGCGGCGTGCGCCATGAGCTGGCGGGTGACGGCGGGCGAGAGCACCGGATCGCCGGCCGCGACCCGTCGTACCGCTTCGACGATCTCGGCGGGCGGGGTGTCCTTGAGGACGAATCCGGCGGCGCCCGCACGCAGTGCGCGCAGAACCTGGTCGTCGGCGTGGAAGGTGGTGAGGACGACGACCTGGGGCGCGTCCGGGCGGCAGCGGAGCCGCTCGGTGGCCGCGAGGCCGTCGACGGTCGGCATCCGGATGTCCATGAGGACGACGTCGGGGCGCATGCGGTCGACCAGGGCGTCCACCTCGTCGCCGTCGGCGCCCTCCCCCACGATCTCTATGTCGTCGGCGCCGCCCAGCATCAGGGACAGTCCGGCGCGTACGAGGGGGTCGTCGTCGACGACGAGCAGTCGGATCGCTGTCATCGGCCCACCGTTCGGATGTCGGTCATGGGGCTACCGTAGTGACGCTTCGTCCGGGACCGCCGCGTTGTCATGTGCCGACCGGTTAGTGTCGGCCGGTACGGCAGTCAACTGACGGAGGTTTTGGGTGCGTTACCGACTCCTGGGCCGGACCGGGCTCCGCGTCTCCGAGTTGTTCCTCGGCGCGATGACGTTCGGGGAGCAGGATGGGGTGGGGGCGCCCCGGGAGGAGTGCGCGCGGATCCTCGACGTGTACGCGGAGGCCGGCGGCAATGTGATCGACACGGCGGTCAACTACCGGGGCGGGGAGAGCGAGCGGATCGTCGGCGAGCTGCTCAAGGGGCAGCGCGACCGGTTCGTGCTGTCCACCAAGTACACCGTCTCGCGCGACGGCACCGACCCCAACGCCGCGGGCAACCACCGCAAGAACCTGGCGCTGTCCCTGGAGACGAGCCTGCGGCGCCTCGGGACCGACTACGTCGACCTCTACTGGGTGCACATCTGGGACCGGAACACCCCGCTCGAGGAGACGATGCGCGCCCTCGACGACGCCGTACGGTCCGGGAAGGTGCTGTACGTCGGCATCTCGGACGCCCCGGCCTGGGTGGTCTCGCGTGCCAATACCCTCGCCGAATGGCGGGGGTGGTCTCCGCTGTCGGCCCTCCAGGTGCCGTACAGCCTGCTCAACCGGGACATCGAGCGTGAGCTGCTGCCGATGGCGGAGGCGTTCGGCATGTCGGTCGCGGCCTGGAGCCCGCTGCAGAACGGCATCCTCTCCGGCAAGTACACCCGCCCGGGCGGCGTGGCCCCCGGCACCGTGACCCGACTGACCGCCGAGGCGATCGGCGCGCGGGAGCGGGTGGTGGCGGAGGCCGTGCAGACCGCCGCGGACGAACTCGATGCCACCCCGGCCCAGATCGCCATCGCGTGGACCATGGCCCACTCCCCCGCCGTGCACCCCATCCTGGGGGCCCGCCGCGTCGAGCAGCTCATGGACAACCTCGGCGCCGCCCGCCTCGTCCTCCCCCAGGAGGTGCTGGCCCGACTGGAGGAGGCCACCGACTTCCGCCTCGGCTTCCCCGGTGACTTCATCGACGAGGCGTCGGCGTGGGTGTACGGGTCGGCGGGGCAGCGGGTGGTGCCGCGTCCGGCCTGATCAGCGGTGCGGGAGCCCACCGGGCGTCATCAGCGGTGCGGGAGCCCACCGGGCGGCGCTCCTCAGCCGCGCAGCCGTATCCCGTACCGGGTACGCAGTCGGTGGATCTCCCACCAGGCGACGGCCGTCACCGAGGCCGGGCCGCCGATGAGGGCGGCGAGCTGCACCGGGGGCGGGCCCGGCGGCAGCCCGCCGACGGCAAGGTTGATGGCGGAGAACTCCCACACCAGGGCGCCGGTGAGCAGCGCCGGGAGCGCCGGGTGCACATCGACGGTGTTGAAGGCGCTGCGTACGGCGGGTCCGGAGGCGAAGGCGATGAAGAGCAGCACCCAGATCAGCGGCACGAGGAGGACGAGCGGTCCCCACTGGCTCACGTTTCTCGCCGTGTGGTGGTCGGCGTAGTAGATCGCCCCGATGAGAAGCGGGACCAGCGTGAAGGCGCCGACGTACCACAGGGCCGACTTCCCGGCGGTCTTCAGGTGCGGGCGCATGGCTTGTCGCGCGGTCGGCGACGACCAGCGGAAGAGGGCCGCGACGACCACGGGCGCGCTGAGCAGCAGCAGCCAGGGGGTGATGACCAGCCGCATGCCGAACTGCTGCTGTGCCTGGTCCACGTCCTCGGGCTTGCCGTACGCCGCCAGGATCAGCAGCGACATCACCGTGGCCGTCCAGGCCCGCCTCCGCTGGGTGCGGGCCACGTCGTCGTCCACGAGCCGGTGGCGTGCTCGGGAGGGGAAGATCCGCCGGGCCGGGCGGCGGGCCGAGCGGGCCAGCGGGTAGCCCACCAGCAGACCGACCACCACCGGCCAGGCGCACATGACACCCAGCGCCCACAGGCAGCCGTGCAGCCGGAGCCCGCTCAGGAACTCCCGCAGCGGCGGCCATTCGTCCTCCCGCAGCCGCCGCAGCATGCCGGGCGGCGGCTGCGGGACATACGGATGGACATACGGATGAGGGGGGTACGGGTAGGGGGCGTGCGGGCCCGGGGGCGGTGCCGGGGGGTACGGTCCGCCTTGCGGCGGCCAGGGCGGCTGGTACGGATTCTGTCCCCCGAAACTCACTCTGCTGTCCCTCCAAGTGGCCTTTGGCGAGCGATGGTTCGCACGCGTCGCACAAGTCAATCGGCCATCATGGAGGACGAGGAGACCTGGTGCACATCGATGCGGGAGTTCACTGAGCGACGGGCGGGTTCAGTCCCAGGGCAGCCGGGCCCGGACGCCGAATCCGCCGTCCCGCTCCGGGCCGTGGTCCAGGCGGCCCCCGGCCAGCGTGGCGCGCTCGGTGAGGCCGATGAGGCCCTGGCCGGAGCCGGGGACGTGCGGGACCTCCCCCAGGGGCGCCGGATTGCGTACGGAGACGGTGAGTCCGTCGCCCGGGGCGCCCGTGACGACGACGGTGACCTCCGCGCCGGGGGCGTGCTTGCGCGCGTTGGTCAGGCACTCCTGGACGATGCGGTAGGCGGTGCGGCCCACGGAGGCGGGAACGCCGGCGCGGTCCATGACGCGGCTGTCGAGGACGACCTTCATACCGGCCTCGCGGGCCTCCGAGACGAGGGCGTCGAGCGCGGCGAGGGTCGGCTGGGGGCGGCCCGTGTCGTCGGGCTCGCCCGCGCGGAGCACGCCGATGATCTCCCGCAGGTCCTGTAGGGCCTCGTGGGCGCTCTCCCGGATGACACCCGCCGCACGGGCGATCTCCGCCGGCGGTGCGCCGGGCCGGAACTCCAGCGCGCCCGCGTGCACGCTCAGCAGCGTCAGCCGGTGCGCCAGGACGTCGTGCATCTCGCGTGCGATGGCCTCACGGGCGAGCCGCTGCGCCTGCTCCACCCGCAGCTCCGCCTCCGTCGCGGCCCGCCGGGCGCGGTCCCGGAAGCTCAGCACCAACTGCCGCTTGGAGCGCACGAACATGCCCCAGCCGACGGGCGCGGCGATGAGGATCACGGAGACGAAGACCGCCCAGGGGTAGGTGATGTCGGGGTCGGGGCGCAGCCAGTAGAACAGCGGGCTCAGTACGAGCATGGCGCCGGCCACCCAGGCCACGTGACGGAAGGGCCGGTGCACGGCGAGGGTGAAGAAGGCGACCAGACCGGCGCCGCCCGCGGTGATCGACAGGAAGCAGACCGGGACCATCGCCACGGCGAGGCCGACGGGCCAACGCCGGCGCAGCCAGACGGCGGCGCAGGCGAGCGCGCCGATCACCTGGTCGAGGACGGCGTAGGCCTGGGGCAGGTCGGGCTCCCTGTTGACCGTGTCCACGCCCAGGAGGCCGATGACCACGGCCAGCAGGAAGCAGGTGAAGTCGACGACCCAGTCACGCGCGGTGCGTACGGGTGCCCGCCCGGGCCGTCCGTTCTCCGGGTCGTGGGCGGGGTCGAGCAGGGCCGACGGGAACAGCCACGTCCGCCCCGGGAAGGCCGGCGGTTCGGGTACCGGCTGGTCACCACTCACGGTCGACGAATCTACGCAGAGATGGCCTCCGCCACCCCGCCTCGCGAGAAATCGCGACCAAAGTCGTGGCCTCACCGACTTTCGGCGGCCCGCCGCACCGCGGAGCGGTACTTCCGTCGGACGGGCCTCGCCCCGCGGCCGATGAATGTGGGGGGACCTGGGGGCGAGGATCTGGGACATGAAGCAGGTTCTGGAGTTTTTCGGGTTCATCGCCCTGCTGCAGGGCTCCGGCGGTCTGGTGTACGAACTGACCGGCAAGCTGCGGTGGGGGGTGACGCAGCAGTGGAGCACCCTGGACGGCTACGAGATCTATGTGAGCATCGCGCTGATCGTCCTGGCGGTCGCCCTGTTCGCGGCGGCCGAGAGCCGCGGGTCCGGGTGACCGTGGAGATGCGGGGCCGCCTGTCCCGTGGGGGAGTGTCCCGTGGGGGAGGACAGGCGGCCTGGACGGGCACCCTCGGACCACGACCGACGACCTGCTCGGCGGTCGTGGTCCACCAGGCCGAAGGACACCTGGAGGTGGGCGGGGCCGGCCCGTCGCAGGTCAGGTGTTCTCCGGGAGGGCGTAGCTGCCGTACTCGGGGCGCCCGGCGCGTTCGTAGGTCTGGATCGAGACGCCGGTGCTGGTGATGCTGCCCCCGGCGTGGCGGAACGCGGTCGGGAGGGCGCCCTCGGCGAAGAGGCGGCGGCCGGTGCCGAGGACGACCGGGAACGTCAGCAGGTGGAGGGTGTCGACCAGGTCGAGGGCGAGCAGCGACTGGGCGAGGTCGGCGCTGCCGTGGACCTGCACCTCGCCGTCGGTGCGCTCCTTGAGGGCGGTGACCTCCTTGGCGAGGTCGCCGGAGAGCACGGACGTGCCGTTCCATCCGGGGTCGGTGAGGGTGGTCGAAACGACGTACTTGGGCAGGGAGTTGAGCTTTCCCGCGACCGGGTCGGCCGGATCGGTGACCTTCGGCCAGTAGGCGGCGAAGATCTCGTAGGTCCGGCGGCCCAGCAGGAACGCCCCGACGCGGCCGAAGACACCGTCGATGAACCGTCCGAAGTCCTCGTCCCCGTACGGGACGCTCCAGCCGCCGTGCTCGAAGCCGTCGCGGCGGTCCTCCTCGGGACCGCCGGGGGCCTGGTGGACGCCGTCGAGGGTGACGAAGGACGTGAGGGAGAGCTTGCCCATGGCGGTGCCTGCTTTCGTGCTCCGTGGTGGGGGCCGTGGTCACGTGGCGGGTGCCGCCGTCACGCGGTGGGGCCTGTTGTCATCAGGACAGACCCCGCAGGCGCCCGCAACTCATCGGTGGCCCGGGAGAGACTTTCGTCCGCTCCGGCGAGGACTCGACGTCCCTCCGCTCCTGTGGGGTTCGATGTCCGTTCGCCGCCGGCGGTCGGCCGCTAGCCGCCCAGTTCCTGGTGGCGGACCGCGAGGCGGGTCCTGCCCTCGTCCGTCAGGGAGCCGAAGAGGCGGAGGCGGGAGATGCCGCCGTCGGGGTAGATGTCAATGCGGGCGTGGGTGCCGATCGCGGGGGTCGGGAGGATGAAGCGGTGGTTGGTGTCGGGCTGGAGGCGGGTGCGGGGGAGGATCTCGGTCCACTCGCCGTCGTCGCCGTCGCGTACGGAGACGGTGGCCCAGCCGGCCGCGTTGCCCTTGAGGTAGGCCGTGTCTATCTCAAGGGCGCGGATCTCGGACTGGGCGGCGAGACGGTAGCGGATCCAGTCGTTGCCCTGGTCGCGTCGGCGGCGGGTCTCCCAGCACTCGTGCATCACCCGGGCACGGCCGGGCTGGATGGTGTTGGTGGCGGGTGAGTAGAACAGGTTGGAGGCGTCCTCGGCTCGGCCGCCGTTCTCCAGGGCGACCACGTCGAAGGTGCCGAGGACGGCGAGCCACTCGGGGTCGGGAACGACCTCGCCGTGGACGCGCAGACGCGCGATGCCGCCGTCGGGGTGCTGGTTGACGCGGAGGTGGGTGAAGCGCTGCTCGACCGAGACGGCGAAGCCGTTCGCCGCGTGGCCGCCGACGGGGGTTGGGGGGACGAGGGTCGTCCACTTCACGTCGTCGGCGAGCAGTTCCTCCGGCGACGGGGTACCGGCCACGCAGGTGGCCTCGACCGACACCGCCTGCGGGTAGTTACCGCGGAAGTGGGCCGTGTCGACGACGATCCCGCGTATCACGCCGGGCGCGCCGAGACGGATCAGGGCCCAGTCGTGGTCGTCGGCCGTCGGCCAGGGGTGGTCGGCGGACGCGCCCCGGCGCCGACGGGTCTCCCAGCCGTCCATGATCTTGCCCTTGTGCCCGAAGTGCTCGGGGTCGAACTCGGCGCGCCCGGGAAGCAGCAGGTTCTCCCGCTGGGCGAAGAACTCGTCGTTGGCGGCGATGACACCGGCACCGAGGCGGCGGTCGGCGAGGTCGGCGAGGTGGGTGAAGGGGAAGTCGGCGGTGCGGTAGTCCGCGTACGGGTCGCCGCCGCCGTAGGGGTTCGCGTCGCCGGTGAAGCTCGCCGACGGGGAGTGGTGCTGCGCCGTCACGATGATCAGGTCTGCCTTTCGGTTGTCCGCCGACCGCGCGGGTGCGGGGAGAATCAGCGGGTGCGGGTGAGGAGTCGTCCCTTCGGTTCGGTGAACTCGCCGTCCAGGACGACGCGTTCGCCCCGCAACCAGGTGGACTTGACCACGCCGTACAGGGTCTTGCCGGCGTAGGCGGTCACCCGGTTGCGGTGGTGGAGGGCGGCCGGGTCGACGGTGAAGGTCTCATCGGGGGCGAGGACGGCGAAGTCGGCGTCTCGGCCCGGTTCGATGGCCCCCTTGCGGTCGTCGAGACCAACCAGTTCGGCCGTGCGCGACGACATCCAGCGGACCACGTCCTCCAGGCCGTGACCGCGCCCGCGGGCCTCCGTCCAGACCGCCGCGAGGCTCAGCTGCAGGCCGGAGATGCCGCCCCAGGCGGTGGCGAAGTCGTCAGTCTTCAGGTCGGCCGTCGACGGGGAGTGGTCGGTGACCACGCAGTCGATCGTGCCGTCCGCGAGGGCCTGCCAGAGGAGGTCCTGGTTGGCCGACTCCCGGATGGGCGGACAGCACTTGAACACGCTGGCCCCGTCCGGGACTTCCTCGGCGGTGAGGGTGAGGTAGTGCGGGCAGGTCTCCACGGTGATCCGTACGCCGTCCCGCTTGGCCTCGGCGATCAGGGGGAGCGCGTCGCTGGAGGAGAGGTGGAGGACGTGGACGCGCGCGTCGAGGCGCCGGGCCTGGTCGACGAGGGCAGCGATGGCGGTGTCCTCGGCGTCGCGCGGACGGGAGGCGAGGAAGTCGGCGTACTTCGGGCCGCCCCGCTGCGGAGCCGCGTCGAGGTGGCGGGGGTCCTCGGCGTGCACGATGAGAAGCCCGCCGAAGCCGGCGATCTCGGCGAGGGAGCGGGCGAGCCCGTCCTGGTCGAGGTGCGGGAACTCGTCCACGCCCGACGGCGACAGGAACGCCTTGAAGCCGAAGACCCCGGCGTCGTGCAGCGGCCGCAGGTCCTTGACGTTGTCGGGCAGGGCGCCGCCCCAGAAGCCGACGTCGACATGGGCCTTGTCGACGGCTACCTCGCGCTTGGTGCGGAGGTGGTCGACCGTGGTGGTCGGCGGGAGGGAGTTCAGCGGCATGTCGACCAGGGTGGTGATGCCGCCGGCCGCCGCCGCGCGCGTGGCGGTCCAGAAGCCTTCCCAATGAGTGCGGCCCGGGTCGTTCACATGCACATGGGTGTCGACGAGGCCGGGCAGCAGGACATGGTCTCCGAGGTCCTCCAGACGGGCGCCGGCGGGTGTTTCGGCGTCGTACGGCAGTACGGCGGTGATCCTGCCGTCCGCTACGACGACCGAGGCGGGGCGCGACCCGTCGGGAGTGATGACGCGCGTCGAGCGCAACACCAGTTCAGCCTCGGACACCGGGACCCCTCTCGCCGTACCGCTGTGCACGTCCACCGCTTCCGCCCGGCGGCATCCACTTCCACCTAACGGAATTCAACGTTCTGTTGACGGAGTTTTCACCCCGCCACCGGCCCCGTCAAGGGTGCACCCCTCCACTCTGCCCCCAACGCGCACATCCTGGATGTTTTCACAAGTCGGAATTACTATTCCACTGAGCAGAAGGTAGCGACGCACCGGCGAGCAGTCAACGAACCGCCCGGTAGGCTGCGTCTCCTGCCATCCCGAAAGGACCGCGCCCGTGCCGACGTCCAGCGCCAGCACCAGCTCCACCGACTCCGCCAAGTCGTCCTCCGGCGGCGTCCAGTCCCTCGAGCGCGCCTTCGATCTGCTGGAGCGGATGGCGGACGCCGGTGGCGAGGTCGGCCTCAGCGAGCTGTCCGCGAGCAGCGGTCTGCCGCTGCCGACCATCCACCGGCTGATGCGCACCCTGGTCGTCTGCGGCTACGTACGCCAGCAGCCCAACCGGCGGTACGCCCTCGGCCCCCGCCTGATCCGCCTCGGCGAGTCCGCGTCCCGGCTGCTCGGCACCTGGGCGCGGCCCTACCTCGCGCGCCTCGTCGAGGAGACCGGGGAGACGGCGAACATGGCGCTCCTCGACGGCGACGAGATCGTGTACGTCGCCCAGGTGCCGTCCAAGCACTCCATGCGGATGTTCACCGAGGTGGGCCGTCGGGTGCTGCCCCACTCCACGGGGGTGGGCAAGGCCCTGCTCGCCGACTTCCCGGCGGACGAGGTGCGCGCCCTGCTGGCCCGTACGGGGATGCCGGCCGCCACGGAGAAGACGATCACCACACCCGACGGCTTCCTGGCGGCGCTGGAGGACGTCCGCCGCCTCGGCTACGCCGTCGACGACAACGAACAGGAGATCGGCGTCCGCTGCCTCGCGGTCTCCGTCCCCGACTCCCCCACCGCCGCGGCCATCTCGATCTCCGGCCCGGCCGGCCGCGTCACCGATACCGCGACGGACCGCATCGTGCCGGTGCTGCGACAGGTGGCGGCGGAACTGTCGGAGGCTCTGGCGAACGCGGGCGCCACCGGCTGACGCACGACATGCGCGCCGATAGGGGCCGGCCCCTCCGCTAGACACGGTCCGCAAGCGAACGGCGCGCCCGTAGACCGCAAGGCACGGGGCGCAGCCCCTGCTTTTTCAGGGGCGCGGGGAACTGCGCGAGCAACCACGCCCCACCCGCACCCGCCAACGAACCGCACCTCCCGCACCTCCCGAGCCATCAGGCGCCCAAGGGGGTCGAAGGGGCGCAGCCCCTTGGGATGGGACCGGGTAGGGGCGGCGGGGGCGAAAACCCCCACAGCTCACCGCCGCGGCGGCTCCCCGAACACCTCCACAGCCGTCCGCACTTCCCCCAGCCCCCGCGCCAACGCGCTCACCGACCCGATCGCCCCCGCGATCAGCAACAGCGACCGACGCAGCCGCAGCACCTCCGGCACCCCGCTCACGGCCATCGCCGCGAGCGCCGCCAACTCCTCCTCCGCGATCCCCCGGTCCGGGAACTCGGCGGGATGCGCAGCGAGTTCACGACGCAACCGGGACACGGCCGAGCACAGCTCCGCCACCCTAGGATCCTCGTCCCTGCCGGTCACTGGCCTCTGCCCCAAGCTCCGCAACACAGCTCTCCCCCTCACCCACACCCTTGCGCGCGAGTCATGACCGCACGCCCTCGCACGGCCCACCGCCCCCTGACGTCGGTCGGGCGCCGGGGGTGGCGCGGGCCAGTAAACGCCAATCGGTGTGGCGAGCGCCACTGCGGGGACCGAAATTCAGTCCCCGGGAACCACAAAGCCGGCACCGGGCCAGTGAGGCTTCACCGGACGCCCGCGCCGGGTCGGACAGCCCGATCGGGTATGCAAGAGGGATGACGCACCACAAGGCCCCGAAGACACGCCCCGACACAGCGGCCCGCGCCACGGACGGGATCGCCGGGCTGCTGCTCGCCGCCGGCGGCGGCCGGCGTCTGGGCGGGCGCCCCAAGGCCCTGCTGCCCCACCACGGCCGCCCGTTGGTCGAGCACGCGGTCGCGGTCCTCCGCGCGGGCGGCTGCACCCGCGTCCACGTCGTCCTCGGCGCCGCCGCAGCGACCGTACGGGAGCGGGCCGACCTGCCCGGCTGCGTACTGGTCGACAACCCGGAGTGGACCGAGGGCATGGGCTCGTCGCTGCGGGTCGGACTGGAGTCGCTGGCCGGGACGGGTACCGACGCCGCCCTGGTGTCGCTCGTCGACCAGCCGGGCATCGGGCCGCAGGCGGTGGCCCGCGTCCTCGCGGCGTACGGGTCGGGCGCCTCCCTGGCGGCGGCCGCGTACGGCGGCGAACGAGGCCATCCCGTCCTCTTCGGCGCCGGCCACTGGGCCGGTGTCGCCGCGAGTGCCACCGGTGACCGGGGGGCACGCGCCTATCTGAAGGCACACGACGAGGCGATCACGCTCGTCGAGTGCGGGGACGTGGCGCGACCGTACGACATCGACACGGAGGCCGATCTCATGCACCTCGAGTGAGCGGTACGGCACTCAGCGCCACATACCTCGACCCGAAGAATCTCGACATCAACAAAAGATTGAACTTCCACCATGAGGAAACTAGTATCCACTGTTCAGAAGCGCCCGATCGATCCGAGATCGATGCGAGGGCGTTCACCGCCCGACCCGGGTCGACCGACACCCGGTGCCACGCCCGCCGAAGGAAGTGACCGCTCATGTCCGCACCAGCGCCGTCCCCGCTGGCCATCGTCGACGCCGAGCCCCTGCCCCGCCAGGACGAGGTCCTCACCGACGCCGCCCTCGCCTTCGTGGCCGAGCTGCACCGGCGGTTCACGCCCCGGCGTGACGAGCTGCTGGCCCGCCGTGCGGAGCGCCGGGCCGAGATCGCCCGCACCTCCACGCTCGACTTCCTCCCGGAGACCGCCGCGATCCGCGCCGACGACTCCTGGAAGGTGGCCCCCTCCCCCGCCGCCCTGGACGACCGCCGTGTCGAGATCACCGGCCCCACGGACCGCAAGATGACGATCAACGCCCTGAACTCCGGGGCGCGGATCTGGCTGGCGGACTTCGAGGACGCCTCAGCGCCCACCTGGGAGAACGTGGTCCTCGGCCAGGTGAACATGGCCGACGCCTACACCCGGAACATCGACTTCACCGACGAGCGCACCGGCAAGTCGTACGCGCTGCGCCCGAACGAGGAGCTGGCGACGGTCGTCATGCGTCCGCGCGGCTGGCACCTGGACGAGCGCCACCTCGTCGACGCCGACGGCAGGCCGGTCCCCGGCGCGCTCGTCGACTTCGGCCTGTACTTCTTCCACAACGCCCAGCGGCTGCTGGACCTCGGCAAGGGCCCGTACTTCTATCTCCCGAAGACGGAGTCGCACCTGGAGGCCCGCCTCTGGAACGAGGTGTTCGTCTTCGCGCAGGACCACGTCGGCATCCCGCAGGGCACCGTCCGCGCCACCGTCCTGATCGAGACGATCACGGCCGCGTACGAGATGGAGGAGATCCTCTACGAACTCCGCGACCACGCCTCAGGGTTGAACGCGGGCCGATGGGACTACCTCTTCTCCATCGTGAAGAACTTCCGCGATGGCGGGGAGAAGTTCGTCCTCCCGGACCGCAACGCGGTGACCATGACGGCCCCGTTCATGCGCGCCTACACCGAACTGCTCGTCCGCACCTGCCACAAGCGCGGTGCGCACGCGATCGGCGGCATGGCCGCGTTCATCCCGTCGCGGCGCGACGAGGAGGTCAACAAGGTCGCGTTCGAGAAGGTCAAGGCCGACAAGGACCGCGAGGCGAACGACGGCTTCGACGGCTCCTGGGTCGCCCACCCCGACCTGGTGCCGATCGCCATGGCCTCCTTCGACGCCGTCCTCGGCGACAAGCCCAACCAGAAGGACCGCCTCCGCGAGGACGTCGACGTCCGGGCCGCCGACCTGATCGCCGTCGACTCCCTCGACGCCAGGCCGACGTACGCCGGTCTCGTCAACGCCGTCCAGGTCGGCATCCGCTACATCGAGGCCTGGCTGCGCGGCCTCGGCGCCGTCGCCATCTTCAACCTCATGGAGGACGCCGCCACCGCCGAGATCTCCCGCTCCCAGATCTGGCAGTGGATCAACGCGGGCGTCGAGTTCGAGAACGGCGAGAAGGCGACGCCCGAGCTGGCCCGTGAGGTCGCCGCCGTGGAACTGGCGAACATCCGCGCGGAGCTGGGTGAGGAGGCCTTCGCCGCCGGCCACTGGCAGCGGGCCCACGACCTGCTGCTGGAGGTCTCGCTCGACGAGAACTACGTGGACTTCCTGACCCTGCCGGCGTACGAGCAGCTCAAGGGCTGAGCTACCCCTGAGCGGTCCTGTCCGAGTGGCCCAGGGACTTTCCCGGGGCCACTCGGTCGCGTACGGCCTGCTTGACGGCGGTGGGCTCGGGGAAACCCTGGGCGCGGCGGTCCCAGACGACCTCACCGTTGACCCGTACGACGAAGACGCCGCCCCTGCCGGGCTTGAGGGCCAGCTCGGTCAGTTCGCTCTCGAAGGTGGTCAGGAGCTCCTGTGCCAGCCAGGCGGCACGGGGCAGCCAGCGGCACTGGGTGCAGTACTCGATCTCCACGCGCTGAACATCGCTCATCCCAGATGCACCGACCAATCCTGTTCCGCCGCCGGTTCGCCGTGCAGGTCGGGGACCCGCTTGAGCCAGTCCGGACGGCCTCGCCGGGTTTTCGCCGCCCGGAGGGCCTCCTCGGCGGCGAGTTCCTCCCGGGTGGGGAAGCCGATGGGGAGCCAGGCGGCGGAGGCCCGTGCGCGGGCCGAGAGGTAGCCGACGTAGGCGTCGCGGACCTCGTCGGGCGAGGCGAAGCCGTCCTCCGTGGGGAGCCAGGCGTCGGGGACCTCCGCGACGATGCGCCGCAGCAGTTGCTCCGTCACCTTCGGTGCCAGCTCGGCGTCGGCCGCGCGCATGTCGGGGGTGCAGTGGCCGAGGGCGTGGTGACGGAAGTCGTACGCCCTCGCCGGGTCCGAGGCGTCCCAGCGGTGGTGGAAGACGAGGGCCGCGCCGTGGTCGATCAGCCACAGGTGCGGGGGCGCGACGCCGAGCGTGGGCCAGATCATGAGGTTGGAGCTGTGCACGGTGCGGTCGACGTTCACCGTCAGCGCGTCCAGCCAGATGATCCTGCCCGCCTCCAGCGGGTCGACGCGGAACTCCTTCGCGACCTCGGGTGTGAAGTCCTTCGCTCCCGGCAGATGGTCCATGCCGAGATTGAGGCCGGCGCTGGCGCCGTGGAGTTCCCGCACCTCCTGGTGGGGCTCGTGCTCGGCGATCGCCGGGTCGAAGTGCGCGAGGACCAGCTCGGGAAAACGCAGACCGAGCGCCCGCGCCAACTCCCCCACGATCACCTCGGCGACCAGCGCCTTGCGTCCCTGCGCCGAGCCGGTGAACTTGACGACGTAGGTGCCCAGGTCGTCGGCCTCGATGACGCCGGGGACGGATCCGCCGGAGCGCAGGGGTTCGATGTAACGAGTGGCGGTCACCTCTCTCAGCATCTTCAAAGGCTCCACAGCTCGATTACCTTGCAGGAAGAATCCGGGAGTTCCGGTCGGCGCGCTCGTCCCGGCGACAGCCGCCGGTGGAGCGCCCGAGTCATCATGCCAGCGCATGGACTGGGCGTGCACGGGGTTTGGCCCGGGGCGACGCCCTCGGGGAGCACCGCCCCTGCACCCCGAGGGGGATCGCACGACCGGCCAGCACGCCACCCGGGGCCGCCGCACGCGAGGCACCCTCGGTTCCTGGCGCGCCCTGGACCGTATCCGAGAGGTCCGACCCGGCATCCGACCCGGTATGACAGTCGTTATGGAGAGTGGTGTAGCCTGCCGCCCATAACGACTGTCATAGGAGGATGTCGTGACCATCATCACCGTGAACACACCCAAGGGGCGCCTGAGTCCGGAGCAGCGCCGCGAGCTGGCCGAGACACTGACGGATGCCGTGCTGGTGCCCGAGGTGGGCCGGCACGCTCCTGCCGCCAGGGCCGGGTTCCAGGTGCACTTCGTCGAGCGCGAGCGCGACATGATGGCCATCGGCGGCCGACTCCTCGCGGACGCCGACCCGGAACTCGACGTGATGGTGATCGATCTCGCGGTCATGGACGCCGCGTGGCAGTCGGACGTACGGGCCGAGGTCATCGAGCGCGTGCTGGCCGCGCTGGCGGCGGCCTGCGGGCTGGAGAAGCCGGCGCCGGCCTGGTGGGTCAACTTCCGGGTGATCGACGAGGGAAGCTGGGGTTCCTCCGGCGGCGTGCTGTCGATCCTGCCGCTGCTGCAGAGCGGGGTGTTCACGGAGGAGCGGGTCAAGGCGGTCCGAGCCGCGATGGGCGTCTGAGGCCCGGACCGTCGAGCCCGCGCCGGCCTCGGTCCTCGAACGCGGCGAGGAGCCGCGCCACCCAGCGACGACAAAGGTTCACGCATGCAGATGGAGATCCGGGCCGCTGCGATCCGCGGCATCGATCGTCTGATCGACGACCTCGGCGGCGACGGGGCGGCGCTGTTGTCCGAGTTCGGCGTTTCGCCCGCTGATCTGGAATCCGAGCACGGGCTGTTGCCGACAGCGACGGCCGGACGGATCCTGCGCAGCGCCACCAAGAAACTGAACTGTCCCGATTTCGGGCTGCGTCTGGCGGCGTACCAGGACATGTCGATGCTCGGCCCGCTGGCTCTGGCCGTAGGGAACTGCGACACCGTCGGAGAGGGGCTGGACTGTGCGTCGCGATTCCTGTACGTGCACAACCAGGGGATTCGTCTGTCGCGGGCGCGAGATCCCGAACACTACGCGGGCGTGGGAGCCGTCGAATACCGGATGCTGCATCCTGACATCCCGTACGAACCGCAGACGATCGACGCGGGTCTGGGGCTGCTGCACCGCAATCTCATCACGATGAGCGGGGGGTACGAACTGCTCGGGGTCCATATGCCCCATCCGCCGCTGACCGACGAGTCGGTGTACACCGAGTTCTTCGGCGCGCCCGTCCGGTTCGACACCGGTCGCGCCCTGCTACGGGTGCCGACGAAGCTCTTCGCCCAGCCGATGTCGACACCGGTCAATCCCGAACTGCGGCGCATGGTCGTGGGGTACCTGGAGACGCACTACACCGATCCGCGCGAGAACGTGGTGACCACGGTGCGGTCGGCGGTCAGCCGCGCACTGGGCACGGTCCCGGCGCGGATCGATCTGGTCGCGGAGTGGCTGTACCTGCATCCGCGCACGTTGCAGCGCCGGCTGGCACAGGAGGGCACCTCGTTCCAGGCGATCGTCGACGACGTCCGCAAGAACGCGGCGCACCGGCTGCTGACGGGGACCGACATGCCGTTCTCCCAGGTCGCGTCGCTGGTGGAGCTGGCCGGACAGGCTGCCCTCACCCGTGCGGCGCGCCGCTGGTTCGGCAGGACACCGACGCAGGTCCGCCGTGCCGCCAGGGACGTCAAAGACGCCGGAGACGCCAGGAACGTCGGGGGCGTCGGGGGCGTCGGGGGCGTCGGGGACGCGTCTACCGCACCGCGTGTCGTGCAGAGCTAAATCTTTGTCGCCCAGGGTAAAGCGACGCCTTCGGAGCGCTTCCATACTCGGGTGCCATGACCAGTTCCCCACCCCCCTCCTCGCTGCCCGGTCATGTCGATGTCCTGATCGTCGGCGCGGGTATCTCCGGTATCGACGCCGCGTACCGGGTGCGGTCGCGGTGTCCCGATCGGTCGTACGCGGTGCTGGAGGCCCGCGAGTCCCTGGGCGGGACGTGGGACCTGTTCCGGTATCCGGGAGTGCGCGCCGACTCAGACATCTACACGCTCAGCTTCCCCTTCCAGCCCTGGACCGGCGAGAACGCCATGGCCGACGGCGACGAGATCCTCGACTACCTGCGGCGCACCGTCGACCGGTGCGGCATCGACCGCCACATCCACTGCTCAAAGGTGATCGCGGCCGACTGGTCCGGCGAGACGGCCCGCTGGACAGTGACCGTCGAGCAGCGCGGGGGTGAGGACGGACCGCACCGGTCCACGGTGACCTGCTCCTTCCTCTACCTGTGCACCGGCTACTACGACTACGAGCGCGGGCACGACCCGCGGTTCCCGGGCATCGAGTCCTTCGCCGGGACGGTGGCGCATCCGCAGTTCTGGCCCGAGGGGCTCGACCACACGGACAAGCGTGTCGTCGTGATCGGCAGCGGCGCGACCGCGATCACCATCGTGCCCGCGATGGCCCGCGACGCGGCGAAGGTGACCATGCTGCAGCGCACGCCGACCTGGATCAGCGCGTTGCCGCGGCGCGACCGGTTCGCCGCCCGGGTCCGGCGGCGGCTGCCCGCCGGACTGGCGCACCGGGTCATCAGGGCGCGCAACGCCGCCTACTCCAACGGCTTCTACCACTACTGCCGGCGCTTCCCGGACCGTGCGCGGACGCTGCTGACCAGAGCAGCCGCACGACGGCTCGGCGAGGAGGCGGTGCGTGCGCACTTCACGCCGTCGTACGCGCCGTGGGACCAGCGGGTGTGCATCACGGCCGACGCGGACCTGTTCAAGGCGATCCAGCGCGAGGAGGTCGAGGTGGTCACCGATCACATCGACGGCTTCGTCGCCGAGGGGCTCCGGCTGCGGTCGGGCGGGATCCTGCCGGCCGACATCGTGGTGACGGCGACCGGGCTGCGCATGCTGGCGTTCGGTCATGTCGCGGTGAGCGTCGACGGCGAGCCGGTCGAGCCCGCGCGTCACCTGCTGTGGCGGGGCACCATGCTCAGTGACGTACCGAACCTCGCGCTCTGCTTCGGTTACGTCAACCTGTCCTGGACGATGCGGGCGGATCTCACCGCGCGGCTGGTGTGCCGCGTCCTCAACCACATGCGCCGCGCGGACCTCGCCGCCGTCACTCCGCCCGCGGAGCCCGGTGTCCGGGAACGGCCCATCATCGAGCTGGCGTCCGGCTACGTCCGGCGGGGCGTCCAGAGCTTCCCCCGACAGGGCCATCGCGCCCCGTGGCGGATGCGCCAGACCTATCTGCTGGACGCCGCCGACATCGCGCGCGCGAGCCTCAACCGCGAGTTGCGCGGCGTGCCCCGCGCGTCGGTGCGGCCGGCCGGCGACGGCACCCGGCCGGGAGGCTGACCATGGCGGATCCGGCACCGGGTCTGGACGGCGTGTGCGACGAGCGCTTCGCGGAGGTGGCCGCGCGGCTGTCCGCAAACCTCGGCACGGGCGACGAGCTCGGCGCCTCCATCGCGGTCGTCGTCGACGGGGAGCCGGTGGTCGACCTGTGGGGCGGCTGGGCCGACCAGGGCCGTACCACGCCGTGGCGGCGCGACACGATCACCAACGTCTGGTCGTGCACGAAGACGGTCACCGCACTGGCGGCGCTGCTGCTGGTGGAGCGTGGACTGCTCGACGTCGACGCCCCGGTGGCCCGGTACTGGCCCCGGTTCGCCGCGAGCGGCAAGGAGGGCGTACTGGTCCGGCACCTGCTGTCGCACACCTCCGGCGTCTCGGGGTGGGAGCGGCCGGTGACCGTCGCGGACGTCCGCGACGTGCCGGCGGCGACGGCCCGGCTGGCCGCGCAGGCGCCGTGGTGGCCCCCGGGCACGGCGTCGGGCTACCACCTGCTGAACTACGGGCATCTGGTGGGCGAGTTGGTCCGGCGGATCGACGGGCGCACCCTGGGACGGTTCGTCGCCGAGGAGATCGCCGGTCCGCTCGGTGCCGACTTCCACATCGGTCTGCCGGACTCCGAGTTCGGCAGGGTCGCCGATGTCGTACCGCCGCCGCGGTCCGGTGATCTCGTCGGCGCCGATCCGAACGGTGTGGCGATGAAGACGTTCACCGGTCCCCCGGGCGGTGCCGAGGAGTCCTGGCGTCCCGAGTGGCGTCGCGCCGAGATCGGCGCGGCGAACGGCCACGGCAACGCCCGGTCGCCCGCCAGGATCCACTCGGTCATCGCCTGCGGCGGCACGCTCGACGGCGTACGCCTGCTGTCGCCACGGACCATCGACCTGATCTTCCGTCGGCAGACGGACGGGCCGGACCTGGTGCTCGGGGCGCACCTGCGCTTCGGCATCGGGTTCGGGCTGCCGTCCCCGGCGGTGCCCTGTCTCCCACCGGGACGGATCTGTTTCTGGACCGGATGGGGCGGATCGGTGGTCGTGATCGACACCGAACGCCGGACCTCGATCTCGTACGTCATGAACAACATGGGCACCGGACTGCTCGGCAGCGACCGCACGGTCCAGTACGTCGAGGCCGCTTTCGCGGCGCTGGGTCGAAGGTGTTCCGGTGAACGGCATCTGCCATAGTTATAACGAGTGTCATAGAGAAGCGAGAGGGGTAATCCAGGCCGAGCCGGTGGTCCTGGTGGCGACGATGGTCGCCAAGCCGGGCCAGGAAGAGCTGGTCGAGAAGACGTTGACGGCGGCGCTGCCCGGGGTGCACGCCGAACCCGGATGCCTGAGCTACGCGCTGCACCGCAAGGCGTGCACGCCCGGTGAGTTCGTCATGATCGAGAAGTGGGCCTCGCAGGAGGCGTTCGGCGCGCACATGAAGGGTGCCGCGATGCGGGAGGTCGGCATCGCCCTGGCACAGGCACTGGCCGGACCGCCCGACGCGGTCTTCCTGGACGCCGTCCCCGCCGGCTCCCCCGACGCCGGCGCCGTCTGACCGACCACGGGGGCCGGGCCGCACCGACACCGGTCGGCCCGGCCGGGACCCACGAAACCGAGGAGCTTTCCCATGAAGAGCCTGATGTTCGTCGCACCCGGACAGCTGCGCTTCGACGAGGTCGACGCCCCCACCATCGCCGAGGGCACGGACGCGCTCGTACGCCCGCTCGCGGCCACGACCTGCGATCTCGACCACCATGTCATCGCCGACAAGACCCCGTTCTCCGGGTTCGGCCCGTTCCCGCTCGGTCACGAGTGCGTGGGCACGGTGGTGGAGGTCGGCCCCGACTGCACGGAGGTCGCGGTCGGCGACGTCGTCGGCGTCGCGTGGCACATCGCGTGCGGCACCTGCGCGCAGTGCGCACTCGGACACACCGCCCGCTGTCTCGCCCATGGCGACGCCCAGTACGGCCTTCCGGTGAACGGGGCATGGGGCGGGACCTTCGACGAACTCATCCGCGTTCCCTACGCGGACTTCAACCTCGCCAAGCTGCCCGCCGGGGTCGATCCCGTGCACCTGGCGTCGATCGGCGACAACCTCGCCCTCGGCTGGGAGACGGTGATGCCGACCGTCGCCCGGATCGCCGACCCGAAGATCGCGGTCTTCGGCGGCACCGGTTCCATCGGCCTGTACTGCGTCGACGTCGCGGTCCACTGCGCCGGTGCCCGCACCGTCTACTACGACGACGACGCGGTCAGGATGAAGGTCGCCGAGCAGCTCGGCGCCGAGGTCCACGACATCCACGGCAAGCGGGAGAAGGACTTCCACCTCGCCGTGGACGCGAGCTGCGACCCCGAACGGCTGCGGAAGGCACTGCTGTCGGTCATGCCCGAGGGGTACGTCAACAGCGTCGGCATCTACTTCGACGACGTCTCGCTCCCGCTGCTGGGGCTGTACCAGCGCGGCGTCCACTTCCACAACGGCAAGGGCCACGCGCGGCCGAACATGACGCCGACCCTGAAGGCGGTGGCCGCCGGGATCCTCCACCCCGAGCTGGTCACCAGCGGAATCCACGGCTGGGACGAGATCCCCGACGTACTGACCTCCGACCGGGCCGGCCACAAGCCGATCTTCGTCCTGGAGAACTGAGGCACCGCGTCCTACGGCCCGTCCTGGTTGCGTTGGCGTGGGGGCCGGACCGGATGTTTCGGTCCAGCCCTCCTGACGGGCGGCAGTGCCGACGCATGCGACCCGGTTCTGCCGTCGAACCGAGCCGACCGGCCGGCCAGCCGACCGCCGCCCGTCGCCCGTCGCCCGTCGCCCGTCGCCCAGAAGGCTCACCAAGATCTTCATGAGCCTTCTGGCCCTAGGCGATCAGAGCCACCGCCATGGCGATCAGTCCGATCGCCACCAGGGCCACCACCGCCAGGATCATGGCGAGCGGCAGCGGGCCCCAGCCCTTGCGCAGCTCGGTCTGGGGGTGGGAGATGCCGGCGGTGGCGCCGGCCTCGGCGGGCGGGGTCTCACCGGGTGGCACCCCACTGCCGGGTTCGAGTCCTGGAGTGCGCCTCGGCTCGGGATCGGGACTGGTCATGGCGCACCTCCTCTCCGTCTACGAACGAAGGTCCTGCCAGGGCGGCCCGCTCACCGGTTGGGACGCGCGGCGCTGATGTCGCCGAGAGCCGACTCGGGATCACGCTCCATGGCGAGGTCGCCGATGGAGACGATGCCCACCGGGTGCCGTTCCTTGTCGACGACCGGTACACGGCGGACGGAGTGCTCGCGCATCACCTTCACCGCTTCGCCGAGGTCGTCGTCGGGTCCCACCGTGACCAGATCGTCGCTGCAGGCCTGGACCACGGTCGTACGGTCGAGGTCGCCGCCCTCGGCCACCGCGCGCACCACCAGGTCACGGTCGCTGACCAGGCCACGCAGGCGTTCGCCCTCGGTGACCAGGACGGCACCGATGTTCTCGTCACGCATCATCCGGGCCACCGTCTGGACCGAAGTCTGCGGTTCGACGGTCATCGGGTCGGCCGTCATCACATCACGTACAAGCTGCTGAGTCATGGGAAACGTCCCTCCATGAGTGGGACGGTGTGTTCACCGCTGTGCGACCGCCGAGTACCCGTGAACAGCCGACTCCCACATCCTTCGCGGGGGTGGTCACCGTCGCTTTCGTGCCGGCGCCGTCGTCGGGGACGGCGCGGCCTCGGCCCCCGGGTGCCGTGCCGCGCGCTCGGCGAGGCCGGTGGTGGAGCGGCCGTCGAGATAGGGCAGCAGGACGACCTGTCCGCCCCAGCTCGCCACCAGCTCGGCCTCCGGCAGGTCGGCGCGGGCGTAGTCGCCGCCCTTGACCCAGATGTGCGGGCGCAGCTCGCCGAGCAGTCGCTCCGGGGTGTCCTGGTCGAACACGGCGACGGCGTCCACGCACTCCAGGGCGCGCAGCACCCGGATCCGGTCCGCCAGGGGGACGAGCGGCCGGCCCTTCCCCTTGCGTCGGCGCACCGAGGCATCCGAGTTGACGCACACCACCAGGCAGTCCCCGGTGCGGCGTGCGCCCTGGAGCAGCGCGACATGACCGGCGTGCAGGAGGTCGAAGCAGCCGCCGGCGGCGACCACCGTCCCGCCCGCCGCCCGCACCCGGGCGGCCGTGCGCAGGGCGTCGTCCGTCGGGGTGCGCGCGGGCGTGGGGTGGGGGCCCGGGGGTGTCGTGGCGTGCGCCGTGCCTGCGACGCCGTCGATGACGTCGGCGGTGTCGGGGGTGTCGGGGGCGTTCGCGGCGAGCGAGCCGACGCCTCCTTCGGCGACGTACCGGGTCGCGGCGTGCACGGCGCCCCGTACCGCGTTCTCGGTGAGGTCGCCGTCCGCCAGAAGCCCGGCGGCGGTGGCCGCGAACCGGTCCCCGGCACCGCAGGCGTCGCCGTCGGCCGAGACGGGCGACGGCACGAGCAGCGGCGTCTCCCCGTGCGACAGCAAGGCCCCGCTCCCGCCCATGGTCACGGCCACGGAGGCCACCCGCCACGCCCGGACGAGCGTGCCGGCGTCCCTGGCCGCGGTGTGCAGGGGGCTGCCGTCCTCCGGTTCCCCGGTGCCCACGGCGCCGGCGAAACCGCGTGCCTCGGCCGCCGACGGGGTGACCAACCGGACTCCGGGCAGGGGCTGTTCGCCACGCGGGTGCGGATCCCAGACGACGGGCGCCCGCCCGACCGCGCCGGCCAGCGCGTCGCGCAGCACGTCGGCGGTGCCGCGCCCGTAGTCCGCGACGAGCACGGCGTCGGCCGCGTCGATCGCCCGGCACGCCTCGTCGGTGAGACGGTCGGCCCGCCCGTCACCGTCGTCCAGACGGAGCAGCGGCCGTCCGCCGGCCAGGATCCGGGTCTTGCTGGACAGTGCGCCGGTCAGGGGCAGGGGCACCAGACGGACCCGTCCGGCCAGCAGCCGGCGCAGGGTTTCGCTGGCCGGGTCGTCGCCCAGGGCGGTGACGAGGGTGACCGGCCGGCCGTCGGCGGCGGCGAGGCAGGCCGCGAGCGCGGCGCCGCCCGGCCGGGTGGTGCGACGGGTGCCGTTCACGACCGGTACGGGCGCGTCGGGGGCCAGCCGTTCGGCCCGGCCACACAGGTCGTGGTCGAGCAACGCGTCCCCGACTACGAGCAGCCCGGTGGGGTGGCTCATGCTCATGGGCGGTCCTCCCGGGTGACCGGCCACCGCCGGGCGGGGCCCTTCCGGCCCGCCGGGCCGTCGCGCCGTCCCACGGCACGGTCGAAGGACTCGCAGAGCATGTGGACGGCCACCAGATGCAGTTCCTGGACCGTGGCGGCCACGGCCGCGTCCACGCAGAGGGCCTCGTCGGCGACGGTCGCGAGCGGGTTGGGCGCCGGACCCGTCAGCGCCCACACCGTCATACCGAGGTGGCGGGCCTCGATGGCCGCGACGCGCAGGTTGGCGCTGGCGCCGCTGGTGGACAGCAGCAGCAGGACGTCGTCGGCCCGGCCGTGCGCGGCGACCTGCCGGGCGAAGATCTCCTGGACCCCGTAGTCGTTGGCGATGGCCGTGGTGGAGGACGTGTCGGTGTGCAGCGCGAGCGCGGAGAAGGCGGGGCGGTCGTCCCGGTAGCGGCCGACCAGTTCGGCCGTCAGGTGCTGGGCCTGGGCGGCGCTCCCTCCGTTGCCCGCGGCGAGCAGTCTGGCCCCGTCGCCCAGCCGTGCGGCGAGGGTGCCGCCCCAGCGTTCGACGAGGGGAGCGTCGGCGCGGAAACCTTCCAGTGCCTTCATCAACCGGTCGCAGTGCGTGACGTCGGTGACGACTTTCATCGGGCGGCTCCCGAGAGCGCGGGGACGGAGGAGACGGCGCCGTAGACCTTGGACACGCCGTCGGCCACGCTGTCCCAGGTGTAGTGGGCGAGCACGCGCCGGCGTCCGAGGGCGCCGTAGCGGGTGAGCAGGGCCGGGTGGTCGAGCAGGTCGCGGATGGTTCCGCTGAGGTCGTGGTCCTCCTCGGGTGGGACCAGGACACCGGTGACGCCGTCCATGACGGTGTCGAGCTGGCCCCCTACGGCGGTGGCCACCACCGGGGTGCGGCAGGCCATGGCCTCGACGGGCACGATGCCGAACGGCTCGTAGCGGGGCAGTGACAGCACGAGGTCCGCGCTGGACAGCAGCCGGGGCATCAGCTCGCGGCTCACCCCGCCCAGCAGGCTCACCCGGTCGGCGACACCGCATTCGGCCGCGACGGCGCAGAGCCGCTCGGCCTCGGGTTCGGCGAAGAGGAGGGCGGGCTCGGGTCCGCCGGCGATGAGGAGTTCGGCGTCGGGGACGCCTGCCAGGGCGCGGATCGCGCGGTCGAAGCCCTTACGGGGCACGAGCCGGCCGACGGTGAGCAGCCGCCGGGGGGCGTGCGGGCGCGGTCGGGCGCCGGGGATGGGGCTGAACCGGTCGGGGTCCACTCCGCAGGGGACGACGGAGATGGCGCTGTGTGGCAGGCCCATGGCGTGGAGTTCGCTGACCTCGTCCCGGCAGGTGGCGATGATCCGGCCGCACTCCTGGCCCACGGCTCGCTCGATCGCGATGCGCTCGGGCGGGCTGGTGTCGGCGGCGCCCTGGTGCCGTTTCTTCACGGTGCCGAGCGCGTGGAAGGTCTGGACGACGGGCACGCCCAGGGCTCGGGCGCCGTCCAGGGCGGCGAGGCCGGACATCCAGAAGTGGGCGTGCACGACGTCGGGGGTGCGCTCGGCCCACTCCCTGGCCAGCCATCGGCCGAACTCCGGTATGTAGGGGAGGAGTTCGTCCTTGGGTATCGGCACCGGAGGTCCGGCGGGCACATGGACGACCGTGAATCCGTCGGGGGTGGTGACCCGGTCGGGCAGCCGGTGGCTGTCACGACGCGTGTACACGACGACCTCACGGCCGCGGCGGGCCAGTTGCCGTGCGAGTTGGGCGACGTAGACGTTCTGGCCGCCCGCGTCGGGTCCGCCGAGCGCGGCCAGTGGACTGGCGTGCTCGGAGACCATGGCGACGCGTCCGGACGGAGGGTGGGTGGGGCTCATCGGGTGACCTCCTTGATCAGGCGCTCCCAGTCGTCCCGGAAGCGCCGCTCTCCGTAGCGGGCCTGTACGGCGGTCCTGGCGATCTCCCCTGTGCGCCGGGCGTGCGCGGGTTCCGCGAGGAGGTGGCGCACAGCGTCCCTGAGCACGTCGAGCCGGTTGGAGACCACTCCGGCTCCCTCGGGTACGGCTTCGCGGACCTCGGTGGTGTCCAGTGCCACGACGGGCATGCCCAGGTACATGGCCTCCAGCAGGGACAGGCCGAGGGACGTCCACCGGACGGGGTGCGCGTAGAGGCGGCAGCGGGCCATCTCCGGATGGAGCTCGCTCTGCGGGAGGTCCCGGCAGCGGCAGCGTTCGGGGGACAGCCCGAGGTGGTCGGCGAGTCCTTCGGTGCGCATGCCGAAGACGTCCAGCGGCACCGTCTCGGCGAAGTACGGCAGCAGGTCGGTGCCTGTGGTGCGGCCGCGTCGTACGGGCTCGTTCACGACGACCGCGGCGCGTCGTTCCTCTCCGGTCCACAGGTGTCCGGGGTCGAGGATGCCGTGCTCGATCACGGTGCTGGGGGCCCGTCCGTTGTCCCACATCAGACGGTTGAAGTGGGTGACGTGCACGACGGGGATGTCGGAGCGGTCGGCCAGCGGGTGGCGGGTGTCGACCGCCGTCCCGTGCGGGCTGTTGTGCTCGACGTACACGGCGGGTACGTCGGTGCCGGGCCGGCGGCCGGTCCACCGCCGGGCCAGGTCGAGTTCGTGCGGCCGCTGCAGCACCATGAGGTCGATGTCGGCGTCACGGAGGTCGTCCGGCTTCACCTCCTGTACCGTGCGCGGCCATTGCCAGGTACGGGCCCGGCCCAGACCGTAGGGGCCCCGGTCGGGGGTGACGGGGAGGAGGAAGGTGTGGGGGCCCTGCACGAACGTGGTGAGCCACGACCCGTGCACATGCCAGACCAGGACGTTCATGCGCCCTCCTTGAGCAGTTTCTGCACCGCGCGTACGACGTCGTGACCGGTCACCTCTTCGAGGCACGGATGGCCGGGGACGGGGCATTCGCGGGCCCTGCTGTCGGCGCACGGTGCGCGCTGGTCGCCGAGGATGACGGTCGGTACGCCGTACGGCGCCCACCGCTCGGCCGGGACCACCGGTGCGAACAGGGAGACCACGGGGGTGCCGACGGCCGCCGCCAGGTGGGCGGGTCCGGTGTTTCCGCTGACCACGACGTCGGCCAGGCTCAGGACCCCGGCCAGGGTGGGCGGGGTGGTCCGGCCGCCGAGGTCCACCGCCGTGCCGGCGCTGACCCGACGGGTGAGGCCGGTCTCGTCGGGTCCTCCGGTGACGACGACGCGGTGACCGGCCTCGGCCAGCAGGCTCACCGCCTCCGCACAGCGTTCGGGGCTCCAGGCCCGGGCCGGAGCGCTGGCACCGGGGTGGACGACGACGTACGGGCCGTTGCCGGTCAGCGCGACGGTGTCCGGCGGCGGCAGGACCCGGGGTCGCCCGTCGTCCCCCGGGGGTGGGCGGAACCCCATGGCGGCGGCGGTGTCGAGGGCGGCCTCCACCTCGTGGCGGCCGGGGCCGCGATGGTGGCGCACATCGAGGAGGCGGCCGGGGTGGTCGACGCTGTCGGCGCCGATCCGCCCGACACCGGCGAGGCGCAGCAACAGGGCGGTGGGCAGGGGGCTCTGGTGGAACGAGGTGAGCACGAGGGCGGTGTCGAACGCCTCCACCCGCAGCCGGCGCAGCAGCGCGTCGACGTCCGCGTCCTCGACGGTGGGGGGATCGGCGCCCTCCCACGGCGCCTGCCACACCATGATGTCGTCCACGCGGGGCAGCAGTCGGGCCGCGGGTTCGCCGCGGGGGCCGCACAGGAGCGTCACCCGGGAGCAGTGCGCCGCCACCGCGCGGATCGCGGGACCGGCGAGCAGCACGTCGCCGAAGCTGTCGAGCCGCACGACCAGCGCCTTCACGACAGGCCGCTTTCCACGGTGCCGGGCCTCCGCGCGAGGCGCCGTCGCACCACCGCGCGGAGAGCACGAACGCCGTCGGCGATGACGCCGGGGGCCACACCGCCCCCGGGGCAGGGGGCGCTCTCCACGAGGGTGCCATCCCGGCCAGAACGGAAACCGGCGATAACGCCAGGCACCACACGGCCCCCGGGGCACGGGGCGCTCTCCACGAGGGTGCCGTCCCGGTCGGTGGGGGCGGCGTCGACCGGGGTCGGGGCGCGGTGGGGAGTGCCCTGGCCCGCAGGGCCCTGGGGCGTGTGGCGTGGGGAGTGTCGGTTCACGGTGCGCTCCCTGACGGTTCGGTGCGGTTCACGGTGCGCTCCCCGACGGTTCGCTGCGTGGGGCGGCGGTTCGCCGTGGCCCGTCGGTGATGCGGTGCGCCGCCGGGGGACGTCCGGCGGGGCGCCGCCCGTGGTGGCGTACCAGGCCGGCCAGCCAGTGCCGGACCGCGAGCGGTGGGATGACCACGCTCGTGGCCGCCATGGTGACGATCTCGTCCGGGGTGCGCGGGCCGGGACGGATGCGGGCCAGGGCGAACTCGGCCGTGCCCAGTGCCCAGAGGGCCCCGGCGACGGCGGCGGCACGTCGGCAGAACGCGGCACGTCGGCAGAACGGTGCGTGGCGGTTTCCCGGCCGGCCGGCGGTCGGCGCGCAGACGCAGACGACCAGCGCGGCGGCGGTCACCACCGCGTGCCGGGGTAGCCGCCCTCGGGGCGCCTCGGCGCGGGCCCACCAGTCACGGCCGTGCAGCCGGGTCATCAGTACGTCGTCGGCGTTGCCGCGCTGCGCCCGTATCGACACCCAGCGGTCGACGGACCGCACGGGGTGACGGGTGACGCGCCGGCCGCGCCGTAGCGTCCAGCCTGCCTCCAGCACGCGCAGCGCCAGGTCGGCGTCTTCCCGGAACGCGCGGGTGAACCGCTCGTCGAAGCCGCCGACGGCGCTCAGCGCGGCCGTCCGGTAGGCCATGTCCGCCGTCGCCCAGGCCGCCCGCTCCAGCCCGGCCGTGCCCCGCTCCCAGTCGGTGGGCCGGCGGTCCTCGGGCAGCGGGACCGACAGTCTCCCCTGGACGCCGCCCGTGTCCGGGCCGGCCGCGCCGAGGTCGGCCGCGAGACGGCGGGACCAGTCGGGCTGCACCTGGACGTCATCGTCGAGGAAGACCGTCCAGGGCGTACCGACCGTGCGCCAGCCGGCGTTGCGGGCGGCCGCCGGGCCGCGGCCTCCCGTGCGCAGGGTGCGCAGCCGTCCGCTCAGCACGCCGGCCGCGTCCAGCGGCAGGGGGCCGGTGGCATCGGGACGGTCGTCGACCACCACGACCTCCTCGGGCGGATGACCGAGGGCGGCGGCGAGCGTGTTCAGGCACTCGGCGAGGCAGGGACGGCCGATCGTCGGGACGACGACGGAGTAGGTGGGAGCGCCCGTCATGCGCACACCTTCTTCCTGCGGATCGCGAACGGTCCGAGGGCGAGCAGGTCCACGGGCGCGGAGCCGAAGCACTCGAGGGCGTCCCGCGGATCGTCGACCATGGGCCGCCCGGCGGTGTTGAGGCTCGTGTTGACGACCACGGGCAGCCCGGTCCGGCGCTCGAATCCGTCGATCATGCGGGCGACCAGCGGTTCGTCCCGACGGTCCACGGTCTGGACGCGGGCCGTGCCGTCCACGTGGACGACGGCCGGTATGCGGTCCCGCCACTCGTCGGCGACGTCGTGCACGAACAGCATGTAGGGGCTGGGCAGCGGCCCGTCGAAGAGTTGCGCGGCCCGTTCGGCCAGGACCATGGGGGCGACGGGACGGAACTCCTCGCGTCCCTTCACGGCGTTGAGGCGCTCCAGGTTCCGCGCGCGGCCGGGGTGGGCGAGCAGCGAGCGATGGCCGAGGGCCCGGGGCCCGTACTCGCTGCGTCCCTGGAACCAGGCCACGATGCCGTCCTCGGCGAGTGCGGCGGCGACGGTCTCGGCGATGTCGCCGGGTTCCTCGTAGGGCACCGCCGCGCGTTCCAGCCAGGCGCGGAGTTCCGCGTCGCTCCAGCCCCGGCCGAGCGCGACGGTCGGGATGGCCTCTACGGCCTCCTTCTGGTGGGCGACGTGGAGGGCCGCGCCGAGTGCGGTGCCCGCGTCTCCGGCGGCGGGCTGCACCCACACCCGGCGGAAGGGCGTCTCCCGGTGGAGGCGGGTGTTGGCCACGCAGTTGAGCGCCACGCCGCCCGCGAGGGTCAGCACGTCCTCGCCGGTACGGTCGTGCAGCCACCGCGCCAGTCCGAGCAGCACCTCTTCCAGACAGGCCTGGGCGCTGGCGGCGATGTCGGCGTGGTCCCGTGTCCAGGGGTCCCCTGCGGGGCGCGGGGGGACCAGTGCCCCCCATGGCACGGGGCGGGCGCGGAAGCCGCCGTGGCCGTCCGGGTGGACGTACGCGCGCAACTGGTCGAAGAAGCGGGGTTCACCGTAGGACGCCAGTGCCATCACCTTGAACTCGTCGCTGCTGCGCAGGAATCCGAGGTGCTGGGTGAGGTCCTCGTAGAACAGGCCCATGGAGTCGGGCAGCGCCTGTGAGGCCAGGACGGTGAGTTCGCGGTTCGCGTAGCGGCCGGCGAGGTGGGAGGCGCACTCCCCGCGGCCGTCCAGCACCAGCACCGCGCTGTCCGGAGACGGGGCCGCCTGTCCGGCCGAGGCGGCGTGCGCGACGTGGTGGGCGACGAAGCGGACCTTGTCCGGGTCGAGTCCGGGCAGCGCCTCGGCGAGGAACTCGGGGGCGCGGCGGGCGTATTCCTGGCGCAGGTGGTCCCAGGGGTCGTTCAGGCCCAACCGCTCTGCGGGGAGGGCGAGTTCGGGGTCGTACGAGTAGGCGACCGCGTCCAGGTCGGACGGCGTCAGGCCGGCCTCGTCCAGGCACCACCTGGCGGAGAGTTCGGGCAGTTCCCAGGCGGAGAAGGGGAGGGGCCGCTTGCCGTGCTTGCGCCGGCTGAAGCGCTCCTCCTCCGCCGCCGCCACGATCCTTCCGTCCATGACCAGGGCGGCGGCGGGGTCGTGGAAGAGGGCGTTGATTCCCAGAACACGCATGCGAGGCCTCCGTGCGGCGTACGGGAGTGAGGGCTACGGGGGTTCACTCCTCCGGCGTGGGCTCGGCCACCGAAGGTGTCGCGGTGAAGTAGGCGATGGTCTGCTTGATGCCTTCCTCCCAAGGCACGCGGGGCGCCCAGCCGAGCAGTTCACGGGCCAGGCCGGTGTCGGGGCGGCGTCGCTGCGGATCGTCGATGGGGCGGTCGACGTGCACGATCGCCGAGGACGATCCGGTCAGTTCGACCACGCGGTGGGCGATCTCGTCGACCGTGATCTCGTCGGTGCCGCCGATGTTGACGGGACGCACCGAGTGACTCGCCGCGACGAGCAGGACACCGTCGACCGTGTCGTCGACGTAGCACAGGGACCGCGTCTGCCGGCCGTCCCCGGCCACGGTCAACGGTTCACCGGTAAGTGCCTGGCGGACGAACGTGGGGACGGCACGGCCGTCGTACGCCCGCATACGCGGCCCGTAGGTGTTGAACAGGCGGACGATGCCCGCGTCCGCGTCCCTCGTCCGCACATGGGCGGTGACCAGCGCCTCGGAGAACCGCTTGGATTCGTCGTACACGCTGCGCGGCCCCACCGGGTTGACGTTGCCCCAGTAGTCCTCGCGCTGTGGATGGCTCAGCGGATCGCCGTACACCTCGGACGTCGAGGCGAGCAGGAAGCGCGCTCCGTCCCGCTCCGCCAGCGCCAGCATGGTGCGGGTGCCCAGGCTGCCTACGTCGAGCGTCTCCAGTGGGAGCCGGAGGTAGTCGGCGGGCGAGGCGGGGCACGCGAAGTGCAGGATCAGGTCGTAGGGCCCCGGCAGCCGCCGCGCGGCGTCGGGTGCGCAGACGTCGCACTCGACGAACCGGAACCCCCGGCGCCCTTCGAGGTGGGCGATGTTGCCGTGTGAACCGGAGGAGAGGTTGTCGGCGCAGTCGACTTCGACCTTCGCATCCAGCAGCCGCTCGCACAGATGACTGCCGAGGAAGCCGGCACCGCCCGTCACCAGGGCGTGTCGCCATGCGCATGTCGACAGATCGATCATGGGACTCCCTTCGTCCGCGCACGAAGCACCGGAGCACGCGGGGCGCACGGGTTCCTGCCGGCGCCGTTACAGGAGGGGGTGGCGAAGGTGAGGGACCGGTTCCCGGATCGCGCCAGGCGGCGGGCATCGCCGCGGCGGGTCGCCCGTACTTCGGCGACGAGGCTGTCGGGGGTCCCTGCCAGCCGTGCCTTGCCAGTGGTGCTGGTCGGTCGTGCTGGTCGGTCGTGCCTTGCCAGTGGTGCTGGTCGGTCGTGCTGGTCGGTCGCGCCTTGCCAGTGGTGCTGGTCGGTCGTGCTGGTCGGTCGCGCCTTGCCAGTGGCGTCAGTTGCCTTCAGATGTTGATCCCGAGTTCCTCGTCCACTATGCCCCGGTTCGTAGTCGTTCGCGACTCTCGGGTGAACCCGCCGCCCGCGGCGGTGCGGCGGTCTGCGGTGTGAGCAACCACACGCGATCCGGCAAGGACGGGAGGGCCCGGGGAAGTTGGCCGTCGAGACGGTGGCATGCCGAGGGCATGTGCCGTCGCCTTCCCGGTCTCTCTGCCACGATGGTCCGCGCCGTGACCGACTCGGTGGAACCGCCGCGCAACGCAGCCGACGATCCGTTCCCCGGGCCCTTCCGACTCAACCTGGTTGTCGGGTACCGCACTGTGTCTTCCCTTCCCTCCCTGCCCTCCCCCGCGCAGAAAGCCGCGTCGGTGCCGTCCACGCGTGCGTCCCGCTCGCCGTGGCGGTCCCTGAGGTACCGCGGCATGCGCTGGTGGTCCGTCGCCAACTTCCTGTCGAACGCCGGCACGTGGATGCAGCTCACCGTGCAGAACCTGCTGGTCCTCGAGATCACCGGCTCCGCCGCCGCCACGGGTCTGTCGATGTCCGTCCAGGCCGCCCCCGCCCTGTTCATGAGTCTGCTGGGCGGCACGCTCGTGGACCGTTGGCCCCTGAAACTGACGGCCGCCGTCAGCCAGGCGCTGCTCGGCGCGGTCGCCTTCACCACGGCCGCACTGGTGGCGCTGGACCGGCTCGACATGACCTCCCTCATGGTGCTGGCCGCCGTGACGGGCATGATCGCCACCGTCGACGGGCCGGCCTGCGCCCTCCTGGGCAACGACCTCGTGCCGGTGGAGGACGTCCCGTCCGCCATCGGGGTCGGCGCGCTGGTGCACAACGCGGGCCGGCTCGTGGGCACCGGTCTGGCCGGTGTGACGGTCGGCTTCCTCGGCACGGCCGCCGCCTACGCCGCCAACGGTCTCTCGTTCGTCTTCGTCGCCTCGGTCGTGCCGTTCCTGCGCCCGGCACCCGGCGCGGTACGCCATGCCGCTCAGGTCCGTGCCGCCCCACGGCGCGAGGGCGACGAGTCGGCACCGGACATGACCGTGCGCCAAGGCCTGCTGTTCTTCGCGCGCCGCCCCCGCCTGGTCGCGCTCGCCGCCGTCACCGGGATCAGCTCGGTCTTCGGCCGCAACTACGGCCTCACCCTGGCCGTACTCGTCACCGGGCCGCTCGCGGGCGGCGCGGGCTCCTTCGGCACGGTCTCCACCGTCCTCGCCGTCGGCGGCATCCTGGGCGCGGTCCTCGGCGCCCGGCTGCGTCGGCCCTCCGTCCGGCTGGTGGGCACGCTGGCGGCCGCGGGCGCCTTGCTGCAAGTGGCGGCGGGCCTGTCCCCCTCGCTGGCGGTGCTGCTGGTCCTGGTCCTGCCGATGGCCGTGGTGGAGTCCGTCTCCGACACGGCCGGGACCGCCGTGCTGCAGACCGATCCGCCCGCTCATCTGCGCGGACGCGTACTCGGTGTGTGGAGCGGCATCGGCACGCTCTGGGGCCTCGGCGGGCCGCCGGCGCTCGGTCTCCTCATGGAGGTCGTCGGGGTACGGGGCGCCCTGCTGGCAGGCGGACTGATCATTGCCGGTGCGATCGGGGCGGGCTTCGTCCTGCGGACCCGCCGGACGCCGACGCCGTTGACCCTGCCGACGAAGGAGGGCGACGTGGGCAGGGTGGCGCTGGGCACGGCCGCGTGACGCGGGGGCGGCCCGGTAACGGAAGTCCGGTAACGGAGGGCGCCGGGACCGCCCTCGATCCTCACAAAGTGCCACAAAACGATACGATGGGTGTTCGAGCTGTCTTCGCTGCCCTCGGAGGGTGAGACGGCTGAGGGTGGCAGCCAGGAGACCGTGGTCCCGTCCGCCGACAGCATGGAGCGGCCCTCATGCGTATCCCCGGTACACGCCTCGACGCCGTGCTGTTCGACCGCGACGGCACCCTCGTCCACGACGTCCCCTACAACGGCGACCCGGGGCTGGTCCGCCCGGTCGAGGGCGCCCGCGAAGCGCTCGGCCTGTTGCGCGCGAGGGGCATCCGCACCGGGGTCGTCACCAACCAGTCGGGGGTGGCCCGCGGCCTGATCACCGAAGCGGAGGTGCGCCGCGTCAACGAGCGCGTCGACCAGCTCCTGGGCGCCTTCGACGTGTGGGCCGTCTGCCCGCACGGCCCCGACGACGCCTGCCACTGCCGCAAGCCCGCCCCCGGCCTCGTGCTGTGGGCGGCCGGACGGCTGCGCACCCGCCCGGCCGACCTCGTCGTCATCGGGGACATCGGCGCCGACGTCGAGGCCGCCCACCGCGCCGGCGCCCACGGCATCCTCGTACCGAACGCCGCCACACGCCCGCAGGAACGGGCCGCCGCCGCCCATGTCGCCGCGGACCTCCTCAGCGCGGTGCGGGCGCTGCTGCGGGAGCGGCCGGACGTCGCCCGTACCGGCCACCGGGGCGGCGCGGACGGCGACCGCCCGGCCACAGCCGTGCGACGGGGAGCGGCACCCGAGCCGCCGGGCCACCAGGAACAGTCCCGGACAGCGGCCCGCCGGCCACAGTGGCCCGGTGGAACCGACCCCGGCATGGGGCGGAGGGCGCGGTGAGGGGGTGTCGCACCGATTCCGGCGGTGGTGGCGATGTGCGTCTGGTCGGGCCCGGGATCCATGCGGGAGGCGCCGACGCCGTGGCTCCGCTCATGGCTCTGCTGCGGGGTGCGCGGGGCGCGGCCGCCGCGCTCGTGCCGGCAGGTGCCGACGACCTCGACGTGCGTGGTCCGATGGCGTCGGCGGCTCGGCCGACGGCGGGTGCGGGAGGCACCACGTGAGGGGGTCGGACGGGCCGCCCCGGCTGCTGGTGCTGCGGGCGCTGGGGCTCGGGGACCTGCTGGCCGGCGTACCCGCGCTGCGCGCGCTGCGCCGTGCCCACCCGCACCACGAGCTGGTGCTGGCGGCTCCCGCCGAACTGGCCCCGGCCGCCTCGGCGACGGAAGTCGTGGACCGGCTGCTGCCCGCCTCGGCCCCGGGCCGTGCCGTACCGCGCACCCTGGGCTGGGACGGTCCGCCACCGGACATCGCCGTGGACCTGCACGGCAACGGCCCGCCCAGTCACCTGCTGCTGCACGCCTTGCGCCCCCGGCGGCTGCTCGCCTTCGCCCACCCGGGGACACCGGAGATCGAGGGCCCCGAGTGGCGCGCCGAGGAACACGAACGGGACCGCTGGTGCCGGCTGCTGATCCACTACGGCATCCCCGCGGACCCTGCCGACCTGCTGCTGCCCCGTCCGTCCGTACCGTCCCCGGCTCCCGGCGCCGTAGTACTGCACCCGGGAGCCGCGGCCCCTGCGCGCCGCTGGCCGGTGGACCGCTTCGGGGCCGTGGCGACAGCCCTGCGGGCACACGGCCACCGGGTGGTGGTCACCGGAGGAGCGGGGGAGGACGACCTGGTGGCCTCCCTCGCCGAGCGTGCGGAGCTACCGGAGAGCGACCTGTACACGGGCGGCCTGCCTTTCGGGCCGCTGTCCGCCCTCGTCGCCGAGGCCCGTGCCGTGATCAGCGGCGACACCGGCATCGCACACCTGGCTGTCGCCCACGCCACTCCCTCGGTCACCCTCTTCGGTCCGGTCCCGCCGAGCCGCTGGGGTCCCCCGCGAAGCCCGCGCCACCGCGCCCTGTGGCACCCGGCACCGGACGGCGACCCCCATGGCCGACAGCCGGACCCGGCGCTGCTGCGGATCACCGCGCAGGAGGTCCTGGCGGCGGCTGAAGCACTGCCGCCGCCCCGCCCTCGACGCGACGGCGCACGGCGACGGCGGGGCCGGAACGGCGGCCGGTGACAGCGGGGCCGGAACGGAGGACGGTGACGGCGGGGCCGGAACGGAGGACGGTGACGGCGCGGAGGAGGGGGAGCCGGGCGGCCACGACTGCGGCCCGATCACCTGTCGCCACCGCCGGTCCGCGTCAACCGGCGGTCAGGGGGTTCGGCAGCGGCAGGTACCGCGCGTCCGCGCCGTCCGCGCCCGTCCAGCGGAGCAGCAGGTTCGTCTTGCCGGGGAGGGTGAGTGAGCCGAGCAGGGCGGCGGCCTCGGGCACGTCGTCGTGGCGCGCCAGCTCGCGGCGTACGGCCGCCCATAGGTCCACGCCCGGGTGGTGTTCGGCGACGGCCGCCGCGATCTCCAGGAGGTTGTTGACGAGCAGGCAGTAGACCAGCCGTTCCCACCCCGCCTCGCGGCTCACGTCCGGCAGGAGTTTCACGCCCTCGGCGTCCCGGTAGACGGCCTGGACGGGCAGGCCGGAGGCGTCACAGGCGATGAGGGTGTTCTGCAGATGGGCCTCCAGGACGACACCGTGATCGTGGAAGGCGCCGAGCGCCGGCGGCACCACCGCACGCAGGTACCCCTCCCACCAGGCCTCGGGGTCGGTCGTGCGGGCCAGCGGGTTGTCCGGGAACGCGGCGGTGTCCTCGGTCAGCGCGGCAGAGAGCAAGGGAGTCGTACCGGGGGCCAGGTGGCCGCCCAGGCCGTCCCGCACCACGACCGCCAGCTCCTCGAAGGCGAAGTCGGCGGTGCGGTAGCCGCGATCGCTCAGCCAGGCGCCCGGCAGCCCGGCGAAGGCCTCCGTGACCGCCCGGTCGGTGCGGCGCAGACCGAGCAGGTCGTGCCGCCACAGTCGACGGACGTCATTGGTGATGCGCACGTCCAGGCTGAACTTGAGGAAGAGGTCACGAGCGAGCGCACTGCCGGACAGGACCTCCGGCACGTGCACCGTGCGGATCGCCGCCGTCGGCCACGCCTCCCCGGCCGTCCGGCCCAGCCGCAGGAGCCGTCCGTCGGCGAAGGCAGCCGACAACTCACCACCCAGGAGGTCGAGTTGCCACGGGTGGGCGGGGAGGAGCCGGTAGCCGGGCGGTGCCGCGGCCAGGGTGTCCAGGGCGGTGGTGTCGCCCTCCTCGACCACCGTGTCCTCACGGACGCCGAGGAGTGCCAGCGGGAACCGGGCGTACGCCTCGGGCGCGTACGGCAGCCAGCCCGCGGCCGGGCCGCCGCCGCGCGCCTTGGGAGCGGGGTGGTGGGGGTGCCCGGTGATCAGGGACTGCTCCGAGCGTCGGTACGGGTCCCGGGGCACCGGCGCGTCGGCCCGCGCGGCGAGAAAGGCGGCCACGGCCTCCCGGCTGTCGAGCATCTCGGCGGGCAGTTCGGAGTTGGACAGTCCGGTGAAGGCGCGGAGTTCCTCGGCGGCGAGTTTGACGAGTTCGGTATGGGTGAGCGGGTGCCAGGTACCCGCCGTGCGCACTTCGGGGTCCGTGGGGCGGCGGGTACCGCGTACGCGCAGGAGACGACCGCTGGCCCTGAGCCGGTGCACTCCGGACGTACCCGGCCCGACCGGCTCCGCCACCTCGCGCAGAAGGCAGTTGAGCAGCGGTGCGACGGAGTGGGCGTCGGCGGCGAGGCCGACGCTGTCACGGGGTGGGGTGGCGTCCACGGGGTCCATTCGTTCCATACGGTGCACTCGTGATCAGTATGTCTGCCCGTCACGCCGCGCAGCGAAGCGGTCGTGTGCCGTTCCGGCAGGAATCCGCCGTGCGCCGCCGGCGGGAAGGCAGGCGTGCGCCGCGACGTTGCCCTGTGGCGTCCGTCGCTCCACCGTCATGCGTCGCGGCGGAAGGGGGCGGGCAGTGGTCGTACGCCGGCGCCGACGCGGTCTCCGTACCCCCGACGCCGGTGCCGACGCGGTCTCCGTACCCCCGACGCCGGTGCCGACGCGGTCTCCGGACCCGACCCCCGGCCGCTCCGTCCCGCACGACCGACCCGTTGACCCCAACCGTCCCGCACCATCCGGCGCAGTCCCGTACCCGAGGAGCCCGTCCGTGGACCGTCACCCGATGTCCGACGCCGAGGCGGCGCTCGGCGCCGAGCTGGGCGCCCTGCGCCCCGATCTGACGCTGCCGTACACGACCGCGTTGCCCGGGGCCCGGACGGCCGTGCTGTCCCGGCTGTGGCGGGGCCTCGTCCATGAGCCGCTGCCCTGGGTGGCGCGCCGGAAGACCTCTTCGGGCGCCGAGGTCACGCTGCACCTCGCCGACGGCCGCCGACTGCACGGTCCGGCCGTGGACCCGTACGGCACCGCCGCGCATGTCGAGGAGGTGTGGTTCGACGAGCGGTCCTACGACCGTCCGGCGCGGCTGATGAGCGCCCTGGCCGTTCCGCACAGCGCGGCCTTCGCGGCCGAACTGGACCACAGTGTCGCGTCGTTGGCGCTGTCCCGCGCCGGGCGGCCCCCATTCGCGGGGTCACCGGTCAGCAGCTGGGAATGGGAGCAGCTGATCGTCGACGGGCATCCCTTCCACCCCAACTGCCGTTCGCGGCCGGGCTTCTCTGCGGCCGATCAACTCGCCTACGGTCCCGAGCACCGGCGGGTCGTACAACTGGGGCTGGCACCGGTGCGGGAGGCGCTGGTCGTCGGCGAGTGGCCGGAGAGGTGGCGGGACGGTGAGCGGGTGCTGGTTCCGGTGCATCCGTGGCAGGCGGCCCATGTGCTCAAGTGCCCCTTGGGGGACGTGATCGAGGCTCATCCGCTGATGTCCCTGCGCACCCTGGCCCTCGCGGACGGCGGGCCGCATGTCAAGACCGCGCTGAGCGCCCGGCTGACCTCCTCCGTGCGGGACATCTCGGTCTACTCGATCGAGACGTCGGCGATCGTCTCGGACTTCATGGCGGAGGCCGCCGCCCGCACGGACGGGCTGCTGCACGTGACCCGCACGCTCGGCGCGGTCACGGCCGGTTCGCCCGATCTGGCGGCGGTGCTGCGGGAGTCGCCGGAGACGTACGCGGACACGGCGGCCGGGGAGCGGGTCGTCCCGGTGGCGGCTCTGGCGTCGACGGAGCTGCCCCGGTCGGCGTCCTGGCTGGCGGACTTCACCCGACTCGCGCTCACGGTCTGTCTCCGGCTGCTCGACCTGGGTGTGGCCCTGGAGGCGCACGGTCAGAACCTGCTGGTGGTCCTGTCCCCGTCGGGTGCCCCCCGCCGCCTCGTCTACCGCGACCTCGCGGACATCCGGGTCAGCCCGGCGCGCCTGGCCCGCCACGGCGTTCCGGCCCCGGCGATGAGCGGGCGCATCATCACGGACGACGAGACGACGCTGCGCCGCAAGCTGTTCGGCGCCCTGATCACGGGCACGCTCGGCGCGACGGCCGGTTCGACGCCCGTTCTGCGCGAGGCGCTCTCCACGGCCGTACGGGATCTGCCGCGCACCCCCGATCTGGGCACCTTGCTGGAGGGGCCGGTACCGACGAAGGCGTTGACGCTGATGCGTCTTTCCCCGGAGCTGCCGGGTGACATCTGGGCAGAGGTGGCGAGTCCGCTGCGGTGAGCGGCCGACGTACGCGCGCAGCGACCCAGGTACGCGGGGGGGGTGGTCCCGTTGTCCGCGTGGTGAACCGGCGGTCTCGTTTTGAAGCACGACCCCTTGGATCAATAGGATCCGCCGATGATCACAAGACAACGGTCGGCAGCAGGGGTGTTCGCCCTGCTCGCCGCCCTGACGGCCGGGATCGCCGTCCCGTCCACGGCCGTCGCCGACGAGACCACGGCCACCGCGCCCAAGGTCAACCTCCTGCTGGACGTCAGCGGTTCGATGCGGGCCAAGGACATCGACGGCCAGTCCCGTATGGCCGCGGCGAAGCAGGCGTTCAACGAGGTGCTGGACGCCACGCCCGAGGAGGTACAGCTCGGCATCCGCACCCTGGGCGCCAACTACCCGGGCGACGACCGGAAGACGGGCTGCAAGGACACCGCGCAGCTCTACCCGGTGGGGCCGCTGGACCGCACCGAGGCGAAGACGGCGGTGGCGACACTGTCGCCGACCGGCTGGACCCCGATCGGTCCCGCGCTGCTGAAGGCGGCGGACGACCTGGACGGCGGGGAGGGCACCAAGCGGATCGTGCTGATCAGCGACGGCGAGGACACCTGCGCCCCGCTCGACCCGTGCGAGGTGGCTCGCGAGATCGCCGCGAAGGGCATCGGCCTGACCATCGACACGCTCGGCCTGGTGCCGAACGCCAAGATGCGCCTGCAGCTGAGCTGTATCGCCGAGGCCACCGGCGGCACGTACACCTCGATCGAGCACCGTGACGAACTGACCGACCGGGTCAACCAGTTGGTCGACCGGGCCGCCGACCCCGTGGTCGTGCCCAAGGCCGTCGAGGGCGCCGAGGCGTGCGCTCAGGCGCCCAAGCTCACATCCGGTCTGTACACCGACCGCGAGGAGTTCGGCGAGCAGCGCTGGTACCGCGTGGACGTGAAGCCGGGCCAGGAGCTGCGCGCCTCGGTGAGTGTCGCGGCGGACCGTGACGTCAATCCGGACTACGGGGTGCTGCTGCGCGCGGTCACCACGAAGAACCGCGAGATCGTCCGTGGTGAGGCCGCGGGCAACGGCCGTACCGACGTCATCTCGACCGGTCTGCGCCACCCGAAGGCGGAGGCCGAGGACGCGGAGGACTCGGCGGACGAGGACGTTGCCGAGATTGTGTGCCTCCAGGTGACCCACTCCTACTCGCCGGCGAGCGGCGTGAAGACCACGCCCGGACTGCCGCTGGAGATCACCGTCGACGTCGTGGACGGGCCCGCCCAGGCCACCGACGTGGCCTCCTTCGGCCTCGGCCGTGGCTGGTGGCTGCTCGGTGCGCTGGTGCTCGTCGGTTTCCTGGCGGGTGTGTTGTGGGGCTGGCTGTCACGCTGGCGGGTCGCGGTCTGGAGGACCAACTGATGCGGATCACACGAGTGTGGGGCGCCGCCCTGCTGATGTTGGGCCTGGCCGTCACCCCGGCAGCCGCCGACTCCACCCCCTCCGCGAGCCCGTCGGAGAACGGTGACGCGCCGACCGAGGCGGGCACCTCCTTCCGTACGGCCACGGAGTTCGAGCAGGGGCAGACCGCCACGGCGAGCGCCTCGACCGGTGACTATCTGTACTGGTCGTTCCCTGCCGACGCGGGGCAGCGGCCCACCGTACGGGCGAGCGTCAAGCTGCCCGAGGGGGCCGAGTCCTCCTCGACCTGGCAGATCGACGTGTACGACGGACTGCGGCGCCGTCAGGCCTGCCAGTACGGCGCGCAGACCCGGACCGCGGGGGCGGGGGCGGCCTCGGTCGAGCTGTCCTGCACCCTGCGCACGGTCCGCGCCTGGTCGGAGCAGTGGGCCGACGATCCGCTGCCGGGTACGTACTACATCCGTCTGACCACGACCCGGCTGGCCACGGCCGACCTGGGACTGCCCGTCAGCACCGAGGTCGAGGCCGAGTCCGAGGACATCGGCGGTTCCGCCGCCGTCGACGGCTCCCTGTCCCGGCCCCTGGTACCGGGGATCGCCGTCACCTCCCCGCAGGACGGTGAGGACTCCTCCACCGAGGCCGTCCTCTCCTCCCTCGAACCCGACGACGGCTGGGCCTCGGGCTGGTGGAGCGACCGCTGGGTGTGGACGGCCCTGGGGGCGGCGCTCGCCGCGCTGGCGGGCATCGGCGGCTACTCACTGACCCGGGGTGCGGGCAGACCGACGAGGGTGCCGCCGCCCGGCGCCTGAACTCCAGCCAACGGCCCGTCGAACCGCCGGTTCGACGGGCCGTTGCACTGGGGCCCGCCCCTCCGCCCTTCATCCGCGGGTCGGTGAGAGCTGGTCGCGCAGTTCCCCGCGTCCCTGAAAGACCAGCCCCTGCGCCCCTGAAAGACCAGTCCCTGCGGGCCTGGAGACCCATGGCACTGCGGGCCCGAGGAGCCAAGGCGACGCAGCGGTCTGAAGGGGCAACGGCACTGCGAGCCTGACGCCATGGAACTGCGGGCCGAGGAGCCAGATGCTGCCGGGCCCGAGGAGCCAAGATGCAGCCAGGCCGGCAGAGGCCAGGTGCTGCCGGGGCGTAAAGCATGGGGCGTAGCCCCTGCTTTCAGGGGGCGCGGGGAACTGCGCGAGCAACCACAGCGCACCCGCGGCCCGAGAACCGACCGCAGACCCCACCCCCTCCCGCCCCTCCCGCCCTCACACCTCCCGCAACTCCTTCGCCAGGCCCCCCTCCCCCACCACCTCGACCCGCCCGGCCCGCACGGCCTCGGCCAAACTCAACTCCCCCCGCCCCAACGCCCCCCACGTATCCGCACCGTCGAACGACAGCCGCGCGTCCGGCTCCCCCGGCGCGGGACCGTCCCCGTACAGCGCCGCCCCCTCCTCGGCACCCACCCACACATGGAATTCCCCCTCCTCCAACCGCACTTCTACAAGCCCGGCGCCAAAGCCCTCCAGCCCCCGCAACAACGGCAACGCGAACCAGTGCGCCCGTACCGCGTCCGTCGGCCGCCGCTCCCCGAGCACCCCCTCCCCCCACGCCCCCAACGCCTGCAGCACCGGCAGCAACTCCCGCCCCCGCGCAGTCAGTTCGTACACGTAGGCCGCCCCCGGCGGCGGCAGTCGGCGCCGCGTCGACAGACCGTCCCGCTCCATGTCCCTCAGCCGTGACGCGAGCACGTCCGTGCTGACGCCCGGCAGGTCCGCGTGCAGGTCCGTGTAACGGCGCGGCCCGGCCAGCAGTTCACGCACGATCAGCAGGGTCCAGCGGTCACCGACGAGGTCGAGCGCCCGGGCGGCGGAGCAGTACTGGTCGTAGCTTCGGCGAGGTGACATGGAACGCAGTCTAGACATGTCGTTGGACTTTCCAAGCGTCTACTTGGTAAAACCAAGCAACACAACGAACCGGAGGGCGAGAGCGCATGGAGTTCCGGCAGTCGAGCAAGCTCAGCGAGGTCTGTTACGAGATCCGCGGCCCCGTGATAGAGCACGCCAACGCACTGGAGGAGGCGGGCCACAGCGTCCTGCGCCTCAACACCGGCAACCCCGCGCTCTTCGGCTTCGAGGCGCCGGAGGAGATCATCCAGGACATGATCCGGATGCTGCCGAAGGCCCACGGCTACACGGACTCTCGCGGCGTCCTCTCGGCCCGCCGCGCGGTCGCCCAGCGCTACCAGGACCGCGGCCTCGACGTCGACGTCGACGACGTCTTCCTCGGCAACGGCGTCTCCGAGTTGGTCTCCATGGCCGTACAGGCACTGATCGAGGACGGCGACGAGATCCTCATCCCCGCCCCCGACTTCCCCCTGTGGACGGCGGTGACCACCCTCGCCGGCGGCAAGGCGGTCCACTACCTCTGCGACGAGCAGGCGGACTGGTACCCGGACCTCGACGACATGGCGTCGAAGATCACCGACCGCACCAGAGCCGTCCTGATCATCAACCCGAACAACCCCACCGGCGCGGTCTACCCCAAGGAGATCATCGAGGGCATCCTCGACCTCGCCCGCCGCCATGGCCTGATGGTCTTCGCGGACGAGATCTACGACCAGATCCTGTACGACGACGCCGTCCACCACTCGGCCGCCGCGCTCGCCCCCGACCTGGTGGTCCTGACCTTCTGCGGCCTGTCCAAGACCTACCGGGTGGCCGGCTTCCGCTCCGGGTGGCTCGTCGTCACCGGCCCCAGGCAGCACGCCCGCAACTACCTGGAGGGCCTGACGATGCTCGCCTCCATGCGGCTGTGCGCCAACGCGCCCGCCCAGTACGCCATCCAGGCCGCGCTCGGCGGTCGCCAGTCCATCACCGACCTCACCATCCCGGGCGGCCGCCTCCACGAGCAGCGGAACGTGGCCTGGGAGAAGCTCAACGAGATCCCCGGCGTCTCCTGTGTGAAGCCCAAGGGCGCCCTCTACGCCTTCCCCCGGCTCGACCCCAAGGTCCACAAGATCCACGACGACGAGAAGTTCGTCCTCGACCTGCTCCTGAGGGAGAAGATCCAGGTCGTCCAGGGCACCGGCTTCAACTGGCCCACCCCCGACCACTTCCGCATCCTCACCCTCCCCCACGCGGACGACCTGGACGCGGCGATCAGCCGGATCGGACGGTTCCTGAGCGGGTACCGGCAGTAGCCGACGGCGGTCCGGCCATCGGCGCGTACGCGATTCCACACGTCGGCGCGCGGGCACGCGATCTCACACGTCGACGGGCACGGGAGTCCACGCGTCGGCGCTCCCCGGACATGGGTAGCCCTTCTCCATGACTGACCGCCCACTGCTCCTCCTCGACGTCGACGGCCCCCTCAACCCGTTCGGTGCCCGGTTGTGGCGTCCGCGCGGTTATGTGACGCACAGGGTGCACCCCGCGAACTGGTCGGCCCGGCAGAAACCGGGGTCCCGGCGGCTGCGGCGGGGCCTGCGGATCCGGCTGAACCCGGCACACGGGGAGCGACTCCTCGCGCTGCCCTACGAGTTGGCGTGGGCGACCACGTGGATGCACGACGCCAACGAGATGATCGGGCCGGTGATCGGGCTGCCGCGCGAGCTGCCGGTCATCGAGTTCGACAACCTCTTCGCCAGGGATCCGGACGGGCTGTACTGGAAGACCCGGCGGGTCCTGGAGTGGGCGGCGGGACGGCCGTTCGTCTGGGTCGACGACATGATCACCGACCTCGACGTACGGCACGTGGCCGAGCACCACGACTCGGCGGCGCTACTCATGCGAATCGATCCGCGCAGGGGTCTGCGGGAGGAGGAGTTCAGGGAGTTGGAGCGGTGGGCTCGTACCCTGTGAGTCATGGGTGATCTCCTTCTCGTGCGGCACGGTGAGACCGAGTGGTCGGCGTCCGGGCAGCACACCAGCTGGACCGACCTCCCGCTGACGGACAGGGGCCGCGAGCAGGCGCGTGGCCTCGCGCCGCTGCTCGAACCGCTCCGCGTCGGCGCCGTGTTCGTCAGCCCGCTGAAGCGCGCCCAGGAGACGGCCGATCTGGCCGGGCTCACCGGGACGCGCGTCGACGCGGACCTGGTCGAGTGGGACTACGGCGGGTACGAGGGAATCACGACCGCCGAGATCCATCGCACCCGGCCGGACTGGTTCCTGTTCACGGACGGGGTCGCTCCCGGGCCTCCGGAACATCCCGGGGAGACCCCGGAGGAGGTGGGGGCGCGCGCCGACCGGATGCTGACGAAGACGCGCACGGCGATGGAGGGCACCGAGGGACCCGTGCTGCTGGTCGCCCACGGGCACTTCCTGCGCGTCCTCACCGCCCGCTATCTCGGGCTGCCCGCCTCGGGTGGAGCGCTGTTCCAACTGGCCACGGGCACGGTCTGCCGGCTCGGCACGGAGCATGGGCGTCCGGTCGTCGCCGGGTGGAATGTCAGACCCTCCTCGTAGTCTTCGGAGGGATCGAAGTCCGTTGTCAGTACCCTCTGGGGGAGTGCCGGGAGCGGGTGGGTCCATGGCCTGCTCGGGTGAGGGAGGGTGCCGTGACACGACCGCCGACCGCTGCCCAGCGGCGGACCATCGAAGCCGCCGAGCCCGTGACCGGCCGGCTGACGGGTACGCAGGCGCAGCTCGCGGCGCTGGTCAAGCGTGGGCTGGCCTTCCGGCATCCCCGGCCGCCGCACGACCACTTCCTGACACCGGTCGGCCATCGCGTACGGGAGACAGCCGAGGTCGTGGAGACGGTCGAGGTCGCGGAGGCAGCCTCTCCGGTACCCGCCGCCCCCGCCGAGACCGGTGTCTTCGCCGCGCGGGTCGGCGGTGAGGAAGCCGCCGAGGCCGGGCCCGCTCGGATACGTGAGGTGCGCAGTGCCTGGCAGGGGCTCCTGGAGCTGCGCCGGATGACCGATCCGGGCGGCGCCACGGACCGCCCGTGCACCTGGGAGCGGACCCATCTGGTGCAGGCCGCCGCACTGGCTCTGGAGGCGGCGGGCCATCGACCGGCGACCGCGGCCACGGCAGCGGCAGCGGCAGCGAGTGCGGGGGCGGGGGCGGGGGCGGGGGCGCCGACAAACGGCGGCGGTTATCGCGTACGGGCCACCCCGCAGCCCGAGGCCGTCGCCGTGCGGGAGTCGGATGCCGAAGCCCTGCGGGCCTGTGCGGTGACGCTGGAGCAGGCCGGCTGGCAGGTCGGCGAGCACACGGATCCCCGTACGCGGGAGCGGTATCTGCTGGCCTCACCGAGGCGGGCATAGGCGCCCTTTTGAGATCTACGCCGTTCGCGGCCGAGGCGGGATCCCACCCGGTCGCGGGTAGGCTGACGCGGCGGAAGGAGCCGTTCATGCCGGGTTCTCCCCCGTGTGGCCCTGTGTCCGCGCACAAGTGAGGTTTCGGCGGGTATTCCTCCCACGGCGTACCCCCCACCCCACTTCGGAGACACCATGCCGCTCGCCCGCCGTGCCCTCCTCACCGCATTCTTCGCAGGTACCGCGGCCGGTTCCGCCACCGCCTGCAGCTCGGCCCGCGCGACCCCCTCGGACGACGCGCCCCGCACCGACAAGGCGCTGCGCACGGCCTCGGTGGCGGCCCGGCGGTTGCTGCCGGACCACTGGCGGCAGATCACGTTCACGGAAGGCATGGAACGGGACACCTTCCGTGTCTCGGGGAGCACCGGGCACATCACCGTCACCGGCGACACCCCGGGCACCCAACTCACCGGTCTCAACTGGTACTTGCGGCACATCGCCTACGCCGAGATCAACTGGGCGGGCGAGCAGACGAACCTCCTGCCGGGCGAGTTGCCGGGCCTCGACGGCACGGTCACCCGCCGGGCGAACGTCCCCCACCGCTTCGCCCTCAACGACACCAACGACGGCTACACGGGTGCGTACCTGGACTGGCGGTACTGGGAGCGCGAGCTGGACGTGCTGGCGCTGCACGGCTACAACGAGGTCCTCGTCTACGTGGGGGCCGACGCGCTGTACCACCGGGTGTTCCAGGAGTTCGGGTACGGGGAGGAGGAGCTGCGGAAGTGGATCCCGGGTCCGGCCCACCAGCCGTGGTGGCTGCTGCAGAACCTGTCCGCCTTCCCCTCACCCGTCTCCCGTCAGCTCCTGGACGCCCGGGCCGTCCTCGGCCGCCGGATCGCCGACCGCGCCCGTGAGCTGGGGATGACGCCGGTGTTCCCCGGCTACTTCGGGACGGTACCGGCCGGTTTCGCGGTGCGTGTCCCGGGGGCGCGGACCGTTCCGCAGGGTAAGTGGATGGGCTTCGCGCGCCCCGACTGGCTGGATCCGCGCACGGACGAGTTCGCGCGGGTGGCGGCGGCCTTCTACCGGGTGCAGGACGAGATGTTCGGCGGCGCCTCGACGCTGTACAAGATGGACCTGCTCCATGAGGGCGGCGACCCGGGCGACGTGCCGGTGGCCGACGCGGCGAAGGGGGTGGAGCGGGCGCTGCGGCGGGCCCACCCGGAGGCCACCTGGGTGATCCTCGGCTGGCAGCACAACCCTCCGCGCGCGATCGTGGACGCCGTCGACAAGCAGCACATGCTCGTCGTCGACGGCCTCTCCGACCGCTTCACCACGGTCACCGACCGCGAGGCCGACTGGGGCGACACACCGTACGCCTTCGGCTCGATCTGGAACTTCGGCGGCCACACCGTGCTCGGCGCGAACACCCCCGACTGGGCCGAGCTGTACGAGAAGTGGCGCACGAAGGCCGGCAGCGGACTGCGCGGGATCGCCCTCATGCCGGAGGCTGCGGACAACAATCCGGCCGCGTTCGCCCTGTTCTCCGAACTGGCCTGGCGTGAGGGCGCGTTGGACCTCAAGTCATGGTTCGCCGAGTGGGCGCACGCCCGGTACGGCGCCCGTGATCCGCACGCCGAGGCCGCCTGGGACATCCTGCGCCGCACCGCGTACGGCACCACCCGCGCCGACCAGTGGAGCGAGGGTGCCGACGGCCTCTTCGGCGCCCGGCCCGCGCTGAACGCCGTACGTGCGGGCCGCTGGTCGCCGAAGCAGCTCCGTTACCCGGCGGCCGACTTCGAACCGGCTCTCGGTGAACTGCTTTCCGTGCGGGCCGAGTTGCGCGTGTCGTCGGCCTACCGTCGCGACCTTCTCGATGTGGCCCGTCAGGCCCTCTCCAACCGCAGCCGGATCATGCTGCCAGGGATCAAGGCGGCCTACGACGCCGGTGACACCGCCCGTTTCGACACGGCGACCGGCGTCTGGCTGTCGCTCATGGACCTGCTGGACAAACTGGTGGCCACCGACTCCCGTCATCTGCTGGGCCGTTGGGTCGCGGACGCCCGCTCGTGGGGCGCGGACGCCGCCGAGCGGGACCAGCTCGCGTACGACAATCTGTCGCTGCTCACCGTCTGGGGGACGCGCGAGGGCGCGGACGCGGGGCTGCGGGACTACGCCAACCGGGAGTGGGCGGGTCTGGTCGGCGGGCTGTACCGGCTGCGCTGGTCGACGTACTTCGAGGAGCTGAGGACCGCGCTGAGGGAGGGCCGGGCGCCGAAGGCGATCGACTGGTTCGCCCTGGAGGACCGCTGGACGCGTGCCCCCGGGCAGCTCGCGACCGAGCCGACCGGGGACACGTACACGATCGCCGCGCAGGTCCGGGACCGGCTCGCAGCGCTCTCCTGAGAGTGCCCTGCGCGATCGGAGAGTCGCGCGGATCAGCTCCCGGCGGCGATCCGTGCCAGCCGCCGGGCCTCGTCCCTCGTCGAGCGTGCGATCGCGTCCTCGTCGACATGCAGCAGCCGGCCGTTCTCCACGATCTGCCGGCCGCCCACGAAGGACGCCGTCACCGGAGCTGCCGCGCCGAGGACCAGGGCGGCCACCGGGTCGGCGATGGAGGCGTGGGCGAGGGTGTCGAGTTTCCAGAGGACCAGGTCGGCGAGCTTGCCCGGTTCCAGTGAGCCGGTCTCGCTCGCCCGGCCCAGGACCTGGGCGCCGCCGAAGGTGCCGAGGCGGAGTGCCCGGCGGGCGTCGAGGGCGGCCTCGCGGTGGGGGCCGAGACGGTTGACGAGGAGCGCGTTGCGCAGTTCGGTGTGGAGCTCGCCGGACTCGTTCGACGCGGTGCCGTCGACACCGAGGCCGACCGGGACGCCGGCCGCCAGCATGTCCGGGACCCGGGCGATACCCGCCGCCAGCCGGGCGTTGGAGGAGGGGCAGTGGGCGACGCCCGTCCTCGTACGGGCGAAGGCCTCGATGTCGGAGTCGTTCATATGGACGCAGTGGGCCATCCACACGTCCTCGCCGAGCCAGCCCGTCGACTCGAAGTAGTCGGTCGGGCCCATGCCGAACAGCTCATGGCAGAACTTCTCCTCCTCGACCGTCTCCGAGCCGTGGGTGTGCAGCCGCACACCGAGCCGGCGCGCCAACTCAGCGCCTTCCCGCATGAGTTCGGTGGAGACGGAGAACGGGGAGCAGGGGGCCACGGCCACCTGCGTCATCGCCCCGAAGGAGGCGTCGTGGTGCTCGGCGACGGTCGCCTCGGTGGCGGCGAGGGCGCCTTCGAGGGTCTCGACGGCGAAGTCCGGTGGCAGACCGCCGTCCTTCTCGCCGCGGTCCATGGAGCCACGGGCGAGCGTGAAGCGCACGCCCGTCTCGCGCGCCGCCCGGATGATGGAGCCCGACAGATCGCCGGAGCCCTCGGGGAAGACGTAGTGGTGGTCCATCGCGGTCGTCACACCGCCACGGGCCATCATGGCCAGCGAGCCCTGGGCCGCCACGTACGTCATGCGCTCGTCGATGCGCGCCCAGGTCGGGTAGAGCGCCACGAGCCAGTCGAAGAGGTTGTGGTCGGTGGCGAGGCCCCGGGTGATCCACTGGTAGAAGTGGTGGTGGGTGTTGACCAGTCCGGGGGTGACCAGGTGGCCGGTCGCGTCGATCCGGCGTACGACGTCCGTCAGGTCCTCGGGGGCCCTGCCCTCGCCGACCGACTCGACGATGTCGTCCGCCACGACCACGTGGCCCGAGGTGTACTCGGTGTCCTTCGCGTCCACGGTCGCGATCGCCGCGTTCTCGATGACGATGCGCTGAGCCATCGTTCGTCCTTTGCTGTCGTGGTCTTCCGGGGGCGCGTCAGAGGTTGGTGAGGTCGACGGGGATCCTCGCCTCGACGCCGTCCCGCAGGATCGTGGCCTCGATCAGGCCGTAGGGGCGGTCGGCGGCGACGTACACCTCATGGTCGTTCTCGAGGTCGAACGGGGTCAGATCCACCAGGAAGTGGTGCTTGTTCGGCAGGGAGAAGCGGACCTCGTCGATCTCGTCGCGGTGGTCGATGATCCGCGCGCCCATGGCGTAGAGGGTCTGCTGGAGCGAAAGCGAGTACGTCTCCGCGAACGCGCCGAGCATGTGCCGCTTCACCTGCGCGTAGGACGCCTCCCAGTCGGGCGTCTCCTGCTCGTCGTCGGTCCAGTTGAAGCGCCAGCGGCCGGAGACCTCGGTGGCGAGGATGCGGTCGTACGCCTCGGGGAGGGTCGTGTACCTGTCCTTGACGTAACCCCAGAACTCCGAGTCGGTGGAGTTCATGACCGTGAGGTCCTTGAGGCCGGAGATCACCTCCCACGACGAGCCGTCGTACGTGATCTGGGCCAGCCGGGTCTCCTGACCCTTGCGGACGAAGGAGTGGTCGTGCTCGCCGGAGTGCTCGATGCGCTCCCAGGCGTACTCCTCGATACGGACGCGGGCCCGGTGGATGGCCGGCTGGGAGGTCACGAAGTGGCGGGCGAGGTGGATGCCGAACCGCTCGGCGGACTCGATGCCGTGCTCCTTGGCGAAGGCGTACACCGTGTTCTTGGTGGTGTCCGTGGGCAGGACGTGCGCGTTCGAGCCGGAGAGGTGGACCTCGTCCATGTCGCCGCTCAGCGACACTGAGACGTTGAGGTCCTTGATGTGGTGGGTGGCGCCGTCCCGTGTGATGCGTACGACCCGGTTCTCGGCCTTGCCGTACTGGTTCTGTCCAAGGATGGGCACAGCTAGCTCCCTCGGTAAACGGAGTAGCCGAACGGGTTGAGCAGCAGCGGTACGTGGTAGTGCTCGCCGGGGTTCACCGCGAAGGTGATCACCACCTCCGGGAAGAACACGGCACCGCTGTCCCGGTTCGCGGGGGCGTCCTGCTGCGCATCGGCTTGCTTCTTCACGGCTTTTTCGAGGTAGGGCTCGACCTCGAAGTCGAGCCGTACGTGGGTCGTCCCCTCCGGCAGCGCCGGAAGGTTCTTGCAGCGCCCGTCGGTGTCGGTCGCCGAGCCGCCGAGCGCCCGCCAGTCGGCCGAGCGCCCCGAGCGGGCGGCGAGGTGGACGGCGACACCCTCGGCGGGGCGGCCGACGGAGGTGTCCAGGATGTGGGTGGACACCGAGGCGGTCGTGCTGGTGCTCATGAGCGGGCTTCCCTCTTGGACGAGCCGGGCCAGGCGGATGCGGTTGATCTTGCCCAGTTCGGTGCGGACGATCTCGCGTTCCCGCTCCGGCGCGTTGTCGATCCGCTCCTTGACCGCGTCGCGCATCCGCTCGCCGGTGAGGCCGGTGGCGCAGATCAGGAAGACATGGCCGAACTTCTCCTGGTAGGCAAGGTTCAGTTCGAGCATCTCCGCCCTGAGTTCCTCGGAGGCGCCGGCCATCCCGCGCTGTTCACGGGCCGAGGTCGCGTCGCCGGGCCTGGGGCGGCCGATCGGCGGGTGTCCGGCCATCGCCTCCGCGAGGTCCGCGTCGGTCAGCCCGGCCGTGGCGGCGTCACCGGCGGCGAACAGGTCCTCGTCGGTGGCGTAGGGGCGGCCGGCGAGGAGTCTGCGCCCCCATGCGGCCGAGGCGCACACCTCGTGGAGCGCGGCGGTGGCCGCGTGCTCCTCCAGGGCGTTGAACCGGGCGAGGCCGGGTGTCGAAGGACGCGAAGTCACGGGAGCCTCCTCCGTGGCCGTGGTGCTGGACTGGCTACCGCAAGCTAACGCCCTGCGACGACATCACGTCAACAGTTTGTTGAAAAATCCGGGAGAGGGACCCGGCGGGAGGGGCGCGAGCGGGAGGGGCGCGGGCAGCCGCCCTCAGGCCTCTTTCTCGCGGTTGAGGTAGTTGTAAACAGTGAAGCGGCTGACTCCGAGGGCGCTCGCGACGGTCTCCACACCGTGGCGCACCGAGAAGGCGCCACGCGCCTCCAGCGCCCGTACGACTTCCTGCTTGGCCTTGCGGTCGAGGTCGGCCAGCGGCTTGCCCTTCTGGCGCTCCATCGCGGCCAGGATGTGGTCCAGCGACTCGGCGAGCTGGGGCAGACGTACGGCGACGACGTCGATCCCCTCCCAGGAGAGGACGACGTCGTCGGGACCGGCCTCGGCGGGCGGCAGCATGACGCCGCCCATCGCGTCGACCAGCGGCTTGACCGCCGCGACGAAGGGCTCGCCGCCGGTGCCGGTCACTCGCCGTCCTCCGCGATCACATTGACCTGGAGCGAGATCCGGGTGGCGCCGGACTCCAGGGACCTGCGCAGCAAGGTGTCCACGGCGGTGAGCACGGTGCCGGCGGCCCCCTCCACCGTGTTGCCGAAGGGGCCGACGTCCACCGCGTCCAGCTCGGCCTCCTCGACGACCTCGCGGGCGGCGAGCGCGTGCGGCGGGGCCTCGTCGAGGTCGAAGGGCTCGGTCGTGAACTCCACTCTCAGTCGCACTGTGCTCCCCGGACACGGGCCATCGATCTCGCCACGACGGAGCGGTTCGTCCGCCACGACGTGACCCTAGCCGACCGGGGCGTCCCTCCGCCCCGCACCTGGGCACCCCGGCCGTACCGCCGTCACCCCTCGTCGCGCAGTTGGGCCGCCAGGGAGGTCAGTGGCTCGGCCTCCTCGGTGTGGCCGAGGGCGGTCAGGCGGGAGATCGCCGCGTCGAGACGGGTGAGGGCGGGGCCGGGGCGTTCCAGGGAGAGGCCCTCGACGGCACTCGCGAGACGGACGCACTCGGCCCACTCACCGGCGCGGTCCGCGTCCGGCCCCGGCTCGCCGAGCAGGGCGAGTGCCTTGTCCAGGGCGGCCAGGGCGTCCTCGTTCTCGCCCACATAGGCGTTGACCCGCCCGTGTTCGTAGGCCAGGGCCGTGTCCAGGGAGCGTCCGTGGGCCTCGTACCCGGCGGCGCGGGCCTCGTCGGCGATCCGGCCGGCGTCGTCCAGGAAGGCGCGGGCGTCGGCCAGTCCGTCGGGGCCCTGCTGCCTGGCCTGGAGGCGGGCGAGTTCGCGCAGGCAGTTGCTGAGCTGCTCGTGGCGCGGGGCCCGGGCGTGGGCGGCGAGTGCCTGGTCGGCGGCCTCGCGGGCCCGACCGAAGTCCCCGGACTCGCCGAGGAGTACGGCCGTCTCCGCCGCGATCATGGCGTGGCTGCCCGGATCGTCGTCCCAGCCTGCCGACTCGGCCGCGAGGGCGACGAACTCGGTTGTGGCGGCCTTGAGGTCCTCCCCCGCGTGCAGCGCGCGGGCGCGGGTCAGGCGCAGTTGGGCGACGAGCCGGTCGTCCTGCTCGCCGGCGGCGATGTCCGGTTCGGTCAGCAGGGAGTCGAGCAGCGCGATGCAGTCCTCGACGCGGCCCAGGTCGAGGCTGAGCTGCGCCGCGTTGCTGTAGGTGCAGAACGCGTCCGTACGGCTGCCGCGGCGCAGGTCCAGCTCCGCCGAGCGCGTCAGGTGCCGCAGCGCCTCGTCGTGGCGGCCCAGACGCAGGCAGGCCTGGGCCAGATCACCGTGGAGGCGGGTGGTGTCGACTCCGTCGGCCGGCCAGTCGGCGGCCAGGCGCAGGCCCTCGGTGAGGTCCGCGTGGGCGGCCGGCGCGTCCCCCAGGCCGAGCTGGAACCGGCCGCGCAGGCCGAGTGTGCGGGGCAGGTGCCAGGCGGGCCCCAGCGTCCTCAGCCGGTCGAGGAGGGCGTCGATCTCGGTGAGGGCGGCGGGCAGGTCGCCGGAGATGGCGTGGGTGCCGGCCCGCAGCAGCAGGGCGCCGGAGACCGCCCCGGCGAGGTCGTGCCGGGTGGCGAACGCGAGCAGCCGCTCCACCTCGTCGAAGACCGGGGCGACATGCTCCTCGCTGCCCGAGGTCTGCAGGCGCAGGGCGAGCGCGGTCGCCCTCATCCGCAGCAGGCGGGCCTCCTGGTACGGGGCGAGGCCGGAGGTCTCCTCGTGCAGACGGACGAGGGACGCGTGGGCGGCGGTCAGCGCGGCCGCCCTGGCCTCGGCCGTGTCCTCGGCCGTGTCCTCGGCCGCGTTCTGCGCGGGGAGTTCGGCGGTGGCGAGCAGGGCACAGGCACGGGCGAGCGCCGCGTGCGCCGGCGCTCCGGCGTCGTCGTAGAGGGCCGCGGCCTCCTCGTGGAGGGCGGCGCAGTCGGCGAACTCGTCCCGCTCGCCCGCCCGGCCCGCCTCCTCGGCCAGCAGGTCCGCGCGCAGCAGCAGGAGCGTGCCCACGGCCGGGTCGTCGGGGTGGGTGTAGTCGCGGGCGGCGACGAGGGTGCGCAGCCGCGCCCAGCAGGCGTGTGCGTCCGGATGCCCCTGCTCCTCCGACTCCCTTGCCCGGAGGATGAGTTCGGCAAGCCCGTCGGGAACGTCGGCGGCCGTTCGGGCGGCGGTCGTGGCGACGGGGCCGGCCGGGGCCACGTCGTCGAGGACGCGGGTGCGCAGGGTCAGCTCCAGCGCGTCCAGGAGCGGGGCGCGGTCGAGGCGGGCCCGGCGGCGGTCGGCGTGGGCCGTGGTGCCGTTGCGGGCGTCGAAGCGGGCGGCGAGGTCGTCGGCGCGGTCCCGCACCTCGGCGCGCAGCCCGGCCGCCGTCCAGGTGCGGCCCGCGTATCCGGCGGCGGGCAGTTCGCCGTGGCCGAGCAGCTCGACCCGCTGGAGGAGGACCTCGACGCCGGTGAGGAAGTCGAGTTGGTCCAGCGGCGAGTCGACCTCGTCGAACAGGTTCCGGTTCTCCGCGAGCAGTTCCAGGCCGCGCGCCTCGTTGCCGGTCAGCGCGCAGAACTCCAGGTGGCGGCCCACCTCCCCGGACATCGACGGGTTGCGGCGGCAGCCCCGGTAGCCGGCGAGGTGCAGCTCGCGGGCCCGGTCGGGGTGACCGGTGCGCAGCAGGGGCAGCAGCGCGTACGACAGGGAGCGGGCCGGCTCCTCCTGGCAGGACGCCTTCCCGGTCAGGACGGGCTCCCAGGCGCGCAGCGCCCGCTCGTCGTCGCCCGCGACGAGGTGGTACAGGGCGCGCTCGCAGATCTCACAGGCCTCGCAGTCGCTGAGGCGGGTGCGGGTGCGGCCCGCCCACAGCTCGTAGGCGAGGGTGGTGTCCTCGCCTACGTGGGCGGCGAGCTGGTAGGCCTCGCCGTAGTAGGGCTGGAGGCCGAGGCCGGCCTTCTCGTACCGGTCGCGCATCTCCGTCAGCCACTGGCGCAGGCTCGCCAGCGGTACCTCGGGAAGCTGGATCAGGGCGTGGGCCACCCACTTGAACCGCCAGAACAGCATGTGCCGCAGCCGGTCGTCGAAGACGTCGGGCTGCTCGTCGAAGAGGGTGAGCAGGCGGGCGAAGACGACGGGCGACTTCCGGGGTTCGGAGCCGTAGGTGTACGCCTCCTGGAGTTCGAGGAGGGCGTGGACGAGCGGGACGGGCTCCGCGAACTGCTCGGCGGCGTCGACGAGTTCCTCGGCCGTGACGGTGCGGGTACGGCCGTAGGGGCGCCGGTCGTTCTCCTGGAGCGCCTGGTACAGCTCGTCCGTGTTCTGGGGATGGGGTGCGGTGGGCATCGTCAGCTGTCCTTGCGGAGGGCGTGGGCGAGAAGGTCGAGGAAGGAGCGGTTGATGAGGCTCGACTCGGCGGGCCTGAGCGGGCGTCGGGACAGCATCGCGGCCTGCCCGTAGAGGGCTTCGGCGCTGGTGCGGGCCAGCTCGGGCTCCTCGATGGTGACGGCGGTGCGGACCAGCGGGTTGAGCTGGTTGAGGATGAGCTGGGCCTTCGGGGCTTCCTGGCGCAGGGCACCGAGGATGTCGCCCCACAGGCCGCCCTCCTGCTCGCGGGCGAGCTGGGAGCGGGTGCGCTCGTGCCGGGCCTCGCGGCTGTCGACGAGGAGGGCGGGGGCGGAGGCGGGCTGGAAGGTGCGCAGCGCGACGTCGCAGTCGAAGACGGCGAGGGCGTCGCGGGCCTGTGCGAGGTAGGCCGCGGCGGCGAGTTCCGTCTCCCGGTCGACGGGGTCGAGGTGGGCGGTGAGCGTCTCCGGATCGAGGTCGGCGACGGTGGCCTCGGGCCTGATCTCGGGGAGCCGGTGAACCAGTTCGCGGTCGTAGGTGTAGCCGCCGTTGACGACGCCGAGTCCGGCGGCCGAGGCGATCGCGGCGACCTGGCGGAACTCCTCCACGCTCGACGTCACCAGCACGGTGCGGTGGGTGCGCGCGAACTCGTCGAGGGTGGTGTGCCCGTCGGTGGTCTCGAACGGCAGCCAGGGCAAGAGCATCCGCAGGATCTCGTCGTCGTGCACCGCGAGCGACTTCACCGCCAGGTGGTGGGCCTGGAGGAAGCGGTGGAGCAGGTCCGGGTCGCTGGCGGCGGCCCGGGCGATCCAGGCGCGCAACCGCTCGGCGAGGGCGTCACGGACGGCGGCGAGGGTGTCGTCCTCGTACAGGGACTCCCGGGACGCCGTGGGGCGCAGGCTCTCGGCGTCGACGACACAGCGGACGAAGAACGCCCACTCGGGCAGGATCTCCTCGGCCTGCTCGGACAGCAGCATGCCCTTGACGTGCACGCGGTGGCCGTGGCGGCGCCCGGCCGGCACCGTCTCGGGCAGTACGCAGGCGATGCCCTTGAGGCCGACGGCCGGCAGGTCCAGTTCGATGGTGTCCAGCGGTGTGAACCCGAAGACCTCCTCGCCGTACGCGGCCAGGGCGCGGGAACGGGCTCCCGGCGTCGGATACGTACGCGTCCAGGGGGCGGGCTCGGGATTGACGGACACGGCCGTGCCGTGAGCGCCGCCCTCGCCGTCGTCGAAGGTCACCGGGTGACGCAGCAGCGAGCCGAAGTGGCGGGCCAGCGCGTGCACCTGTGCCGGGCGGGTCCACTCCCCCGCGTCGGCGCGCGGCGTCAGCGTGATGGTGGTGCCCGGCCGGGGGCGGGCCGCGGCCGGCAGGGTACGGACGGTGTAGCTGCCGTCGCCACGTCCGCGCCACTCGACGGTGGGTGTGTCGGGGGTGCGGGCGGAGCGGCTGAGGACGTGGATCTCGTCGGCGACCAGGAAGCAGGAGAGCAGGCCGATGCCGAACTGGCCGATGAAGTCGGCGCGTTGGTCGGCGATCTGTTCCGCGCGCTTGCTGCTGCGGCCGATGGTGGCGAGGAAGGTGTGCACATCGGCCTCGGTGAGACCGACGCCGTCGTCCTCGACGCGGACGACGGAACCGTCGGCGTACAGACGGACACCGAAGGCGTCCGCGGGGGCGGCCGGTTCGAGGGCGTGCCGGGCGGTCAGGGCGTCCACGGCGTTCTGCATGAGTTCGCGCAGATAGACGCGGGGGCTGGAGTAGAGGTGGTGGGAGAGGAGGTCGACGAGGCCGCGCAGATCCACCTGGAAGGTGCGGTCGGCGCCGGCCGGGTTCGCGGCGGTGTCGGGCAGAGTCATCGGGCAGTCCGGGGTGGGAGGGGCGACGGGAGGCGTGCGGGACCGGAGGCCGGCGGGCGCTCAGGTACGGCGGTGATCGGGTCCGGAGGCCGGCGAGCGCTCAGGCACGGCGCTGACGGTGGGACCCGGGGTCCGGCGGGCGCTCAGGCACGGCGCTGACGGTGGGACCCGGAGTCCGGCGGGCGCTCAGGCACGGCGGTCATCGGGTCCGGAGGCCGGCAGGCGCTCAGGCACGGCGGTGGTGGCGGGCGAACTGCTTCTCCGGCTCACCGAAGTAGGTCCACGGCCACGGGGTGTACGCGCCGTCCAGCGCCTGGAAGACCCGCCGGACCGTATGGCGCTCGCCGGCCAGCGACAGGGCCATGGCGAACATGTTGAAGTCGTGCTGCCAGCCGAGGGGCCAGGCGTAGGCCGGGTGGAGGATGCTGTGGTCGGCCGCCTCCCGCAACTGCGCCTGGATCTCCTCGGTGTGGAGACAGTCCCCCCGGTCCGACTCGACCCACTCCTCGATGTACGCCATGGCGATCACGCAGCCGAGGCGGTGCCCGTGCGGGGCGCGGGCGGCGGCTTCCTGGGCGAACGCCAGGGCTTGCTTCGGCTCGCCGCCCCAGCGGGGCTGCATCTGGGACAGCCACGCGAGGTGGGTCTCCAGGTCCAGCGGGTCGCGGCGCAGGGCCGCGTCGCGACGGGTCTCATTGACGGCGGGGCCCAGCGACATACCGCGACCGGAGGTGAGGAGGTGGCGCCACGGCGTGATCCACTCCGGCCGCAGCTCGGCGGCCTCCAGAAGCTGTTCCTCGGCGATCCGGAGCCGCTCGTGGAAGATCCGCCACTGCTCCTGCGTGACGTTCACGGCACGCTCGGCGGTGCGCGCCTCCCAGCCCCAGTCGATGTGGCGCGCTCCGGATATCAGCAGGGCCGTCGCCCGGTGCTCCTTGTCCTCCTCGACGGCCCGGCCGATCCAGTCCTGCACACCGTCAAGTTCGGCGAGTTCACCCAGGACCTGGTGGTCACGGCCGAGGTCGAAGGGGGCCAGCGCCGCCTTCACCGCCTCCCAGTCACCCGCGTCGGCCGCTTCCACCAGCGCGAGCACCCGCGCGTCCCCGAGCGCCCGGAGCGTGTACATCCCGTTCTTCTGTCTACGCGGAACGGGAAGGGCGTGCGGATCCGCCACCGGTCTCTCCGCACCCCTGCCGAACAGCTTGCCGAACATGCCGCGCCCTCCCCTGGTCCCGCGTGATCGTCCGGTGCAGCATAAGCGGCCCCTCCGACGACCTCTTGACAGTTTCGACAGTCGACGGCAATCTTCCATTGAGCAGAAAATAACTTCCACATTGCGGAAGTATAGATATGGACAACAATCGCAGAGGGGAGCGCCTGAAGCCTCATGGGACTCGCAGAGCAGCGCTACAACGTCAACCTGTCGATCCTCTTCACGGAACTCCCGCTCCTGGAGCGCCCCGCGGCCGCCGCCGCAGCCGGCTTCACGGCGGTCGAGCTGTGGTGGCCCTGGCTCGACTCCCCCACCCCCGCCCCCTCGGAACTCGACGCCCTGCGGCGCGCGTTGGAGGAGGCGGGCGTCCGGCTGACCGGGCTGAACTTCTACTCCGGGCAACTGCCGGGCCCCGACCGGGGCGCGCTGTCGATCCCGGGTGAGGAGGCGGAGAGGTTCCGCGCCAACATCGACGTGGTCGCCGACTTCGCCGAGTCCGTGGGCTGCGAGGCGCTCAACGCCCTCTACGGCAACCGCGTCGCCGGCGTGGCCCCGGCCGAACAGGACGCGCTGGCCCTGCACAGCCTGGTCCTGGCGGCACGGGCGGCCGACCGGATCGGCGCGATTTTGCTGATCGAGGCCCTGAACAGGGTCGAGTCACCGCTCTATCCGCTGGTGTCCGCCCGGGCCGCCGTCGACGTCGTCGACAAGGTCAACCAGGCGTCGGGCCTTGGCAACGCACGCTTCCTGATGGACCTCTACCACCTGTCCATGAACGGCGAGGACCTGCCGCGGGTGATCGCCGAGTACACCGACCGGACCGGTCATGTGCAGATCGCCGACAGCCCCGGCCGCGGCGCCCCCGGCACCGGCACCCTGCCCCTGGAGGACCTCCTCGGCCAGTTGGGCAAGGCCGGCTACGAGGGCAGGGTCGGACTGGAGTACAAGCCCGGCGACCGGCCGAGCGCCGAGGCCTTCGAGTGGCTTCCCCGGGAGGCCCGCGCCGCGCGCTGAGCGCACACCCCCAGTCGTAGCAGAGCCGTCAGAGAGGCACCCTCACCATGAGCAGTCTCCCCAAGGTCGCGTGGATAGGCCTCGGCATCATGGGCTCCCCCATGTCCGAGAACCTGATCAAGGCGGGTTACGAGGTCACGGGCCACACTCTGGAGCGGGACAAGCTGGACCGGCTGACCGCCGCCGGCGGGACCGCGGCGACCTCCGTCGCCGAGGCCGTGCGCGACGCCGACGTCGTCATCACGATGGTGCCCGCCTCCCCTCAGGTCGAGGCCGTCGCGTACGGCCCCGACGGCATCCTCGCCCACGCCCGGCCCGGCGCCCTGCTGATCGACATGTCGTCCATCACCCCGCAGACCTCCGTCGACCTGGCGAAGGCAGCGAAGCAGAAGGGCATCCGGGTGCTCGACGCCCCGGTCTCCGGTGGTGAGGCGGGCGCCGTCGAGGCCGCGCTGTCCATCATGGTCGGCGGCGAGCAGTCCGACTTCGACGAGGCCCGGCCCGTCTTCGAGGCGCTCGGCAGGACCGTCGTGCTGTGCGGTCCGCACGGCTCGGGGCAGACGGTGAAGGCCGCGAACCAACTGATCGTCGCCGTGAACATCCAGGCGTGCGCCGAGGCCGTGGTCTTCCTGGAGAAGTCCGGCGTGGAGCTGGGGGCGGCGCTCGACGTCCTGGCCGGAGGTCTCGCGGGCTCCACCGTGCTGACCCGCAAGAGGGACAACTTCCTCGACCGGGACTTCAAGCCGGGCTTCCGCATCGATCTGCACCACAAGGACATGGGCATCGTCACCGACGCGGCCCGCGCCGTGGGCGCCGCGCTGCCCGTGGGCGCCGTGGTGGCCCAGCTGGTGGCCTCGCTGCGCGCCCAGGGCGACGGCGGCCTGGACCACTCCGCCCTGCTGCGGGCCGTGGAGCGCCTCTCCGGCGCCCGGGTCTGAGGCCGGCGGCCCTTGGAACTCCGGTCCGGCGGCCCTTCGAACCTCCGGTCCGTGGCGGCGCCGACATCCGTCCTGTCGCGCCCAGGCGCCGCCGCGGGCCGGAACCCTGTGCCTTCACCCTCTGACCCCGGACCGCGTCCGGTCCCTGATGACACCCGTCAGCCACCGGACGCAACGCCCGCGACGGTCGACGACCCACCCCGGCCGGACCGCGGCGGGTGCGTCGGCGCCGCCTCCTCCGGCATCTCCGGGTGCAGGGCAGGACGACCTCCTCACCGGGCACGAGCCTGCGGTGCGCGGCCCTCCCGACGAAACAACCCCCGTTGCGCGGGCGGGGCATGCCTACGCAAGGGGGCGTAGGCCGTCTACGGAACCCTCAAATCAACCTCTGAACCCATGCCCTGGGGCTTCAACTCCCCCCATGGTCGGGCACATTCTCATCACAGGAGGCCCGCCGGCACGGGGGCGGCGGGCCTCCACGGGGGACGCCACCGAGCATGCGGGGGAACGCCGTATCGGGGGCACGGGGGGCACGGGGGGAACGGGGGAACGGGGGAGAACGGGGGCCTGAGCGGCAGTGCGACGAAGCGGCCCGTCCCGTACGGGGTCGCACTGCCGCGGGGTGGGCCCAGCGCCCGTGGACGTCGGGGGTCGTCCGTGGGCGCTGGGCTTCTCGTCCATGCGGGACGCCGCGGCGGCCGCCGGCCGAGACGCCCCGGCCGCGTCGGCGTCACTCAGGCAACGCCCTGATCGATGTCGGCGCCTGCCACTGCTCCGTGGCCACCTCCTCGAACTCCACCACATCGCTGATGTCGTTGGTCGTGGACATCGAGATGTTGGTGATCCGCTCCAGGATCGCCTCGACGACCACCGGCACCCGGTACTCCGCCGTCAGCTTCTTCGCCTGTTCGAACGCGGCGCCCAGCTCGGCCGGGTCGGTCACCCGGATCGCCTTGCACCCCAGCCCTTCGGCGACCTTGACGTGGTCGACTCCGTAGACGCCCAGCTCGGGCGAGTTGACGTTCTCGAACTCCAGGTTGACCTGGAAGTCGATGTCGAAGGCGCGTTGCGCCTGGCGGATCAGGCCGAGGTAGGAGTTGTTGACCAAGACATGGACGTAGGGAATGCGGTGCTGGGCGCCGACCGCCAGTTCCTCGATCATGAACTGGAAGTCGTAGTCGCCGGAGAGGGCGACGACGCACGCCTCCGGGTCGGCCTTCGCGACGCCGAGCGCGGCCGGGACGGTCCAACCCAGCGGGCCCGCCTGGCCGCAGTTGATCCAGTGGCGCGGGCGGTAGACGTGCAGCATCTGGGCGCCGGCGATCTGGGAGAGGCCGATGGTGGAGACGTACCGGGTCTCGGGGCCGAAGGCCTTGTTCATCTCCTCGTAGACGCGCTGCGGCTTGATGGGTACGTCGTCGAAGTGCGTACGGCGCTGGAGACGGGCCTTGCGGTCCTGGGCGGCGGCCGCCCATGCGGAGCGGTCCGGCAGCCCGCCCGCCGCCTTCGACTCCCTCGCCACCGCCACGAACAGCTCCAACGCGGCCCCGGCATCCGAGGCGATGCCGTAGTCGGGGGCGAAGATCCGGCCGATCTGGGTGGGCTCGACGTCGACGTGGACGAACTTCCGCCCGGCCGTGTAGACGTCCAGTTTCCCGGTGTGGCGGTTGGCCCAGCGATTGCCGATGCCGAGGACGAAGTCGGACTCCAGGAAGGTCGCGTTGCCGTAGCGGTGCGAGGTCTGCAGTCCGACCATGCCGGCGTTCAGTTCGTGGTCGTCGGGCAGGACGCCCCAGCCCATGAGCGTGGGTACGACCGGGACTCCGGTCAACTCGGCGAACTCCACGAGGAGTTCGGCGGCGTCGGCGTTGATGATCCCGCCGCCCGCGACGATCAGCGGCCGCCGCGACTCGTTCAGCAGACCGATCGCCTTCTCGATCTGGGCGCGGCTGGCGGCCGGTCTGTAGACCGGGAGCGGCTCGTAGGTGTCCGGGTCGAACTCGATCTCGGTGAGCTGGACGTCGATCGGCAGGTCGATGAGGACCGGTCCGGGACGGCCCGAGCGCATCAGGTGGAAGGCCTGCTGGAAGACGCCGGGGACCTGGGCGGCCTGCAGGACGGTGACGGCCATCTTGGTGACCGGCCCCGCGATGGAGGCGATGTCGACCGCCTGGAAGTCCTCCTTGTGGATCACGGCGGTGGGCGCCTGGCCCGTGACGCACAGGATCGGAACGGAGTCACCGATGGCCGAGTAGAGCCCAGTGATCATGTCGGTCCCGGCGGGCCCCGAGGTGCCGACGCAGACACCGATGTTGCCGGGGTGGGCACGGGTGTAGCCCTCGGCCATGTGCGAGGCGCCCTCGACATGGCGGGCGAGGGTGTGCTGGATGCCGCCGGAGGCCTTCAGGGCCGCGTAGAAGGGGTTGATCGCCGCGCCGGGGACACCGAACGCGTCCCGGACACCCTCACGCTTGAGGATCTCGACTGCCGCGCGGGCAGCGGTCATACGAGCCATCGCGTACTCCTGCTTCGGTCTGCCGGACTCGCCCTCCCGTCGCGCCCCGCGGTGAGCACATCCGTGATTTCGACAGTGGATTTCCGCAGCCTTACTTCCATATTGCGGAAAGTATTTTCTACTATCTGGAAGCAATGTAGGCATCGGGAAAAGGGGCGTCAAGGGTGCGGGCCGCTGAGACGATGAGGGGCGTTTCCCAGGTGACTCGACGGGTGGGGTGGAGCATGAGCGAGAGCATGGCGGTGCGGTGCCCGGACTGCGGGCACGAACATCGGTACGCCGCCCCGGCCTACCCCTGCGCATGCGGCGCCCCGGTCGCCCCGCCTCTGAACAGCGGAGCCGCCCCCACTCCCGTCACCCACCGCACCTGGGACGAGGACTGGGTCACCGTCCGCTGCGGGAGCTGTGGACGCGCCGAGCAGTGGCCCCACCCGGAGCTGGGCTGCTCCTGCGGGACCGTGCTGCGCGTACCCGTGGCCGGTGTGTCACGGCCGCTGGGCCCTGGCGGCGGCACCGGCACGGCCGAGCCGCCCGCCGACGCCCGCGCCGGCTTCCGGCCGGTCACCATCCGCACGGCCCGCGACGCGGTCACCGCCGTCGCGTCGTATCTGCGCTGGCTCGGCTACCGGGACATCCGCCACGCCGACCAGCGCCAGCCCTCCGGGACCGGTCTGGCCGCGCGGGGAGTCCTCGCCCAGGTGGACCCCTCGGTGCGCCCGGCCTCGTCGCGCGATGTCGAGTGCCTGTGGCTGACCGCCATGACGGAGGCCACCGACTGCGTCTACTTCTCGCTCGCCGGGTACGCGGAAGACGCCCGCGACCGCGCCGACGGCCTGGGCGTCTCCCTGTTCGTCCTGGACCTCACCGGCACCCCGCAGCCGGTGAACGGCGCGGCGACGGCACTGGTCGCCACCGGCGCACGGGCCTGAGGCTTCCCCGGCCGGCGTGTGCCGACGCGGTCGCCGTCGTAACGGTCGCCTCGCCGTCACGGTCGCCGTCGTCGCCGTGGCCGTCGTCGACCCCACTACCCGGTCGCGTAGCGCTCCCGCAGCTCGATCTTCCGTACCTTTCCCGACACCGTCATCGGGAAGGCGTCCAGGATCCGCAGTGCGCTCGGGATCTTGTAGTGCGCCAACTGTCCGTCGCAGAAGGCCCGTAGCTCCTCGAGAGTGAGCGGGTCGGCGGCATCGAGCGGGATGACGCAGGCGAGGACCTCCTCGCCGTAGCGCTCGTGCGGTACGCCCACCACCTGGACGTCGGCGATCTTCGGGTGTCCGTACAGGAACTCCTCGATCTCCCGCGGGTAGATGTTCTCGCCGCCCCGGATGATCATGTCCTTGATCCGCCCGACGATCTCGACGTATCCGTCCTCGCGCATCATCGCCAGGTCGCCGGTGTGCATCCACCGGCCGGCGTCGACGGCCTCGGCGGTCTTCTCGGGCTCCTCCCAGTAGCCGAGCATCACGCTGTAGCCGCGGGTGCACAACTCGCCCGCCGTGCCACGGGGCCGGGTGACCCCGGTGGCCGGGTCGACGATCTTCACCTCGATGTGCGGGAGGACACGGCCCACGGTGCCGGTGCGGTGCTCCAGGTCGCCGTCGCGCCGGGTCTGCGTGGAGACGGGCGAGGTCTCCGTCATGCCGTAACAGATGGAGACCTCGCCCATGTGCATCTCGGCGACCACCCGTTTCATCACCTCCACCGGGCAGGGCGAGCCCGCCATGATGCCGGTGCGCAGGGAGGAGAGGTCGTAGGCGGCGAAGTCGGGGAGGTTCAACTCCGCGATGAACATGGTCGGTACGCCGTACAGCGAGGTGCAGCGCTCCTGCTGGACCGCCTCCAGGGTGGCCTTGGGCTCGAAGGACGGGGCCGGGACGATCATGCCGAAGCAGTAATGGTCAGGCGCGGGGATGGAAGCCCGGTCCTGCTTGGTGAGCCGTCCGTACGGCTCACCCAACAGCAACAAACGACCGTTGTTGAGGATGTTTTGGCATCCTCCCTCCCGCGAACGAAAGGGATTCCGACCCTGAGGGGTCGAGGTTCACGGACGCTCGACCGCTGACGCGGTGTCACCCCTCCGGCATACCCTGCCGCGACGCCCCTTGAGGAGCAAAGGGAACTTTATCATCATGCTTCATGTAACTCCGGTCATCCGCCCCGAACTTCCTCGACCATCGCCCGGTAGTCGCTCCCCTTGTGGCGGAGCAAGGCGAACAGCAGGCGGACCCCGGACTGGTGGAGGACGTACTCGACCCGTGGGCGCGGTAGGCCGGGTTGATGTCGACCATGATCGCGCCTATGCGGGCGGTGGCGTACTGAACGAGCGCCCTCCCCCACTGCCTTAAGGGCGTGGGAGGTGCCCCCAGGGGCAGTTGATCGCCCAGATACCGACCCGGTCCCCCTTGGCGACACCGCTCGCGACCAGCGCGTACGCCAGCCGGTCGACGTCGACGGCGAACTCGGCGTACGTCCAGCGCCGCCCGGACGGCACGTCGACGAGGACCTCGCGGTCCGGCCAGGCGGCGACCGCCCGGTCGAGGCCGGCGCCGACGGTGTCGCCGAGCAGCGGTGTGTCGCCGGTGCCGTGCGCATAGGAGAGGGCACTCACCGGAAGTCCTCCTCGCGGTACTCCGCGTCCGATCCCTTGGCCGTGGCCTCGCGCAGCTCGATACGCCGGATTTTGCCCGACACCGTCTTGGGCAGCTCGGCGAACTCCAGGCGGCGGACGCGCTTGTAGGGCGCGAGCACGGTCCACGAGTGCTCGAAGAGCACCTTCGCGGTGTCCGGTCCCGGCTCCCAGCCGGCCGCCGGCACGATGTACGCCTTCGGCACGGCGAGCCGTGTCTCGTCCGGCGCGGGCACGACGGCCGCCTCGGCGACCGCCTCGTGCTCCAGCAGCGCGCTCTCCAGCTCGAACGGGCTGATCTTGTAATCGCTCGCCTTGAACACGTCGTCCGCGCGGCCCACGTAGGTGATGTAGCCGTCGGCGTCCCGCGCACCGATGTCACCGGTGCGGTAGTAGCCGCCGGCCATGACCTCCGCCGTACGGTCGGGGTCGCCGTGGTAGCCGGTCATCACCCCCACGGGGCGGTTGGTCAGGTCGAGCGCGATCTCGCCCTCGTCGGCGTGGGGCGCGCCCGAGACGGGGTCGAGGAGGACGACCTTGTAGCCGGGGCTGGGTCGGCCCATCGAGCCCGTCTTCAGCAGCTGACCGGGGCTGTTGGAGACCTGGACGGCGGTCTCGGTCTGGCCGAAGCCGTCGCGGACGGTGACGCCCCAGGCTCGCCGCACCTGCTCGATGACCTCGGGGTTGAGGGGCTCCCCGGCGGCGACGACCTCACGGGGCGGGGTGCGAAGCTGACCGAGGTCGGCCTGGATGAGCATGCGCCACACGGTCGGTGGCGCGCAGAAGGTGGTGACGCCCGCCCGTTCCATCTCCGCGAGCAGCCGGCGGGCGTCGAAGCGGGTGTAGTTGTGGAGGAAGACGGTCGCCTCCGCGTTCCACGGGGCGAAGAGGTTGGACCAGGCGTGCTTGGCCCAGCCGGGCGAGGAGATGTTGAGGTGGACGTCGCCGGGTTTCAGGCCGATCCAGTACATCGTCGCCAAGTGGCCGACGGGGTACGACACATGGGTCTGCTCGACCAGCTTGGGCTGGGCTGTGGTGCCCGAGGTGAAGTACAGCATCAGCGGGTCGGTGGCGTTGGTGGCGCCGTTGGGCTCGAAGCGGGCGGGGGTCGCGTAGGCGTCCGCGTACGACCGCCAGCCCTCCACCGTGCCGCCGACCGTGGTCCGGGTGTAGCGGCCGGGTACGTCGTCGAACTTGGAGGCGTCCTCGGCCCGGACGATCACATGCCTGACCCGCCCCCGGCTGACGCGGTCGCGCAGGTCGGCGGGGCCGAGCAACGGAGTGGCGGGGATGACGACGGCACGCAGCTTCATCGCGGCGAGCGCGGTCTCCCACAGCTCCGCCTGGTTGCCGAGCATGACGAGGACGCGGTCGTCGGCACGGACGCCCCGGTCCCGCAGCCAGTTGGCGACCCGGGAGGAGCGCTCGGACATCTCGGCGAAGGAGATCCGGGCCTCGGTGCCGTCCTCCTCGACGATGTGCAGGGCCGTGCGGTCGTTCCCGCGTGCGATCACGTCGAACCAGTCGAGCGCCCAGTTGAAGTATTCGGGACGCGGCCAGGTGAAGCCCTCGTAGGCTGTTGCGTAGTCCTCGCGATGGGCCAGCAGGAAGTCCCGGGCCGCCCGGAACTCGTCCGTGGCGCTCGTCCTCGCCGACATGTGTCCTCCTCATTGCCGGACCGTTGCCTGACATCGTGTAATGCGTGATACACGTCTCACCACCCCCGAACGGGGGTGCGCCGCGCGGAAGGGGCGAGTTCGTGGCACTGGATCCCTCGGATTCCGTCGGTCCGGCTCTGTCTGGCCGGACCGATCTGCACGGCGCGCTGCACCGGCTCCGACAGGCCACCGGTCTTCCGCTCGCCTTCGCGGGGCTGGTCGAGCCGGAACCCGGGCGACTGCGCATCAGTGAACTGCAGGGCAACCGGACGACCGCGCTCCAGGGCCTTGCCGTGCGCTCCGGGAACGGCCTCGGCGGCAAGACGGTGGCGCTGGCCCGTCCGTGCTGGGTGACCGACTACTCCGTGTCGCGCCAGATCAGCCACGAGTACGACGCGGCGGTCGCGGCCGAGGGCATCCGCTCGGTCCTGGCGGTCCCCGTCGTCGTACGGCGGCAGGTGCGCGGTGTGCTCTACGGCGCCCTGCGCGCGGCCCAGCCGCTGGGCGAGCGTGTCGTGGGGGCGGCGCTGGAGGCGGCGCGGGACATGGAGCAGTCGCTGGTGGTGCGGGACGAGGCGCGGACCCTGCTGGCCGCCACGCGGGCGCCCTTGGAGCACGAGGGCTCGCCCGGGGCGTGGGAGGAGGTCCGGGAGGCGCACGGGGCACTGCGCGCGCTGGCCCCCCGCATCGACGACCCGGAGTTACGGGCGGAGCTGCTGCGGGTGTGCGGGCGCCTGGCCGGCGCGGGCGCCCGGTCGGCCACGCCCGCCGGGGACGCCGGCGAGAAGGTCGCTCTCACGCCACGTGAGGTGGATGTGCTGGCCTGTGTGGGGATGGGGGCGACCAACGCGGTCGCCGCCGAGCGGCTAGGGCTCCGCCCTGAGACGGTGAAGGCGTATCTGCGCTCGGCGATGCGGAAGCTGGGGGCTCGCACGCGGCTGGAAGCGGTGGTGGCGGCCCGCCGTGCCGGGCTGCTGCCGTAGCCCGTCTCCTGGTCCGCAGGCCGTGCTCGCCGCCGGGCCCGCGGCGCCATTCACATAACCGGCGTGTGAATTTTCCTGTGCCGTACCCTTCCTGTTATTTCCCTCACCGGGGTTACGTTCCGAAATTCGAGGACCGGACGCCTAATATTGGCTCGGACACGACACTCGAGGGGAGCGGTGGCCCGTGCGACGGGAGTTCAAGGAGCCTGGGAGACCGCGCCCCGACCTGGTCATAGGCAGGGAGGAGCTGTTCGCGCGAGCGCGCGAGCAGCTCGTGCGGGGCGGCAGTGTGCTGGTGCACGGCTCCGCGGGCATCGGCAAATCGACCGTCCTGCGCGCACTGGCCGCGGAATACGACGAATCGGCACGGACGGTGCTGCGCTGCTCGGCGACCGAGTCCGAGTCGCATCTGCCGTTCCTCGCGCTGACCGACCTGCTCGGCCTGGTCGTGGACGAGGTGTCCGACCAGCTCCCCGCCCCGCAGCGCACCGCCCTGGAGTCCGCGCTCACCGGCCGGGGCGAGTCCACGCTCCAGCGTGACGGGCTCGCCCTGCGGCTGGCCGTCCTGTCCACCCTGCGCGCACTGGCCGCCAAGGGCCCGGTGCTGATCGTCGCGGACGACCTCCAGTGGCTGGATCCGGCCAGTGTCGAGCTGCTCGGGTTCGCCGCGCGGCGGCTCGGCGAGATGCCGGTGCGCATGCTCTGCGCCGTCCGCACCTCGACGGACCCCCATGATCACGAGCAGGACAGGTATCTACGCGCGTCCCCGCCGGGCACCCTCGCCCTCAGGGTCGACCCGCTGTCCCGGGCGCATGTCGCCGAGCTGCTGGAGAACCGGGGCTACACCGGCCTGCCGCGCTCCACGGTGCGCGACATCCACCACACCAGCGGTGGCAACCCGCTGTTCGCGCTGGAGCTGGGCCGCGCGCTCGCCGACAGTGCGACGCCGCCGCGTCCGGGTGAGCCGCTGCCCGTGCCGACCTCGTTGCGGACCCTGGTCCTGAACCGGCTGGACATGCTCCCCACGGAGGCACGGCACACCCTGCTCGTCGCCAGCGCCGGCGCCCGGCCCACACTGGCCCTGCTGCGCGCCGCCGGGCGGGAGAACGCGGAGGCGGAGACCGCGCAGGCCGTGGAGCTGGGGCTGCTCGCGCCGGAGCGGGAGGGGCCGGGTGTGCGGTTCGCGCACCCGCTGGTGTCCGCCGCGCTGTACGCCGAGGCGACCGCCCAGGAGCGGCGGGCCGCCCACGCCGCGCTGTCCACCTCCGCCGTCGACCCCATCGAGCGGGCCCGGCACCTGGCGCTGGCCACCACGGGCACCGACCCCGAGGTCGCCGGGCGGCTCGGGGAAGCCGCGGCCGTGGCCCGGGACCGGGGCGCGCCGTCGGTCGCCGCCGAGCTGGGCCTGCTCGCGGCCCGGCACACGCCGGGGGACGCGACGCCCGGCCCGGACGAGCGGCGGCTGCAGGCGGCCGAGGACGCGCTGACCGCCGGGGAGAACGACCTCGCCCGCGACATCGCCCGTGAGGTGCTCGACCGTGCCACCGAGCCCGCCGAGCGGGTGCGGGCCTGGATGGTGGTGATCGAGGCGGCCGGGCAGTCCATCGCCGAGGTCGACGCCGCCTACCCGCAGGCCCTCGCCGACGCGGGCGACGACCCCCGGCTGCTCGCCCTGGTCCGCTATCAGCTCGCCTGGCGCGCGCTGGTCATCGACGGCGACTTCGCGGAGGGCCGTGAGGAGGCCGCGCACGCGGCGGTGCTGGCGGCGAAGGCCGGCGACCGGCGCACCGAACTGCTCGCCCTCGCGTTCCAGGCACAGGTCGAGACCTTGATGGGGCACCCGGACGCGCCCGTGACCATCAAACGTGCGCTGAAAGAGCCGCAGGATCCGCAGCTTGCCTGCCACCACAACGGGGCGGGTGCCACCCGCTTCCGCTGGCTGCTGATGAGCGACCAGTTCGCCGAGGCCCGCGCCACGGCCATCTCGCTGCTGCGGGAGGTGCGGCGCCGCGGCATGGTCGAGAGCGAGGTGCACTATGTGCGCTTCCTCGCCGAGATCGAACTGCGCACCGGGCACTGCGGCCGGGCCCTCGACCTCGCCCGCGAGGGCTACGGTCTCGCACGGGACTCCGGCATCGGCGAGGGTGCCTCCGCCATGCTCACCTCGTTCGCGGAAGCCGCCGGCGGGGATGTGGAGCGAGCCCAGGCCCTCGCCCGGGAGGCCGCCGAGCACGCGGAGCAGGACGGCGACCTGATGTACCTCTCCCGTGCCCTGGGCGCCCTGGGGCACGCCCAGTTGGTGGCGGGGGACGCGGCAGGGGCGGTCGGATCGCTGCGCCGCGTACGGGAGTTGGAGGACGGTCTGGGGGTGACCGACCCCGCGCGGGGCCGCTGGCACGGCGATCTCGCCGAGGCCTTGGTGCGGGTGGGTGAGTCGGCCGAGGCGCAGGACGTCATCGATGTGACCCGACGGCAGGCGTTGCGGCTCGGCCGTGAGAGCGTGCTGGCCGTCCTCGACCGGGCCGAGGCGCTGGTGCGCGCGGCACGGGGCGAACAAGACGCCGCCGTACGGCAGTTGACCTCGGCTCAGGACCGGTTGGCCAGGCTGGGCTACGGCCTGGAGGAGGCGCGGGCCGCGTTCGCGCTGGCCGGGCTGCGCGCCCACCCACAGGCCCACGGCGTCGCCCGGCCAGGGGGGACGTCCGCGCCCGGGCCGGCCGCGTACGACGAGGCGGCCCGGCTCTTCCGGCGTTGCCGTGCGCTGCCCTGGCTGCGTCAGGTGGAGCAGGCCACCGTCGCCCCGGCGCCTCCGCCTCAGCCGGTGATCGCGCCGTCGGCCCTGGATGCCCTCGCCGTGCTCGCCGCCACGGAACGCCAGGTGGCCGAGCTGGTCATGGAGGGTGCGACCAACCGGGAGATCGCCGGTCGGCTCTACATCAGCGTGAAGACGGTGGAGGCGACGCTCACCCGCGTCTACCGGAAGCTGGGCATCCGATCGCGTGTGGACATCGTGCGTCTGGCGGCGGGACACCGTACGAACTGACCTCCCCGGGACCGGCTGACGAGCCCCTCCCGGGGGCCGGTGCGCGCAGCGACCTTGCGGCTCCAGCCTAGGCTCAAACACGGGTCCGGGTCATCGAGGGTTTTCCCTCCCCAACTCCCCTAGGGGGATCCCCCCTTGGGAGCGGATCACTCCGACTCTTAGCTTTTGTGACGTGCCCACGCCAGGGCACACAGACCGGCCCGCCGCCCCGCTCGGCTCCCCCGAGCGGGGCGGCACCGCGGGATCTGTGCACCACTCTCCCCACCCGCGCGTCCCCCACCGGCAACCCCCCATGAGGAGAACCATGTTCGGGTTCAACCGCGCCAAGAAGACGCTCGTCGCCGCCGCCGCGACCGCCGCCGCCTCCGCCGCCGCGCTCCTGGCCGCCCCCGGCGCCGTCGCCGCTCCCCAGCCCATCGTCGGCGGTACCACCACCACCGCGAGCGCGTACCCGTACGTCATGCAGATCACCAACGCCTCGCAGACCCAGTTCTGCGGTGGCACCCTCGTGTCGCCCACCAAGGTGGTCACCGCCGCCCACTGCATGGTCGGCAGAACGACCTCCAACACCCGCGTCGTCGGCGGCCGCACCTACCGCAACGGCACCAACGGCACCGTCGCCCAGCTCAGCAAGATCTGGATCCACCCGAGCTACAACAGCTCCACCATGGCCAGCGACGTGGCCGTGCTGACCCTGTCGACGGCGATGCCGTACTCCACGGTGCCGTACGTCAGCGCCTCCCAGACCGGCGTCTACGCGGCCGGCACCACCGCCCGCATCGTCGGCTGGGGCACCACCTCCTCGGGCGGCGCCTCCTCCAACCAGCTGCGCACCGCGACCGTGCCGGTCGTGGCCAACTCGGTCTGCGGCAGCTCCAGCTCCTACGGCTCCGAGTTCATCGCGAGCTCCATGGTGTGCGCCGGCTACGCGTCCGGCGGCGTGGACACCTGCCAGGGCGACAGCGGCGGTCCCCTGATGATCGGGGGCGTCCTGGCAGGCATCGTTTCCTGGGGTTACGGCTGCGCCGACGCGCAGTACCCCGGTATCTACACCCGGTTGACCACCTTCTCCAACACGGTGGCCGCGCAGATCGCCTCGTAGTCGAGGCGCCGCGCGCATACGGGCTCCTGGGGCACTCCCCCAGGGACTGACAGGGGGTGCTGCGAACCTGCCACGAGCGGTTCGCAGTACCCCCTCTCCATGTGGTCAGGCGGCCACGGCGGCGAACCGGATGTCGTACGAGCCCTCGCCGTGCAAGGTCCTGAGCGTGCGCCCGGCCTCTTCCACCAGGTCGTCCCGCTGTCGCTCGGTGAGACGGTCGAAGGGTTCGAGGGTCAGGACATCGGCGTCGAGCTTCCAGATGCCGGCCAGGAAACCGTCGACGAGGAAGGTGCGATACGCCTGGTTCCCTTGCCAGGAACGGCCCTTGAGGTCGGGAGGCACCACCCGGGAACGGTCGGCGTGGGAGAGGAGCAGATTGTCGAACTCGGGGAGCAGACGAGGCGGGGCGGGGGTCTTCGGGTCGGGGCGTGGTGCGTCGGGGAGGTCGAAGAGCTCGGTGCCGTTGTCGTCGCGGAAGGTCAGGAGTTCCGGGCGCAGCCGCTCGAACACCTCGCGCAGCCGGGTCAGCCCGGCCCAGGTCTGCATGTCCTTCACGGAGGCGGGCCCGAAGGCGGCGAGATAGCGCCGGACGACGGTCTCGGGGGCCGGGGCCGGTTCGGCGGGGCGGCCGAGCCAGTGCTCGGCGGTGGTCAGGGCGACCTGCCCACTCCTCCCCCACAGGCCGCGCGGGGTGACCTGGACGAGCGGCAGCCGGCAGCGCGCGGCGAGACCGAGAGCGAAAGGGTCGGCGTCGGGCCACTCGACGAGCAGGGCCTCGCGAAGCTGCTTGAGGGTGCGCGGCTCGGCCTCGACGAGTTCCCGGGAGACGGCCGCGAGCCGGTCGAGGTCGACCCCGGCCAGTCCCTTGCGGAAAAGGTTCAGCTCCCGCTCCCGGGCCGGTTGCACCAACGGCCGCAGGGTGAGGCAGTCCTGGGCGGTGTGCGTGTGGATCGTGGACCGCATGGTGACGATGCGTACGACGGCACGGTCGGCCATGAGCGTCGACAACCGCTCGGGCGCGAAGCCCTCCAGCCGGGCCGCGAGCGCGTAGTAGGGCGGCTGGACGTTCTGCGCCTGCAACCCCAGAAGGTGCTCGACGGCGTCGTGGGCGGAGACGGACGCCCGGCGCAGCAGGAGCTGGCGGGCCAAAGTCGCGCGGTTGAGGGCGTCGGTGCCGAGCCGGGGTGCGGTCTGGGTCGCCTTGTTCGTCATACGGTGCACGCTAGCGAGGAAAGAGGACAGATCCTGTCCTCAACTCATGTCGTACCCGTCCGAAGGCGGCGCCGGCGGCGGGGTCCGTTGACGGGTACGACGGCAGCGCCGTCGCCACCGGTCGACCCGACAGCGACAGCACCTTCACCGGCCTCGCCGACGGAGGCTGAGCCCGCGTTCGGCGAGAGCTTCCGGCTGCGGCGTCAGCCCGAACCCGGGTCCGGACGTGCGACAGGTTTCGCCGCCGTCGCTTTCGTGTCAGCCGTTGATGGCGAAGAAGATCGTGTCCTGCTCGTACCAGTCGATGTTCTTCGTGGCGTACTCCCATTCGGTGTGCTCGAACTCGAGCTTGTCGATGATCTGCTCGATGTCGTACCGCAGGTCAGGATCCATCCGGTCGAGCACGGCGCGGTAGGCGTCGGCTGCGGGCTTGGCCTTGGCCAGCGGGAACATGCCGATGTGCGGGCCGTCCACGGGATAGGGGATGAAGAAGGGGATCTCGTCCGGTGGGCCGGAGAACAGGTGGTCGTGCAGGAGCAGTTCGGTGCTCACACCCAGGCGGCGCAGCTCCTCGTCCACCACGCCGAAGAAGGTGGAGGGCTTGGAGTACACGCCCAGGTCGGAAGGGTCGGAGCCGTTGCAGTCGATGATGTGCTGCAGGGCGCGGTAGTAGGCACCCGCCGCGTACTCGGCGTCCGAACTCGCGTGACCGGCCACGAGGTGGTCCAGCGCGTCGGGGACGGACAGGCCCCAGTCGATGCCCTGGTGGTCGAGGGAGGCTTGGCTCCGCTCCGCCATCCCACGTATCGAGCCGAGGACGCGTCGCTGGTCGGGCGTGAGGTTCCCACCCGCTCCGAGGAAGGCCAGGACGTCGGCTTTGTCAGCGGTGTTGTACGAGATGATCCGGCTCATGGTGGCCATCCTGCCAACAGCCACTGACAACGTCGTGCGGGCAACTCGGGAGGCATCCGCGACGGCCGATCGACGCGCCCGCCCGGCTTCGAAGGGTACCGGCCCCGTCCCGAAGGGCAGCCGGAAGTCCGTCTGGCGCCGTGCCCCGACCTCTCCGTCGACGCCGCCCGGCTATCCCGCACCGCGCAACCCGGGCCCGGCGGCCCCGGCAGCGGCCGAGCGGGCGGCCGGCGTCGTCGAGGCGGCCCTGTACCAGGACGGCGTACGCGTCTCCTCCCCCGACACGCTCGCGGAGACCTACCGTGAGTTGCGGGAGGCGCCGTCCGGGATGGCGTGAATCGGGCCGGCCCGCCCGACCGAAGGTGAACTCCTCTCCCTGGCAGCCGAGTTCGACCTGCACCCCCTTGGCGTCGAGGAGCTTCCCCGAGCTTGCCTCCCGCACCCGGGCGGCCGCGTGACGGACATGCCGGAGCTGGGCTCAGTCCCCGGAAGTCTGCCCCCGGCGCGGCACCTGGGGTGCCATCGCGGCCGCCGCCTCCGCCTTGGCGTCGCTGACCGCGGCGGCGGCCTGCTTCTCGGCCTCGTCAGCAGCCGCCGCGGCATCGAGCGAGACCACCGAGCCCGCATCCAGCTCCGGAACCCGGCTCTCGTGCGACGTGTCGCCGGCGGTGGCTGCTTCCTCGGGCCGCGCGGGTGTGTGCGGACCCGCCATCGGCTGGTCACCGAACGCACGGGTGACCGTCCGCACCGCCTCGGTCAGCTCTCCCGGGATCACCCAGAACGTGTTGTTGTCGCTGCTCGCCAGGTGCGGGAGTGTCTCCAGGTACTTGTAGGCCAGGACCTTCGGGTCGGCGTTGTTGCGATGGACGGCCTGGAAGACGAGCTCCACCGCCTTGGCCTCGCCGTCCGCCCGAAGGATCATCGCTTGCTGCGTGCCCTGGGCCTCCAGGATGTCCTTCTGTTTCGTTCCTTCCGCGGTCAGGATCTTGGCTTGCCGTTCCCCTTCGGCGTGCAGGATGGCCGCGCGCTTGTCACGCTCGGCCCGCATCTGCTTCTCCATCGCCTCCTTGATGGTGTGCGGTGGATCGATGGCCTTGATCTCCACCCGGTTGACCCGGATGCCCCACTTGCCGGTCGCGTCGTCGAGAACTGCACGGAGCCGGGAGTTGATCTCCTCACGCGAGGTGAGCGTCTCCTCCAGGTCCATGCTGCCGATGACGTTGCGCAGAGTGGTCACGGTGAGCTGATCGATCGCCTGCAGGTAGTCGGCGACCTCGTAGGCCGCCGCCCTCGGGTCCGTGATCTGGTAGTAGAGCACGGTGTCGATGTTCACCACGAGGTTGTCCTCGGTGATCACCGGCCTGGGATCGGAGGAGTACACCTGTTCGCGTACGTCTAGTTTGGTGTTGATGCGGTCCGCCACCGGCACGACGAAGTTCAGGCCGGGTTGCAGCGTCCGGCGATATCGACCGAACCGCTCGATGTTGTAGCGGCGCGCCTGCGGGACGATCCGCACCGTGGAGGCCACGAGGAAGACGACGACGATGGCCGCCACGAGAGTCAGGATGACAACGGGTTCCACAGTGGCCTCCGTAGCTGTGTGTTCAGCCGTTCACGGAAGGAGCTCGCGGGGGTAGACGATGGCCGTGGCGCCTTCGATCTCCATGACATCCACCAGCGCTCCGACGGGTATCACCAGGCTCTCGTCGAGGGCGCGGGCGGACCACTCCTCGCCGGAGAGTTTGATCAGGCCGCGGCTTGCGGTGACCTCCTGCATGACCTCGGCCCGCTTGCCGATCAGCGCGTCACTGCCCTCGCGGGTGAGGGGCTGCTGTGCCATGTGCCGCAGCGCGACAGGACGGACGATGACGAGACCCGCTGCCGCTGCTGTCCCGAACGCGACGAGCTGGCCGAGGACGCCGATGCCCACACCCGCGACCACGGCGGCGACCAACGCGGCACCCGCCAGCAACCCGAAGACCAGAGTCAAAGTGAAGAACTCCGCGGCACCGAGCACCCCGGCGGCGAGCAGCCATACGAACCACGGCATCAGAGCGCCCTCCTTACAGGGGCGGGCCTTCTCCACCAAGCTACCTGCCATAACGCCGGGCAGAACAGACACGGGCGCCGGGGACGTCAGGACACGGCGCGGTCGCCGTAGGTCCGCAACGGTGCGCGTCTGTAAGAGGCGACGCTGTCCAGGACGGGAGCGGGGACGATGACCACGGGACGCATCGCCACAGAGAGGGCCACCAGCGCCAAGGCCAGGCCACGCCGTCCGCCGGTGTTCCCGCGGCCGACGCGGGCATCTTCACCTTCGCCCTGATGATCCGCGACGGGAGATCCCGGCCGCCGAGATCGAGGCGTATTTGCTCGGTGAGAAACGGCCACCTCCGTCCGGCTGCACTGATCGCGGCCGGGAAGGCGTGCCGGTTCAGCGGACTGCCGGGTCGGGGGCGGGTGAGGCTGGCGCGGAGCGCGTGCCGACTGCGGGAGCGAGCAGGATGGCCGCGGTGGTGAAGGCGAGGACGACGATCATGGCGAGGCGCAGGCCGTAGTGATCGCCGAGAAAGCCGAGACTGGGCGGGCCGACGAGGAACGCGACGTAGCCGATCATCGCCACGAGGCTGACGCGTGCGGCCGGGTCGGGTCCGGAATCGCCGGCCGCCGAGAGGGTGAGCGGGAAGCCGAGCGAGGCCCCCAGGCCCCACAGGAGAACGGCGACGCCGGCCAGGACGGCGGAGTCGGCGAAGACGACAAAGGCGATGCCGAGGCTGGCGCAGATGGCGCTGCCCCGGACAACGACGGGGCGGCCGAGGCGGTTGATGAGGGATCCGCCGGCGAAGCGGCCGACGGTCATGGCCGCAGCGAACCCTGTGTAGACGGCCGATCCCATGGCGGGATCCATGCCGTGGCCGTCAACCATGAGTAGGGGCAGCCAGTCGTTGGCGGAGCCCTCGGCCAGCGCCATCGCCAGGATGACGCCTCCGATCAGCAGCAGCCTGCGGTCTTTCCAGACCTTCACCTGCGCCGTCGAGGCGCCGGCCTCGGACTGCACCTCATTGTTCCGGCGTATCCCCACGGACTTTGGGATGGCACGGAAGGCATGGGCAAGCATGGCTGCTGTGACCAGGGCCATGGCGGCCAGGTGCCACTGCACCGGGATGGAGGCAGCGGTGCACAGGATGCCGAGCGCGGCTCCCACGACAGTGCCCAGGCTGAAGAAGCCATGCAGGGTGGGCAGTACCGTCCCTCCAGTGATCTGCTCGACATCGGCGCCATCGATGTTGATCGCGACCTCACCGCCGCCCATGCCGGCGCCGAAGAGGAAGAGACCGGCTGCGGCTGCGGGGGCGGAGGAGAGCAGCGTTCCACCGCCGATGACCGCCATGCTGAGGATGACCAGCACGGTTCCGGCGCCCATGACGGGCCGGGTGCCGAACCTGGCCACCAGCGTGCCGGAACTGAGGATGCCGGCCATGGAGCCGACGGACAGCCCGAACAGGACCATTCCCATCTGCGCGGTCGAGACGCCGAGCTGGTCTCGGATGTCGGGCGTCCGGGTCACCCATGAGGAGATCGACAGACCGGGGATGAGGAAGAACAGAAACAGCGCCGCCCGACGCCGACGCGTGGCCAGATCCATGAAGAACGTGCTCCTTTGCCGCGTATGTATGGGATACCAGGGGGTGAGCGATCGTGCTGAGCCAGCCCGCAGCCGCACCGGCAGCAGTGCCCAACATCCAGGCGGGCGACACTCCCACCGCAACAGGCGGACGCCGGAGCTCCGGAGGACCGGCAGAGCCCATGGCACCTGTCGCCGGCTCAGCCGAGCACCCCGGGCCACCTCAGCCGAGAGCGCCCCGGGCCGGCTCGCACCCCCTGGAAGGAGTGTTCAGGCCCCGGGAACGCACCCGCCGCCATCTCCGCCGCGGACTCCCGGACCGCACGTCGCGCAGCTCACCGTGCACGTCCGCATACCGCTTCACGAACCGCGGCAGACGCCCGGTCCGCAGCCCGACCATGTCCTGCCAGACCAGCACCTGCGCGTGACAGCCGTTGGCGGCGCCAATACCCGCCGAAGTGGCACCCACTCGATCATGCGGCGTTTCCTTCCCGGCTCGTCCCCCGGCCGGTCGGCTGCGGACGGGACTGGTGAAGGCCGAGTTCGGGGCACTCGCTAGGGTGTCAGCAAAGATCGGCTAAAGAAACACCCGAATCAGACAGGGAGACAGCCGTGGGCGCTGCGCGCATGAGCAGTACGCCGTTGCCGGGGATCGGGGTCCGATACGACCTCACCACACGGGAGCAGCGTCCCCTGTCCGTGGTCGCGCACCGGGACGGGTCGCGGACCCTGAGCGCGTACCGCAAGGACGATCCGGACGCCTGCGCGCTGTCCGTGCGGTTGACCTCGGGGGAGGCGGAGGCGCTCATCGACGCCCTGATGCCCGCCCACCACAGTCCGAGTCTGCTGTCGACGACGGAACTCGGGCTGGTGGCGGAGCGGATCGAATTGTCCGCCACCTCGCACTGGAACGGGCGGCTGCTGGGAGACACCCGGATGCGTACCGAGACGGGTGTGTCGATCGTGGCGGTGCTGCGCCGGGCGGAGGCGATTCCATCCCCAGGGCCGGACTTCCGGCTGGCAGGCGGGGACACCCTGATCGTGATCGGCACCCGTGAGGGTGCCGAGGCCGCCGCGGCGATACTCGGGCGGGAGTGAGTCTGCGTGCACTCCACCGCGGTCTTCCTGATCGAGTTCGGCGCGATCATCCTCGGTCTGGGGCTGCTCGGCCGGTTCGCCGGGCGCTTCCAGTTCTCGCCCATCCCCTTGTATCTGCTGGCCGGACTCGCCTTCGGCGAAGGCGGGCTGCTGCCGCTGGGGGCCAGTGAGGAGTTCGTGGCGATCGGCGCCGAGATCGGCGTCATCCTGCTGCTGCTCATGCTGGGCCTGGAGTACACCGCCAGCGACCTCGTCTCCAACCTCAAGACCCAGTATCCTGCCGGACTTGTCGACGCGGCCCTCAACGCCCTGCCCGGGGCCGCGATGGCGTTGTTGCTGGGCTGGGGCCCGGTGGCGGCAGTGGTGCTGGCCGGAGTGACCTGGATCTCCTCATCCGGTGTCATCGCCAAGGTGCTTGGCGACCTGGGGCGGCTCGGCAACCGTGAAACCCCGGTGATCCTGAGCATCCTGGTCCTGGAAGACCTGTCCATGGCCGTGTACCTGCCCATCATCACCGCGTTGCTGGCGGGGACGAGTCTGGCGGCGGGCAGCATGACCCTCGCCGTCGCGCTCGGTGTGGCCGGTCTGGTACTGCTGCTGGCGGTGCGTTACGGCAGGCACATCTCCCGGTTCGTCTCCAGCGACGACCCGGAGAAGCTGCTGCTGGTGGTGCTTGGCCTGACCTTGCTGGTCGCCGGCTTGGCGCAGCAGCTCCAGGTGTCAGCGGCCGTGGGCGCGTTCCTGGTAGGGATCGCCCTGTCCGGCGAGGTGGCGGAGGGCGCGCACAATCTGCTGGCTCCGCTGCGGGACCTGTTCGCCGCCGTGTTCTTCGTCTTCTTCGGCCTGCACACCGACCCGTCCAGCATTCCGCCGGTGCTCGTGCCCGCGCTCGTGCTGGCCGTCATCACCGCCGGCACGAAGATCGCCACCGGGTACTGGGCGGCCAAGCGGGCCGGTGTCTCGGCCAAGGGCAGGTGGCGGGCGGGTGGCACGCTGGTGGCGCGGGGTGAGTTCTCCATCGTGATCGCCGGCCTTGCCGTCACCGCCGGGATCGAACCCTCCCTGGGCCCGCTGGCCACGGCGTACGTGCTGATCCTGGTGATCCTCGGCCCGCTCACCGCCCGCTACACCGAGCCCGTTGCCCTGTGGCTGGCGGGCCGACGGGGCAAGCCTGAACCGACGAGCCACCACGTACTGACCGAGGACGTGACGTCGCCCGCGGCGGCGAAGGAGGCGGTGGACGATCAGGACGTGGTCGGCCGGTCATGAGAGAGGACGGCTGGGCTGCGCCGTACCAGCGGGCCCACTCCCGCAACCCGCGACTCCGCAACGGGGTCGGGTGCTTCGTCCTTCAGCCTGGCGGCGCCACCGAGCAGCCACGACGTGGTGCTGTCCGCCTCCATGGCGTCGGGATCGCGAGGCCGGAGGCCGCACCGGGTCAGCGGCTGTCGTCGGCGCTCCGGACCACTGCTACGGGGCAGTGCGCGTGATGCAGCATGGCCTGGCTGACTGAGCCGAGCAGCAGGCCGGTGAACCCGCCGTGTCCCCGGGCACCGACCACCAGCAACTGGGCCCTACGGCTTGCCTCGATCAGCGTCTCACGTGTCCCGCCGTGGACGACGTCGCGCTCCACCCTCACGTGCGGGAACCTCTCCTGCCGGCCGGCGATCGCCTCCGCCAGGACACGCTCCTCATGCGCCGCCAGCGCGCCCGGCTCGTTCGCGTAGGGCATGGCCGCATCGTGCGGAGGGGGCATCGGTGCGCCCCACGCGGTCCAGCAGTGCACGACGACGATGTCGACGTCGCGCAGTGCTGCCTCGGCGAAAGCGAAGTCGACCGCCTTGGCACCCGCCGGGGAACCATCGACTCCCAGCACGATCGGTCCCGTGACCTCGCCCCGCCCTCGCACGACGAGCACGGGACACCGGGCATGAGCTGCCAGTTGCACCCCTGTCGACCCCACCATCAGCGCGACGAAACCACTCATGCCCCGCGATCCGACCACGACGAGTTCCGCAACACGCGACTGTGCCTCCAGCACGGCCAGGGGTTCTCCCGTCACCACGGTGCGCGAGACCTCCACGGCCGGGGCCACCGCGGCAGCCCGATCCTCCGCCTCGGCCAGCAGTGGCTCCTCCACGTCGCGCAACCCGTTCTCGGGCGGGCCCAGCGACAGCGGTCCGAGGGGATGCATGTCACGCCAGGCGAAGGCGTGCACCAGCCGCAGCCCCGCCCCACGCCAGTGAGCCTCCATCGCGGCCGCCTCCACCGAGGCAAGACTCGACGCCGAGCCGTCCACTCCCACCACGACCAGTCCGCTCATCACACCTCCCGTTGCAAACGCAGTGGCCGACGGCGAGTTGGTGATCGTGCGGGCCCGCGCATCGGCGGATCGGGCCGCGAGTCCCGCCTGCCGGCAGACCGCCTTCGCCGCGCAGGCCGACGGACTCACGTTCCGGCACGGGAGGGCCCGGGCGGAGCACCGGGCTGCATACCGTGCCGCGACAGGTAACGGTGATGTCAACCCCGGAGCAGCTCCGCGAGCACCTCGGCTTCGCTGATCTCTGGATGCCTGGTTGCGGTGAGCAGTGTCAGGGTCCGGTCATGGGCGAGATCGCGTAGATGTGCCACAGCCTCCGCGTGCTCCGGGTCTTTGAGCTCGGTCCGGTAGCGGCGGCTGAATTCAGGGAACCGCTCAGGGGCGTGGCTGTACCACTTGCGCAGCTCCGTGGAGGGCGCGACCTGCTTGCACCACTCGTCGAGGTGGGCCTTCTCCTTGGCCATTCCCCGGGGCCAGATGCGGTCGACCAGCACTCTGGTGCCGTCGGCCGGCGCGGGAGCCTCGTAGACGCGGCGAACGCGCACGTTCCTTTTGTGTGCCATCCGGGGCCTCCTGCCGGGGCGTCATACGTAGTAACGAGCGATGATCTCGAGACGCGTCACTTCGTCGGGTCCTGGATAGGCCACCAGCACGGGCAGGCCGCTGGGGTCCTGGCCCTCGATGAGAGTGAAGCCCTCTCCGTGCCGTGTGTCGACACGGAGGGAGCGGGCTCTCAGTACGCGCTCGCACCGCTGGAAGTCGTCGGGGCCGTCCGCCGTCCAGATGACGTACTGCGCGCCGACATGGCCCACCGGGTGCTGGGCTTTCGGACCCACGCTGCGCAGATACACCTGGAAGCCGCCCTGGTTCACGAGCAGCACGGCCGTGGCGGTGCGGACCGTGACCTCCATGTTCAGCAGCTCTTGGTAGAAGTCCGCTGATTCGTCGTGGTCGTGGACGAACAGTACGACCGAGGCCAGCCGCGGCCCACGACGCGTCTCCGCTCCGGTACCGGCCGCCTTCGAAGCAGCCGGAAGCGGTGCGGACCGCATGCCGGAACGTTCGGACTCATGTGGGTGCGCCATGAAGACCCCTCCACCTTGCACCGTCGTACGAGGTTCCTGCCCGCCTCCCGGTCCTCATCCCAGGCTACCCGGCATGCGCATGGCCCGCCGGAACGCGCGGCGGGCCCGGGCGCGCCGGCCGGGCTGCCGCCTCCGCGATCGCGCAAACCGCGCTGATCGGGCCACGTGCTTCAGCTCTGGGGTAGGTTTCGCTGCCCCAGGAACCGCGACTCCGGTGGCGGAAGATGACTGGGCCTGCTCGGCGTGACGACAGGTGCTCGGGACGCTCGCGGGCTCATGCTCGGGAGGCTCGCGGTTCGTCCGGGCCGGGTTCCGCGTGGCGCTGGGCGATGTCGGCGACGATCTCGCGGAACTTCTTCTCGGTCAGGGGATAGGTCACCATGAGGGCGATCGCGGGGATGAGGACCAGGGCCGGGACAGCCCCGGCCGCAATTCTGATCGCGGTGACAGCGCTGTCGCTTTGAGTGGCGGCGGCGGATTCGTAGCCCCCGATACCGATGATGTACGCCGCGGCGGCAGCCCCGATGGCCTGCCCGAATTTGCGGCTGAGGGAGAGGACCGAGTAGGTCGCGCCTTCGGCGCGTACGCCGGTTTTCCATTCCCCGTACTCGACGGTGTCGGCGACGAGCGCCCAGATCAGGGTGTTGATGGCGCCGATCCCGATGCCGAGGGTGCCGAAACCGACGAAGGCGATCGCGGGAATGGATCCTGGCGCGACGGCGGTGACGATGCCGCCCAGCACGGCGATGGTTCCGCCCGCGACGTAGGAGGTCCGCTTGCCGATTTTGCTCACTGTGGCGGGGATGAGCAGGGTCGCCAGGAGCATGCCGACGACCTGCACGGTGACGAGGACGACGTAGAGGCCGGCGTCGTCGAGGACGTAGCGGGCGTAGTAGATGGCGGTGGTCTCCAGGGCGAACATGCCGCACAGGAACAGCACGCTGGACAGGCCGAGCCGGAGCAGCGGCTTGTTCTGCTTCACGGTGTTCCACGCCTGGCGCAGGCTGACCTTCTCGACATCGCGCCGCACCTGCTCTTTGGCGGTGAAGAAGGTGAACACGTACAACGTCATCCCGATCACCACCAGGCCCACGGTGATGATCGTCAAGGATTGCTGGAGGTCGTCGGATGTCGCGATCTGCCGTGAGACGACGACCGCCAGCAGCAGGATGACCACGTTCGCGGCGAGAACCCGGGCGCTGGAGAGTTTGGAGCGTTCGTCGGGATCCTGGGTCATGGCGGTGGACAGGGAACCGTAGGGGATGTTGACCAGGCCGTAGGCGAAGGAGAACAGCGCGTAGGAGAGGTAGGCGTACACGAGTGCGCCGCCCTCGCTCAGTCCGCCCGGCACGGAGAAGAGCGCGACGGTCAGCAGCAGCAGCGGCAGGGATGCGAACAGCAGGTAGGGGCGGTATTTGCCCCATCGGGTGGAGGTGCGGTCGACGATGCGGCCCGCGATCACGTCGGCGATCCCGTCCCAGGCCCGCACGATCAGAAACAGTGTCCCCGCCGTGGTGGCGGAGATCCCGACGACGTCGGTGTAGTAGAGGAGCAGGAACATCGACGCCATCGAGAACGCCAGGTTGTTCGCGAAGTCTCCGGCCCCGTAGCCGATGTACTGGATGGTGCGCAGTTTGGCGGGCTGCTCGCCCCGCGGGCCGGTCACCGGCGCCCTTGCCAGCGTTCGCGCAGCTGCCATGCGCTGGTTTTGGGTCTGCGGTCGCGGGTGAACACGCCCTTCTTGTTGCCGTCGACACGCAGCAGGCCCGGGGCGGTCGCGAAGTCCGCGAAGTTCCAGACCTGCTCGCCGACGACCGCCTCGACGCGGTCGAAGACCCGGTGATACATCGCGAGTACGTCGGCCTGGTAGTCCTCGGTCCACGGGGTGGGTGTGATGGTGCGCAGGCCCATGAGCGTGTCCGCGCCGTATTCGGTCATGATGATCGGTTTGTCGTGCTTACGTGTCCAGGCGCGGAGTTCGTCTTCCAGGTTCCGTTCGGCCGCGGCGAGTTCTGCCAGGTCTTTGTACCAGCCGTAGTAGCGGTTGAGCATGAGGACGTCGAACAGGCCGGAGATGACGTCGTTGTCCGGGGTCGCGCTCATGAAGTTGACGAAGGCCAGCGGGCGGGACGGGTCCAGCCGCCGGGCTTCATCGACCAGCGGCTCGAAGTAGGAGCGGGAGGCGGTCGTGCTGGACTCCGGCTCGTTGGCGATGCTCCAGATCACCACACTGGGGTGGTTCTTGTCCCGGGCGATCATCTCGGCGAGTGCCTGGCGGTGGGCCTCCTGCGTGGCGGCGTTGATGGTGAACTTGGAGAAGGTGGTGAACACCGCCTCGGCGAGGGTGGCGCCCAGTTCGGCGTTGAGCCCCACGGCGGGAGTTTCGCCGATGACCACGATGCCGTGCCGGTCGGCGTACTCGAGCACCTCCTCCGCATACGGGTAGTGCGACGTGCGGAACGAGTTCGCGCCGAGCCACTCCATCAGAGCGAAGTCATGGACCATGAAGGCGTCGTCGTGGCCCTTGCCGCGTACGGGGCTGTCCTCGTGTTTGCCGAATCCTGTGAAGTAGAACGGCTCGCCGTTGATGAGGAACCGGCTCCCCTCGACCGCCACGCTGCGTACCCCGACCGGCAGCGTGTACGCGTCGGTCGGTTCCTCTCCGGTGCCCCGCAGTTCGGCGTGGAGCTCGTAGAGGTAGCCCTCCCCCGGCCGCCACGGGTGCACGTCCTCGACGCTGAGCCCGCCGGTGGCGCCGTCGGCTCGCGCGACTTCGGCGCCGTCGGCGTCCCGGAGTACGACGCGGACGGCGTGTTCCTCGGGACCGACCGCTTGGATCTGGTAGTCGACGATCCCTGTCGGTCCGGCCAGCCGGGTGAGTACGGTGATGTCTCCGATGTAGGTGCGGGGGGTGGTGTAGAGCCAGACGCTGCGGTGCAGACCGGCGTAGTTGAAGAAGTCGTGGAAGTAGCGTTGGCGTGGGCCGTCGGGAGTCTGCTCGACGTATCCCGGTGGGATCGACTGCCACGACAGGGTGTTGTCCACCACGACCGTGACCCGGTACTCACCGCCCGGCGTGACCAGGTCGGTGAGGTCGGCCTCGAACGGCGTGTATCCGCCTTCGTGTGCTGTGACCTCGGTGTCGTCGACCCAGACCACCGCCCGGTGGGTCGCGGAGTCGAAACGCAGGACGATCCGCTGTCCCTCCCATCGTCTGGGAACCCGTATCACCCTCTGGTACCAGACGTCACCCACATGGTCATGGACCGCCGGATCCGGGAACAGGTCGTTGTAACTGGCCGGTACGGGCATCTCCCGCCTGCCTGGCAGAGTGCCGTTCCACCAGCCGTCGGTCCGGCCGACACCATCGGTGTCGACGGCGAACCGCCACAGGCCGTTGAGCGAGGTGCGCTCGCGGGTGGGCGTATCGCGGGGCCTGAGCATAGGCACTCCTCATGTCGTCGAGTCAGTTGCTGCGCGGCATGCGCATGGCGGCGGCAGCGATGATCAGCTCCACGCACGCGTCCACGCCGAAGGCGGTGGCGTCGATCATGAGGTGATACAGCGCCGGGTCGTCACCGTCGGCGCCGTACGCCCTGTGGACGTACTCCCTTCGCGCCCAGTCGTTGGCCTTCACGCGCCGCTCAGCGGTGGCGCGATCGACGTCTTCGGCTTCCATCGTCTGTGCGATACGGGCCTGCAGCGGTCCGCCCAGGTACACATGCAGTGCTTGCGGCAGCTCGCGCAGCACGATCGCGCCGCCGCGCCCCAGCACCACACCTCCGGAGCGGGCGGCCTGGGCCATGAAGCGGCGGATCTGCGCCCGCATCTCGCTCTCTTCCAGAGGCCAGCGGTCCTGGGAAGGGCCGGCTGTCAGGCTGGGCGCCCTGGCCAGCCGTGCCAGCAGCCGCTGCCCGCGCCTGACGGGGCGTTCCTCCGCGGCGGCGACGACCTCCTCGGGAACGCGGGCCCGCGCGGCGACCGACGCGGGAATGGCGCGGTCGAGGAAGGTCACGCCGAGCCGCTGCGCCACTTCGGGCCCGATGACGACGCCTCCCGTGCCGTACAGCGCGGCAAGCGTCACGACCGGAGGAGGCCGCTTCGCTTCCACACCTGCTGGATCAAGATCGGGCATACTCAGAATTCTTCATAAACCGCACCAACCTGCCACTTACCTCGATTTTTGGGTTACCCGCGTCGTCGGGACGCGCGGTGTTGCCGAGGTCGTCGTACGGGGGTGAGCAGTTGATCGACACGCTGGTGCTACCAGGGGTGTTCCGGGTCGACCACGCCCTCGGACTTCCGACGGCGTGGAACCTGTTCGCGCTGCGCCTGGCCAACCGCGTCCTGGAAGCCGTATGGAACAGCCGGCACATCGAGCAGATCGACATCCTGTGGGAGGAAGACCTCGGACTGGAGGGCCGTGCAGGCTACTTCGACCGCTCCGGCACCCTGCGGGACGTGATGCAGAATCACATGCTCCAGATCCTGTCCCGGGTCGCGATGGGCCTGCCTGCTTCCCGATCGGCCTCGACGGCCCTGAGGACATCGCCTTGCACCTGACGGGCGGCGTTTCCCTGGATCCGCCGAGCCCGGCGCCGATGACGCTGACCGCGCCGCCCCCCGCCGCCGACCTGTCGGCCTGTGGTCGCGTCTTGCTGGACCTGCTGTCGGGCGGCAGCGCGTTGTCCGTCCGTGGTGACGAGGCCGAAGCGGCCTGGCGCGTGATGACGCCCGTCTTGGCAGCTTGGAAGGCGGGGCTGGTCCCGCTGAAGGAATACGCGGCAGGAAGTGCGGGCCCGCCGTGACGCTCGGCCGGCGCGACCAGTCGTGGTCAACGCCGCTCTCTTCGTCGGCCCGCCAGCCGGTCCACGAGTCGGCTGAGCACCGTGGAGCGAGGCGGGCCGGAGACGCGGGAGTCCTCCGGCGGCGCATCCGCCCGCGGCTCGCTTTCACCGTGGTGCGGCACGGCGAAGGCGTCGCCCGGGGCGGTACCGGCGAGGACGACGATGTCGAGGCAGAGATACCGCACACCGGCCGCCGTCGCTTCTCGCGCCATATGCGCCGCCGGTGCCTCGCCGACCCGGCGGGCGACGGCGATGGCACGCTCCGCCGCGCGCCGGCGGATCGGGGGACTGCGCAGGTCCGTCGCGAGATCGGTGATCACTGCGGCCAGCTCCCGCACCGCCTGCGCGAGCCGGCCCTGCCTGCCCCCGCTCACAGCGGTGCGCATGAGCATCAGACAGCCGGCTCCGAGCAACTGCACCTGCTCCGTCTCCTCGTTCGTCCGCCTGGCGGCAGGGCGCTCGTAACGCCAGATCAGCGAGTGACCGGCGACCCGCACGCCCGCCGATCCGGCCTTCCCCACCTCCGCGAGATGCTCCCGCACATCCGACATACATCCGATCAACTCTTCACGCAGGTTCTCGTCGGGCCCGTCCCGCTCCATCGCCTCAGCCGCCAGTCGAAGGCCCTCGGCCATGGTGGTCAGCGCCGCCTTCTCCGCCCGGCGCACCAAGGCCAACGGCTCGGGGGGAAACAGCACCTGGGTGAAGACCAACGCCACCCCCGCACCGATCAGCGCATCGATCAACCGGTTCCAGCCGGCCTCTCCATCGGCCGCGACGATCGTCAGGACCGCCCCGGAGGCGGCCTGGACGCGCACCAGCCGATCGGCCCCCAGCGCCTGCGCGATGGCCAGCGTGACGAATGTGGCCACCGCCAGCCTGTCCCAGCCGCCTCCGAGCACGGCGACCGTCAGTTCACCGATCACGATGCCGATACACACCCCGAAGACCAGCCGCAGGGCGTTGCGCCCCCGCTCGCCGCGCCCGAAGCTGAGCGCGACCACGGCCGCGATCGGGGCGAAGAACGGGGCATCGTGAGCGGCGATCCGGCGGGCGATGACCCAGGCCAGCGTGGCCGCTGCCGTCACCTGCACCAGCGGCCACAGCTCGGTGAACCACGGCCGCAACGCCGCGGTCGTGCGCGAACGGGCCATACGGCGGTCTCCTGGTTCGGTGAGGCACCATGACACGTGAGGGAGAAAAGGCACCTATGGGCCAAACTATCCGCTTCGCCGGGAGGCGCCGATGCGTCCGGAACAGGTGACCGATCCGATCGCGTACCACGCCGAGGGGCCCGTGTGGTCGCCACGCTGGGGCGGCCTGCGCTGGGTCGACATGCTGGCCGGGGACGTGCTGTCCCTCTCCGACGACGGCACCGTCACCCGCCGCCATGTGGGCGACGTCGCCGCAGCGGTACGACCACGCCGCCGGGGAGGAGCGGTCATCGGAGTCGAGCGGGGCTTCGCCCTGGAGGACGCCGACGGAACCCTGACACATCTGCCCGAGCTGTGGGACGACGACCGCGGGATACGGATGAACGAGGGCGGCTGCGATCCCGACGGCCGCTTCTACTGCGGCTCCATGGCCTACGACAAGCGCCCCGACGCCGGCACCCTGTACCGGCTGGCACCCGACGGTTCCGTCACGGTGATCCTCACCGGGGTCACCGTCTCCAACGGGCTGGAGTGGAGCCCCGACGGCACCCACGCCTACTACAACGACACGCCGACACAACGCATCGCCGTGCTCGCGTACGACCGCGAGTCGGGCCTGACCGCGCAGCGCACTCTCGTGACCGTTCCTGTCGAGGCCGGGCGACCGGACGGGCTGACCGTCGACGTCCAAGGCGGTGTCTGGGTGGCCCTCAACAACGGTGGAGCGGTGCGACGCTACTCCCCATCGGGTGTCCTCGACGAGGTGATCGAACTACCGGCGAGGAAGGTCACCGCCTGCACCTTCGGCGGGCCACGACTGGACGAGCTGTTCATCACCACATCCCGAGAGGACCTTGAACCTGGTGAGGACCCGACGGCAGGCTCGCTGTTCCGGGCACGAGTCGGCATCACCGGGCTGCCCGTCCGCGAGTTCGCAGGATGAACCGCCCGCACCGTGGTGCCGACACCCGTCAGGACCCCTGCCCGAGCCCTGTCACGTCGCCCACCACCGCCCGTCGACCACCATCGCCCGTCGACCACCACCGCCCGTCGACCGCCATCGCCCGTCGACCGCCATCGCCCGTCGACCGCCATCGCCTGTCGCCGACCGAGACCAGGCGGCAGTCGTGCCGGAGACGCGCCCCGAGCCTGAACCCCCAAGCCTGGACGCCACCACCATGGACCAGGCCAGGCCCGCGAGATCGGCCGCGTGGCGATGTGCCCGCTGCGGCGTCAGCCGACCCTGCAGCGGCAGGACGTAGCCGGCGATGAACGGAGCGCGGCGGCGATCTAGACCTGCGCCGGCGGCCATGGCGGCAGCGCAAAGTCGCCGCGTCCCAGAAGGCTTGGGGGCGATATGGGCGGTGGGCTGGGGACCGTAGCGGTCCAGACGACCACACCTGTGTCATCTGCCAAGTGACGAGCAGCCAAGAACACCACGCCGTCGTCTTCCAGGCAGGATCCTTGCCGTCAGTGAGTGGGTTTCTCTGCCGAGGTACGGCAGTGAACCGAAGCGGCGCCCGTGGAAGGCTCTGCGGCATGGGGTGGAGTTTCAAGCTGCACGGGGGAATCGCAGCCGGGCTGAGTGCCTTGCTGCTGATTTCCGCAGCGCTGACATGGCTGCCGGGGACCTTGCCGCTGGTGGACTCGCCATGGCTGACGGCGGCGGTCGTGCTGCTGCTGTTCCCGATCTTCGCAGCTGCCATGGTGCGCGTCCTCCTGACGCGAGCGGACCGCCACTCGGTATGGCTCGCCTTCCGGTGCCTGTCCGGCGCGGTACAGGGTGCTCTGGGGAGCCTGGTCGCCTCGGGAATCGTGGTGATCCTGGTCAGCGTGGCCGGTGCGGGGAACCTCCAGTCAGCCGACATCAGGGACGGCCGCTACTTCGTCCTCGACGTGACTCCCAACGAACGCGGGACGGTCGAGGTCTCGCAGAGCCGATACATGGCTGTCCTGGAGAGCGATCGGCGCAGCATGCTCGCCATCCCCGGCATCCTCTTCGCCGCAGCGGCGTATCTCGCCCTCGCAGTGGGAGAGTTGCGCCGAGCGGACGCGGGGCTCCGGTGACCGCCGTATGGGAACGAACCAGGCCGGCCGCGGACGACTATGGGCAGAGGCCGCCGAGCGGGGGGACGTCGACGTGCCAAGACGACACGGCGTCCGCCGGATGACCCGCTTCCCGGATGACCCGCCTCTTCGCACACACGGGATGTCGCTGACAGGCGACCGGAGCACTGACCAGGAGGTCACGGACGACATGGTCCTCTTCCCGCAGCCGACGAGAAGAGTCCCCCAGCCGGGACACATGATCGTGTGCGGTGACGACGCGCTCGCCGAACGGCTGGCCGCCGAGCTCACGGCGGTGTACCGGGAGCGCGTCACCCTCGTAGTCCCGACCGGACACCGGACCAGCGGCACCGGACCGGCGCGGACCACGACGATGCTGGGCCGGGTCCAGGCGGTCGTGAACCGTACGGCCGCCCCGGCCACCCACGGGGCTTCGGACGCCCCTCATCTGGTCGAGGCAGCCGAACTCACCGAGGCTCTCCTGGTCGAGGCGGGCGTGCGCGAGGCCGCCGCACTGGCACTGGTCCATGACGACGACGAGACCAACATCCGCGCCGCGCTGGCCGCCCGCCGCCTGAACCCCCGGCTACGGCTGGTCATCCGGCTCTACAACCGCAAGCTCGGCCAGCACCTGGAGGAACTCCTCGACCAGGCTGCCGTCCTCGCCGTCCCCGGTCTGGACCCGGAGGCCCTGGACACCTCCACCACCGTCCTGTCGGACGCGGACACCGCCGCCCCCGCGCTCGCCGCCACCGCCGTCGCCGGCACCAGCAAGGTCGTGCAGGCCGACGGGCTGCTGCTGCGTGCCGTCGAGCGCCCTCCACCGGGCCACGGCGAGACGGCCGATCCGGGCCTGTGCACGCTCGCCCTGCTGTCATCGACGACCAACGACCCGGCCGGCGCGGAAGGGTCGGACGCCAGCGGCCGAGAAGGCCCGATGCTGCTGCCCGACGACGCGACAGTGGCCGCGAGCACGGGACACGGCATCGTGGCCCTGGAAGCGGTCACCCACTCCGCGGCCGCTCCCCCGCCGAGGAGGCCCACCGGGCGCGGAGCCCCGCTCGGGTCCCTGTTCTCACGCCGGCTGCGCTGGGCCGTGGCCGGACTGGGCACGTGCGTCTTGGGCCTGGCCGTCGCAAGCTGGCTGACCACCGGCGACCACCCCCTGCGCGCCGCGTACGTCACGCTGCTCGATCTCTTCGCGATCAACGATCCGGCGATCGGCGAATCCACCGCCCGCCAAGTGCTCCAGCTCCTCGGTGGGCTCGCCGGGCTGCTGCTCCTTCCCGTGCTGCTCGCCGCCGTCCTGGAGGCGCTCGGCACCTTCCGCACCGCCGCCGCGCTACGCCGCCCACCGCGTGGCCTGTCCGGCCATGTTGTCCTGCTCGGCCTCGGCAAGATCGGCACCCGGGTGCTCACCCGGCTGAACGAGCTCGACATCCCCGTGGTCTGCGTGGAGGAGGACCCCGAGGCGCGCGGCATCCCGGTCGCCCGCCGCCTGCGCGTCCCCACCGTCATCGGCGATGTCACCCAGGAGGGCGTCCTGGAAACCGCCAAGATCCACCGGGCGCACGCCCTGCTCGCCCTCACCAGCATCGACACCACGAACCTGGAAGCGACCCTGTACGCGCGCTCCGTCAAGCCCGACCTGCGGGTGGCTCTGCGGCTGTACGACGACGAGTTCGCCACGGCCGTCCACCGCACACTGCGCGCCGCGCACCCCCTCGCCCTCACCCGCAGCCGCAGCGTCTCCACCCTCGCCGCCCCCGCCTTCGCCGGAGCCATGATGGGCCGCCAGATCCTCGGCGCCATCCCGGTCGAGCGCCGCATGCTGGTCTTCGCCGCCCTCAACGTCGCCGGGCACCCTCACCTCGAAGGGCGCACCATCGCAGAGTCGTTCCGGGCCGGCGCCTGGCGCGTCATCGCCCTGGACACGACGGAACCGGACGACCGGCTCCCCGACCTCGCCGCCACGCCACCGCACGAGGGAACCGACCGCCCTGCCGGACTCATATGGGACCTCCACCCCGGCTACGTCCTGCGCTCCCGGGACCGCGTGGTCCTCGCGGCCACCCGACAGGGCCTGGCCGAACTCCTCGGCCGACAGCCTCAGCTCCGAGCACCGTCGTCCGGCGGGTAGGGATCACCGACGCGCAACAAGCGCTCGGGCATCGCCAAGCCGCTGCTGCGGCGTCCGTCATCACGACGCCGAGACGGCCAGGGAAGTCTGTCGAGGACCACGCCCCGGGCGCGGTCGCGGGTCGACCGGACCGGTTCCGGGGCTGTCGGGAACCTCGGTCGCAGCGTCCTCCGTACCCCTGTCTCCTTCCTCGTACAGGCCCCGCAGCTCAGAGAGCACCGCGTACCGGCCCCGCAGCTAAGAGAGCACCGCGAACGCCGCCGCGGTGATGGGCACGGACAGGAGCATGCCGAGGACCCCGGCGACCGAGACCGCCGTCGGCGAAGGCGGCCAGGACCGCCACCGTGCCGGACAGGAGTGCGCCGAGGAGGACCACGACGAACGGGCCCACCGGAACGCCTTCGGCGTAGGCACCCGCCCCTGACACGACGCCCTTGACGCGGCGTCCTTGACGCGACGCCCTTGACTCGTTCGGCCGTCGATGCGTCAGGGCTTCGACCGCCCTGCCCATCGGCTCCTCGCTCCGGTGATATGTCGCCGTCTGCCTGAGCTCATCACGAAGTGACTGTGGGCTCGCCGTCGAGGGCTGTCACCGTCCGGGTGGACATGGCGTCGAGGACATCGCGCGGCCCTTCGCCGAGTGGGGTGAGCCGGTGCTCGACCCGTGGGGGGCCTCCGGGGCGTGGCTCGGCCGTCGGCCGGGCCACGCCCCGGAGTTCAGGATCGGGTCGGATCAGATGGCGTCACCTGGGTCACCGGTGCGTTCCCGTGCCCAGCAGGTCGGGCAGCGGGTTGGTGAGGCCGCCGCTCGGCGACTGCCGCTGGGCGGAGGGGCCGGCCGGCCAGACCGCGGGGCAGTGGGTGTTCTTGCGCGGGGTCTTCAGGGTGGTGAGGTAGGTGTCGATGGCGTCCCGTGCGCACGGGCTCAGCCAGTAGTCGCCGTGGCCGACACCGTCGTACGTGAGGAACACGGCCTCACGGCCCATCTGCCGGGCCGCGTTGGAGCCCCACGAGTGCGGGGTGGCCACGTCGTAGCGGCTGTTGGTGACCAGGATCGGCGGGGTGCCGTCGACACGGAGTCGATGCGGCGGGTTGGTCACCTCGGTCGGCCAGTCCTGGCAGCCGGTCAGGTCGGTCCAGGCGAGGGAGCTGAGTCGGGTGACCGGGGCGAGGCGGGCGAGCTTGCGTTCGTAGCGGGCGAGGGTGCCGTACGAGCGGACGTCGAAGTCGTAGTCCTGACACATCACCGGGAGGTACGCGAACTCCGTCGGCTCACCGCGCTGCCGGAGGGACCGTGCCGCGGCGGGGTCGGAGGCGTCAAGGTCGGCGAGGGTCTGGGCGAAGTCGAACCAGCCGGCCGGGTCGTACATGTTGCCGAAGGCGAGGCCCTGGAGGTCCTGGGTGGTGACCGTCTGGGGCGGGTCGCCCGGCAGGACCAGCTCACCGGCGTCGGCGCGCTTGTAGAGCGAGTCGAACAGGGCGCGGGCGTCCCGCCCGTGCAGCGCGCAGGACGGCGTACGGGCGCACCAGTCGGC